>CAZXKO010000056.1:0-32384 GCA_964641665.1 uncultured Acidobacteriaceae bacterium
CCCATAGATCTGTTGCGCCCCAAACCGCGGTTCAAATCCCATAGCCCACCGCGTCCGCCGCAAACACCAGCGGCTTCCTCCTAGTCTGCTTATCGAAAACGCCTCGGATCGAGTTCCACTTCGTTGTGAAAGTGTCCTGCCTGAGGCGTTTCCGATCAAGCCTAGCGACAATTCGGGAGTCACGGACGCGAAGAACACATACCCACACCATGACTCGGCGTCGCATTGCCTCACTTGTTACAATAACAACTGGGCCACCGTTGGTGGCCAGTCTAATTGAGGAGCCTTTCCCCTGCCCCGGTTACGAAGCAATCTTTGCAGTCTTCTGCTGTTGCCGCTGATCCTCACCTGCGGTCTGGTCTCTCGCACCGCCGCCGAGCGGAAAGTGCAGGCCATTTCGGACAGCCCGTACCGCCTGAATTTGTTTCACACGCATACCGGTGAACGCTTGAACGTTGTTTATCGCAATGATGAAGGCTACGATCAGGAAGCTCTGGAGCGCTTGAACCGTTATCTTGGCGACCACCGCACTCATCAAATTCATGCGTATGACCCGCGGGTTTTCGACCTCCTCCACGATCTAGTTACCGCCCTCGGAGATTCCAATCTTGAGATTCATGTTGTCTGCGGTTACCGTACGCCCTGGAGCAACGAATTCCTCCGTACTCATGGACACGGAGTTGCTCGCCATAGTCTCCATATGCAAGCGATGGCCATCGACATTCGGGTGCCCGAGGTTCCCACCGCACAACTTAGGGATGCTGCCTTAGCCCTGCATCGGGGCGGTGTCGGCTACTACGCGGCTTCTGATTTTGTGCACGTCGACGTGGGGCGCGTCCGACGCTGGTAGCGAGGTCTGCGGAATCACCGATAGGAATAACCCTTGGCCAGCGCCGCCGCAAGGCGTGCATCGTGTCCGTAAATGTCATCACTGAAATGGACTTCGCCGTTTTCATAGGCGAGCGCCGTTCCGTAAACAATGAAGACTGGTACTCGCTTCGACAGGTTCACGGTGACATCATCCTTTCCGCTCTGCATCCCTTGCTGCACCCGCTCCAGCGTCCAACCGGGATTGTTGCGCAGCGCCCACGCGGCTAGTTCGGCGGGCTTTTCGACGCGAATGCAGCCGTGGCTGAAATCACGGCGAGAGCGCGAGAATAGAGATTGAGAGGGCGTACTGTGCAGATACACATTGTGTTCGTTTGGAAATATCAGTTTGATCAATCCCAAGGCGTTGGACGGGCCGGGCTTCTGCCGTACGGCGAGCTTTCCCGCTCGCAGTTGCGCCAATACTGCATCGGAAATATCTCCTGAAGTGACCATTTTGCCGTCTGGTGTCGTCACCTCGTAGTTCTTGCGGGCAATGTAGCTGCGATCTCGTTGGATCGCCGCAACAATCTCGCCGCGGAGAATGCTGGGCGGAACGTTCCAATAGGGCCGCAGGACCACGTAGGTTATGTCGCGTGTAAAGACTGGCGTCTGCGTGCGCATTGCTTTCCCGACTACCACACGCATATCCATCACCACCGTATTGTTTTCGTCGAGGGCGCGCAGCCGAAAATCGGGGATATTCACGATAATCGGCGGCGCGGAAAACTCAGCCGGCAACCAGCGCCAACGCTCCAGCGTTAGCTGCAGTTGGCGTACCCGATCCTGTAGGGGCACATTGAGCTGCTTGATGGTGGCGGAGCCAAGGCGGCCATCGGCATCCAGGCCGTGGCGGCGCTGGAAGAGTTTGACTGCATCCACCAGCGGCCCGCCATAGGTTTGCGTGTCGCTGGGAACCGTGGCATCCGCCGGCAGGTCACCCACGAGTCGCAAGAGGCTGGCGAGACGTGGCACCCCCGAATAGGCCTGGCCCGGTTCGACGGGCTTGGTCACAAGAGGAAGTTTTTGCCCGTCGTCGGCACGCGCCAGTTCGATGTAGTGCGCGAGCGCCTGCTCGGTCCTGCGGTAGGCAGCAAAGGGAGGTTCCACTTCTTCTAAGACTGGGTGCAGGTCCGAAGCGGTCAGGATTCGGTCGCGTAGAAACTGGGCCAAATCGTATTTTTTTCCCTCCACGCTCAGTCTGAAGTCGAGGTACTGTGGATTGATCCGTCCGATGCGCAAGTCGGACACGTAGCGCATGGCGCAAACGGTCAACGCAAGGTCAAAATGCGCCACCGCTGGTCCACTTGATGAGCCGTGCAGCGCGCGGATTCTGTCTTCCCATCGGGAAGCGTCGTAATCCTCGGGGTCGAGCCCCTTCCTTCCGGCAGCTCCGAAGGCCTCGATCAGCGCCAGGGCCTGCGGCACCGGTTGTGACCCGTGGACCCAGGCGGGAGTGAATCCTGTCGGCTCGTAGAACTTCTGGAGCCAGTTGCGATAATCGCTGAAGTTCGGCCAGCGCATGCCTTCCAGACTTCCGCTCGAGACCAGATTCTGGATGTCGGGCTGCTGCCCGGCGCCTAGGCATGCTAGGGACAAGAGAAGAACAACGGTTCCCCACCCGAAACGTATCCGACGGCTAGCGGGCTTCGCTTGGTATCTCGCGTTCCGTTTAGACATCTCTCAATTGAGGAACCCAATCAGGCACTCGTACAGACGAGCACAGACTATGAACACCGCACCGCGCCTGTAACTGGCAAAACTGGCAGGCCTCGCGGAATCGTGAGTGGTGTGGATTATGCTCGGATCACGTTAGCGGCAATCCGGAAGTAATCCGCGCGAGTAGGAGTCCTCTCCTAGCAGAGATCAGTTCAAAAGTGTCGAAGGGTACACTTGCATGTGTCTGAAAAGACGGACTGATTTTTTTTGGTCGGCCCTAGCAGACGATTTTCGAGCTTTTCTTCTGGGCGCCCACACTTTCGAACCAGCGCTTTCAGCGGTTTAAGACTGAATTGAATGAATTGGTCGGCCTTGGGAGACGATTTTCGAACTCGGATTCATGGTATCGCGTAGGTCCTAGGGACATGGCATAAGAGGGCACCCCGTTTGCCAATCCGGCTTGCTCTCCTTCCGCGCCGGCAACCGGCGGGCCCGTCACACAGGCGTCGCCCAGGTCGTCTCTTGGATCCTGCTATTTTCACGAAACACGACGACCTGACCGGCACCCTCGGTCAGCCGGTTGGCCGATCTCGTAAAGTGTTCAGAGGTGCAAGAACTGCGAGTGCTGGAAATTAGTCCGAGTGGGCCAATGCCTCAACCAATGTCCGCACATCAGGAGTCCCCCACCCAGTTGTGGGGTCCCAACCCCGGTCTGCAACGTAACCCGGTACTCCGTTAAAGGCGTTGGCGCCAAAAACAATGTCGTGGAACAGACGCGGCTCGTGTGAGCTATAGAGCTTGGGATTCAAGAATCCCAGTGGATGGCCAGCGAATTGATTGGCATCAGCGACGATGCCGGCCCATTGCGGAGAGCCCTCACTCGTGCCACCGATGCCAAAGTAACCTTGGTTGGGCGGGGGGAGAAATGTCGCATAAACATAAGATGGTTGTGCTCGGATCGGCATTGTATGCGACATCGGGAATGCCCCGGTGATGTCCGAGTATTTGCTGAACGGATGTCGGCAGCGAACGCTGATATGACGGCTCAGGAAACTGCTGGCTCACTCCGCCGCCGCTCGCGAACCAAGTGGTCTCATAAAGGTAGCGGCCAGAGGTGTCCGCGTACAAGCTTGTGCCACCCACAGCGGTAACACGCGGCGACGATGCCGGGTAGCCTACCGTTGGAAAGGGATAAAAGTTGAAGTTAACGTCGGGATTGGAACTTCCGAAATCCCCCGTCGAAGCCAAAACCGTCACATTTTCTTCCACGGCCCGCTGGTAAAATGCTTCAAAGTCTGCAAATACCTGCTGACCCGCCGGGGTGAATAACGTATTTTCCGTCGCCGCCCAGCTTTGCGAGATGATTTTGCCAAGCTTGTGGTCCAAAGCATATTTCTCGAGTGCGAGAAACTCGGGCATGCCTTGCACGCCTTCGGTCTCCGAAACGGGGCTGGTTAATAACACGATGTCGGCACCTGGTGCCATCGCGCCCACTCAACATCCAGGGTCGTCTCAAATGCCCAACCGACCTGGTCGCTGTTGGTCGGGTCGAATGGAACTGTGCCAAGAGGTGATAGCACGGTAAGGGAGGGTGGATCCGGTAGGCCATAGCCTGCGTCAAAGGCCTGCACATCTTGCGCAATCGTAGGACTGCCAAACGAATCAATAATGATGATTGTCTGGCCAGTACCCGTGTAACCGGTATTCAGCAGTGACGTCAAGCCGTATGCATTTCGAATCTCTTGTGGGCTGTAGCACGGAGAGCCAAAGTTGATGCGGCAGGACGCGTCGGGGGGAGCTTGTTGGAGAGTCGAGGCGAGCTTCAGGCCCTTCACCTTCGTCACGCGCGAGATAACATCTGGACCGGCGCTGGGAGTTGTTTGGCTCGGATGAGCTACTTGGGCTTGGCTGCACAGCACGTCAGCCAAGGCCAGACACAACCATAGACACAGCGATGGAGGTCTTCATCGGAATACTCCTGCTTGCGAAAGTTGCGGCCTGGATTGGACAGCTAGGGACCGAGCTCGGTGAAGAAGTCCGGGGGGAATACATCAGTTCGCCGAGCGCGACAAGTTCTAAACCTGCAGGAGCTTTTGTCAATTGGAATGAAGCTGGAACGAAGCGGGAATCGAGCTGGCATGATTTCCGCACCACCATCAGAAGTGTCACCGTCGCACAAAACACCCCTTCGACTCAGCGTCGTTGAGGGGCTAGTTCAAAACCGAGACATGGGTATATTCGTAAGCTGCTGAACAGGAAGGCACTAGGAAGTTGGTCGGCTCTAGCAGACGATTTTCGAACTCTTCTATCCTCTAGGCCTAAAGGCCATGCCATGCAAACACACCCTCCGATTCGTTCCCAGCGGTCACTTTGATGTTCCGGATCCTCCTCAGCCTGCCTGAGCCGTATTGACCAGAATCTGGGAGCGCCAAGAGCAGACAATGATGTGAGCAGGATTCTGAGTATTTGAATCTCGCACCACAAGGAGAACGACGTGCATCGTGGATACCGATTTCTCAGTTCGCTTTTTCTGACTGCCGCCCTTGCTACGCCCGTGGCGATGATGGCTGCCGCCAGCCCGCAAGACAAAGACGACCGCAACCAGGAAAACAGGCAAGGCGAGAACAACAAACGCTACTACGACAAGGGCCACAAGGACTATCACACCTGGGACGGCAATGAAGACCGCCAGTACCAGCGGTACCAGGCCGAGCGTCACGAGACTCGTGATTTCGGTCAGTTGAGCAAGAAGCAGCAGGGGGCCTACTGGAGCTGGCGTCACAATAATCCAGACGTCAGATCAGATAACAGATAACCAATTCGCGCGAATCTCGTTATCGTTGGGATTGGTGGATGCCCGGCGGCCACGGCATCCACTACCCACCGGAAGTCTTGCGTCCCACCGGTCGCTTCTGCTCTAGACAGGCCTCGCGCAAGCAACACCGGATGAACCAGCTCCGACGCGCTGGATGGGATGCATGTGTAGGTCGTGAAAAACAAGGGAAGTGGTCGGGGACAGGCAGATTTGAACTGCCGACCCCTCGCACCCCAAGTTGAGCCGGTTTGCGGGCGCGAGCGAAGCGGGAGCCCGCAGGCGAAATCCCGAGTGTAGTTTGCGAGGGACCTCAGGAGAGATTGGTCGGGGCGCGCGGATTTGAACCGCGGACCCCCTGCGCCCAAGGCAGGTGCGCTACCAGGCTGCGCTACGCCCCGACACTGACGGCGAGAAGGTCTGCTGTGATTATAACTGACGGCGTTTGAGATCGACGTTTCCAGCTCAGCAGCACGAAAAGCCGGCAAACCTTGCCGGCTCTTCGAGCACCCCTCGACTAACGGGTTAGACGCTACCTTTCCCCAAACGTGTAACCGATCGACGCTCCATAACGCGCGAAACGCGACGAACTGAATTCCACGTTGTTATTGACCAGGTAGAAGTGCACCTCGGGGCGGATGAAGAATCCTCCGCGAGCGTAGAGTTTCAACCCGGCGCCGAACTGTCCGAGAAAGTGCGTGTTCGTCGAATAGTTCGTGCAGCCGGAAACGTAGCCGCAGGTGTAGTAGTTGGTGTAGAAGCGAATACTCTCGGCGCCGATGCCGGCGGAGAGTTCGGCGGCAGCGTGCCGGCCCAGGCGGGGTACGAAGACGCCGTTGAAGTCCCAGAAAATCGGACGATAGGGCTGGTAGCCGTTGTAGATACCCTGGCTTCCTTTCCACGAAATCTCACCCATCACGCCGTAATTCTTATGTACAAGAAAGTCGCCGCTGATGGACGGATACGCGCCGCCGGTCAGCGACATGGTCGGGAAGGTCGAAGAGGACGTGCTCGCCGAATACGCCGGAGCGGAGATCGTGGTTACGCCGAAGGCAAAGTCCATTTGTTGCGCGTATGCGGCGGTCGCCAGCATGAGGAGCAGGCTTGCTGAGATTGCAAAACCAAGTTTTTTCAAGTGCGTTCTCTCCAGAACTGCAGTGTTTGCAAGTTGGCTGAGCTGCGCGACGGCGCAGCGTTTTGTCCGCCCCATTTCGACCGCAGGGCTCTGCGGCCTACCCCTTCTTCTGCGATTAATCTACTGACCTCGGATCTCTACGAAGCTTACCAAGGTCCTTGACCTATGAACCCGGGGTTGGGTAATTCCACTCGCGCTCAGACCCAGGCTCAACTACCCAGAGATGCGCTTCCGCGGTTCTGACGTTGCCCGGATGGGAGCGTGCAATCTTCCTGGACTAGCGGAGATCGCCATAAACACTGTAAGGATGTCGGCGAGGTTTGGGCGGATGTATCGTTTTGCGACCCGGTTTCGGCCCGCGCCCCAGCTGGCGTTGCTTCGGGTTTCCACCTGGCTTACCTCACCGTTGTGACGGTGCGCACCCCGCACGGTGATTTGTGACCTTTCCGCTATATTCACTTTTGGCTAATCTTGGTTAGCGAACAATTTCTCGGTGGAGTTCGATGGGCATTGGCGATCTGAGTCAGCACTTTTCTCGCAAAGAATTTGAGTGTCGCTGTTGTGGCCGGCTGCAGCTGGACTCGCACTTGGTCGAGGGCCTGGAGGCACTGCGCACCCTCGCCGCCGTGCCCGTGGTCATCAACGCCGGGTACCGCTGCCCTCACCACAACCAGGAGGTAGGCGGCGTTCCCAACAGCGAGCATACCTGGGGGGCCTCGCTGCTGATATCCGGTTGCCCGGGCTCTCGTTGCGGCAGATGTACGAATTGGCGACGCGGGTACCGCAATTTGCCGATGGCGGTATTGGGGTACGACGGAGATTTTCTGCACGTGGATGTGCGCGGTCATCGCGCCGGCTGGGCGCGGGTGCGCGGCGCCTATGTTGGGATCGAGCAGCTCGTGCGGGAGCCGGACCTGCTGGCGGGAAAGGCCAGCGCGAACCATGTTGGCTGACGGGAAGCGCCGCGCCTAGCGGCGGCGGGGAGAGGGGGCCGACGCTCCGGGGTTCTTGCCGGAACTGGCGGAGTCTGGAGTGACCGGCTCGATCGCAGGCCCGATCCCCCGATACTGGCTCTGAAAATAGAGCAAGGGCTGGCCCTCGCGGAGCACGACCTCTTCCACCTCTGCGATGAAGATGGTGTGATCCCCCGCGTCCTGCGCGGTATGCAAGCGGCATTCGAGGTAGGCCAGGGCGCCGCACAGCACCGGCGTACCGTGGCGGGTGCGCTCGAAGGAAGCGCCGGCTTCCTCGGCCGCGCGGTCGTGGGTGCGCGCCGGGTGCGCGTAGTATTCCGAGATGGCGCGCTGGTTCTGGGCCAGCACGTTCACGCCGAAGCGCTTCTTCGCGTGCAGATGGGCATGGGTCCGGGCACGCCGGTCGACGCAAACCAGCACCAGCATGGGATCGAGCGAGACTGAGGTGAAGGCGTTGGCGGTCATGCCCTGCACTTCACCCTCGTAGTCGAGCGTGATCACCGTGATGCCGGTGGCAAAACAGCCCAACGCTTTGCGGAACTCCGCCGGTTTGACGCTCATGGCTTGAATTGCCAGTCCTCACGCGGTTGGCGCACCCGCACGCCGCCGACCCGATAACTTATCACGAGGCCGCCGGAATCGCCCCCAACCCGGTTTCATGTATGATTTCGCTACCCGGGCCTCTTCGGGGATGAGTCGACCTGTTTCCGGGAAACAGACGCACCTTGAGCCCAGTCACCGAATCCAAGCCTTCGTCCCACGCTCTGGCACCCATTCTTGCCGAGGTGCACAGCGGCTTGCCGCTGTCGCGGGAGACGGCGTGTCTTTTGCTTGCGTGCCGCGATGACATCCTGCCGGGACTCCTGTCGGCCGCACGCGCGGCCAAGGAACGGTTCAAGCCGGGCGTCATCACGTACTCGCGCAAGGTATTCATCCCCCTGACCAACCTGTGCCGCGATTACTGCGGCTACTGCATTTTCCGGCGGGATCCTGGGGACCCCGGAGCGCACACCATGACCCCGGAAGAAGTGCTGGAAGTCGTCCGGCAGGGAGAAACACTGGGCTGCACCGAGGCGTTGTTCAGCCTGGGCGACAAACCCGAGTTGCTGTTTCCGGAGATGCGGGAGACGCTGCGGCAGCTCGGTTACCACTCCACCCTGCAGTACCTTGAGGCGATGTGCGAGCTGGTGCTGCGGGAAACCTCGCTGCTGCCGCACCCTAATCCCGGGCTGATGAGTGCGGAGTGGATTCGCCGTTTGGCGACGGTTTCCCCAAGTATGGGCCTGATGCTCGAAAGCACGAACGCGGGTTTGCTGCAGGCGGGCGCAGCGCACGACAACGCACCTGACAAAGTGCCCGCTAAGCGCCTGCGCACGATCGAAGATGCAGGCAAACAGGGTGTGCCGTTTACTACGGGATTGCTCATCGGCATCGGCGAGACTCTCGAAGATCGAGTAGAGGCGCTGCTCGCGATCCGCGGCCTGCACGAGCGTTACGGGCACATTCAGGAAGTGATCATCCAGAATTTCCGCGCGAAGCCGGGTATTCCCATGCACGCTTGGCCGGAACCTGCCCTCGCCGACATGTTGCGCACGGTGGCGGTTGCCCGCCTGCTGATGCCGCGGGTCAACATTCAGGCGCCCCCCAATCTTGCAGCTCCTTATTATGGTGATTTGCTGGATGCTGGAATCAACGACTGGGGAGGAATCTCGCCGTTGACACCCGACTTCATCAATCCTGAGAAGCCGTGGCCTCATTTGGAGCAACTTCGCCTGCGCACCGAAGCGAAGGGATTCCAACTGGAGCAGCGTCTGCCGGTGTACCCGGAATTTCTGCCCCAAGCGCTGGCGCGTCCGGGGCTGCTGGCCGATCGCGTGCGCGGCGCGGCTGATGCCCAGGGCTATGCGCGGAGGGCGGCGTGATCACTGTCCTCACCGGCGGTACCGGGGGCGCAAAGTTCATCGACGGCCTGCGGCAGATCGTACCGCCCGAAGAACTCACGCTCATCGTCAACACCGGCGACGACTTGCTGTGGTGGGGCCTCTATGTTTCCCCGGACATCGATTCGATCACGTACGTGCTCGCCGGCTTGTTGAGTCGCGAACGCGGCTGGGGGGTCAAGGGCGATACCTTCTTCTGCCTGCAGCATATGGGCCAACTCGGCCAGCCGATCTGGTTTCATACTGGTGATCGCGATCTCGCCATACACATCCTGCGGTCCAAGCTGCTGGCGGAGGGCAAGGCGCTGTCGGAAGTGACGGCGGAGATTTCGGACAAGCTGGGCGTGAAGGCGCACATCCTGCCCATGAGCAATTCACGTGTGGAAACGCGCGTGGGGACGCCGATCGGCGAGTTGAGCTTCGAAGAATACTTTGTACAGCGTTGGTACCAGGATCCGGTGGAGTCGATCCGTTTCGCCGGGGCCGCCGATGCCGAGCCCGCGCCCGGCGTGATCGAAGCAATTCTGGGCGCAGATCTGGTGGTGCTGGCGCCGAGCAATCCGGTCACGAGCATCGGGCCTATTCTGGCGGTGCCCGGCGTGCGCGACGCCCTGCAGCGGGCAAAAGGGCGGGTGGTGGCTGTCAGTCCGATTGTGGGGGGCGAAGCGGTTTCAGGCCCAGCAGGAATCCTGATGGCCTCGCAGGGGCTGCCGGTTTCGATCGCTGGGGTCGCCGAAGCCTATCACGATTTTCTGGATGTGCTGGTGGTCGATGTTCGCGATGAACAGGCCGCGGAGGAATTGCGACAGACTGGAGTGCGCGTTCACCTTGCCAAAACCATCATGCGAACGCCGGAAGAAAAAGCTGAACTGGCGGCGGCCGTACTCTCAGCAATCCCCAGGCAGAGCGCAGCACGCGCCGGGTTGGACCCAGCATGATTCTCGTCCCGGTCAAGAGCCTGAAGCAGGCCAAGCAACGGCTGGCGCCAATGCTGGATCAGGCAGCGCGCACGGAACTCGCGCAAGCGATGTTGCAGGATGTTCTCGATGCGCTGGGTACATGGCCAAACCGCCCCGAGGTCGCGGTGGTCACCTGTGACGCCTTTGTGCTCGAACTGGCGAGCCGGTACGGCTTCGAGGTTTTCGCGGACCACGCCAACACTGGCGAGACCGACGCCATCGCGATGGCGACCCACGTCTGCGAGACGCGCGGGATCGATAGCACGCTCGTGATTCCGGCGGACATCCCGCTGATGGAGTCATGGGAGTTGGAGCGGATCCTCGAAGCCGCTCCGGAACGAGGGTCGGTGCTGGTACCGGCTGGCGATGGTCGAGGGACGAACGCCGCCTTCCGACGTCCAGCAGGTCTGTTCCCGCTGCGTTTTGGCAACGACAGCTTCAAGCCTCACTTCGCCGCTGCCCAAGCCAGCGGCCAGCCTTGCGTGGTGTTGCCATTGCCGGGGATCGCCGTGGATGTGGACAATCCTTCCGATCTGAAGCAACTCGTCGCGCTCCCGGGCGAAACCCGTGCCCAGCGGCTCGCGCGGCAATGGGATCTCAGCGAGTATCCGCTGGCCGCGAACGAGTAGCCGATGGCGACGGAAGAACTTCGGATCATCCCCGTTCTCGTGTCAGGCGAGATCAAGCCGGGCGACTCACTCGCCGAAAAACTCCTGCAGGCGCTGAAAAAGAAACGGCTCACGCTCGCCAAGGGCGACATCCTGGTCGTAAAACACAAAGTTGTTTCCAAGGCCGAGGGGCAACTGGTACGCCTTGACACGCTTGAGCCATCGGCTCGGTCCCGCGCATGGGCACGGCGGTTTCACCTCGACGCGCGTGTTACGGAACTGGCTTTGCGTCAGAGCAAGAAAGTCATTCGCCAAAAGAGCGGAGTGTTGATCACGGAAACGCGTCACGGATTCATCTGCGCCAACAGCGGTGTGGATGTCTCGAACGTCGACGGTGGGCAACATGCGCTGCTTCTGCCGGAAAATCCTGATCGTTCGGCGGCCGCGCTGCATGGTGAACTCAAGAAGCGCGTCAGGCTCATGATTCCTGTGATCATCAGCGACAGCTTCGGCCGCCCCTGGCGTGAAGGGCTCACCGAAGTGGCCATCGGGATCGCCGGCATGAAGGCGGCGCACGACTACCGCGGGCAACGTGATCCGCAAGGCTACAAGCTGCGCGTGAGCCTCGACGCGGTGGCCGACGAACTGGCTTGCGCGGCGGGTCTGCTCTCAGGCAAGCTAAGCCGCACGCCCTTTGTTATCATTCGGGGATTCCGCTACCAGCCCGGATGCGGAACCGCCCGCGACCTTCTCCGCCCCGCGGCTCACGATCTGTTTCGCTAGGAGGCTTTCTTGGGTCGAGCACTCTCGCAGCCGGATCTGGAGAATTTCTCCTCGCTCGAATGGTCGGAAATCGCGCCGCGCATGAAGCCCGCGGTTCGAGGCGCCCTCGAAAACGTTCTGACCGCACTCGATGGCACGTCGCTCACGCGAGAAGAGTGTTCCCTGCTCGCGAACTGCGATGGCGACGACCTGCTGGGCCTACTGGTCGCGGCAAACGAACTCCGCGCAGAATTAGCCGGGAATCTGGTGACGTACGTCGTCAACCGCAATATCAACTTCACCAACATCTGTTTCGTCGGCTGCAAGTTTTGCGCGTTCAGCCGCGGTCCCCGCGAATCCGACACCTACTTCCTCAATCTCGACCAGGTTGCACGCAAAGCCGTGGAAGCGTGGGAACTGGGCGCAACTGAGGTCTGCATTCAGGGCGGCCTGCCCCATGATCTGCCTCCTTTCTATTACCGGGATATTCTGCGCGCGGTGAAGCGCGCGGTTCCCGGGATGCATTGCCATGCGTTCTCGCCGATGGAGATTGTCTACGGCGTGGAGCTGACGGGGATGCCTGTTGCCGATTACCTTGCGATGCTGCGCGACAACGGGCTCGACACTCTGCCCGGGACGGCGGCTGAAGTTCTGGACGATCAAGTGCGCGCCGTCCTCTCGCGCAACAAGTTGTCGACTGAACAGTGGAAGGAAGTCATCACCACCGCGCACCGGCTCGGCATTCGCAGTACATCGACACTTATGTATGGTCACGTCGAAACGCCGGAACACTGGGTCAACCAGATCCTGCTGCTGCGCGACATTCAGGAACAGACGGGGGGCTTCACGGAGTTTGTACCGCTGGGCTTCGTGCATCAGAATACATTGCTCTTCCAGCAAGGGCTGGCGCGCTCAGGGCCGACGCTGGCTGAGCACTTGAAGATTCACGCACTCGCCCGCGTGCTCCTGGCAGGATCGATCAACAACCTCCAGGTTTCGTGGGTGAAGTTGAACCGCAAGCTCTCACAGTTGTGTCTGCAGGCTGGTGCGAACGACTACGGCGGGACGTTGATGGAAGAAAATATCTCGCGGGAAGCGGGAGCCACCGCGGGCCAGTACACCAGCCCCGAACGATTCCAGGCGCTTATCCTGGAAGCCGGGCGGATCCCTGCCGAACGCAATACGACCTACTCACGCATCCGCATCAAATTGCCGCTTGAGGATTTCACCAGCGAGCACGCCCCTGCCGAGGAATTCGCGTGAGCCGTCCCATCGCGATTCTTGGCGGCACGGGGCCGGCAGGAATGGGGCTTGCGCTGCGGTGGGCGCGCGCGGGTGAGACCGTAATCATCGGATCGCGCAGCGCCGAGCGCGCGCGGGAAGCGGCGGCGGTGATCAAACAGAAAGTCGGGGCAGATGCAAAGATCAGCGGCGAGGAGAACTCGGTCGCATGCGGCCTTGCGGACTTGCTGGCGCTTACAGTTCCGTTCGAAGGACAGGCCGCACTTCTAAAGCAACTGAAACCTGCATTTAAACCGGGCAGCACTCTGATCGACGCGACAGTCCCCCTCGCCTCGGGTGTAGGAGGCCGCGCCAGCCGGACGCTTGGTGTGTGGCAGGGCTCGGCGGTACAACAGACGGCGGAGCTTGTTCCGAAGGGCGTGACGGTCGTGGCGGCCTTTCAGAACTGCTCGGCCGACGCCATGCAAGGTGACGATCCCATGGAATGCGACGTCATCGTGTGCAGCGACGACGAGAACGCCACGCAACTGGTGTGCGCGCTGGTGGCCAAGGTACCCGGCCTTCGCGCGATTGACGGGGGCAAGCTCGAGAACGCGCGTATTGTGGAGCAGATTACGGCGCTGCTGATCGGACTCAACATCCGCCACAAGGGCCATGGCGGAATTCGGATCACGGGATTGCCCGCGCACGCGTATAAGTCATCGTAGGAGAGCGCGAGCTCGAGTCCGAATGGCAGATCAAGCCAGGCTGCCGCGGGGTTTCGCATACCCAGCTCGCACAAGCGTTTGTCATGCCATGAGCGCTCCCCCGAAAAACGGCACGGCCATCGAGTTCCGCGACGTCTCCTATCGATTCTCTGGCGGACATGAACTGCTGGTCGGGCTCAACCTTCAGGTCCGGCGCGGGGAAACGCTGGTTCTTTTGGGCCGAAGCGGTTCTGGAAAAACCACGACTCTTAAATTAATCAACAATCTCGTCGCGCCAACGCAGGGCGAAGTATGGGTGGAGGATCGTCCGACCACCCAATGGGACCCGATCCGACTGCGGCGGGGGATTGGCTACGTCATCCAGGACGCGGGGCTGTTTCCTCACTTCACTGTGGAACGCAATATCGGACTGGTTCCTACCATCGAGGAATGGCCAGCCGAGCGCGTCCGGGAGCGGGTTCGTGAGTTGTTGCAGCTGGTCGGACTGGAGGCCGGTCTGGCACGGCGGTACCCGCGAGAACTTTCCGGCGGGCAGCGGCAACGGGTTGGAGTCGCTCGTGCCTTGGCCGCTGATCCTCCGATTCTTCTAATGGACGAACCGTTTGGCGCGCTCGACGCCATCACCCGGGCGGAACTGCAGCAAGAGTTCCTGTCCTTGCAGAAGCGCCTGCAGAAGACAGTCGTGTTCGTGACCCACGACCTACGCGAAGCTCTCTTGCTGGGGACGCGGATTGCCTTGATGGAAAAAGGCCGACTGGTCGCGACGCTCACGCCTCTGGAATTTGTGGGATCCAGCGATCCTCTGGTCAGACAGTATCTGGAGGCTTTTGGTGCGGCTCCTCCAGCAACCGCGGATCGAGGCATGGCATGAATGTCTTCCAGTTCATCGTACAGAATCGCAGAGAGGTCGTGGAGCTGACACTCGAGCATCTCTGGATGGTGGCGGCCTCTACGCTGCTCGCGGTTCTGATCGGCATTCCATTGGGCATCCTGATTACGCGCTGGCCCAGACTGAGTAAACCTGTGCTCGGGAGCGCGAACATCATTCAGACGATCCCGAGCTTGGCACTGTTCGGATTCCTACTACCAATGCCCTGGATCGGCGCCCGCTCGGAACGGCTTGCGATTCTTGCTCTGACGCTATACGCGCTGTTGCCGCTGATCCGCAACACGTATGCAGGGATCAAGGGAGTGGACCCGTCCGTGCTGGAAGCGGGACGGGGAATGGGGATGACCAACCGGCAGTTGCTCTTCCAGGTGGAGCTTCCGCTGGCCCTGGGAGTGATCATCGCGGGTGTTCGGGTCGCGACCGTGATCTCGGTGGGCTTGGCCACAATTGCGGCCGCCATCGGCGGGGGTGGGTTAGGCGAATATATTTTTCGCGGCCTCGCCATGGTCAACAACCAGTTGATTCTGGCGGGCGCGATTCCGGCTGCCGCGCTGGCCCTGCTGGCCGACGTAAGTCTGGGCTGGCTGGAAAAACGCCTTAGTCCGGGCTAGAAAAGATGCAGGACGCGGCTGGCCGCGTCTTCGACGATGCCAAGCAAGTTAGCCGCTCTCCTGATCCCGACGCTCTTGCTCCTCTCGTGTGGTCCAGCGAGGGAGAATCGCGTCGTCATTGGTTCGAAGAATTTCACCGAACAAGCGATCCTCGGCGAAATCTTTGCGCAGGTTATCGAGGCCAGAACTTCTCTGCCAGTCGAGCGGCGCTTCTACCTGGCAGGCTCGTTTATCTGCCACCAGGCGATTCTGGCAGGGCGCATCGACATCTATCCCGAGTACACGGGCACGGCGTTGACGGCGATTCTGAAGGAAAAACCGCAGGGCAGCCGGGGCGATGTGTACCGGCGAGTGAAAACCGAATACGAAAATCGCTTCGGTCTCACGCTTGGCGCGCCCCTCGGTTTCGACGACACGTTTGCCATCGAGATCCGCGGCGAGGACGCGCGCGCACTGCATTTGAAAACCATCTCGCAAGCAGCAGCATATTCGCCCCGCTGGCGGCCCGGATTCGGGTACGAGTTCATGGAGCGGCCGGACGGATTCAAAGGTCTGGCGGCCACGTACGGCCTGCACTTTGCCGAACAGCCGCGCATCATGGATCTGGGCCTGCTCACGCGGGCTCTTAAGGAGAAGCAAGTCGACCTCATTGCCGGCAACACAACCGACGGTCTGATTCCCGCGCTCGACCTTTTCGTTCTGGATGACGACCGCAACTACTTCCCTCCTTACGAAGCGGTGCCCGTGGTTCGGCAGCCAACGCTCGCCCTTCATCCGGAGGTCGGCGCTGCATTGGCAGTGCTGGCCGGCAAGGTTTCCGACCAGGACATGCAACAACTGAACTACGCAGTTGATGGCCAGCATCGTGATATCAAGGAAGTCGTTCGGGAATTTCTGCAGCGTAAGGGGATACGGTAGGACCCGCGCCGGTGTCGGCCTCGCCACTCAAAACAGGGCCCGTACCGAATACAATGTCCACTTCATGCCGAACCGCGATCTCGACGCGACCTGGAAATATCACAACGGCACCAAGCATTCCTACCTGAGCCTCCGGGTCCATCCGCACTTTCTCGACTGGGAGAACAAACCTCTTCTCTTCAAGATTTACCCGACGCTAGAGGTCACGCGACTGCCCAAGGACTTTCGGAAGACAGGTGTGGCCGCGCTCTCTGCGATTGCGAGCGCTGGCGTGGCTGCGCAAGGCGAACTTCAGCCCAGCCTGGAGGACATCGCGCACCTTCTGTTCTTCTCCGCCGGCGTGACCAGGAGCAAGAAGTTTCCAGGGGGCGAGACTTTCTTCCGCGCGGCAGCCTGCACTGGTGCGCTGTATGAGGTCGAGTTGTACCTGGTGTGCAAGGATCTTTCCGAATTGCCGGCAGGCGTCTACCACTTTGGTGCCGCGGAATTTGGCTTGCGCCAGCTGCGCGCGGGGGACTATCGGAAGATTGTGGTCGAAGCCACTGCAGGCGAGTCGGCGATCGCCCATGCTCCGTTGATCGTTATCTGCACCGGGACCTACTGGCGCAACGCCTGGAAGTATCGTTCGCGCACGTACCGTCATTTTGGCTGGGACAACGGAACCATTCTGGCGAACATGCTGGCCGTGAGCACGTCGCTTGGCCTGCCGGCAAAGCTGGTGATGGGGTTCGTCGATCATCAGATCAATGCATTGCTCGATGTCGCTACCAATAAGGAGGTGGCGTTCTCGATGGTTGCGGTGGGGCACACTTCGGACCAACCGGCACCGGCGCCTCCCGTTAACCCGCTCAGCCTGCCGCTGGTTCCGTACTCAAAGAGCGAAGTGGACTATCCAGCGATGCGGCAGATGCACGAGTCGTCCAGCTTCGCGCTTGCGGAGGAGGCGGCGGCGTGGCGCGAGGGTGCGCTGGTGGTTGCACCCACCGCAGTGAAGGGGAAGCTCACCGCCCTGCAACCTCTTGGCGATGGTGAACTCCCGCCAGACACGATCGAGCAGGTGATCCAGCGTCGCGGCTCAACCCGCAGGTTTGCCCGCGAATCAATTTCGTCGGCGCAGCTTTCTACCACACTCGACCGGGCCACGCGCGGCATCCCGGCGGACTTCCTCAACCCTTTCGGCACCCAACTGAACGATTGGTATCTGGTCGTGCACAGGGTCGAGGGCCTCGCTCCCGGCGCGTACTTCTTCCACCGCGACAAGAAACAACTGGAGCTTCTGAAGGAAGGCGACTTCCGGAAGCAGGCGGGATATCTCGGCCTCGAACAGGAACTCCCGGCCGACGCCAGCGTTGATGTTTTCTTTCTTGCAGACCTCCACAAGATCATCGCCAGGTTCGGGAACCGCGGTTATCGAGCCGTGCAGGTCGAGGCCGGGGTTCTCGGAGGCAAGCTTTACCTCGCGGCGTACGCCCAGCAGCTGGGTGCCAGCGGCCTCACCTTCTACGACGATGACGTGGTCAACTTCTTCTCGCCGCACGCCAAGGGGAAGAGCGCGATCTTCCTGGTTGCGCTGGGGCGGCGCGCACCCAAGTAACCGATGTTCAGCGCTCACCAGCAGCGGTGACCCACGTCACACCCCACTGCGATAAGGCCACGCCATAATTCCCAGGTGTTGAGGGAGCGCCCATCGCTCCCAACGTGGGGGTCCCGTGGCAAAAGGACGTGTTTCTATTGTCGTCGAGCGCTGCAAGGCGTGTGGCTTTTGCGTGGAGTTCTGCCCGACCAAGGTGCTCGCACTGTCTTCCGCTTTCAATTCCAAGGGCTATCATCCACCCCATGTAGTCGCGCCCGAGAAGTGCAGCGGCTGCGATCTGTGCGGGATGTACTGCCCGGATTTTGCGATCTACGGTCAGAGAGTGCCCAGCCTGAGAGTTGCCGATGGCAAGACTCCGGCGTCGTCTGCGGAGGTGAGCCGTGAAAGCTGATCCGCGCGGAGTTCTCACCGGCACCCATTTCATCGATGGCGACCACGCCTGCTGTGAGGGCGCATTGGCTGCCGGGTCGCGATTCGCCGCGGGGTATCCGATTACTCCCTCCACCGAAGTGGTGGAACGCTTCGCGGCGCGCGTGCCGATGGTGGGCGGAACTTTCATTCAGATGGAAGACGAACTCGCCGCCTCCATCACGTTGCAAGGCGCGGTGTGGGGCGGGGCAAAGGCCTTCACGGTCACGTCGGGGCCGGGCTTCTCGCTCATGATGGAACACATCGGCTACGCCGCCATGACCGAGACGCCGTGTGTCTTCGTCGATGTTCAGCGCGGCGGACCCTCTACCGGGCTGCCCACACTTCCTGCTCAGGCCGACATGATGCAGGCTCGCTGGGGTTCGCACGGCGATTACGAAATCATCGCGCTCTGCCCCAACTCGCCCCAGGAATGTTTCGACCTGACGATCAAGGCTTTCAATTTCTCCGAAGATTTCCGCGTGCCGGTGATGTTCATGATGGATGAGGTCGTCGGGCACATGACGGAGAAAGTTGTGATCCCGCCGGCGGACGAGATCGAAATCGTTCCACGCCGGCACACAACGAAGTCCGTCGACGACTATCTGCCCTATGCCAGCAACGGCGACCAGGTCCCCGAGATGGCGCACGCGGGAGAGGGCTACAAGTTCCACATCACCGGCCTTACCCACGACGAACACGGCTACCCCAACATGACGCCGCAGACCCAGGACAAGCTGATCCGTCGGTTGCAGAGCAAGATCCGCGATGCCGCCGACCGCATCACGCTGCTCGAGGAAGACGGACTCGAGGGCGCCGACGTCGTGGTCGTGTCGTATGGCATCACGTCGCGGGTGGCGCAACGCGCGATCGACCTGGCGCGGCAGCAGGGTCTGCGTGTGGGCAAACTGCGCCTGATCACTTGCTGGCCGTTCCCGGAAAAACGAATCCGGGAGTTGGCGGCCAACACCAAAGCATTCGTAGTGCCGGAACTCAACCTGGGGCAGATGGTGCGGGAAGTCGAGCGCGCCGCGGGGGGAGTTACCAAGACTTACCCGGTCCCGCACGCGGGCGGCAGCGTCCATCGCCCGGAAGATATTCTCAAGGTCATCGTGGAGGCGAGCCGATGAGTACGCTCAACGTCAGCAACCCGGTCGAGCCTTTCCTGCGCACCGACCGCATGCCACACATCTGGTGCCCGGGCTGCGGCATCGGCACCACCGTGAACTGCTTCGCACGGGCGCTGATCGAATCGAAGATCGACCTGCAATCGCTCGCGCTGGTTTCCGGCATCGGCTGCACCGGGCGCGTGGCTGGATACGTGAAGCTTGATTCGTTCCATACCACGCATGGACGCGCCATCCCCTTCGCGACGGGCTTAAAGCTCGCGAACCCGAAGCTGAACGTGGTGGTGTATTCCGGCGACGGCGATCTGTCGGCGATCGGGGGCAATCACTTGATCCACGCAGCCCGGCGCAATATCGACCTGAAAGTCATCTGCGTCAATAACCTCATCTACGCCATGACGGGCGGCCAGACCGCGCCCACCACGCCTGGCCACGCCATCACCTCGACTTCGCCGTATGGCGCGTGCGAACCGTCCTTCAACCTTCCGCACCTGGTGGAAGCGGCGGGCGCCGTGTATGTCGCGCGCTGGACGACGTTTCACGTGAAGCAGCTTGCTCGATCGATCGGCGAGGCCTTCCAGAAGAAAGGCTTCAGCTTCATCGAAGTCATTTCTCCTTGTCCCACGCTCTACCAGCGCCGCAATCGCCTGGGCGACGGCCTCGACACCATGAAGTACTACAAGGAAATGAGCAAGGTAAGACATGGCGCCCCGACCAGCGAAGTGGGGTTGACCATGACAGGCGAAATCATCGTTGGGAAATTCGTGGACCGCGACCGCCCTGACTACCAGAGCCTTCTGCATGCGCAGATGGTCGAGTCTCTGGGCGAGCGCTACGTAGAGCCAATGGAGACCGTATGCAGTTGCAGCTGACTGAACTTCGCATCGCAGGCTTTGGCGGCCAGGGCGTCATCCTGTCGGCCATCGTGATCGGGAAGGCCGCCTCCATCTACCAGGGCGCCTACGCCACCATGACGCAGAACTTTGGTCCGGAGGCGCGTGGCGGGGCGTGCAGCGCGCAGTTGCTGCTCTCGGACCAACCCATTCTCTATCCCTACGTCACGCAGCCCGACATCATGGTCGTGATGTCGCAGGAGGCTTACACCCGCTTCGGGCCTGAACTAAAAGAAGGCGGAACGCTGATCGTGGAGCAAGACCTGGTCCGGGTGACGGACCTGCCGCGCCAGACCAAGGTCTACAGTTGCCCGGCGACGCGCCTGGCTGAAGAACTCGGCAAACGCATGGTGCTGAACTCGGTGATGGTGGGCTTCTTCACGGCGGTCACGCAGTTACTCAAACCCGAAGCGGTGTGCAAAGCGGTGGCGGACTCGGTTCCCTCCAGTTTCCGAGAACTGAACCTGAAAGCCTTCGAGAAGGGATACGACTACGGGGTGAAGTCGCTGGTTTTCAACCCGCACTCGCAAGAACTGGAGCAGGTGGTCTACGCGCAGGAGTGACGCTCTCGAAGGCACGGTGTAAGCAGTGGACGATGACTGCAGCGTTAAGCCACGTCAATTGGAGAAGAAGTCGCCCGACGGTAGCGCCGGCGTCTCGCCGGCTGTGTCGGGGGCGTCCCGCCCCGCTTCGGTGAAGTCACGATCCGTGACCGTGGCTGCCTTCCGCACTGGGAGAAAGATGGTGCCACATACTTCATCACGTTTCGCCTAGCCGATTCTCTGCCCGTTCTGTTCTCGAAGATGTCGAATTCGAGAAGAGGAACATCCTCAGGACCGCCAGTCAACATGACCGCGATCTTTCCCCCGACGAGCGAAAGCGCATCGCGTACCTCTCGTCTGCGCGTATTGAGCGCTATCTCGACCGCAGCACTGGCGCGTGCCATCTGAGAGACCCCGAGGTAGCCAACGCAGTCCGCGAAACTCTACGTTGCTTCGACGAAAAACGATATCGCCTTTTCGCGTGGTGCATCATGCCCAACCATGTGCACGTTGTCGTGCGACTATTTCCGGGCAACGCGCTGGCCGCCGTTCTTCATTCCTGGAAGTCGTTTGCGGCTAAACGGGCGATGAAACTAGTCCGAGTCCAAGGCAGTTTCTGGCAACGCGAGTACTACGACCATCTTCTGCGGAACGAAAACGAATTCGAGCACGCAATTCGGTACGTCGTGGAAAATCCAGCCAAAGGCGGACTGAACAATTGGCAATGGGTCTGGATGCGAGGGCAGGATGCCCTCGCGACAGCCGGCGGGACGCCGGCGCTACTCTGATTTGTGCGACTCCGCGTCGACTTGCGTATGCATGCACCTACTCTCGCAGCCTGGCCGTCATCTCCTCCGACGGCTCTCCTCCGGCCACGGCCTGGGCGATGATCAACTGGCGGGCTTCGCCACGGAACGCCGGCAATTGCCGCGCAAACACAATCGCGCCGACCATGCTGGCGACCGCTCCGGCAGACACCGTGATCGGCGCTCCGAGTCGGTCGGCGAGCGCACCGCCCAGCAACGCCCCGAACGGGGCCATGCCCATGAACATCATGGAATACACCGCCATCACGCGGCCGCGCAGCGCGTCGGGCACCATCGACTGGATCAACGTGTTCGAGCACGCCATCTGCAGCATGAGGCAGAAGCCCACCGGGATCAGGAGCACTGCCGACAGCCAGAAATAGCGCGAGAACGAAAACGCGATCAGGCTCACACCGAAACCGCCGCAGGTCAGCGCCACCAGGCGGCCCAGGCCCTTCACTCCCGAACGCAGGGCCAGGGTCAACGCGCCGAGCAGGGCCCCGATTCCGGTGAAGCCCATCAGGATTCCCAGTCCCTTCGCGCCGCCGTGCAGGATGCGATCGGCAAACAGGGGCATCAGCACCGTGTACGGCATGCCGACCAGGCTCACCAAGCCGAGTAGCAACAGCAGGGCCCGGATCGGGGCAGTGTGGCTCGCCCAGCGAAAACCCTCGATGATGTCCGCCAGTGGCGAGTCGGACTTGGATCGGGGCGAGCAGTGGATTTTCATCATCAGCAAACCCGCGATGACCGCGATGTAGCTGATCCCGTTCGCAAAGAAGCACCAGCCTTCGCCGATGTTTGCCACCAGGATGCCCGCGATGGCTGGCCCGATCACGCGCGCCCCATTGAACATGGACGAATTTAGTGCGATGGCGTTCATCAGGTCTTCACGGCCCACCATGTCCACCAGAAAGGATTGACGGCCCGGAATATCGAATGCGTTTACCACCCCCAGCAGGGCAGCCAGCACGAAAATCTGTGGCACAGTCACTCGATGGGTGAGGGTCAGCGCAGCGAGAATGAGCGCCAGAATCATTGCGGCTGTCTGGGTCGCAACTACGACGCGATGCCGATTTACGCGATCGGCCACCATCCCGCCGATGGGTGCCATCAGGAACACAGGGAATTGGCTGGCGAAGCCAACCGACCCGAGCAGCAATGACGACCCGGTCAGACGGTACACCAGCCACGACTGCGCCACCGTCTGCATCCAGGTACCAATCAGAGAGATGAGCTGTCCGGAGAAGAACAGCTGGAAGTTGCGGTGCTTCAGCGCCCGCATTCCCACCGACCAACGCGACTGAGCCAGCCCAGACGATGCCGCGCCCGGGGCCCCGGGAGCCGTCGAATTGGACGTCGCAGTCTCAGCCACGATGCTGAATTTGATGCTGGTGCCGACTCACTGGTACCACTATAGCCGACCGGGCTGCGCGGAATGTTTTACAATCACTGATCATGCGAAAAACCTTATTGGTCGCCCTGATTGCGGCGGCGTGTCTGGCTGGCTGCAAGAAATCTCCACCGCCCCAGCCCACTTCGGCGAAAGCGGGTGACGCCGTTGACCTGAAGCTGAAGGGGCTTGCCGGAGCCGGCGCCACCGACTGCGGGCGCCTCGACGTCAGCGCCCGCAATGATCAGCTGACCGGCGCCATCAACTGCGCCACGAAGGCAGCGCAGGAGAAACATCCGTTCTACGTGGGGTACGACATGCCGGGGATGTCGACGGGCGTGGCTGGCAACTCGGAGGGCAAGTTGTTTGCCGTGCAACTGCAGGGCTCAGGCCCCGGAGCACAGGTGGCCAGCGGGCCGTGCCCGGCGGAGGTGAGAGTCGCTAAGAGCGGGCGCGTAACCTGCTTCGTTCCGGGAACCATGGGTCTGAATCCATCCGCCGCCGATCCCCACAGCGGTATCGCGATGAATCCCGCTGGCGGACAGAACGCGACGGGCATACCACAACCGATGAGCCCGAGCCCGTTTCCCTCGAAGCCAAAGCAAAAGTAGAACGCGCGTCCGAATTCTGCCGGGTGCCGAGGCCCCTACTCCCCAACGCCGACCAGGCTTGCTTTCTGAACCGGCTCCCCGATGCCGGTTTCCTGGGCGTCCACCACGGCGATCGCAGTCAGATTTACGATCTCCTCTACCTCTGCGCCACGCGCAAGCAAGTGAACTGGCCGGCTCATCCCCATCAGGATGGGACCGAGTGTTTCGCCGCCGCCAATCTTCGCGAGCAGCTTGTAGGCGATGTTGGCCGAGTTCAGGTCGGGGAAGATCAATACATTGGCCTTGCCCTTCAATTGACTGAAGGGGTAGTTCTGCTCCAGCTCGCCCGATACCGCGTCGTCGGCCATCAATTCTCCGTCCACCATTAGGGTTGGGTCGGCACGATGCAACAACTCGACCGCCCGGCGCACCTTCTCGGAATGCGGATGGTTGGTGCTGCCGAAGCTGGAAAATGACAACATCGCCACGCGCGGCTCGACGTCGAAGCGGCGGGCGGTTTGCGCGGTGCACAGGGCGATCTCCACCAGGTCCTCTGCCGTAGGATCGATGTTCACACTGGTGTCGGCCAGGAAGTACACTTCGCCCTTGCGCGTGATCATCGCGTAGCAGCCCGAAACCTTGTGCAGCCCTTCACGCACTCGGACGATCTGCAGCGCCGGACGGAGCGTGTCGGGGAAGTGCTGGGTTACACCCGAGACCAGCGCGTCCGCGTCGCCCATGTGCAGCATGATCGAACCGAAAATCGTGCGGTTGTCGATTAGCGTTCGCGCCTCGGTAAGCGTCACGCCGCGCCGCTGCCGCAGACGGAACAGCTCCTGGATGTAAGTTTCCCGGCGCGGCGAAGCTGCCGGATCGACGATGCGCGTGCCCTTCAGATCCAAGCCCAATTCGTTGATCTTCCGCTCGATCAGCCTGGCATTGCCGAGCAGGATTGGAATGGCGATGTTTTCTTCGACCAGAGTGTGGCAGGCGCGCAGGATTTTCTCATTGTCGCCCTCGGGAAACACAACCTGCTTGGGATGGGACTGCGCCTTGTGCACCATCATGCGGGCGATCTCGTGTGCCTTGCCCAGCCTCCGCACAAGTTGCTCGCGGTAGGTATCGAGATCAACCGGTTCCTGGGCAACGCCACTTTCCATCGCGGCCCGCGCCACCGCCACCGCCTCCCACAACAACACGCGGGGATCGAAAGGTTTCGGAATGAGGTATTCGGGGCCGAACTTGAGCCGCTCCACACCATAGGCGCGGCAGACCGAATCGGGGACGTCTTCCTTGGCTAGTTCCGCCAGCGCCCGGGTCGCCGCCAGCTTCATTTCTTCGTTGATCGCGGTGGCACGCACGTCGAGCGCTCCACGAAAAATGAAGGGGAAGCCCAGGACATTGTTCACCTGGTTGGGATAATCCGAGCGTCCTGTGGCAAAGATCACGTCCTCACGGCTGGCCTTGGCCTCCTCGTAGGTAATCTCCGGGTCGGGATTGGCCATAGCGAACACGACAGGGCGAGCGGCCATCGAGCGGATCATGTCGGCGCTGATGGCGCCCTTCACCGAGCAGCCGACGAGCACATCGGCACCCACCACGGCTTCGGCCAGCGTGCGCAGACTGGTCGGCTTGGCAAAGTGCTGCTTGTACGGATTCATGCCCGCGGTGCGGCCCTCGTAGACCACACCTTTGGTGTCACACAGCGTGATGTTTTCCCGCCGGACGCCCAGTTTGACGTAGTGCTCCGCGCAAGCGATGCCCGAGGCACCGGCCCCGTTGAATACTACGTGCACTTTATCGATTGGCTTGCCTACGATTTCGAGCGCGTTTAGCAGGGCCGCTCCCGAGATGATCGCTGTCCCGTGCTGGTCGTCGTGGAAGACGGGAATCTTCATCGTCTTCTTCAAAGTCTCTTCGATGTAGAAGCACTCGGGAGCCTTAATGTCTTCCAGATTGATGCCGCCGAAGGTAGGCTCGAGCAGCTGGCAGAGTTTGATGACGTCGTCGGGATTGTGACTGTTGACTTCGAGATCGAACACATCCACGTCAGCGAAGCGTTTGAACAACACGCCCTTACCTTCCATGACCGGCTTGCTCGCCAGCGCACCGATGTCGCCGAGACCCAGCACCGCGGTGCCGTTGCTGACTACGGCCACGAGGTTCCCGCGCGCGGTGTACTGAAACGCGTCGTGCGGATTCTTCTCGATCTCCAGGCAGGGCACGGCCACTCCCGGCGTGTAGGCGAGGCTCAAGTCGCGTTGGGTCCGGCAGGGCTTCGACGGAGTCACTTCAATCTTTCCGGGACGTTCTCCGGCGTGGTAGTCCAGAGCCTGCTGTTTGGTGATGGGCATGAAACCTCCGGGTGCCTGTAATGTCGGGGAGGGCTAGGCGCACGTTGCCAACCGTGGGCCTGAGCCTGACAACATTGATTCTTCCGCTTTTGGGTTCCTCAGGCTGTGACTGGGGTCACGCGGTGGGGTGTCACAAGACATAGTGACGAACGGCATTTTTTGAGGTGGAAACCCGCACTTCTCTGGACCCCGCCTTTAAAGGCCGGGAATTAGCCTCCTTTTCCACAGCCCGCGAGCACGGTCACCAACTGGTTACTTCCCAAGGAGTTGCGAGCCGGAGTACAGTTATTAATCTGTCCTGGTCACCCCCCAGCCGGGATTCACTCGTGCCCAAGCGAGGAAGCCATGACCACGGAACCTGTCCGCCTCGAACGCCGTGTTGGTCAAAGGTTTGACTTTCATGTGCCCGTCTCCGTCAAGCTCGCTGGCAGTCAACACGAAACCTGCGGGTTCACTCAGGACCTCAGCGCGCGCGGCACGTTCTTCTACACCGATTTTCCTTTAGGCCCCGGTGAGAACGTCGAACTGACCCTGATGATGCCCTCGGAAATTACGCTGGGGGAAAACATGCGCGTGCGCTGCCAGGGCACGGTGCTTCGGGTCATCCAGCCATCCGCCGGAACCAAACTCGGCGTCGCCGTTTACTTTGCGGGCTACGAGTATTTGACCGAGCCGCCGTCGACGTCAGCGGCCTCCGATTCCTTCAGCCGCATTTCGGCCTTGCACGGGCACGGAACGCAGGACGAGCCTGTCGGGGCGTCTTCGATGTTTCGTCGACCCGTGTCCTAACTGCCGATCCACAAGGGGAGGGATCCGCAAATCCCTCAATTGCCGCACGACTAGGCCCGTTTGGCCGATGCGGACCTTTTCAAGCAACAAAATGTTCGCGTAGAATGTCCCAGTTCGAAGCTCGTCAGGGCCGAAGTTGCCCCATCGGTTTCGTCGTAAGTGGAACGGTCTAGTAGAATTAAGGCTCGTGTTACCCAAGCGCGAAAGCGCGAGTTACGGAAGTCATTTGGCCCGAAGGATCGTTCCCTCATACCATGCAATCGCCGAAGAATTTTAGCGAGAACCAAGTCATGCATGGAATTGCCGTTGCCCTCCTGACGGAGGACCGCGAGCAGTTGGTCGTACTCCAGAACCGTCTGGAAGGCACCCACGTAGCTCGCATTGTGTTCAGTAACGTGGGTTTTCCCATCAGCGCCACCGACCCCGTGGTGCGCCAGATCCAGGACCAGCACGCCGAGATCGTGCTGCTGGACGTGAGCAATGAAGATCCCCAGCGGGCCATTCACACCATTGAACTGATTCGCGCAACGACCAATGACATCGCCATCTTTGCCGTCGGGGAACTGAAGAATCCAACCGCCATTGTGGGCGCCATGCGCGCCGGGGCGGGGGAATTTGTGGATCGCCTGACCGGCGCCGACGGGCTGCTCGAAGCCTTCACCCGCTTCTCTTCGGCACGCAGTAAAACGCGCACAACCGGCAAGGCCCGGGTTTTCACCGTCGTTAATGCCAAGGGCGGCAGCGGGGCTACTACGCTGGCTGTCAACGTTGCCGTCGCATTGCAGAAGAATCATGGGCAGACGATCCTGGTGGATTTCTCTCCCATCGGTCACGCCGCCCTGCACCTGAACGCGCGTCCCAGCTTCAGCGTGATGGACGCGCTGCAGAATCTGCACCGCATGGATGCCTCTCTGCTTGAGGGCTTGATGACCTCGACCAAGGATGGCCTTCAGCTTCTGGCAGGCCCGCAGCAACCGTACACAGCCGCGCCGGCTCCCGCGGAATTGGCTCGCTTATTCGACCTGCTCGTCAGCCACTACCGCTACGTGATCGTCGACTGCTCGGGCCGCATGGACCAGACGACCCGCATGCTTTCCGACCTTTCCAATGCGGTGCTGATGGTCGCTCAGACCGACGTGGTCTCTCTGTGGAGCGCGGGCCGCATTCGCTTGTTCTTGGAAGAGGGGACCTCGCGCAATCGCCTGCGCCTGGTGATGAATCGGTACAAGAAAATTCCCGGGTTCACGGAAGAAGAAATCGAGAAGGTCACGAACTGCAAGATCGTCTGGAAGATTCCGAACAACTACCAGCTGATTGCGCCCGCGATTGACAAAGGCGCACCGGTGTCTGCGCTGGACAACCAGGAAGTCAGCCGAGCCTACCGCTCATTGGCCGACCTGCTGGCCCAAGCCCCCAGCGCCGCTGAAGAAGGTTTGGACCTCGTGTTCCAGCACGATAAGGACGCGAAGAAGAAAACCTCCGGCCGCCTGCTGATTTCCCCGGTCCGGGCCGGACAATAAGGTCCGTAGCTCGAGCCTTCCACAGTTTTCCATCCCTAGCATTTACAAATCTTTACCGACCCTCGACATCTTCCAGACATCCCCGCGGCCCGCGTTCCCATCCCAGCAGGTACGGGTCGCGAGCGGCGCAGAATTTTCTACGCACGTGCGGTTGTGCCCTTCGTCGACCGGAACTCGCGCGGTTGCGTCCAACCCAGGCTTAGCAGACGGAGATCAACACCATGCCATCGAACTGGAAGAAGAACGACACCGTGGCACGCTCTTTCTGGACGCGTGTGGCTGTGGCCTTCGGGCTGAGTCTATTCGCCGCGGTGACCTACGGCGTCGGACAGTCCTCGGATGCCGCGAAAAACACGGCATCCACCGCCGAGACCACCGATGACCAGAAACCAGCGCTGAACGGAACCTGGAAGTTGAATCGCGATCAGAGCGACGACCCACGCGAGAAACTTCGGTCTGCCCTGCAGGAGCGTGACCAGAACGGAGCTCCCGGCGGCATGGGACGCCACGGCGGGATGGGCGGTGGCGGAATGGGTGGTCCCATGGGCGGCGGCATTCCTGGAATGGGTGGCCCGATGGGCGGATCCCGCGGCGGAGGCATGGGCCATGGCGATTCGGAAGAGCAGCACGCCCGCCTGTACGATGTGGTGCGAGCCCCCGATCAGGTGACCGTGGTGCAAAAAGGGCCGGAGACCGACTTGACCGACGATGAAAGTCACGTCCGTGCCTTATTCACCGATGGACGCAAGCTGGAGAAGCCCAAGAAAGACAGCCCCCAGACCCAGGTCAAAGCACACTGGGAACGTCAAACCCTGATCACGGAAGAAAAGGGCCCCAACGGCGAGAAGATCTCGCACACCTATGAGCTTGCGGGCGACGGGAAACCGCAGCTGTCGGACACTGTCACGCTCGAGAGCAAGCGCATGAACACACCCGTGATCATTCGTTACGTCTACGACAAAGCGGAATAGCAGTCCTGTGGCGCGGGCGCGATTGCGCCCGCGCAGGCTGATCCGCCCGGGCCTCTCCCGCCCCCCTCTAGCCGCCGTTTTTTGCCTGTCCCGTGTTCTCGGCTTCGCCTGTGAAAATCCGGCTTAAATATTTGGTAACGGTGGAATAAATCGCGCCACCGGCGGTTTACCCTAGTGTGCGTGTCGGCCGATCCCCTACAGACTGGGACGTTCGAAGAACTGGCGATGCCGCTCTTCGGACAGCTCTACAACTTCGCGCATTGGCTCGCGCAGAACCGCGAAGAAGCGGAGGATCTGGTGCAAGAGACCTACGTCAAGGCGTTGCGAGGGTTTGGATCGTTCCAGCCCGGCACCAACTTCCGCGCCTGGATGTACCGCATTCTTCGCAATACGTTCCTCACTTCGCGCACCGGCCTGAAGGCCACTATGACAGTGCCGCTCGATGAGAGCGAAAATGGATTTGGGGCAACAGTAGCCGCCGAGCAACCTACCCAGGAAGCGCTTCTGATTGACCGCGACCACCAGAACCTGCTGCAAGCGGCCATAGGAGAACTCCCGGTGCAGTTTCGCGAAGTCCTTCTGTTGTGCGAAGTGGAAGAAATGTCGTACCAGGAAATCGCCGACACCGTCGGCCTGCCCATCGGTACGGTAATGTCGCGGTTGTCACGCGCCCGCGCAGCGCTGCGGTCGAATGTGCAGCAGAAACTAGGGGGACGGTGAAGGAACCATCGATGGCCTGCGATCAATGGCGAGCCCAACTCGACGCGTATCTCGACGGCGAACTTCCGGCCGAGCCCATGCGCGCGCTGGATGCCCACTTGCGCACTTGCCCCGTGTGCGCCGCCGACGCGCTGGCGCGCGTCCAACTCAAGCGCGCCATCAAGACCGCTGGCATGCGGTTCACCCCGAGCCCTGAGTTGCGCAATCAGATCCAGAAGAAAATTGCCAGTAAGCCACGCCGCACCTGGAACGTGGGCTGGGTACTGGCAACAGGCGCCCTCGCAGTGGTCCTGGTTGCAGGTCTCCTTGGCACGTACCTCGAGAAACAGAATCTCCGGCAGCAGCAGTTCTACAGCGAACTCGCTGACCTCCACGTCTCCACGCTGGCCAGTGCGAATCCGGTGGACGTAGTCTCCTCCGATCGCCACACGGTGAAGCCCTGGTTTCAAGGCAAGATCCCCTTCACCTTCAACCTCCCCGAGTTGCAGAACACCGACTTCACGCTGCTCGGGGGCCGCGTCACGTACCTGGGCCAGGTCCCGGGCGCCCACCTGATCTACCACATCCGCAAGCACCAGATCTCGGTGTTCCTCTTCCCGGAAAACCTTGTGGGATTGAGTGGAGCTTCGAAGGTGTCCAAGGAACGCACGTTCAATGTGGACACCTGGACCCAGGACGGGCTGCGTTACGTTGTCTTTGGGGATGTAGCGCCGGAAGATATTCGGAATTTGAGTGGTCTGTTGAAGAATGCTGCGAGATCCTGACGCGGGTACTTCCTCTCTGCTCTTATCGTCTACCAGTCCGGGTACTGCGCCCGCACCTTCTCGTACAGAGCCGATGTGGTTCCATGCTTCTTGTGATAACTCAACACCTGCAGATCTCTTCCGCGGGGGCCAGGATTGATGGGGGGCGCCTCCTCCGGCACCGCGCTCTCGACCTCGCTGAGGTTCAGGATGCGATCCCGGGCAAGGGCGATTCTTTCTCCGGTCGGAATCACGCAGGCCAGAATGTGATTCCTCTTGCGTGCGATCGTGCTCTTCTCCGCAGTGAACGTCTTTCCCTGTCCCTGGAAATTGCGGTAACGAATTTCGACAGGATGCTCGGGAACAAAATCGCTCCGCCGGAACATCCCCGCCCGGGACCTCGCTCGGGATTGCAGGGCTGGATCGAAATACTGGCACTGCGGATTCGGGCACCGCACAGTGATATCCGATACATCTGACTTGCGTGCACCACGGGTGCCGCACAGCGGACACTTCTTCCCGCCGAACAGGAAATCCAGGAATCCCATCGCAACTCCTACAAGCCCTCAGGGGGAGGGTTGGCGAAAACGAGGAAACGCTTCAGCGTCTTCCTATTCCATAACACCCGTCGACAGGCAGCCGTCTTCTCTCACGGACTCGCTTTGGCTGCTGCTTCCGGGCCCGGAGAGAAGGCCGCATCCGCACTCGTGCCGCGGAGCAGCCTGGCAACCGTCCCCCTGAAGGCTCGTGTGGCTTTTTCCCTCTTCCAGACAAAAAACGTACTCTCGATGCATCCATTTCGAATCATCCGCCGGCGGTGTACCAGCGACGGCAAACCCATCGCACGCAGGGTCGCAAAACTGATCCGGCGAAAATGTCCCTTTTTGTGCCCGCCAAATACTAGGCTGAGCACCTCTTCCGCCAGCCACCGGTCGAGCAGTCGTAGCTGCTCCTCGTCTTCCACGTGTTTCAGGTAGTAGTCGATGATGGCGACGTTGCGCACGCCTTTTTCGATGGTCTCAGCGGCAATCGCGGCCAGGGAACGCGCCCGTTCATTGGGGTCATCGATTTTTCTCCAGCGACGCCGTGTGCGCCGGAAAGAAAAGCGGAACAGATTTTCAATCTTCCGGCATTTGTCTCGAGACAGTGCCACTTTCCCGCTGGCCCGGAACAGAAGCCCCAGGTGGCGAAACGCGCTCGTAGACGCGAATCGTGAATCCCCTTGCTGCATCTCGGCTACGACCAGGTCAGCCTGGTGACTCGCTTTGGTGCACAACCGTAACGCGCCCAGGCCAAGGTCGACGGTCTCCGCTGCCGCGATCGCAGCATCACGATCGCAAGAAAGCATCAGGAGTCGAGTAGCGGAGGGGAATCGCACCCCTCCGCCCTCACAGAACCGGACGTGAAGCTCTCGCCTCATCCGGCTCCTACGATCCAGCATCCGGCAGTAGCCCTTGCTCCCAATGAGCAAACAGAGTGCGATCTCGCCGCGCGATGCGCCCCAGCCAGTGCATCGACGCGCGTTCGCGCCGCCAGAATCGTCTGTATTTCCGTCGCGCCCAAGCAGCGAGGGCTTCATTGAGATGGCGAAGGACTTGAACACATTTCGAGCGGTAAAACCGTCCGTAATAGTTCACCCAGCCACGCACTACGGGATTCACGAGTCGCGCCAGCTCCTCCAGATGCTGGTTATTGCGAGTGGAGGCCATCCGCCGACTTCCCGGGGCGATAGCCGTAAGAGTCGGGATGGAACTTCGGTTCCACCAACGGCTCCAAGACCATCTTCACCACAGTCTGTGCAACGCGATCAGCGACAGTTGGAATGCCGCGTGGGCGCTTGCCGCCGTTAGC
>CAZXKO010000057.1:0-5736 GCA_964641665.1 uncultured Acidobacteriaceae bacterium
GGCTTCCAGCACGAGTGTGAGTGCGAGGCTGGCGACAATGCAGCAGGCCATCGAAGCGCAGCAACAACAGATCAATCAACTCATGCAGCAGTTACAGAACCGCGACAAAACGATCGATCAACTGCAACAGCAATTCAGCCAGGTGCAATCGGTAGCGAGCCAGGCGCAGCAGAAGGCAGACAATGCGTCGTCGCGGATCACGGAAACACAGCAGCAGCAATCGCAGGTGTCATCGCTGAAAACTGATGTTGCGGACTTGAAAGACAACCTGACCAATACGACCGTCAGCCTGCAGGACACACAAAAGTCCGTGGGGGAACTGCAAAGTCCGCTGGCCTTGCGTTTCAAGGGAATCACCATCACGCCGGGCGGCTTCATGGCGGCAGAAACCGTGTGGCGGCAGCGCGGCACGGCCTCGGACGTCAACACGCCGTTCAATTCGATTCCCTTTCCCGGATCGGCCGCCGCCAACGTGTCGGAGTTCTACGGCTCCGGCCGCCAGTCCCGCGTTTCATTGCTGGCTGAAGGCAAGGTCAGCGACCTGAAATTAACCGGTTACGTCGAAGCCGACTTCTTGTCGGCAGGTGTCACATCGAACAACAACCAGAGCAACAGCTACACCATGCGCCAGCGCCAAGTTTGGGGACAGGCTGCCATTCACGGCTGGAGTTTCACCGGTGGTGATATGTGGAGCCTGCTCACTGAAACCAAAAAGGGCGTGGACAACCGCACCGAGGTGCTGCCCATGACCATCGACGCGCAATACACCCTGGGCTTCAGCTGGGCGCGGCAATGGGGTTTCCGCGTTGCCAAGAACTTTAACAACAAGATGTGGCTGGCGTTCTCGGTCGAGGATCCCCAGGTCAACTCCATTGGCGGCAGCGGATTCAACAACAACTTCGTCGTGGGCGCGCCCGGGAACAGTGGCGGACTCTACAACCCCGGGGCAAACTACGCCTACAGCGCTTCTCCGGACTTCGTCGTGAAAGCGGCGTTCGAACCCGGATTCGGTCACTACGAAGTCTTCGGCGTGATTAGCGAGTTCCGTTCTCGCATCTATCCCTGCGCTACCACTGCCGCTACCGACACTTGTAACGGCATACTCGGACCGTCAGGAGCAGGCGCCAATAATGACGTCCGCGGAGGCGGCGGTATCGGCGTCAACATCCGCGAGTCGTTCTTTAAGAAGCACGTGGATGTTGGCCTCCACTTTCTGGGTGGCAATGGAATCGAACGCTATGGAACCGGCGGCCTGCCGGTCCTGACCGTTCGTCCGAACGGCACACTCGCTCCGCTGCGCGGATACCAGGGTCTCGGCACGCTCGAATTCCATTCCGACAAGTGGGACATCTACCTAAACGGCGGCAGCGAATACGCGCAGCGCACCGTCTACACCGATCCCGGTTCGGGCAAGTTGATGGGATATGGATTGCCGGGCGCGAGCAATGGGACTGCGTGTGTTGAGCCAGCCCCGGGTTCCGGAGGATTTGCCGGAGGCTCGTCGTGCTCGGGAACAACGCGCGCACTCACCGAGGGCACTGCAGGCTTCTGGTATCGGATCTACAACGGCCCCAAGGGCAAGCTGCAGTTCGGACCGCAATATTCGTACGTGCTGCGAAGCACGTGGTCGGGTACCAACGGCTTCGAGCCCAAGGCAACCGAAAACATGTTTTTTACTTCGTTCCGCTACTACTTGCCGTAGCGTGCGAAACCTCGCCCTCGGGGTCACCCTATCTCCCGCGAGGGCGAGGATTTTTCGAGCGAGGAGTAAGTTGCGACTTATGGCGTTCCAACGAAAACACATTCTCGTCACGATCGGGGTGGCTGTCGTACTGATCAGCGGGTTCGTAAGACTGTTTACACAAAAGGCGAAAGCCAGCCAGGCGGAGATCACCCCAGTTCGAACGGTTGCAGTTGCGCTCGCGCAACGGGGACCTATTGCCAACTCGCTAACCCTCTCTGGCGAATTCCGCGCGTATCAGGTCGTGGATGTTCATGCGAAGGTGGCCGGCTACATTCGACGGATTTACGTGGATGTCGGCGACAAGGTGAAATTCGGTCAAGTGCTAGCCGAGCTAGAGGTCCCCGAGTTGAACGCTCAAGTCAAGGGCGCTGAAGCTGCGATCGAGCGCAGCAGGGGTTCGATTCAACGCGCCGGAAGCGATGTGGAACGCGCAGGTTCATCGTACACCGCGTATCACGCCGCCTATACCCGGCTCAAGCAAGCCTCGGAAGCGCGTCCCGGCCTGATCGCGGAGCAGGAATTGGATGATTCGCTCGCCAAGGATAAAGAGTCAGAAGCGCAGCTGAGCAGTTCGCGGGCGGCTTTGTCGGAAGCGAAAAGCCAATTGCTGATTGCCGAGGCGGAACACAATCGTCTCGACGCGATGCAGGCTTACTCGCACATTACCGCCCCGTTTTCAGGCGTCGTCACCAAGCGCTATGCGGACGTGGGTTCCTTGATCCAGGCCGGCACGGCTTCCAATACGCAGGCCATGCCTGTGGTGCAACTCGGGGAGTGGACCAGGCTGCGTCTGGTAGTGCCGGTTCCGGAGTCGGCCGTCCCCCAGTTGCGCCTCGGCAGCACGGTCGACGTCCGCGTTCCCGCCCTGAACCGTACGTTCCAGGGGCGCGTTGCCCGTTATGCCGACTCCTTGAATGAAGAGACGCGCACGATGCACACCGAAATTGACATGGATAATCCCGACGGAAAGGTTCTTGACGGCATGTATGCCGAGACGACCATCATTCTCAACAGGAAAGAAAACGTTTTGACGATTCCGGTGCAAGCGGTCGAGCGGCATGGCGCCACCGCTAAGGTGCTCACGGTCGATGCGCAAGGTCGGATCCGCGAGCATGCGGTCACGCTCGGCGTGGAGAGCAGCGACCAGGTCGAGATCCTCGGCGGCCTCCACGACGATGACCGGGTAGTGGTCGGCAATCGAAGCGAGTTCCGCGACGGGGAAAAGGTCATCCCGAAGGTGACCGATCAGAACCAACCTAGCCCAGAGGGCGCGCTCTGATGTCCAGGTTTGCAATCAGGAATCCGTACTTCATTATTGTTTGTTGTCTGGTAATCGGCATTGTAGGGGTCGTAACCCTGGCACGAATGCCGGTCGATCTCTTCCCGCCGATACGCATTCCCGTGGTGGTTGTCGCCACGTTTTATTCCGGTATGCCCCCGGAACAGATCGAAACCGACATCACCGGTCGTTTCGAGCGCTTCTTCACGCTGGGCAGCAACATCGACCACATCGAATCCCGCTCCCTGCCCGGAGTGAGTCTGATCAAAGTGTATTTCCAGCCCGGCACCGATCCGGACGCCGACCTCAGCGAGATTTCGAATCTTGCGATGGCTGACCTTAGAAAGCTCCCACCTGGCACTCTGCCTCCAGTTGTACTGAAGTTCGACGCGTCGAGCCTTCCAGTTTGCCTGATTACCCTCAAGGGGCAGGGCCTGAATGAGACTCAGTTGCGCGATCTGGGCCAGTACAACGTTCGCAACCAGGTGGCCAACGTACCGGGAGCGTCCGTCCCGCAGCCCTTCGGGGGCCGATACCGGCAGATCATGGTGTATGTCGATCCGCTGAAACTGGAGGCGCACCAACTGAGCGTGATGGATGTAGTGCGCACAGTAAATGACAGCAATCTGATCCTTCCCGCTGGCGACGTACGCATTGGACCTGTCGACTACAACCTGTACACGAATAGCCAGCTTCCGACGACAAGTGAAATCAATCATCTGCCATTGAAAACCGTTGGAAATGCTTCTGTGCTGGTGGAGGATGTCGGTAAAGCGCAGGATGCACACGAGATTCAGACTAACGTCGTCCGGGTAGACGGCCAGCGGTCGGTCTACTTGCCGATCCTGAAGCAGGGTGGTGACACCAACACGATCTCCGTCGTGAACGGAGTGAAACAAGCCGTTGACGAACTGACGGATGTGCCGCGACAACTCGTGGCAAAAGTGGTTTTCGATCAGTCTGTGTTCGTGAAGAAAGCGATTGAGAACCTTCTTCATGAAGGGGCGATCGGGCTAGTGCTTACCGGCGTCATGATCCTGCTTTTTCTCGGCAGCATGCGAGCCACGGCTGCTGTCTTTCTTTCGATTCCTCTCTCCGCGCTCGCGGCATTTCTCGCGATGAGCACTCTTGGCGGGACCGTGAACACCATGGTCTTGGGGGGATTGGCTTTGGCTTTCTCGCGCCTGATCGACAACTCGGTGGTCGTGCTCGAGAACATCTTCCGCCATATGGAGATGGGAGAATCGGCGGAGGTTGCGGCTGAAAAGGGAGGTCAGGAGGTTGCGCTTCCGGTTCTCGCGGCAACCTTGACCACCATCGTGGTGTTCTTTCCCGTCGTGTTCCTGTACGGCGTCAGCCGTTTCCTCTTCACAGCGCTTGCAGTTGCGGTGGCCCTTTCCATGCTGGCATCGTTCTTCGTTGCCATGACGGTGGTGCCTCTCTTCTGCGCCAAGCTGATGAAGTCACCCCATCTCACGCATGAGCATCAGGTGACTGACTCACGCTTCGGTCATGTAGTCTCCGCTTTCAATCGTTATTTTGAAAAAGTAGTTCGACGCTATGACGATACGCTCGCGCGTTCGCTCCTGCGACCGGCGGCCACGACTGTAGGGTTGGTGGGCATCTCTCTCGTGAGTTTTTCACTCTACCCGTTACTGGGGGTTGCCTACTTCCCGCGCACGGACCCCGGGCAGTTTGTGATTAATCTCAAGGCCCCGTCCGGTACCCGGCTCGAATTGAGTGAACAGCAGGTGCAGCGCGTGGAAGCCTTGATTCGCCGCATCGTGCCGCCCAATGAATTGGGGATGATCGTCTCTAACATCGGCGTGACGCCAGGCTTCTCCGCGATCTACACGCCGAATTCGGCACAGCACACTTCTTTTGTCCAAGTCAGTCTGCAGGATGGGCACAAGGTGGGAAGTTACGAATACATGAACCGCATGCGACTGGCATTGAGGAGCGAACTGCCCGAACTTAGCGCCTACTTCCAGTCGGGCGGCCTGGTGGATTCCGTTCTGAACCTGGGCCTGCCCGCTCCCATCGACGTGCAGGTCAGCGGGATGGATCTGGAGAAAGCCTACGGAGCAGCGTCTGAGATCGCAAACCGGGTCCGCCAACTCAAGGGAGTCAGCGACGTTCTGGTACCGCAAGACATCGACTACCCAGCGCTTCGCATCGATATCGACCGCGAGCGTGCCAGCCTGGTCGGCCTCGACCAGAAAGAGGTAGTGGACAATCTCATCACCGCGCTCACTTCCAACCAGATGATCGCACCCAGTTACTGGGTCGACCCCAAGAGCGGAAATGATTACATGCTGACCGTGCAGTACCCAGAGGATCAAATCCATACGCTCAATGACCTGAAGCAGATTCCAATTCGAGCTTCGAAGGGAGCACATCCTACGCAACTGGATGCAGTCGCCAATATCGAGCCGATTGAGTCGCCTACGGAGGTCGATCATTACCAGTTGCGACGGGTCATCGATCTGTACGTGTCCCCATCCAGCGAAGACCTGGGCAGCCTGACGAGCTCAATTCAGAAGATCGTGAAAAGCACAAAGCTACCGGAAGGCGTGCGCGTGGATTTGCGGGGCTCGGTCCAAGGGATGCGCTCTTCATTCAAGAGCTTCGGCATCGGCCTCTTGTTGTCCGTGCTGCTGGTATACCTGATTCTGGTTGCGCAATTCGAGTCGTTTCTCGATCCGTTCATCAT
>CAZXKO010000058.1:0-4134 GCA_964641665.1 uncultured Acidobacteriaceae bacterium
AGCCCGACGTCATCGCCTCCAGCGAATTTCGCCAGGCACCCACGCCCAAGGAGGCGCAGCCCGCCCGCGAAGCTCAGGACGCCTTGGTGAAGGACGTGGACCAGCTGGCGCAGAAGCTCGCGGCTGAAGATCGTTTCTCGGGCGTCGTGCTTATGGCCAAAGGCGGGAAGGCATTTTTCCAGAAGGCGTACGGCGACGCCGACCGCGACAAGAAGATCGCCAACGATGTCGACAGCAAGTTCCGCCTGGGCTCGATGAACAAGATGTTTACCTCGGTTGCGATCGCGCAACTGGTGCAGCAGGGCAAGCTGAAGTACACCGACACACTGGCGAAGGCCCTGCCCGACTATCCCAACCCGGAGGCCGCCGCCAAAATCACCGTGCACCAGCTGCTGACGCATACTTCAGGCCTGGGAGATTTCTTCGGCCCCGAGTTCGACAAGAAGAAAGACAACATCCGCGACCTGAAAGACTACCTGCAGTTTTTCGCCGCGAAGCCGCTGCGATTCGAGCCAGGAAAAAGCTGGTCGTACAGCAACGCGGGAATGATCGTGGCGGGGCTGGTGGTGGAACGGGTCTCAGGCCAGAACTATTTCGACTACGTGCGCGAGCACATCTACAAGTCCGCTGGTATGAAAGACAGCGACAGCTACGAAAAGACGAAGCCACAGCCGGACCAGTCCGTCGGCTACACCATGCGCGAGGGCAAGTGGGTTTCGAACTACGACACTCTGCCGCTGATGGGCAGCTCCGCCGGGGGCGGCGATTCCACCGCGCCCGACCTGCTGCGCTTCGACCAGGCTCTGCGCGGGCACAAGCTGTTGAACGCGGAACTCACCAATCTGATCACCACCAGTAAGACTGACACCGGGCATGGCGGCGACAAGTATGCCTACGGGTTCATTGATACGGCCGTGGATGGCAAGCGTGTGGTTGGACACGGCGGGGGCGCCCCCGGCATGAACGCGAACCTCGACATGTACTGGGACTCGGACTACACCGTGATCGTGCTGGCCAATCGCGACCCGCGCATCGCCGAGCAGGTGAACGGGTATATTCGGGAGCGGATCCAGCAGTAAGCAGCCGGGACCGTGAGACCGGATTGCAAAGTTCCAGACTGCAAAATCCTGGACCGAAAAACTCGATGATCGTCGATCTCAGCCACCGTTTGGAGCCGGGCATGCCCGCGTATCCGGGACTTCCAGTGCCGAAGTTTCACATCTTCCTGGCTCACGGGGACAGAGCCCAACCGACGCGCTACGCGCCCGGCACGACCTTTCAGATCGCGTCCTACGAACTCAGCGGCAATACGGGAACGTATGTGGACGCGCCCTTCCACCGTCATCCCGGCGGCGCGGACCTGGCTGGCGTTCCCCTCGAGAAGCTCGCGGATCTGGCTGGAGGGGTCATCGCCGCTCCGGAAGATGGGCCCATTGAAGCGGGCGTGGTTTCCGGAACTGCGGTGCGCGGGAAGGCCGTGCTGATCCACACCGGGTGGGCGCGCCATTGGGGATCGCAGAACTATTTCCGTTCCGGGCCGTTCCTCACCGCGGCTGCGTGCGAGCATCTGGTCCACGCCGGCGCGGCTCTGGTCGGAATCGATTGCGCGAACATCGATAACATGAACGACCCGGCGCGTCCGGCTCACACCATCCTGCTGGCCGCGGGGATTCCGATCGTCGAACATCTGCGCGGTCTCGAGCAGCTCCGGAGCCGAAGCTTCCGATTCTTCGCGGCACCACCGGCGATTCAGGGTGGGACATCGTTCCCGGTGCGTGCGTTTGCGATCTGCGGGTGAACCGGTTGTCTTGGGAGCGTGCGAAAGCACAGCAGGCACTTCACGGCTGACCTCGAAAGGGAGTGGGGTATGCGTGCTAACGCCTGATTAAGTAAACCCGGAAGACAACGCTTGAAAATGCGCCCTCCACCCAAGCCTTGCCTTGAGTGGAGAGCGTTTGCCAAGGCGGATCCGACAGCTGTCTAGTTGCTGGTGGAATTCGCTTTAAGCGACAGACTCCCGAGAGGCAAGCACGGAAGCCGAACCCTGAGCGGCTTGTTCTATGAGAGAAGCAACTGAGCCGGGCTGAGACACGTACACCGCATGACTTCCCTTAACCTCCACTACCTTTGCGCCAGCTCGTTTGGACATGGCCCGTTGAGCATCCGGAGGAATCATGCGGTCTTCCGTGGATACCAAGTACCAACTCGGCTTTGATTTCCACGCTGGTTGAGTGACTGAGCCACCGAGTGCCTGAGTGCCCCACGGCACCTGAGAATCAGCCATGAAAGCAGCCAAGCTGGAATCTACATCTCCAGCGAAAGAAGCTCGGAACTTCGATCGGTCCAAGAATAAAAATCCGTCCTGAGGCGGCAGGATTGGAGGCACCGGCGCGCCCGGCGGAGAATTCTTGATCAATGTTTCAACGGATTCACCACTGTCGGGTGCGAATGCCGCAATGTAGACGAGCCCTGCTACCTTCGGGTCGTTCCCAGCTTCGGTGATCACTACACCGCCGTAGGAATGGCCGACCAGGATAACCGGGCCTTCTTGCGCGGCAATCGTCCTCTTGGTTACGGCAACGTCATCGGCAAGCGAGATGGTCGGGTTTTGCACGACCGCAACGTTGTACCCCTTCCCCTGCAGTGTGCTGTAGACGCCATTCCAACCGGACCCGTCCACAAAACCGCCGTGGACGAGAACGATGTTCTTGACCCCGTGTGTCATAGATTTAATCTCCTATTTTGATTCGAACTCCAGAGCAATTGCTAATCTCTGAGGTATAGCGTCATTTTTAGACTCGCACATTTTCGCATACAACTTCTGAATAATCGCCAATTATTGATAGAATTTCAGTAATGGAATTTACGTCACGTCAATTGCGTGCATTCCACCTAGTTGCGCAACACCGAAGCTTCGCTCGTGCAGCAGAGGCTCTTTTCATAACGCCTTCGGGACTCAGTGTGTTAATACGGGAGTTGGAACGTCAACTCGGATTCCGCTTGTTTGATCGCACGACGCGGCGGGTGGGATTGACCGCTCAGGGCAGCGACCTTCTCGCTGTAACACAGCAAGGCTTGAGGACGCTGGATGCCGCGATGCTCCGTATCGAGCAAGCCACCACAGGGCGGAATAAGTACATCTCGATCGGGACGACACCATGGATCGCCGCGAATGTTTTGCCCGAGGCAATCAGGCAGTTTCGTGAGCACCGGCCCGATCTGCACGTACGGTTATTTGATGGTGGCCTCGGCGGAATCCTGCGCCGCGTGCAGGGCGGGAAACTGGATTTTGGACTAGGTATTTTCAAGCGGGTTCCCGGAGTGCGGCGCGTGCCCTTTTTTCGCTTCTCCCTGATGGTGATTCGACCAAACAAGGGTACGGCACCGAACCGCCCGGCAACACGATGGTCGACGCTAGGCGGTCAAACCCTGATATCGCTCACGGGCAATTATCCACACCAACAATTAATTGATCGTCAACTGGGCAAGATGGGAGTGGTATGTAAGCGAGGTCAAACTGTGAACCTGCTCGACACTCAGATTGGCCTCGTGGAGGCAGACGAAGGAATCGGCATCATCCCGTCGTTTGGCATGCTCGCATGTCGCAATCGCAAAGTGACTGTAAGCGAACTCATTGAGCCTGTCGTGAACCTGGAGCTTTACCAGATCAGCAATCGTGGAAGGAAACTTCCGGCAGAGGGGAAGGAGTTCAGTGCTTTCCTGAAAATGTACATCGCAAGCTGGGTGGGGGACGCAGGTGTTTTGTAATCAGGTTTTGTCGAGGATTGTCTGTCAGTTGGCGTAATAGTGCGCCGTGAAAGGCGCTGGACTTCAGTGGGTGTGACTCCCACCCGGGAACTGGTTCGCTCCACCCGGTAGCAATCGAAGCGACAGCAGAGGCAACGAAGCGGTCGGAGCCTTCGTGGAAAGGGTCACTCTGGTGACTCGGCCAGCGTACAGGCCATAACGTGAGTGAACGCTGAGCAGGCCCCGAAAAAACAATTGCAGGAGCCGACCTGACTGTTACACAGGGAAGGCCGCTGACGATGGAGAGGGACGAGCGAACAAGCTCCATCGAGCCTGCCGGGGTAATGGCGATGGCATGTACGCAGAGGAGACCAGACGCAACACGGG
>CAZXKO010000059.1:0-16056 GCA_964641665.1 uncultured Acidobacteriaceae bacterium
CTGTTCGCCTATTAAAGCGGTACGTGAGCTGGGTTCAGAACGTCGCGAGACAGTTCGGTCCCTATCTGTTGTGGGCGTAGGAGATTTGCGAGGACCTGTCCTTAGTACGAGAGGACCGGGATGGACGAACCTCTTGTGTTCCAGCTGTCGTGCCAACGGCATGGCTGGGTAGCGAAGTTCGGTTGTGATAACCGCTGAATGCATATAAGCGGGAAGCACTCCTCAAGATGAGATCTCCCAACCCGTAAGGGATAAGAAGGGCCCAGGAAGACTACCTGGTTGATAGGCTGGAAGTGGAAGCGCAGTGATGCGTGCAGCTTACCAGTACTAATCGCCCGTTCGGCTTGACCATAAAATTTACTCGGTGCAGTAAAACCAGTTGTCAGTTCTCAGTTGCCAGTTCCCCGGTTCGAACCTGGACTGGAATTAGCAATGTTGTTTGGAAGTCGTTAGAACCTGAATGACTGAGAAGCAAAACTGATAACTGGGCGCCGACGAAAAGCCGATGTAGTGACTCAAAAAGTCACCCAATCTATTCAGTTGTGAGGCTTCGTCCTTACGATCTTTGAAAGTTCAGCCCTTAGCTTTTGGCTCTTAGCTCATTTTCCCACGGGAATCAAGCTACCGGCCGAGAGCTAACCCGCTAGCAGCTTTCGCGCCGAAGGCGCGATCAAGTTGTCGGTGATATTACCGCGGGGGTTCCACCCGTTCCCATCCCGAACACGGAAGTTAAGCCCCGCAGGGCCGATTGTACTGCACGCGAAAGTGTGTGGGAGAGTAGGTCGTTGCCGGCATGAAATAAGAGCCAAGTTGAGAAATCAACTTGGCTCTTTCCTTTTGGCAAGGTTCCCTCGCACAGAATGCAGGGGATTTCGGCCGCCGATCCCCGTTGCGCTGGGTTTGGTTGGCGGATCCTACGCCGTCCTCTTACCCGAGACATCGCGCGCGTAGTAAGTAACGCCATTAGTCTCCAGCCGGCGGCCGCGCCCGTTGAAGATGCGAAAGTGTCCCAGGCCCCAGCGCTGCAAGGCAAACGCGAGGGTGGTGGCGACGACTCCCAACCCGTAGATCACGCTGCGACGGAAATTGATGGAAGAGGCTTCCTCGAAATACTTCGTTGGACACGAAACTTCTCCGATGCGAAAGCCGAAGTGCGCGCACTGGGCCAGCATCTGGTTGTCGAAAACGAAGTCATCGGAATTCTCCGCCAGGGGCAGGTCCGTCAAGACCTGCCGGCTGAAGGCCCTGTAGCCGGTGTGATATTCCGAGAGCTTGATGCCCAGGAAAAGATTCTCGAACGCGGTCAACACGCGGTTGAAGACGTATTTGTATACGGGCATGCCACCGCTGAGCGCGGCGCCGCCAATGATGCGTGAGCCCAGCACCGCGTCGTAGACGCCGTACGCAACGGGACTCGCGATAGCGGTCACGAGCAGGGGTGTGTATTGATAGTCGGGGTGAAGCATGATGATCACATCGGCCCCGGCGGCGAGGGCCTCGCGGTAGCAGGTCTGCTGGTTGCGGCCGTACCCGTAGTTGTGATCGTGCACGAACACCTGCAGCCCGAGGCGGTGGGCCAAGTCGACGGTACCGTCGGTGGAGCCATCGTCGACCAGGATGCAGGTATCGACCACGTCCGGGATCTCGCGGACGGTAGCCTCCAGGGTTTTCTCGGCGTTGTAGGCCGGCAGGACGATCGCGATGTGCTTGCCGTTGATCATCTTGTGACTCCCATCATACCCTGAGCAACCAAAACGTTTGAGCAAAACCCATGCTGGGCGCGGGGTTTGCAACCCCCCCGGCCTCCTTTGCCGGGGTTGACATTGACAATTCCCCATACTATTCTTGCGCGCACTGCAGGGGTACGTTGAGCGTTATTAGCCGCAACTGTATCGTTAACAACCCTGATATTAGCTACTGACATCTTCGAAATCCACAGGAGAATTCTTTCTTCTCGGTTCTGGAGGACCTATGCGTAACCAGTTTCTGACGGTATTGCTCACGATCGCGTTCGCCAGTTACGGAAATGCGCAAAGCATCAAACATGCAACCCACATGGTGCCGAACGGAAAAGGCTGGGGCGAGCAGTCGGCGGACATCGCTCCGGGCGAAGCCGAGGTTAACCAGAGCGTAACTACCGGAAACGGCATCAGCTATCACGGAGGACCGGTGATGCCGGGCACGGTGAACATCTACTTCATCTGGTATGGCAACTGGACGAATGGTCCGCATGCCTCTGACAGTCAGACTACCAAGAGCTTGCTCGACATCCTTTTCGACGCCGGCGGGATGGGCGGGTCCGGCTACGCGCTGATTAATTCCACTTACGGCGATACGACGCACAACGTAAGCGGCAATTTTGTGCTGGCCGCTTCCACAACGAACAATTATTCGAAGGGCACGCGACTGAGCGACAGCGGAGTTCTCAACGTGGTCAGCAGCGCGATCACCAGCCATGCGCTTCCGTCAGACACTAACGGCGTCTACTTTGTGTTGACTTCGTCGGATGTCACCGAGACGTCGGGGTTCTGCGTGTTCTATTGCGGATGGCATAACCGGGCCACGATTGCTGGAGCCGACATCAAGTACGCGTTCGTGGGAAACCCGGACCGGTGCCCCTCGGCGTGCGAGGCGCAGACCAAGAGCCCGAACGGCGACAGCGGTGCAGACGGAATGGCGTCGATCATGGCGCACGAGACCGAAGAGGCGATTTCAGATCCGAATCTTAACGCCTGGTACGACACTTCGGGGAACGAAAACGCCGACAAGTGTGCGTGGAAGTTCGGACCAACCACCGGCACTGTGGGAAGCGGAGCGTACAACCAGACATTTGGCGGACATAACTGGCTGATCCAGATGAACTGGGAAAACGCGCGCAAGGGCGGGTGCGATCAGAAGAAAGGTGGAACCTTCTACAATTTCTAGGGTGGCGGCTGAAAGCGCATGGACGGCCGTTCGGGAATCCGGACGGTTTTTTTCTTGCTTTAGGCGTTGGATTCCGCTGTGCATCTACAAACGTAAAGTGGGGTCTAGAATCGCCAAAGAAGGGCGGTTTGCAGCAGCGCAGGAATAGCGATGAAGAATCCTGGAATGGGTATTTTCTTATTTTTCTTTATGGCGGCTGGTTGGCTCGGGCTGGCCAGCGCGCAGGAGAGCAGTCCTCTCGCGCAACCTACCCAGCAGCGGGTGGTTACGACCACGCGGTTGGTGACGGTTTTCTCGGAACTGGAAACCGAGTGGCTGCAGGGCGTGCAGCAGAAGGATTCCGCCGCGCTCGAGCGGTTCCTAGGCGAAGACTTTCAAGAGTTGTCGCCGAATGTTGCTGGGCCCGTCCCGCGGGAAGAGTGGAAACAGCGTGCCCTAACGCAGGAACTGCGGTCGTTTCGTCTTCGACAGATGGCGGTGCGCTCGCTGAACGAAGAGACTGCCGTGGCCAGCTTTGTCCTAAGTGAGAGCGTACAATCCGGGGGCGCGCTGCATGAGCGGAACTCTTTCGTGGTTGACGTATGGACGAGGGGCAACGGTCACTGGCTTTGCACTGGCCGTTATGCTTCGCCCGTGAGCGGCGTCGGGCAGTCTGCGGTCGGAGACGTGAAACCGAACGGCAAGCATTGAAAAGGCCTCGCCGCCCCGCCTGCGTTCGCATGCACCTTCCGCGCCGGCGGCAGCCGGATGCAGTTTATGGGAAATTTTGAAAGTGACGTCGCCCGCCGGCCGCTCCTCACGCCTACGGCGATCGCCAACGTCGCCTTCGTTCCAACCGGGATCGTGACCGTCCTGTTGGGCCCGATCTTGCCGACGCTGGCGGCGCGTTGGTCGCTCACTGACACGCAGAGCGGAGGCCTGTTCTTCGCGCAGTTTGTGGCGTCGACCGGCGGAGTTGTTCTTTCGGGGACGCTCGTACCGCGACTCGGGCACCGGCTGGTGCTGGTGCTTGGGTTGATCTTTATGGCTGCCGGCGTCAGCACTCTGCTGCTTGGCTCGTGGGTGTGGGGCATGGTGTCTGTGGCCGGGTTCGGATTCGGGCAGGGCCTGGTCGTTCCGACCGGCAACCTCCTGGTGGCCGAAGTCAACCCCGAAACCAAGGCGTCCGCTCTGACCTTGGTGAATTTTTCCTGGAGCGTGGGGGCGGTCGCTTGTCCCTTTCTGCTGGCACCTTTTCAGCGGACACAGCGCACTGTGACCTTTCTATGGGTGTTGGGTGCAGGGCTTTTGGTGGTCGCGGCTGCGCTGTCGCGGATCGCCTTGCCACCGCCTAGCAGGAGCCGGGAGGATTCTTCCACATCCGGGCAATCCCTGGGCCGCTTGATGAGCACGCCGGCAGCGATTGCCCTGGCGGTCTTGTTCTTCACCTATGTTGGAACGGAGACGGCGGTGGGAGGCTGGTTGGCGTCCTATGCAAAGCGGATCGTGCAGGGTGCAGGCACGATCTGGGTGACGACTCCTTCGTTTTTCTACGGCGGGCTCCTTTCAGGACGAATTTTTGCGCCGGCCCTTCTGCGGCGCATTCCCGAGTTGAAGTTGGCGCGCATGAGCATGCTACTCGCCCTCGTGGGCGTGGCCGGACTGCTGGCGTCCCCGTCGGTGACAGGGGTGATTGTGGGCGCAGCAGTGGTGGGGGTTGGCCTTTCGCCGGTGTATCCCATCGTAATTGCTTTGCTATCGCACAGCTTTGGGGCGGCAGCGGCGCGGCTGGGATCGGTGATGTTCGCGTTGGCGGGGCTCGGAGCGGGGTGCGGGCCGTTGATCGTGGGGTTTACGTCGACCCAGATGTCGAGTTTGAAATTGGGGTTGACGGTGCCTCTGCTCGGGTGCGCCGTCGTGCTGGGGTTCTTGTTGAGAAGATGGCCGGCCCCGGCTGCTTAAATGCCTGACGGAATTGATACAATATAGATGCGTGAGGATTCAGCCTCGCCCCGGGGGTGCGACCCTCCCCTGGAGACCAGCGAGCGATTCAAAAAGCCTATGCCAGTCCAGCGAACATTATTTGAGAAGGTGTGGGACGCTCATGTTGTGACCGAACCGACCGGTCGGTCGCCTTTGGTCTACATCGATTTGCACCTCGTCCACGAGGTAACTTCCCCGCAGGCGTTTGACGGATTGCGCGCAGCGGGCCGGAGGCTGCGGCAAGCGGGTCGCACGGTCGCGACGGTAGATCACAACGTTCCGACCGAGCCGCGCGGGACGCCCATCACGGATCCGATCGCGGCCAAGCAGATCCAGGCTTTGCAGAAAAACTGCCAGGAATTCGGCATCCAGTTGTTCGACATCGACTCCCCGGACCAGGGGATCGTGCACGTGATCGGCCCTGAACTTGGGCTGACGCAGCCGGGCATGACGATCGTATGCGGCGACAGCCACACCAGCACGCACGGAGCTTTCGGAGGGCTTGCATTCGGCATTGGGACATCGGAAGTGGAGCACGTGCTGGCAACGCAGTGTCTGCCGCAGCGCAAGCCGAAGACGATGAAGATCGAGGTGAGCGGACGCTTGCCGGAAGGGGTAACCGCCAAAGACCTGGCGCTCGGGGTGATCGGGCAGATTGGAACCGACGGAGCAAGCGGGTACGTGATCGAGTACGTTGGCGGCGTGATTCGGGGGCTCAGCATGGAAGGGCGCATGACGCTGTGCAACATGAGCATCGAAGCGGGCGCGCGTGCGGCCATGGTAGCGCCCGATGATACGACTTTCGCGTACATGAAGGGCCGCAGATTCGTGCCCCAGGGCGAGGCCTGGGAGAAAGCAGTGGCGTACTGGCGAACGCTTTCGTCGGATGCAGGTGCGCTGTTCGACAAACTTGTGACGATCGATGCCGCGACCCTGGCCCCGTACGTGACCTGGGGCACGAATCCGGGGATGGTGGTGCAAGTCACCGGGCGTGTGCCGGAATTGAATGGCGCGAACAGCGACGCCGAACGGCGCGCAACCGAGCAGGCGCTGGCCTACATGGGGCTGAGGCCGGGGGTGAAAATCGAGGAGATTGCAGTCGATCGCGTGTTCATCGGATCGTGCACGAATTCACGGCTGGAGGATTTGCGGTCAGCGGCGCGCGTGGCCAAGGGCTACCACGTGAATCCCAAGGTGCGGGCCATGGTGGTACCGGGATCGCAGGCGATCAAGCACGCGGCCGAGCAGGAAGGACTACACGCGATTTTTCAGGCGGCGGGTTTCGAGTGGCGCGAGTCCGGGTGCTCGATGTGCCTGGGCATGAACCCGGATATCCTGCAACCGGGGGAGCGATGCGCATCGACGAGCAACCGGAATTTTGAGGGTCGGCAAGGGCGCGGCGGGCGCACGCATCTGGTAAGTCCGATGATGGCGGCGGCGGCGGCGATCTCCGGGCATTTCACGGATGTACGCAAGTGGAAGTTTCAGTGAGGGAGCGGAATTCATAATGCAACCCTTTCGGGTACACAAGGGGCGCGTGGCGCCTCTGGATCGGGTGAATGTGGATACTGACCAGATCATTCCCAAACAGTTCCTGAAGCGCATCGAGCGCACGGGATTTGGGGAGTTTCTTTTCTACGATTGGCGGAATGCGGCGGGCGGCGCAAGCGACGCTCCGTTTGTGCTGGATGAGCCCCGGTACAAGGGAGCCAGCGTCCTGTTGGTGAGGAAAAATTTTGGCTGTGGGTCGTCACGCGAACATGCGGTGTGGGCGCTCGCCGACTTCGGTTTTCGTGCGGTGATCGGCACGTCGTTTGCCGATATCTTTGCGAACAACAGCGCGAAAAATGGGTTCCTTAACGTGATTTTGCGCGAGGAGGAAGTCGCCGAACTCATGCGTCGGGCGCAGGCTCAGCATGGTTACGAGCTAACAGTCGATCTCGAGCAGCGCAAAGTGTACGACCACTTGGGATTCTCCGCGAGCTTTCCGATCGACGATTTCGTCCGCCACTGTTTGCTGGAAGGCTTGGACGACATCGGCCTTACGCTGCAACACGAAAAGGAGATTGGCGTGTACGAGGCGAAGCATCCAGTGCCGTGGAGCGCTGGCGCCTAAGCTAGATATCGAGCCAGAAGTAAGAACAACGGGCGCATCGTGAGATTCACGATGCGCCCACTTTATTTCGAAGAGCTGTTGCTTACTTGTTTTCGTTCTTATGCTCCGGCTTTGGTTCGGAGTGGTTCTGCTTCGGTTGGGAGTGAGACTGCTCGTGTGGCGGCCGAGGCGCTTGCGATCGGGACTCCAGCTGCGGCCGGGCCTGGGTCTGCGGACGCGGAGGGGCCGGCGACGATGGGGCTGACGGCTGACTTACGGGCCGCGCCTGCGGTCTCGGCTGTGCCGCGTTCGTGTTAGCTGGGTTCGAAGCCGGACGAGCTGCGCTCGCCGCGGGAGCAGCGGGCGACCCGGCCACTGGATGCGGGACCGGAGCGGCCGGCTGCGCGATGCCACCTGAAGTCCGTTCAAGCTGCGGCTGCGGCGGACGCGGGACCGGACGGGACGGGTTCAGAGCCGCATTCGCTGCCGATGCGGGGTTCATTGACCCTGGCTGCACACCGGGCTGTGGTGGACGCGGAACGATTCGCCCAGGCGAATTGGCTGATGCCGGCGGCGCAGCTACAGGCGATGAGGGTCCTGCTTCCGCCGCGGCCGGTTTCGGCTCGGTCGGCACTCCGGGCAGGTTCGGTTTCGCGGGTTGAGGCGAGGGCGTCGTCCGGTTGGCAGCGGGTGGCGTCTGGCGCACTGCGTTGGCGCGTACTTGAGCTTCAGTCTGCGCGTCGAGCGGCCGCCCCGGATTCCTGGCCAGGACTTCTTGCTTGGCCTCAAAGGGAACGGGTTTAGGTGGCGGAGCTGCGTGTGATACCACCGGGCGAGCCATCGCTTGGGCGGGTGGAACAGCGGTAGGCGCTCCGGCTTTCACGCCGAGGACACTGTTTCTCTGCGGCGCCACTGGCGCTGCGGTAGCGAATGCGCCCGCTCTCACTTCGCTGGCTGGAACGGTGACCGCCGCTTTCGCGACCGGTTCGGAGTTCGTCATGGTGCGGGTTGGAACCGCCGTGACTGCTCCGGCCACGTTCTGGTTTGCGTAGTGAATGTTCTGGATGTTGTTATTGACCACGGTCGTGTTGTTATTCGTGACGTAGTAGTTGTTGGTCACGTTAGTGATGTTGGTGATGTGAGTATTGGAAACGTTGACCTGTTGGAAGTAGGTTCGGCTCACGGCGTACGAGGGGACGTAGGGCTCACCCCAACCGAGGGCGAACCAGCCGACTCCGCCGCCTCCGCCAAATGAGAGCCCGACGCCGAAATGCGGACCACCCACCCAGGCCACTAACGCGGGAGCGTAGACGGGACGCACAACCACGACCGGGCCGGGCGCCCATGCCCAGAATCCGCCATAGTGAACCCAGCGTCCGTAGTGGCAGGGGGCAAATCCCCAGGGCGCGTCGTCCACCCACGTCCATCCCCAGGGCTCGACCCAAACCCAGTGACCGTAGTGGTACGGCGCCCAGCCCGGCGCGACCGCAGGGACCCAGACTGCGCCATACTCGCCCGTCGTGCGCCAGCTGCCGTACTCATCGAGATCGTCAGCGCCCACCACGTCCGCGGAGACATACTGGTACGACTTGGCGTGGTCTTCGCGGTCGTCGCGGACACGGCACCAGTCGTCAAAACCATCGAAACCAGGCGCCTTGCCGGCCTGGTGTTGCAGCGAAGTGCCGCCGGTGAAACTCGCCTGTTCGCCTGAGCGCAGTTTCACGCCTGGGCCCTGACCGTTGGCTTCGCCTTCGCCATGCCACACCGTGACGGAGGTGGTGTCGGCGTTTGGATCGACGTCAAAACGATAATCGCCCGATTTCAGGATGGTGAACGCTTGGTTGGGCGTGTCGATTTCGTAGGTCTCGCCTCCGAACAGGTGACGGATGTGCAGATTCAGCGTGCCCTGATCGAGCTCGATCTGAACGATGTCATCGCTAACGTTGGTCAGCGTCAGGCTGGTTTCGGCATTCATGCGAAGGGCGGCGCTGCCCAGATGCAATTCGGCCCGCGCCTGCTTGTCGGTCCACACGCGGTCGGCCGTGGTTAGGGGGCGGTTCACTACGGCTTCGACCCAGTCGTTAACGCCACCCGGCTGAATGGACACAGGCCCGGAAATGTACTTTAGGCGAACCGCGCGGCCCGGGGGATCGGCGAAAGCGGAAAGCGCGACCGACGCCACAAATACCGCGAGCAGCAAATTCATAAAGGCAAAACGATGGAGAATCTTCATAGCTGCGGCCCTCCTGCAGGGTCTGTCGATTTGAAGAGCGATAAGGTCCGTGCGCTCGACGTCTTGGCTCGAGCCCCGGCTGCTCAGATCGTCTAAACCCGTCATCCCGAACACAGTTGCGGAACGCGCCCAGTATGAAAGATCAAATAACGGTTGGATAGTGACGGTGGTAACCGTCGTCGTCGGAGCGGTCGGAGCGATGCGAACGTTAAGGCATTCAAAACACGGCGGAAATCGGGGCGCAGGAATCTTCCACAGTCGGAGCCGAAGGGTGTGCGCTGGAGGAATCGCCAAAGACACTCGCATGATCCGCATTAAGCGCGTGCTGGCCTGCGTCTTGACTTTTTTTGATTAAATCGTTTCAATAGATCGATTTTTGATTTTCTCTTGGGCTGCGTAGACGCTCTCGCCGAGACCACGCGGCCAAACGCAGGTCCGATTGAAGACGACACATTGCCCCGCAAGGGCGGAATTCGAGACGCGGCGTTGACTTCTCACCTGGAGCAGGTAAGGGCAGTATCGAGCCGCGGCGTGGCCGTCGACATGGGTGCCAGCCACCTCCGATTTGTGCTGGCCGACGAGCGCGGGCAAATTCTAATAGAAGCCCGGGAGCGGGTGAAATCCGAAGTGGGAACTCGTGGCGTCGTCACGCAGATTCGGGAGGGTATCGCCCGGCTCGCGTCGGCAGAGGAATCGTTGCACGGCATCGCGATTGGAGTACCGGGGGCTGTGCATCCCCAAACCGGCAAAGTCTTCGAGGCCAACAATGTTCCGGGCTGGCGGGAGGTAGACCTGGGCCAGGAATTGGAGGACGCGTTCCAGGTCCCGGTATTTCTTGACAACGATGCCAACATGGCGGCGATCGGAGAGCACTGGCGCGGTGTGGCGCAGAGCGTGGACAATTTCGTCTTCGTAGCTCTGGGCACGGGGATCGGCGCGGGTGTGTTCGTGAACGGCAGAATCTGCCGCGGCCACAGCGGTTCGGCGGGAGAGATTTTCAAGATGAATGTGGACTGGACGCGCTGGAACGAGGCCTTCCCCGATACCGGGCACTTTGAGACCTACGTGTCGGGCCTGGGCCTGGCCGCGGAGGGGCGAAGAGTCCTGCCCAGCGGAAACGGGGCGAACGCTTCCACCCTGGCGGAAGAAAGAGACGCGCGCTTCGTGTTCTCGGCCATGCACCAGGGCAATGAGCAGGCCCGCGCACTAGTGGAGAACAGCTTCACGATGCTGGGGGTCGGCGTGGCCAACCTGGTGAGCGTGCTTGATCCGGAACTGATTGTGATCAACGGCGGAGTGGTGCGGGGTGCGCCCGAGTTGCTGTTGAAGACGGTAGAGAAGGTTGTGCGGCGCATTCACGAGCGGCCGCCAGAAATCCGATTAAGCTCCCTGGGCGACAAGGCACAGATCTGGGGAGCGCTCTACACCTTATTGCATCCGGCCGCTCCGATTGCTATTCGCCCGGCCAAACTCTCACTCCCGAAGTAGCGTGGTCGAGGCGATTGAGCGTCCCGTCGATCGGACAACGGTGTTTCTTGGGGCCTGCGCGCGATTCGATGTTGTAGACTGAAGCCAAGTCCACTCAGCCACCGATGATGCGCGGAGGGATGTGTGAGTGGTTGAAACAGGCGGTCTTGAAAACCGCTGTACGGGAAACCGTACCGGGGGTTCGAATCCCTCTCCCTCCGCCATTGATCTCATTGACTGACAAGGTTTTGACCATCTGCTGGTTTTCTCCTCCCGCTCTCGTTTGAGCCATCTGGAGAGCAAAGTGGAGAGCATTTGGAAGGATTTCGCTGCTCTTTTCTCGCCGAAACTCATCGTTGGATGAGGTCGAACGCACGGGGGACGACTGGCCTCCCGGAGTGCCGGAGCAAGCGCCAAACAGGCAGACACTCAACGTCACACGCTAGGGCACGCGGTTCGTGTACGGATTCGAGCCTACCCGCCTGGCTCACCAATAGAGACGTACTCGAAGTATATTCCGAGAAGATTCAGCCCCTGTTCGCCGAGATGTCGAACTCCGCTATTGCATCACAAATCAGGGGGTCCCGTTGTCATGCCGGGCGCATCCGAAATGGCTACCGTCCGCATCCGAGGCATTGGCAGACGCTTGCAAGATTGGTCGGGGTTTCGCAGATGCGGACATGAGCGCACCAGGTGACATTGCATGAAGGCCTGGTTAGTGAGTCAATAGGCATTCTTCTGTGACTCTGATCCTTGCAGCTCGGTGCGTCGGGGTTTACCTTCTTAGCTATATTTCTGATCGTCTGAGGCGCGCCATCTTGTCTTGTCCATATAAGCAGTCCGCACTAAGTTTTGCGGTTGAGGCACTTCTACTTTGTACAGCTCTCGTTTCAGCCTTCGCAGCCGGCGGCAACGATCTGGAGGAGAATCATTTTTCGCTCGATGCGACAGCTTTGTATCAGCGTGTGTCGCAAGTACCTACTCCGGCGGGTGCCGATGTGCTTGTTCTCGAGGATGAAGAGACGGTTGTATTCGATACCGAAGGACGGGCCGTCCGATCGCGGTATTTTCTTTACAAGATCTTGACGCAGGACGGTGCCGCGGGCTGGGGCGATATCTCCTCCGGTTGGGAACCTTGGCACGAGGAACACCCCAGTCTGCGAGCGCGAGTGATCACTCCAGACAACGCGGTTCATGTTCTCGATGCAACAACCATCACGGACGCCCCAGCAAAAGAGAACGCGGATAATGTCTTCAGCGATCGCCGCGTGCTGCGGGCTCCGCTCCCTGCCGTTGCACCAGGGTCGCTCGTAGAAGAAGAGCTGGTGTCCACCGAGAGCGCACCCTTTCCTGGCGCCGGTACCGTGGAGCGCTTCTACTTCGGCTCGTCCGTGCCGGTGCAACATACTCGCTTAATACTGGATGCCCCTGCGGCTCTTCCGCTGCGTTACGATATCCATTTACTTCCCGATCTAACGCCGCAGCGCAACGAAACCGAGGGGCGGGTACGCATCACCTTCGACTACGGACCGATGGAAACGCCCGAAGACGCTGAAACCGAACTGCCCAGCGATTTACCAGCCTATCCGAGCATTACTTTTTCCAGCGGAGACTCGTGGCGCCCGGTTGCCGAAGAATATGGAAAGATCGTCGACAAACAGATATCGGGTGCGGACCTTAAGTCTCTCGTCGGCAAGTTAATCGCGGGCAAAGTTTCTCGTGACGAGAAAGCCGCCGCGATCGTCGCATACCTGGACCGGGAAGTCCGCTATACCGGAGTCGAGTTTGGCGAATCTGCCATGGTTCCACATTTCCCCAGTGAAACGCTCGCCCGGAAGTACGGCGACTGCAAAGACAAAGCCTCCTTGCTGGTGGCGATGTTGCGGGTTGCGAATATACCCGCATACATTGCTCTTCTCAACGCGGGGAGCCGGGAAGACGTTGCTCCCGATCTTCCCGGTATGGGCATGTTCGATCACGCCATCGTCTATGTTCCCGGCTCGCCTGACTTCTGGATCGACGCCACCGACGAATATGCCAGGCTTGGTGAAATTCCCAACGGCGATCAAGGACGTCTCGCGCTCATTGCGCGACCCGGCAGCAGTGCCTTATTGCACATTCCAGTCAGTTCTTCCGCAGACAACGAGCTGATTGAGAAACGAGAAATCTATCTCGCAGAAAACGGCCCAGCCCGATTTGTTGAAACCTCGCAGCCTCACGGAAGCAGCGAGTCTTCTTACCGGCGAGCCTACGCCGACAAAGAAAACAAAGCTGCCAAGGACGAACTGACCGGCTACGTTAAATCACAATACCTGGCAGAGAAGCTCGATCGGATGGATCGTTCCGATCCAAACGATCTTTCGAAACAGTTCGAATTGGTTCTTGAGAGCGACCGTGCCCGGCGTGGCATTACCGATCTCAACATCGCGGCGGCTGCGATCCGCTTCGAAGACTTATTCAGCCGTCTTCCTCCCGACCTTCGGCAACGCGAAAAAGAGGAGGATAGTAAAGCTGATAAGGACAGCGGTCAGAAGCCCAAGAAGAAGCGTACCGCCGACTACCAACTGCCAGAAGCGTTTGTCACCGAGTGGCGCTATTCCATCATGCCACCAGCAGGTTTCAGACCTAAGCCCCTTCCTGCAAACGCGCAGCTATCCCTCGGCCCTTGCACTCTCACCGAGGAGTTTGCAGCTGACAAGGAAGGCGTGGTTCACGCCACCCTGCGATTCGACACCGTGAAGCGACGCCTAACAGTTTTCGAAGCTACCGAGCTACGCAACAAAGTTGTACAACTCATAGCCGGGGAACCCATTCTCCTTTATTTTGAGCCTATCGGCCAGATGCTGGTCCGCGAGGGCAAGGTTCGCGACGCTCTGCAAACCTATCGTGAGTTGATCGCGCTTCACCCTAAAGAGGTGGTTCACCATCTGCAGATTGCGGAGGTGCTTCTAACCGCAGGGCTGGGTGAGGCAGCTCGTGCCGAGGCTCAGGCTGCGGTCAAACTCGACCCGACTTCGGCGCTGGCCGAAAAGACGCTCGCCGAAATTCTCGAATACGACCTGGTTGGACGCAAGTTTCGCCCCGGCAGCGACTATGCCAACGCTGAAGCCGCCTTTCGGGCCGTCGAAAAGCTCGACCCCGATGATAAAGCGACCGTGGTAAACCTCGCCGTTCTCCTCGAACACAACCGTTGGGGATTGCGTTACGGACCAGGGGCCAGGCTGAAAGATGCTATCGCCGAGTACCGGAAGCTCACGGCTGAGAAGCTGGTGGAGCTGGGACAACCGAACAATCTTGCTTTTGCGCTGTTTTACACCGGCGATTTCTCCGAGGCTAAGAAAAACGCACAGACCCTGAACCCCCAGCCGACTGCCTTGGTCGTTGCGTGCGAGGCTGCCCTCAACGGTTCCGAATCCGGCCTGGCTGAGGCCAGGAAGCGCACAGGTGGGGAAGAACAATTCAGACAGGTCGCGAAAGGGGCTGGGCAACTGCTGGCGAATCTCCGCAAGTATTCCCTTGCCGCTGATCTCGAGGAAGCGGGCGCATCGGGAGCCAACGCATCCGAGACGGTGGCCGAGGCTTCCTTGTACCGTAAAACCCAGCCGCACGAGCAGCTCATCTTTCCCGACGATGCTGCAGGCGTCGCTATGCGCTTCATCCAACTGACGGCCGATCCCGATATGGCCCTCGAACAGTTGCGCTCCATTAGCAGCCGCAACGGCCATGCCGTCTTAGCTACTCCCGATGTGCTTGAGACGCTTGTGAAAGAGGAAAGAGGCACATTGAGCCGGAAAGCGCGAGACGGCTCGTTTGGTGATATTGGGATTGACATTTCCATTACCAGGGCTCAACCCAAGGCCCAGGGGAATGATGCGACTGGATACAAGGTCATTCTCTGGGGCTCCGCCAGCTATAAGAGCGCCACGTATGTCGTCAAAGAAGACGGGCACTACAAGGTCCTCGCCACGACTCGATTCCCTGCTGCCATCGGCTTGGAGGTTCTCGATCGTTTAGCCGCCAACGATCTCACCGGGGCCCGGGCGCTGCTTGACTGGCTGCGGGAAGATTGGCATCTTGCGGGTGGTGATGACCCTCTCTCCGGTGCGCCTTTTGCGCGCTTTTGGACAAAGGGAAAAGACCCTGATGTCGCCACGATGAAGCTAGCGGCTGCCTCGATTCTGGCGGCATACAAACAAACGGCAGCGCAGGGCTTGGCCATCCTGGAAACAGCCCGGAACTCTGCACGTGACGACGCAGAAAGGCTGAACATCACACTAGCTTTGCTCAACGTCTACGGTCATCTGGATGAGTATGACAAGGCTCTTGCCGTTGCCGCCGAGCTGGCAAGGGAATACCCGGAGTCAAGGGGGGTATTCCTCGCCCAATCGTTTTACTTACGAGCATTAGGTCGATTCGAGGAAGCAGACAGACTCCCTGCTGAGCGGCTGAAGCGTATTCCCGGCGATGTCGATGCGATGCGCGCTCTGGTCTATAGCGCAGTGGCCCGCGGAGACTATGTTAAGGCGCACGCTTTGGGTCAGAAGATTGTCGACGAAGGAAAGGCCGAGACTCAGGATCTGAACAACATCGCATGGGGCTCGCTCTTTACGGGCAAAGTCGACCCCAGCGATATCGAAGACGCCCTCAAAGCCGCTGAGTTGAGCAAAAACAATGCGAAGATCTTGCACACTTTGGGCTGCGTTTATGCGGAAACAGGGAAAACTAAGGAAGCCCGCGAAGTGCTGATCCAGGCCATGGATGCGGTTAACCTTGATGAGCCGGATGAGAATTACTGGTACGCCTTCGGTCGTATCGCAGAGCAATATGGAGAGCGGGATGCAGCGCTTGCCACCTATGCGCGTGTAACAAAACCCAAAACCACAGTGGAACTTCCCGGCTCGACCTATCACTTAGCGCAAGTCCGATTGCAAGCATTGCGCGGTGAGTAGCAGTGAGACTAACAACGCGCCCGTGGTAACGCACGGATGGGGCAGTGATCCGCAATCCACACCCGCACAACGGCGGCCCCTCAAACCCATAATGATCACCCTGACCCAGCCCCCAAAAACTGGACCACGTAGAATGTGAGTTCTTCCAAGCCAGGAGGAGAACCGCAATGAAAGGCACGCGACACAACGAAGAGCAGATCATCGCGATCCTGAAGCAAGGCGAAGCAGGATTGACCACGGCCGAGTTATGCCGACAGCACGGGATCACAGAGCAGACTTACTACCGCTGGAAGTCGAAGTATGGCGGGATGGAGAGTGGCGACGCGAAGAAGATGAAACAACTGGAGGATGAGAACCGGAAGCTGAAGCATGTGGTGGCCGAACTGACGCTGGATAACCGGGCGCTGAAAGACGTACTCTCAAAA
>CAZXKO010000060.1:0-45466 GCA_964641665.1 uncultured Acidobacteriaceae bacterium
ACCGGAGGAACTCCTTGTCTTGATGGAAGGCGGCAGCCTTCTTTAGGGTGGCACGAGCCGGATGAATCGAGAGGTTCACGTCCGGATCTGTGGGAGGCTCGGGGCGAAATTCCCCGGGCCTACCCGGCAACAGGAAACAGAACCAGGCCAAACCGGACTGAGGTGACGCGGCGAAAGCCCAGTCAAATAACCACCGGGAGACTACAGTCACGGCGCCTGTTCTCGACTCTACTCCCCATTGCACTCCTTGACCTCGCCTGCGGGTACAAGGCCTTCGATGGAATCCAGCCTGATAAATCATCGTGAAGCGTCCGCGCCGTCGGTCATCCGCCGGCGCTCGGAGGGCTTTGATTCCCTACGCTATGATGGGGTGGAGATGACGACGATCGAAGTCGCGGTGCAGCCTCGTCCGTACGAGGTGCGAATTGAGAGCGGGCTGCTCGACAAAGCTGGCGAGACTCTGCGGAGCCAGTTGCCGGGAGGGAGCCGTTTGTTCGTGGTGACGGTGGCGCCGGTGCGGCGGAAGTGGGCGAAGAAGTTGATGAGCTCGCTTCGGGCTGCGGGGTTTGCGGCGGACGTCATCGAGATGCCGGAAGGCGAGCGCTTCAAGCGGCTGGCCACGGTGGAAGATCTGGCGGAGAAGCTGGTGGGGCTGGATGCGGATCGGAACGCGGTGATCGTGGCGTTCGGCGGCGGAGTGGCGGGGGACGTGGCGGGATTTCTGGCGTCGCTGTATATGCGGGGGATCGACGTGGTGCAGGTGCCGACCACGGTGCTGGCGCAGGTGGATGCGGCGATCGGCGGCAAGACGGGAGTGAACCTGAAGGCGGGGAAGAACCTGGTGGGGACGTTTCACCAGCCGCGCATGGTGCTGATCGATCCGGAGGTGCTTTCGTCGCTCCCGGATCGCGAGTACCGGGCCGGGTTGTACGAGGTGTTGAAGTGCGGGGTGATTGGGAACGCGGGACTCTTCCGGGAATTTGAGGAGAACCGGGAAGCCATCGTGAAGCGCGATCCGACGACGGTCGAGCGGTTGATTGTCGAGTCGGTGCGGCTCAAAGCGCACGTGGTGTCGGTGGACGAGAAGGAAAATGGGTTGCGGCGAGTGCTGAATTTCGGGCACACGATCGGGCACGCGCTGGAGGCGGAGACCGGGTATCGGACGCTGCTGCATGGCGAGGCGGTGGGTTGGGGGATGGTGGCGGCGGCGTGGATCGCGGGCGAGGTGGGAAAACTGGATCGGGATTCGGCGCGCAGAATTCGCGAGGCTACGCTTGCATTGGGCCGTTTGCCGAAGGTCGATGTGCGCGGGCGGAGCATCGTGCGGCGGTTGCAGGCGGATAAGAAGACGCGGAACGGACGTGTGCATTTCGTGCTGCCGACGGAGATTGGGAAGGTGGAAGTGGTGAGCGACGTACCGGAGAAGGTGGTGCTGGGGGCGGTGGCGGAGGTGTGCGGGCTGTCGAAATGACGAATGGCAAATGGCGAATGAGGGAGGGCGGGTGAGGTCAGGAGTGATGGGTGCTGCTACAGGTCCAGGAAAACGCAAGGTCCCTCCACTACGTTCGGCTTTCGCCTCACTTCGGTCGGGATGACAGTGGGGGGAGAAACAGTGGGGGGAGAAAGTCAGCGTTTGTGGAGTCTCCCTTTGAATGGCGAATGCCAAATGGCAAATGGCGAATGAGCGGTGTTTGATCGAAGGATGGTAAGCGAAACGCGGTGAACGAGCGGAACAAGTCGATGGTGATTGGGGCGGCGCCGGAAGGGGCGCGCGATCAGGCGTCGGCGGCGCGTGCGGTGCGGGAGATGTTTTCGTCCATCGCGCCGCGTTATGACCTGCTCAATCATCTTTTGTCGTTCAATATTGACCGCTGGTGGTGGTGGCGGACGGCGCGGATTTTTACGCAGATTCTGGCAAGGCCGGAAGCAACGGTGCTCGACCTTTGCTGCGGCACCGGCGACATGGCTTTCGCGTTGCGACGGCGGGCTGGTCCGTCTGGGGCCAAGATTTTGGGTGCTGACTTTGCGCACCCGATGCTGCAGCGGGCGGCGGCGAAATCGGACGGAGCAAAGGTGCGATGGGTGGAAGCGGACGCATTGAACCTGCCGTTTCCGGATGCTTCGTTTGATCTGGTGACGTCGGCATTCGGGTTTCGGAACCTGGCGGATTACGATGCGGGGCTGCGCGAAATCGCGCGCGTGCTTCGGCCCGGCGGGGAATGCGGAATTCTGGAGTGCAGCGAGCCGGATGGCGTGATCGGAAAGGTGTATGGCGTGTATTTCCGGCGCGTACTGCCGGCGGTGGGAACGGCGATTTCAGGAGTGAAGGGACCATATGCGTACCTGCCCACGTCGGTGGGGCGGTTCCCGGCGCCGGCGGAGATGACGGAGCGGATGCGCGCTTCTGGGTTCGGGGAAACGTCGTGGACACCTTATACGTTTGGGACCGCGGGGTTGTATTGGGGGAGGAAGTAGAAATGGCGAATGGCGAATTGCGAATGGGAGACAGTTGAGAGGCTCTCGCGAGCGGAGGCGAGACATCCGCGCTACTTGGTGGCGGCGGCGGGCTGCGCGGACTTGGCCGGGGTCGGGGTCTTGAACGAGTCGAGGAAAGCGTCGGCAATCGTAATACGTTTGGGACTGCTGGGCTGTATCGGGGGCGGAAATAGGAATGGCAAATGGCGAATTGCGAATGGGAGACAGTTGAGGGGGTCGAGCGAGCGGAGGCGAGACATCCGCGCTACTTGGTGGCCGTGGTGGGCTGCGCGGACTTGGCCGGGGCCGGGGTCTTGAACGAGTCGAGGAAAGCGTCTGCGATGGTGTAGCGGATGACTTTTTCGTAGTCGTCGGCAAGGAATTTCTTCAGGCGCTCGGTGCTCATGATGTATTGGCCCGTCATGTAAGGAACGGCTTCGGGCGGGACCGCCGAGACGCCGCGTTTCCAGAGAAATTGCAGGACGGCCCGCATGGCCCACTTTCCGGGCACGCGGACCAGTTTCGCGTGGGCGGAGTTGATGCACTGCTCAAAGGTGAGCGGTTGTCCGCGGCCGGCAACGTTCATGACGGTGAGGCGGCGGGCTTCGGGCTCGCGCTGCAGGATCCAGGCAACGAGACGGGCCATATCGTCGACATGGACGAACTGGATCTTGTGGTCGAGATACTTCTGGCCATAGGGCAGGAGGCAGGGGAGGCGCTTGCCTTCTTTTTTCATGTGCGCGGCGCGGTTCCCTTTGCCGTTGGGAATTCCGCGGAAAGCGCCGAGCATGTAGTTCTCCACGCTGGCCCCCGCGAAGATGGGTGGCCGGAGGATATACGCGCTGCAGCCGCGGAGCGATGGCGCGCGCTGCTGCACGACTTCATCGGATTCTTTCTTGTGGATGGCGTAGGGCAGGGTGTGGGCTGCGAGGGCGTAGTCTTCGGCGACCGGGCCGGGCAGATCGGGGCCGTAGGCGGCGACGCTGCTGGGAAAGAAGAACTGGCGGATGCCACTGCCTTCGTTGCGATTGGCTTCCGTGATGGCTTCCATCACACGCGCGGTGCCAGCGACGTTGATTTGCCACATGCGGTCGACGTCGAGAACTCCGGTGCGCAGGGGGTCGAGGACGAAGGCGAGGTGCACAACGGAGAAGGGACGAGTCTCCTGAAAGAGGTTAAAGAGGACGCGAGTGGAGTCTTCGACCCCAAGGTCAAGGCGGATGAAGCGGATGGACGCGTCGGTCTTTGGGGGCGCCAAGTCGATGCCGATTACGGAGAAGTTGGCGAGCAGCGGCAAGAGGCGCAGGCCGAGGTTTCCCGAGATTCCGGTGACGACGACAGTTGGTTTGGCCGTGGTCATTCCTTGGGCTGGGCGGGCGGCGGATTGGGCGCAGGGCGCGTTCCGTTGGAGGGCATCGGGTGCGGAGCACCGGGCATTCCGGGCGGAGTGGCGGGCGCGTCGCCGAAATAATCTTTGTTGAGGTCGGCCGAGACGGCGTCCTGCATGGCCTGGCGCTTGGCTTGGGAGCGCTGGGTGCGCAGGGTGGTGCGGATCTCGTCTTTGACGTCGGCCAGCGGGAGCGGTGTTTTCGAAACCACTTTGAAAAAGTAGAAACCGGTAGGGTCGTTGAGAACAGTGGAGACTTGGCCGGGCGGCAAATCGAAGACAGCCGACTGCGCCACAGTCCCGTTGCCGCGACGGATATTCGCGTTCAAGGTCGGGGGTGGGGTAGCCTTCACCCCGGCGGCGTCGTACGCGTCTTTCTGGAGTTCGTCGAAATCTTCGCCGGCGACAGCGCGGGCGTGCAGTTCGTCGGCGACGTGTTTCATGTCGGCTTCGGAGTTCTTGCGGACAGCGTCGGCGTCGGGGGGGGCGGCGCCGTCCTTCGGAGCGTCGGACTGGCGGGTTTTGGGAACGTAAACGCGGAGGAAAGAGGTTTGGTCGAAGTTGGCAGGATTTTTCTTGTAGAAATCGGCGATTTCGGAATCGGGGACCTTGTCGGCTTCGTCTTGAATTGAGCGCTCCAGTTCGAGCTTGAGCAACTCCATGTTGGTGAACTTAAGGATCTGCAGGTAGTGAGGATTCGTTTCCAAGCCTCGCTTGCGGGCATGCTGCGCCATATACAGGATCTGGGGATATTGAGTCGCGAGCTGTTTGCGGACCTGGGGCGGCATGTTGGGCTGGAGGGTGTTGACGAGCTTTTCGAATTCGGCGCGGGTGATCACAGTGGTGCAGCCGGATTTGGAAGCGGCAGATCCAGCGGCGGGAGTATCACAATAGCCGTGGATGGTGATGACGGGCGTGGTAGGCGGCAGGGTGGCGGCTTTTGGGGGGACGGTCGAGCGGCTTTCGGCTTCCCCCCTCTGCACCGAGGAAGGTTGAGGATTCTGCGGAGGGGGTGGCGCGGGAGAAGATGGGGCCAGCTGGGCGACGGCCACGTCAGCCACGATCAGGGCGGCAAACAGGCACGCAGCCAGGCGGAATCTTTGCATTGGGATGAGTTCCCTCCGGAAGCACTCCAGTAACTTCCTCGAAATCGTAGCACAGGGGGTTGTGCGAATCGGCGGAGCGAACCTCGGAAGTTCACCGCAGCGGACGCCACGGGAATCGGTTAGCGCGAAATGCAGGGAGCGTTGATAATCACGGATATGCCGGAATCGCTAATGCCGTATTCGTCCGCGACCATGCGGGCGGAAAAGCGCTCGGTCGCGGGCAATTCCGTATTGGCGGCGCTGGCGATCACTGCGCTGAAGATTGTGGTGGGAGTCACCACTGGCAGCCTGGGCATTCTTTCGGAAGCTGCACACTCCGGGCTCGACCTGATTGCTGCCATCATCACTTTCTTTTCGGTGCGGGTTTCGGATAAGCCGGCGGACGCCGACCACCAGTACGGGCACGGCAAGGTCGAGAATTTTTCGGCGTTCATCGAAACGGGCCTGCTGCTGGTGACCTGCGTTTGGATCGTGTCGGAGGCGGTCAAGCGGCTCTTTTTCAAGAGTGTCGAGATTGAACCGACGCGGGCGGCGTTCGTGGTGATGCTCCTGTCAATCGTTGTCGATGTATGGCGGTCGCGCGCTTTGGGCAAGATCGCGGTCAAGTACGACAGCCAAGCTCTGGAGGCCGACGCGCTGCACTTTTCGACGGACGTTTGGTCGAGCGCTACGGTCATTCTGGGCCTGCTCCTGGTACTTGCGGGCCGGACCTACCACATCGGATGGCTGCGTGATGCAGATCCGGTGGCGGCGCTGGTGGTCGCCGGGATCGTGGTGCACGTGAGTTGGCGACTGGCGCGCAAGACCATCGACGCGTTGCTGGACGCGGCCCCGGCGGGGGTAAGGAACCAGATCATTGGCGCGGTGCAAAAGGTGGACGGTGTTCTGGAGGTGGACCGGGCGCGCATTCGACGCGCGGGCAATCATTATTTTGCGGATCTCTCGATCGGTCTGGCGCGGACGGTGACATTTCAGCACTCCGAGCATGTGGCCGATGCGGTGACGGAGGCTGTTCACCGCGTACTCCCCGACGCGGATGTAACCGTGCACTCGATTCCCCGCGCGGGCCGCACAGAAAATATTTTCGACCGGATTCGGGCGGTGGCGACGCGCCATAACCTGAATGTGCACGATGTCAGCGTGCAGGACTTAAGAGGGCGACTGCACGTGGAGCAACACCTGGAAATGGACGAGCGGCTGTCCTTGAAGGAGGCGCACGACCGGGTAACGGCGCTGGAGGCAGAGATGCGGGAGGATGTGCCGGAGATCTCATCGATCCTGACCCACATCGAGAGCGAACCCGCGACCATTGAAGAGGGAGATGAGATGGTACGGGACGCCGCACTGGAGCGCCGGTTGAAAGCCATTGCGGCGGAATTCCCCGACGTGCTGGATATGCACGAAATCCAGATCAAGCGGGTACGGGGGCGACTCTACGTCTCCTGTCATTGCACGCTTTCGGATGAGTTGGCCCTGTCGCGCGTACACGACATACAGACGGACCTGGAGATCCGTTTCAAGCACGAGGCTCCGGAGTTGTTCCGGGTGCTGATTCATCCGGAACCGAGCACGGACAACAGGAGGTAAAGAGAATGGCGATTGGCGAATGGCGATTGGCGAATCGGAAATGGTTGTGCTGATTGATCAGGGGCCGAGCAGGAATAACTTCAGGGCGGTGACGGTGGTCCCAGCGATTTCGGATTGCCGGTTTCCAATTGGGTGGATGGAGGTCGGCAATGGAAGGTAGAGGGGCGGAGTTGGCTAAGCGGGCTACCGACTTTGCGCTGCGGGTTGTTCGGCTTTACCGGGCACTGCCCGAGTGTGATGAGGCGCGGGTGGTTGGGTCCCAGCTTTTGCGGAGTGCCACGTCGGTGGCGGCGAATTACAGGGCGGTGTGCAAGGCGCGATCGCGGGCTGACTTTATTTCGAAGTTAGGGATCGTCGAGGAGGAAGCTGACGAGACGGTCTTCTGGCTCGAGTTCCTCGGGGAGACGGGAGTTGTAAAGAAAGAGCGGCTGCGCGATCTGGTTTCGGAGGGGAGTCAGCTGACGGCGATTTTCGCAGCTTCGCGAAAGACAGCAAGGAGAAACAATCGTCGATTGACAGTCGGAGATCAGAAGATAAAGGAAGTGAGAGCGCAATGACGGAAGCGAAGGCTCGCTGGACGGATCAGGTCCGGTTTGTGGGGGAGTCAGACAGCCGGCATGGCATTGTCGTGGATGGGGACAAGAAGACCGGCAACAGTCCGTTCGAACTGGTGCTGATCGGATTGTGCGGGTGCACGGGGTACGATGTGGCCAGCATTCTGACCAAGAAACGCGAGCCGTTCACGAGTCTCGAAGTCGTGGCGCAGGCGGAGCGGGCGAAAGATCCACCGTCGGTGTTCACCGAGATCAAGTTGACCTACAAGGTGGGGGGCAAGGTGTCCCGGAAAAGCGTAGAAGACGCCGTGCAGCTGTCGAAGGAGAAGTACTGCTCGGTTTCGGCGATGCTGGAGAAGACGGCGAAGATTACGGCGGAGATTCAATACGTGGAGAGTTAGTATCGTTTGCCGCGAATGTGGGGATGGCTGGGAAGACTCTTACTGCTGGTTGGCGTTGAGAGTCGGAGCCCGGAGAAAGCCTTTAACCGCAGAGGCCGCTGAGATAAGCCGCAAAGGACGCTGAGAAAAACGGTCGGCGTAGACGGTACATTCCTCCTCACTCGCTACGCTCGCGCGTCGGAATTACAAGATGACGATGAGAGTTGCGCGTCCTGCGCATTCTGGGTCGGCTAGCGCCGCACTGCGCTCGGGATGACAGTGGGGGGAGAAAGTGACCGTTTGTGGATTCTCTCTATGATTGGCGAATGGCAAATGGCAAATGGCGAATGGGAGAGGGCGGGTGGGGTCGCGATTGCTGGGGGGCTGCGACCGGTCGGGGAGACGCAAGGTCCCTTCACTGCGTTCGGCTCTCGCCTCACTTCGGTCGGGATGACAGGGTGGGGGAGAAGTGATCGTTTGTGGATACTCTCTATGTGAATGGCAAATGGCGAATGGCGAATGCGGGAGGGCTGGTGAGGTCAGGAGTGATGGGGGGCTGCGACAGTCGGGGAGACGCAAGGTCCCTCCAATGCGTTCGGCTCTCGCCTCACTTCGGTCGGGATGACAGAGTTATTAGATGCCAGAGGTATTGGATGACAGAGTTACCCAATAGATGAAGTCCAAAGCGGTGATCTTTACCCAACCCGATTGTCCGCCTTGCCATGTGGTGAAGCTGTTTCTCGAGGAAAAAGGTGTGGCGTTTGAGGAACGGGGTATCACCGTGGACCCGGCCGCAGTGCAGGAGTTGACCGAGACGTACAAGAGCCATTCCACGCCCACGCTGGTGATCGGGGAAGAAGTGATGATTGGGTTCGATCCTAAACGGCTCGACGAAATCCTTGGCGAATAAGGCGCATCCGGTTCGCGGATACCTGTACGTTGCCACCGCGACATTGCTCTGGGGGGTCGCAGCGACGCTCGGGCGAGCGGCTTTCACAGGGCGGTTGCTGCCCGCGGGACAGAGGTTACAGATCGATCCGCTGATCCTGTCCCAGAGCCGCACTAGTTTTTCGTTCCTCGTGTTACTTCCAATCCTGATCGTCCAGCGAGGCTGGCGGAGCTTGAAGTTGCCGGCGGCGGATTTCGGGCGGCTCATGTTGCTCGGCGTAGTGGGTGTGGCCGCGTCGAACTACTTCTATTACCTCGCGATTCAGAAAACGAATGTAGCCACGGCGATCATCCTGCAGTACACCGCGCCGGTGCTGGTGCTGCTGTATATGGTGGCGCGCGGCCTGCAGAAGGCGACGGTGCAGAGGGTGTCGGCGGTCGCGCTGGCGGTTGCGGGCAGCGCGCTCGCGATCGGCGTGGTGGGAACCGGGGGGCTGCGACTGAATCCCGTTGGCGTGACCGCCGGGATGCTGGCGGCGGTTTCGTTTTCGTTTTACAACGTGGGCGGCCACAACATACTGGCGCGATATGACCGGTGGATTGTATTGCTCTACACGACGATGAGTGCGGCGGCGTTCTGGTTGGCGGTGAATCCCCCTTGGAGGGTGGCGGCGGCGCATTACTCCGGTATGGAGTGGGGCTTCTTGCTAGTGTTCGCAGTGGTTTCGGTTCTAGCGCCGTTTTCGCTTTACTTTGCGGGACTGCAGCACCTGGAGCCGACGCGCGCGATGGTCTCGAGCTGCCTGGAGCCGGTATTCTCGATCGTGATTGCGGCTGTGGTATTGAGTGAGGGGGTGAGGCCGGCGCAGGTTGTCGGGATTGTGGTGGTGCTGGCGGCTATTGTGCTGGTGCAACTACCGGACCGTGACGCGGGCTTGGGGACGGTGGTCGAGCCGATTGAATAGTAATGTCGAGCTTCTAGAACGGATGCTTGAAGGGCAGATGCTCCCTGCTTCGCGGTGGTTGGAAGTCGGAATCACTGAAGCGCCTGTCGAGATTGGACGATCAAGACGAAGGCACTGGAGAACCGCAGAGGTCGCAAGAAAGGCCGCAAAGGACGCTGAGAAAAACGGTCGGCGGAGGAACAGCAGATTCCTCCTGACTCGCTGCGCTCGCGCGTCGGAATGACAAGTTTGTGGGTTTCGATTGCGCTCGCGCATCGGAATGACAGGTTTGTGGTTTCGCGTGTGTTCGCGCGTCGGGTGCGGTTTGGGCGCGGCAGTTCGAGAGTTGAAGCTCGAAACCTGAAACGTAACAGCTGAAACTTGAAACTTGAGAACTCGAAACTACTCCAGCGCCTTCCCTTTCGTTTCGGGCAACTGCGTCGCTGCCAGCGTCGAGAGAAAGAACGACCCGGCGCACAGGTAGAAGGCCCAGCCGAGGCCTTTGGCTTGGCCGACGCGTCCGATGACGTAGGGAGCTACCGAACTCAGGGTGCGGGCGCCGTTGTAGGTGAAGCCGAGGGCGCGGGCGCGCACGCGGGTGGGGAAGACCTCGCTGGCTATGATCCCCGAGCCGGAGAAGAAACCGGTTCCGAAGAATGCGGTGACGGTCCCGATAACCAGAATCCAGCCGGGCTGGCGTGCAAGGGCGTAAAGCGGAACCAGGATTGCTGCCATGAACGTGTAAACCAGGAAGGAACGGCGGCGGCCGAGATGATCGGCGACCCAGCCGAAGCTGGCGTATCCGGGAAACATTCCAAAAAGATTGAGGACGACTAGCAAGGTGGTGGTACCCATCACGCCGAAGCCGCGTCCGCCTTGCTCTACCGGTAAGGACAGATACGGCGGGAGCCAAGTGAAGAGTCCCCACCAGGCGAACATGCCGAAGAAATTGGCGAACAACAAGGCAAACGTGGAGCGGAGCAGGGGCGGGCGAAAGATGTGTGCGAAGGCGGTGTGCTGGTATCTGTCCTGAGCGTCGGCGACACGGCTCGAGTCGAGGGCGAGACGGCGATGCTCCTCCCACATCTCCGACTCGGGCACGCGGCTCTGGATCCAGAGCGTGACCAGGGCAGGCAGGATGCCGACAAAGAACACCCTGCGCCAGTTGGCGTAGTGGAGTACGACGCCCGCGACCAGCGCAGCGAGCGCGTATCCGATGGCCCACGAGCTTTGCACGATGGAGATGGCTTTGGCGCGCAGTTCGGTGGGCCAGGTTTCGGCGACCAGGGTGGCGCCGGTGTTCCACTCTCCGCCCATTCCGAGGCCGAGGACGAAGCGGAAGATGGCGAGCATGAGGACGGACGTTGCCAGGCCTGAGGCGAAGGAGCAGATCGAATAGGTGAGGATGCTAAGCATAAGGGCGCGCTTGCGCCCGATGCGGTCGGCGATAAAGCCGAAGAGGATGCCGCCGATGCCGGAGGCAAGAAGGGTGAGCGTGGCCAGAAAGCCGGAGACGGCCTTGGTCATGCTGAGGTCGCGCATGACGTGGGCGAGGACGAGCGCGTAGAGCATGGTGTCGAAGGCGTCGAGCATCCAGCCGAGGGCGGCGGCGAGGAGGGTGCGGCGTTGGGCGGTGGTGATGTGGGAGAAGGTGGCGGGCATGGGGGAGATTGTCAATTGGCGAATGGCAATTGGCAATTGGAAAGCGGGGCGGGTGTTAAGGTTGCGATTCCGTAGGCGCCCGTCGTGCTGCTGGCTATGGGGTTACCAACGAACGTTACTGTCGTAATGTCTGCGCTGCAACACGAACACTTGATGCTAGAGTTCGCGGGAATAACATAATGGAACTCCCCGTCCAATTTCGGCCGCGCCAAGTGGAACGATGGAAACTCGTTGGGGCAAACTTTTGGGGCGATATGAAGTCGTGGCTGAGCTGGGCCGGGGAGCCATGGGTGTCGTATACAAGGCTCGTGATCCCAAGATCGATCGGTTTGTGGCAGTCAAGACGATTTCGCTGTTGGGCCAAGACGAAGCCGCGGAGCGCGAATATCGAGGGCGGTTCTTCCAGGAAGCGCAAGCGGCAGGCCGCCTGCTACATCCGGGTATCGTGACGGTCTTTGATGTGGGAGAGGACGCGGAAAGCCGCGATCCGTATATCGTGATGGAGTACGTAGTGGGGCAAGCCCTAGACGGACTGCTCTCGGGACATGGTGGCACGCTACCGCTGAACTCGACGCTACGATTGACCCAGGAGGTGGCGGAAGCACTGGATTATGCCCATGCCCAGGGTGTCGTCCATCGTGACATCAAGCCCGCGAACATCCTGGTAACGACCGAGGGTCATGCGAAGATCACGGACTTCGGAATTGCAAAACTTAATTGCGCCGACCTCACACTGCCTGGACGCGCACTGGGAAGCCCGGCTTACATGTCCCCAGAGCAATTGAACGGTGAACCGGTGGATGGGCGCTCCGACCTGTTCTCCCTGGGCGTGATCCTGTACAGCATGAGCACGGGTTATCGGCCTTTTCAAGGTAGCGGGGTTACGACGGTCTGCTTCAAGGTCGCTAATCATGTTCCCCTTGCGCCCACCGCATTGAACCCGGAACTGCCTCCTGGAGTGGATGCTGTGGTCGCTCGCGCGATGGCTAAAGATCCTGCGCAACGTTACCAGCGAGGCATCGAGCTTGCACTGGACCTCCGAGAGCTACAGGAGTTGTACGCGTTGCAGCGCAATGGGAACGCTCAATGGCACAAGACGGATCCCCGCGCGAGTATAGTCCATGAACCAAGCCCCTCAGCACGTGGATCCTCGAGCTGGCTGCCCTGGGCGGGTTTGGGGGACGTGTCGGCGAAGCGCTTCCGTATTAAGACCCGGGAGTCGATGCGTTTCTTTAGCTTTTTTGCCAAACGTGCTTCGGCCATCTGGATGATAACCTTCAGCGTATTGATTCGAGCGCTGGGTTTGCTGGTCTTGGATCGCTCGCTACCGCGAGGAAAGTCCGCTACGGTTGCTGCGGCGACGCTTCCCGAGCGGCGATCGTAGCCCCACTGAGGAAAAACGCGCGAGCCGCGATCCTGGCGCCGGTAAAGAGCGGCCAAAGCGGTCGTCGCTTGAGCCCGTTGCTCCCTCAAGTCTCGATATTCGAGTTGAGTGTCCCTTCAGGGCGGCCAGACTGTCGGTTTGGGTCGATAAGGAATTGATTTACTCGCACGCGCTGAGCGGCGCGACAAAAAAACGCTTCATCCTTTTCGGAAGTGCCCAGAGTCACCAGTCTTTGACACTGCCGGTGACCGCGGGCAAACATGATTTGCGCGTGCGTGTTCAATCCACCGCCGAGGCTTACGACCAGCAGCAGAGAATTCCTGGGAGTTTTGCCAAGGGATCGGAGAAGGCACTCCTAATTAGTTTCGGCGGCCAGCATAAGGACATGCGCGTGGCGCTCGAGTAATCTCGCGCCCGGTTGCGCTTTTTGACCTCACCCCCACACATCTTTTGTGGGCACCGTACAGCGTCTCGCCGCGCGCCCCGCCTTGCGCCGATTCCGTCATTTGGTCTGCCCTTTCGGCACTTGTGTGCCCTCCATTGGCCACTCACAATCCCGAGCGGAGGGCTTTATGAGTAAAGGAATGAGAAGAGTCCTGAGCCTTGTGGTCAGCCTATTGCTGTTCAGCACGCTGACGATGGCGGAGCCTGGCGGGAACAACGCCAACCGAGACAAGAACAAGAAGCACCATAGTCCATTCGCAAAACTCGCGTTCTGGCGTCATCACAAAGACACCAACAAGAATGCGAAGACAGCCCACGCCACACACGCGCCATCCAAGCAAGCCCAGGCGAAGACAGCGCAGGTAAAACCGGCGTCGGCCAAGCAGGCTGCTGGGAAGAAAGACCAGAAGCAGGAGCAGCACGCCAGCAACGCGAGCAAAACCGCAGCCAAGAAGGCACCTACTACAAAGAAGACTAAGCCGCGGGAGAAGGCGCAAGATCCCAATACAGCTTCGTTAAAGCAATAGCTTCACCGACCGCCTGAGGGTCACCGTATCGGGAGACAATCGCTGGTGAGTTTCGGTGCCGTGCTCACGTCTGCGCACTTCGGCAGGCCACAGCGATTCCAAGCTGATGAATAGCCGGTGGAGTGGTTGGGCGACCCGGGATGGCTCCCACATGTTCCCGGAATAGGCCTCCACTCGACTGCGCTCGGGATGACGGAGTTATCTCGCGGACTTGCCGGATGTCGCACTCGCTCGGTTGGTGAGATGGAAGTAGCGGCGGGCTTTCTTTACGTCGCGGGCGATCTGCTCGCGCAGGGCTTCCACCGAAGGAAACTTGATTTCGTCGCGAATGCGCTGCAGGAAGAAGAGTTCGACTTCCGTATCGGCGTCGAGGTCGATGGGATGGAAGTTGAGGAGGTGGGTCTCGATCGCGAATGAGTCGGAGCCGAAGGTGGGGCGGTTGCCGACGTTGGTGACGGAATCGAAGCATTCCTGGCCGACGCGGCTGCGGGTGATGTAGACGCCGTCCTGGGGAACGAGTTCATCGTAGCGGCTGAGGTTGATGGTGGGGACGGTGTATTTGCTGCCGAAGCCGCGGCCGCGGCCGGGCGTCGAGAGAATGGCGAAGGGGCGGCCGAGCAGGTGACGGGCCCGGCTGACGCGTCCCGTGGTGAGGAGCTTGCGGATCTGGCTGCTGGAGACACTTTCGCCGCGCAGGCTCATCTCGTCAAAGATTTCCACGGTGAAGCCCATCTCGCGGCCGAATTCAGCCAGGGTGTTCACGTCGCCGGCGGCTTTGTGTCCGAAACGGAAGTTGTAGCCTTCGTGGACTTCGCGGGCATGCAGTTTCTTCTTGAGGATGCGCTCGGCGAATTGACGCGGGGTCAGGAGCGAGAGATCGCGGCCGAAGGTGAGGAGCAGGACTGCGTCGATGCCGGTGGCCGCGAGCAGGCGGAGTTTCTCGGGAGTCGGGGTAAGGAGTTTCAGGCCCGAGTCGGGACGAAGGATGCGGACGGGATGCGGGTCGAAGGTGACGGCGACGGACTGGGCTTTCTGCTGCCGGGCGCGTTCGGCGATGTCGCGAAGCACGGTCTGGTGCGCGCGATGGACGCCGTCGAAGTTGCCGACGCTGACGATGGTCGGGCCGAAGTCTGCGGGGATGTCTTCGAATTTTTGGAAGATCTGCATGGAGAATCAAAACCAAGAGCAAAAGCTAACCGCAGAGGTCGCTAAGGGACCGCAGAGGGCGCAGAGAAAGACACGAAAAAAATCATATTTCGAACTCCAGTTTCATTCCGTCATACGAGCGCACGTGCAAGACTTGCATGGAAAATCAAGGAACGATCAAAAGCAAAAGCTCACCACAAAGTTCGCAAGGGATCGCAAAGCGCGCAAAGAAGGGCCGAAAGGACGCTGAGACAACCGTCCCTGGGCAGCAACAGATCCTCCTGCCTCGCTGCGCTCGCGCGCCGGAATGACAATATAGAGAAGGAGCGGATTGCCAGCCGTGCAGATTCTGGGGATGCGGCCCCAGAAAAGGTTGGGGCCCTGGGGCATTGCAGGCGTTCGCTCAAAAGCTCGTAACCGCAAAGGGCGCAAAAAAGGGCCGCAAAGGGCGCAAAGAAAAGCGTAAGAAAGATCATATTTCGAACTCCAGCTTCATTCCGTCATACGACAAGCGCACGTGGGGCGGCAAGGTTGCGTTGGTGGCTTCGTGGGGCAGGTCGTGACAGATATGGGTGAAGAAGACTCGCCGGGCGCCTACCTGATCGGCGATGCGCATGGAGTTCTCGACGGTGGAGTGCGTGGGGTGCGGCTTGTGACGCAGGCCGTCCAGAAAAAGCACGTCGAGGCCTTCCAGGCGCGGAAGCGAGGACTCGGGGATTTCGCTAAAGTCGGTGAGATAGGCGGCTTGGCCAAAGCGGAACCCGTAGATCTCTGTGTCGCCGTGAATGATGGGGATCGGGTCGAATTCGGCTCCGAAGAGATGGAAGGGGCCGTCAATGGATTTCAGTTCGAGCCGGGCGAGACCGCCGAACTTGTAGTCGGCGTCGAAGATGTAGCGGAACATGTTGCGGATGTAGTCAGCGGCTTCGGCGCGCGCATACAGGGGAATCTTTCCGTCGCTGTGATAGCTGAGAGGACGCAGGTCGTCGATGCCGAGGATGTGGTCGGCGTGGCTGTGAGTGTAGAGGACAGCGTCGATGCGGTTGATCTGCTCGCGGATCGCCTGCTCGCGGAAGTCGGGGGTGGTGTCGATGAGAACGACCTTGCCGGCGTATTCGAGCAGAACGGAGGGCCGGGTGCGGCGGTCGTGGGGGTCGGAGGAATGGCACACGGCGCAGGGGCAACCGATGGTGGGTACGCCCATGGACGTGCCACTACCCAGCACCGTGAGTCGTGCGTTCATCGAACTTTGCTGCCGGCGGGATTTCCGGGGGACGCCTGGGGCGGGCGCGCCAGGGCGCTGGTGACTTCGACGTAGGCCATGCGCAGTTCGTAGAGACAGTTCTGCAGGAAGTTGGATTCGGCGGCGGTCAGGTTGCCCTTGGTTTTGTCCTGCAGAAGGCTCAGCGTGTCGATGGTCTGGCGTGCGGCGATGAGGTCGATGCGGGGCTGGCCGCCTTCTTCGTGCATCATGCCCAGTTGCAGCATGGCGCTCATGTAGAGCGAAGCCATGAAGCGCTCGAAGGTCATTTCCAGGTCTTTGGAGGAATGGCCGCTGAGTTCGACGCGCGCGTCGAGGTCCTTGGAGGACTGGTGGTAGGCGTCGGCGTTCGCTTTTTGCTCGGCGGCGGTGGGCGGGGGTGGCACGTTGGGATTGGCGACCGATGTCTCGGTCGCGATATCCGGGGTCGCGGAGGAACTTGGGGCAGGGGCGGGCTTGTCGTCCACCGCCTCGGTGCGGAGTTCGCCATCCGCGGTAAAGAGCCTGCGGTCGGTTACGGTGAAACCAGCGTCTTCTTTCTTTTCCGGCATAGTTCTGTCCTTTCGGCTAAGCCCTGAGGAGGTCGACGAATGGTGGTTCGGTCACGATGGCGGTGGACTCGGCGAGCAGAATTTCTTTGCCCGGGATGCCGAGTTCTCGCCAGATGTAGCCCAGAGCGACGGCGCGATCGCCCTGCGCCGCGGGAATGGTGGCCGAACTGGTGATTTCGCCGACGTCCTTGGCCTGCGCTTGAATCTTTGTGCCCGGGGCGGGCGGGGGGCCCGACAGCAGAAACCCGGTGAACTTGCGGTGCACGTTGCCCCGCGAACGGATGCGCTCGACGATTTCCTGGCCGATGTAGCAACCCTTGTTGAAGTTCAGGGCGCGGGCCTGTTCGGTTTCCTGGGGCAGATCGCGCTCGCGAATGTCTTGTGCGTAGCGGGGGACGCCGAGAGCGATGCGGTAGAGCTCGAGGGCCGCGGGATCGGCGAGCGTGGCGCCGGAGTCGAGAAGGGTGTCGATCATTTTTTTCGCGGAGTCGGGGGCGATCCAGATCTCGCAGGAGGGGTAGCCGGCGTGTTCTCCCCGGACAACGCTGAGATGAATCTGTTGCCATTCGAGATTTGCGATTTGCAGCGGGTCCAGTTCTGAAACTTGGAGTCCCGCGGCTCGCAACACTGCGCCTGCATTGGGCCCGGCGACACCGATTGCGGTCAGCGCATCGCTGACGTCGGTCACCTCGACGTCGTCCATGATGATGTAGTGGTCGAAGGTTGCGAGGATTTTTTCGCGCTGCGATTGGTCGGTATCGACGAGGACATCTTTGCCGCGGTAATACGCGTAGAGGTCCCCGAGGATGTGGCCCTGGGGGTTGAGCAGGAAGGCGTAGACGCCGTGGCCGGCCTGGAGATCGCGAACGTTGTTCGTGACCATGCCGTTCAGCCAGCGGACGCGGTCACTTCCGGTTAGACGTATCTTCGCGCGCGAGCTCAGAGGGTACACGCCGCAGGTTGACGTTAGAGCGCGAAACCCGTCTCTTACACTGGCAAGGTTGGCCGGATGGGTGCCCTCCGCGGGTGCGAGGGGTGACACTTCGACAGCGTTATGTGGCGTGGCCGGCGGCATATCTGATGCATAGATTATAGCGGAGGGCAGGACGGTGAGTGCAGATGCACGCCGGGCGCGTGATTTCCTGCGGACCTAAAGTCCGGGAGGAGGGATCATGAAAATACATCGGGCGGTCGCGGTTTTACTGGTGCTGTTCGCGGCAGTTTCGGGTTGGGCGCAATCGGACGCGCAGAAGGCACTCGACCGGTTCAAGTCGATGGTGGGCACCTGGACCGGGAAGGACGGGCAAGGGCATCCGAGCGAGGTGACGTACCGGCTGATGGCGGGTGGGACGTCGGTGATGGCGGAAAGCGTGATGGGAGATGAGGCGATGACCAGCATGTTTTATGTCGACGGAGATCGCCTGCTGATGACGCATTTCTGCCCCAGCAATAACCAGCCGCGGATGAAGGCTACGATCTCACCGGACGGCAAGACCGTGTCGTTTGATTTTCTGGACGCGACGAACCTGGCTTCGCCCCAGGCTGGGCACATGCACCGGGCTGTTTACGCTTTTGTCGATGCTGATCATTACAGCGAGGACTGGACCTGGAAGCGCGAGGGGAAAGACGCGCACTTCCAGTTTGAGCTGGTGAGGAGGAAGTAGGGGGAATGAGGAATGGCGAATGGCAAATGGCGAATCGCAAGCGGCGAATCGGCGGACGAGTGCGGCATGATGCCCAGTCGCTTCAGAAGAAGTGAACGAGCGGCACGACTGAAGTCGTGCCGTGGGTCGGCAAGGAGCGGCGACTGGTGAGAAGTCGGGACCGCGGCTAAAGCCGGTGGGTGCGAGCCGACTAATCGGCACCACTATTTTCCTCAGACGTGACTTCCATCACATACTTCTGTGAGGCACGAGATAAGCTCGAGTGAGGAGCGCCACTCGTGGAAAAGCCGGAGAGCGTGCTGGAACCAGCGATAAGGGACAGACTGTGCGTCCTGGCGCATGACCTAAACAATGCATTGAGCGCTATCTCCGGTCACTGTGAAATTATGGCGCAGCATGCAGAGCCAGGTTCCGAATGCGAACAGCGACTGCATCGAGTCCTCGCGATAGTTCGGAAGAACGCAAAAAGGATCAATGGCCACGAGTGTCGAATGGCTTCCGCAGCGCAGTGCCCAATCGAGGCAGACAACCTACATACGCCCGTAAAGAACTCCGAGAGGCGCCGCCTACGACGTCCCCAAGAACGACCTGAATTTACCGATCTGACCGTGGGCGGGGGTCTGAGAAGGACCTGCAGGTGGTTGCATGATCGAGCAAGCATTCTTGCCCGGCATCTGGGGGTTATACGTGTAAAGGCTAGTTACAACACCCATCAGTTGCAAGTACTACGTCCGTTTGCCCTGACACTCTTGACAGTATTGTTGAATGCACTTTTTGCCCTAAAAGAGCATGTGCAGCAATGCGATGTGGTTGCGTCGAACGGCCGTTCAGGCAGCGGATGAGCTCATACGAAGCTCACTCGCCCGGTCACAAAGCATCGGCGAATGGCGGTGCTCACGTTGTTTGGGACGCACGGAATGAACCCCTAGACCCGACAATCAAGACACGAACAGAAGACAGAGTATGAGTCACGGCAGTCTGCTTGAGGGAATCAAGGTCGAGTCCATTTTTCATCCGTCGGATTTTTCCGAAGCCAGCGAAGTTGCCTTCGCGCACGCCTTGAAGATCGCACTGGTGGCCAAGGCAAAACTTACCATGCTTCATGTCGAGGCGAGTCCCAGTGCCGAATGGCAGGACTTCCCTGGCATCCGCGATACGCTCGAGCGATGGGGGCTCATCCCGAAGGGGAGTCCCAAGAGCGCGGTTGGGCAGCTCGGCATCGACGTCGACAAAGTTATCGCGTCCAGCAAAGATACAGTGAAAGCATGTCTTGGTTTTCTCGAGAAGCATCCGAGGGATCTGATCGTGTTGGCCGTGCGCCAGCAGGCAGGCCGCATGCGCTGGTTGGATAAGTCGGTGGGCAAGCCGATGGCGCGTGAGGCTGGACAAATCACGCTCTTCATCCCCCACGGCGTGAAGGGCTTCGTCTCGCGAGAGGGAGGCACGATCTTGCTCCGGAACATTCTCATCCCGGTCACCAGCAAACCCCGGCCGCAGCCGAGCGTGGAAGCCGCCGCGCGTCTGATCCGCAACCTCCAGTTGTCTGCTGGTATGGTCACGCTGCTCCACGTGGGCCCCGCTGCCGAAGCGCCCTCGGTGAAGCTCCCCGGGAACACCGACTGGACTTGGAACAGGGTGGCCAAGGCCGGCGAACCCGCTGACGCCATTCTGCAAGCCGCCACGGAGCTGCGCGCAGATCTTATCGTGATGACGACCGATGGTCGTGATGGATTTCTGGACGGCCTGCGCGGGACCACATCCGAACGCGTGCTGCGAAAGGCGCGTTGTCCCGTAGCGAACCTGCCGGCGGGGTCCATGTTGGGCTGAGGTAAAGCCGCTTTCGTACTCGAGACAATTACGGCGCGCCTGAAGGCGCGCCCTGATATAAAAGCGGGAAGGTATCCGGTGTTGGGAGGGAATTGGGCTGGTGGTGTTGAGAAAACCCAGGGTCCCCTTTGGCTTCGCTCAGGGCAGCCTCTCGACTGGGTTCGGCATTCGCCTCACTCGGCTCGGGATGCCAGGTTGAAAAGCGAAGTGGAGAGCCGCAGCCTGTTTGCGGGGAACGACGATGGCAAGCGAGGAATGGCAAATGGCTGATGGCAATTGGCGAGAGGTATTCGAGGGAGACGTCGTGCCATGACAATGCATATGGGCAATTGGTAAGCTCTCTCCTCGTGACGCAAGCAAAACGAATTGCAGTTCTTCCCGGAGACGGCATCGGGCGCGAGGTGATTCCCGAGGCGGTGAAGGTCGTGGCGGCTTCGGGGGCGCCGATCGAAACGACCGAGTTTGATTGGGGAGCAGCCCGCTACCTTGCCGATGGTGTGACCGTCCCGCCGGACGGGTTTGCCATGCTGGCGCGCGAGTTCGACGCGATCCTGGTGGGCGCGTTCGGCGATCCGAGGGTTCCTTCCAATATCCACGCCAAGGAAATCTTGCTGGGCATGCGCTTCAAGATGGACTTGTACGCGAACGTGCGTCCGGTGCGTTTGCTGGATGCGGGGCTGTGTCCGCTGAAGGGGGTCGAGCCCAAGGACGTGGACTTCGTCGTGATTCGTGAGAATACAGAAGGGGTCTACGTGGATGCGGGCGGGGTGTTCAAGCAGGGGACCGAGGATGAGGTCGCGGTGCAGGAAGACATCAATACCCGCAAAGGGGTAGAGCGGGTGATCCGTTTCGCGTTCGACTATTGCGAGAAACATACGAAGGTCGACGGGAGCTCGCGCGGCCGCGTGTTGATGAGCGACAAATCGAATGCCATGACACATGCCGGTGGATTGTGGCAACGGGTGTTCCGCGAGGTGAGCCGGGAGTTTCCGCAGATCAAGTCGGAACACATGTATGTGGATGCGCTCTGCATGCAGTTGGTGCGAGATCCAAGGCAGTTCGACGTGATCGTGACCAACAATATGTTTGGGGACATCGTCACTGACCTGGCGGCAGGGTTGCAGGGCGGGCTGGGGATGGCGGCGAGCGCGAACCTGCATCCGGGGGAGACTTCGATGTTCGAGCCGGTGCACGGCTCGGCGCTGGCGATTGCGGGTAAGAATGTCGCCAATCCCATGGGGGCGATTCTGACGGCGGCGATGATGCTGGGGCACCTGGGGTTGAGTGCGGAGGCGGGGAGGATCGAAGGGGCGGTGTCGGAAGCGGTGCGTCAGAAAAAGACGACGCAGGATGTCGGGGGTGGGCTCGGGACGCGCGAGGTGGGGGAATGGGTGGCGGAGCGGGTGGCGGGGAAAGGGTGCTGAGGTGGTGAGATCCGTGCGGGGGCGAGGACGCCCCCGCGACAGCCGGCGGGACGCCGGCGCTACCGAAAACACAAGGTCCCTCGACTGCGTTCGCTAACGCTCACTACGCTCGGGATGACAGAGGTGGGGGGGATGGGCGGTCAGTTGAAGGCGGACGTTAGCCTGCGAAACGCCGTTAGCGCCGTCACATATTTGGCGTCGAGCAAGTAGGCTTGCGCGTAATACCGCTTGGCCTTGGCCCACTTGCGCTGATGCTCGTAGACGCGGCCCAGATTGAAGTAGGGGAAGCAGCGGGCTTCGTAGCGTTTGGCGAGCATGGCTTTTTCGAACCAGGGGATGGCGTCGTCCCATTTTTCTTGTTCGATCAGATAGGCGCCGATATCGTTGTAAGGATTGCCGAACTCGGGGTCGAGGGCGATGGCTTGCTGGCAGTCCTGAATGGCGCGGTCGTAGTCGGACAGGAAGGAATAGGTCCAGCCGCGGAAGGTGTAGGCCTCGGCGGTCGGGAAGGCGGCGATGGAGCGGGTGTAGAGTTCGATGGCCTGCCGGTAGTTGCCACTCGACTGTAGTTCGTAGGCGCGGCGGAAGAGTTCGGCAGCGTCTTCGGGCGGATCGGATTCGGACATGGCAGAACCTGCAAGGTGAACTTGACGAGATTCTACTGGAAAATCACTCGAAATCTTTGTGCGGGCCTGTTGCTGGCCGGGCTGGCGGTCGGCGGCTGGGCGCAATCGCCGGGGCCAAGCAATCCAACATCGAGCCAGTCTTCGGGGTCGGCGCATCCGACTCCGGCAACAGGTCCGGCTGCATCCTCAACGACTGGGCAGGGCCCAGCTACAACTTCGGCGGAGAAAGGTTCAGCCCAGAACTCTGCGGAAGCTGGCGATTCGGAAAAGAAGATCTCGCCCAAAGCCACCGAGGAGCTGTTTCGCTCGGTGGACGAGATTCTGAAGTTTGCCAGCAAGGATACGACTCTCCCGATCCACGAGCCGGTGAAGCGGCGACTGGTGAATCGCGATGAGGTTGTCGCGTTCGTGCAGAAGCATATGGCGGAGGACGAAGACGCACAGCGGCTGCGCCGGTCGGAACTGGTCCTGAAGAAGTTCGGGCTGCTGCCCCGCGATTTCGATCTGCAGTCCTTTCTAGTGGTGCTCCTTCGCGAGCAGGTTGCGGGCTACTACGACTCGCAGACCAAGACGGTGAATCTGCTGGATTGGATCGAGCCCGATCAACAGAAGCCGGTGCTGGCGCATGAGTTGACGCATGCCCTGCAGGATCAGTCCTTCGGGCTGGAGAAGTACATGAAGGCAGGTGAGGGAGACCTGGCCGTCAGCAAGAACGAGCCGACGCCGGAAGATATCCAGACCGACGAAGCTTCGGCGGCGCACCAGGCAGTGGTGGAGGGTCAGGCCATGGTGGTGCTGCTCGATTACGAGCTGGCGCCGACGGGGATGTCGGTGGTGGATTCACCGGAGATCGTGCGGGCGGCGAAAGCGGGGATGATCCGGGGCACGGCGGACTCGGTGGAGTTTCACAATGCACCCCTCTATATCAAGGAGGCGCTGACGTTTCCTTATCGCTACGGGATGGATTTTGAGACTGAATTGCTAAACAAGCTGGGCAAGGACAAGGCGTATGCGGGCGTGTTCCGGAAGCCGCCCAGCACGACCCGGGAGATCATGGAGCCGCAGGCGTATTTGTCGGGAGAAAAAATGGAGGCGATGCGGCTGCCCGACTTCAAGAACGACTTTAAGGGTTACGACAGGTTCGATATAGGCGCGGTGGGAGAGTTCGACGTGGCGATCCTGCTCGAACAGTACCAGGGCGAACTGGTCGCGCAGCGTCTGTACCCGCACTGGCGCGGGGGGTACTACTACGCGGTGCGTCCGCACGGCGATGCGTCTGCGCCGCTGGGACTGTTGTATGTGTCGCGCTGGTCGAGCGCGGAGAAGGCTTCGGAGTTTGCGTGGGTGTATGCCAAAGGGCTGGAACAGCGCTACAAGCGCGTACACGAAGTGGAGGATGCAGGGAAGAAGGCGAAGCCGGCGAACTACATCCTGGAGACGCTGACCGGTCCGCACTCGTGGTTGACGGAAGAAGGGTCGGTGTTCATCGATGTTCGAGGGGATACGGTGCTGGTGAGCGAGAGTCTGGATCAGGACACGACGGAGCGGGTGGAGCGGGAGATCCTCCAGGGAGCGAAGTGAAAAAGCTCACCACTGAAGTGGAAAGAGCTCACCACTAAGGGACACGAAGGGCGCACGAAGGACTGATTCATGGGGATGGTATTGCTCCAGCTGACTAATGCTGTTTGGGCGCGGTTCTTCTGGACGAATGCGCTACAGACTTGGGTGACAGGAAACGGCGTACAGGCGCGTCGACGGTGAAGCGTTTGCCGTCGCGCTCCAAAGTGAGCGACCGGGTTTGTCCGGGAGTACCACCCAGCAGGGACCACACCTGACCCATGGTCGCACCGGTTGCAGGCGCTCCGTCCACGCCGAGAAGCACGTCTCCCGCTTTCACTTCCGGCACGGAGGACTTACCGTCGAAGTCCGCTGCGCCCAAGACGGTGTAACGTCCGTCGTTTTCAGGATGCAGGGTAAGGCCGACGACGTCCATGTCGGGGGCGGAGGTGCTGGTTCGCTGGAGATAGACGGTGCTGTGGGCGTAGTCGATGCCGACGACGTATTGGCGAAGGGCGTTGCCTCCGATCAGGCCGATGGTGGGCACTCCGGCGCGCTTGGCAAAGAAGTCGAGGCGGTCGCCGGCGAAAGGTGCGACAGCTACATCGGCGAGGCGGGTGGCGCCGAAGGGAAGTTCGGGGACCCGGACCATGTCCCACCGCGCTTCGTCGGGCGTGCCCCACATATTCGCCGCACCGACGGCCCCATGCATGACCGCCCAGGTGGGATGGGCCTTCTGCCAGCCAGCGAGGAGACTGCTCGAGATCAGGCTGATGGACGCGCCGATGTCGAGGGCGAGATTGTAGGTCTGGCTCTCGATCTGGGTGGGGACCTGAATCAAGCCGGAAGGATTGATGAGCGCTTTGGCGGAGTCGCCTTTGAACGACACGGAACCGGGCTCACCGATGGTGAATTGACGGTTGGGATAGTCGATGACGACGTCGTGGTTGCGCAGAACGGTCGAGGGGAAGTTGATCTCGGTGCCCATGCCGGGGTCCATCAGGTCGGTGGGGACGCCAGCGGGTGCGTGCGCTTCGTGAACGTCGGGCAGGGAAATTTTCAATCCACCGACCAGAATTTCACGAGGAGGGCTGACATTACAGACCTGACCGTCACAACTTACAGACGATCCCAGCAGCAAGGCGACGCGCCGGCTCATGGTCATGTCGGAGTTGCCGGAGTCAACCCATGCCCGCACGCGCTTGCTGGTTCCATCTGGTAAGGGGAGGTAGACGTCGATCACGACCCGGTTGTGATCGAGAGTGATGGGAACGGTAACGGATGTCGGGACTGATTGAGCAAAGACGGTAGAGCTAACGATCAGGGTTGCGACCACGGCTCGCGCGAGCTTCATGACGGTGATTGTAGCTTGGCGGGAATGAAGCGGGGCGACGCAGTGGGCTTTTGTATAATCGTCGGTTCGATCTCAGGTCCGAAAGTTTCAGGGAGGACGTTTGTCGCAAGCAGAAATTGGGATCATTGGAGGCAGCGGGCTGTATTCGATGCCCGGGCTGACCGATGTACGAGAAGTGAAGCAGGGGACGCCGTTCGGAGATCCGTCAGACCCATATGTCCTGGGCACGCTGGACGGGCGCCGAGTCGCCTTCCTGGCCCGGCATGGACGCGGGCATCGCATCCTGCCGACGGAATTGAATTTCCGCGCCAATATTTATGGGTTCAAGCAACTGGGCGTGGAGCGGATTTTGTCGGTGTCCGCCGTGGGGTCGTTGAAAGAGGAGCACAGGCCGCTGGACTTTGTGATTCCCGACCAGTTCTTTGACCGGACCCGGCACCGGGCGGATACGTTTTTCGGTGACGGGATTGTGGCGCATATCGCGTTTGCCGATCCGGTCTGCCCCCAGCTGTCGCAGGTGGTTGAAGCCGCGTGCAAGAAAGCCGGAGTGACGGGCAAGCGGGGCGGGACGTACATCAACATGGAAGGGCCGCAGTTTTCGACGAAGGCGGAGTCGAACGTCTACCGCAGCTGGGGCATGGATGTGATCGGGATGACGAACCTGCAAGAGGCGAAACTCGCCCGCGAAGCGGAGATCTGCTACGTGACGGTGGCGATGGTGACCGACTACGACTGCTGGCATCCGCATCACGATTCGGTCACGGTTGATCAGGTTGTGGCAGTGCTGGTGAAGAATGCGGAGAACGCGACGAAGGTTGTGCGCGAGACGGTGGCCGGGGTGCCGGCCTCCAGAAGCTGCAAGTGCGGTTCGGCGCTGGCGCATGCCATCCTTACCGAGCGCGACAAGATTCCGGCGGCGACCCAGCAGAAGCTGAAGCTGATCCTGGACAAATACCTTTCCCCGGAACACAAGGCCTAAATTCAAATCATGAGCATACTGGTAGTGGGTTCGGTTGCGTTCGACAACATCGCCACGCCCTCGGGGCGGGTGGAAAATGTTCTGGGGGGCGCGGCCACTTACTTCGCGCTGGCGGCGAGTTACTTCACTTCGGTGCGCGTGGTCGCTGTAGTCGGCGACGATTTCACCCCTGAGCACGAGTATGTGATGACGAAACGGGGAATTGATACCCGCGGTATCGAGCGGGCGACGGGCAAGACGTTTCGCTGGGGCGGGCACTACACCGACAACCTGAACGAAGCCAAGACCGACTTCACCGAGTTGAACGTATTCGAGCAGTTCCAGCCGAAGATTCCGAAGGAGTACCTGGACACAGAGTTTTTGTTTCTCGCGAATATCCACCCGACGCTGCAGACCTCGGTTCGCCAGGAAATGAACGGGGTGCGGATGACGGGCGGGGACACGATGAATTACTGGATCAACAAAACTCCGCGCGAACTGGCGGAGATGCTGAGAATTGTCAACGTGCTGCTGATCAACGATACCGAGACGAAAATGATCGCGCATGAGAGCAACCTTCCGCGGGCGGCGCAGAAGGTGCTGGCCATGGGGCCGCAGGCGCTGGTGATCAAGCACGGCGAATACGGCGCCACGATTTTCTTTCGCGAGGGAGCGTTTGGGATCGGGCGCCATCCGTTTCGGGCACCGTCGCTGCCCATCGAAGAAGTGCAGGATCCGACGGGGGCCGGAGATTCCTTCGCCGGCGGTTTCATGGGCTACATTGCATCGCAGGGTGAAGTGAACCGCGAGGTGCTGAAGCGGGCGCTGTTTTACGGCGGCGTGATGGGATCGTTCGCCGTGGAGCGCTTCGGTACCGAGCGGTTGCAGTCGCTCGATCGCGATGAGATCGATGCCCGCTTCCAGGTTTTCCGGGAACTTACCCACCTCGAATGACCAACGCGACCGCGAAATATGGCTGGGACCGCGAGACTGCGTGGGTCGCGGTTCTGGCCGGGTGCGCGTCGGTCATCTCTTTTCTGATTTATTTCCGGCGGGGAGACATTTTGTTGTTCGGGGACGCGGTGGCGCATATCAATATTGCGCGGCGCGTATTCGATTCGCGCACTCCTGGGCTGCTGCAACTGGGCACGGTCTGGTTGCCGCTGCCACATTTGCTGATGATGCCGTTTCTGGTGTCGAAGTGGATGTGGCAGACGGGGGTGGGCGGGTCGGTGCCTTCGATGGTGGCGTATGTGCTGGGAGTGACGGGGATCTTCCGGCTGGTGCGGGCCGCGGTGGCGTCTTCAGCGGATGCGCAGTCTGGCGCGGGGAAGGCGGCGTGGATTGCGGCGGCAGTGTTTGGTCTGAATCCCAACCTCCTGTATGTGCAGACCACGGCGATGACGGAGTCGCTTTATCTGGCTTTGTTCGTCTGGAGCGTTGTGTTCTTTGGCGAGTTTGTGCGGGGATGTAGCGAGGGTGAGCTTCGTTGGAGGGCGGCGAAGGGATCGCTTTGGAAGTGTGGAGCGTGCCTGGCGGGCGCGTGCCTGACGCGCTACGACGGGTGGTTTGTTGCGGCTGCGATGGCCGCGTTGGTGATCCTGTACGGATGGCGAGCGCCGGGGGTTGACGGGCGTCGTACGGCAGTTGAATTTGTCTTGCTGGCTGCGGCGGTGCCAGTGCTTTGGTTCACCTACAACGCGATTGTCTATCGGAACCCGCTGGAATTTGCCAATGGACCGTATTCGGCGCGCGCGATTGAGCAGAAAACCGCAGTACCGGGATTCCCGCCGCATCCGGGGACGAATAATCTTCCGGTGGCCGCGGCGTACTTCGTGAAGGCGGGGGAGTTCAGCGTCGCGGGAGAGAACTGGCAAACCGTGTGGCTCGGTCTGGCGTTGCTCGGCAGCGTGGCGGTGGGTCTTAGGGAGAGGCAAACGGCTTGGCTTCTTCTGCTCTGGCTTCCGGTGCCGTTCTACATGCTGTCGGTGGCCTACGGAGGAGTTCCGATCTTTACGCCGGCCTGGTGGCCGCACTCGCTGTACAACATCCGCTACGGACTGCAGTTGTTGCCGGCGCTGGTGGTGTTTCTGGTACTGGAGGCGAGGTACGGAGCGTCGGCGGCGCGGGTGGTGGCGGCAAGGTGGGGAATTTTGGCATTCGCGGCAGGGCTCGCGGCGGTGAGCTACGTAGGAGTGTGGCAAGCGGGGCCTGGTTGCTATCGGGAGGCTTGGGTCAACTCGAGGACTCGATTTCAGATTGAGGATCGATTGGCGGAACAGCTCAAGCGCCTTCCTCCCGATGCAAGCTTTCTGATGTATCTGGGGGAACATGTCGGCGCGCTGCAGGACGCGGGGATCCCGCTGCGGAGAACGATCTCGGAAGGGAACCACCGGGTGTGGAAGCAGCCGTCAGATCCGGACGGATTGTGGGAGCGGGCGCTGGCGAGCCCCGGCCAGTACGCGGACTTCGTGGTGGCGTTTGATGGGGATACGGTTTGGCAGGCTGTGCATGAACGGGGGCTGCCTGTGGTTGCGAGGATTGAGGTTGCGGGGCAGCACGCGGGTACCATCTATCGGGCGCGGTAAAGGACGAGGGTCGGCCGCGTCTGTAGGAGAGAAAGTGCAGACAACGCAAGGTCCCCGCACTTCGTTCGGCTGACGCCTCACTGCGGTCGGGATGACAGATTTAGTTTTGCAACACGATGCACCAGATGGGTGGCGCCTCCGTGGTAACCAGCCGGGTTAACTTCGGTCGCGGGGAAGCTCGAAGGACACTGTTTTTCCGGTGATAGAATCCAGTCGCTCCCGATTCTCCGCAGACCTATGCCGGATGTCCACAACAGCATGAGCTTGCTCCGCTCGGAGATGGGCACGGTGATTTCGTCGACCATCATCCGGCTAGTCGTGGCTGCGATTCTGGGCGGAATCATCGGGCTGGAGAGGCAGCTCCGGCACAAGCCGGCCGGTCTGCGCACGAACCTTTTCATCTGCTTTGGATCGGCGATGTTCACGGTGCTTTCGGACCAGCTTGCCGGAAGCCTCGGTGGCGATCACACACGGGTCGCGGCGCAGATTATTCCGGGCATCGGTTTCATCGGGGCGGGATCGATTCTGCATGCGCGCGGATCGGTGGTTGGGCTTACCACGGCAGCGACCCTGTTCGTCGTCGCATCGGTTGGGATGGCGGCGGGGGGAGGTTTGTACATAACGGCAATTTTTGCCACGGGGGTGATCCTGATCGCACTCGCTGTCCTCGGCCGGCTCGAGAGGAGATTCGCTTTGAAATCGGTGCTGATGACGTACGAAGTCACGGGGGCGAATGCCGAGACGGTGCTGATCGAGGGGAACCGGATTCTGGATGAGGCGCACACCACCATGCAGAACGTGCGGGTGGGCGGCACGGCGGGGCATGTGCGAGTTCTGTTTTCAGTGGATGGTCCGCGGGAAGATCAGGACGAGATCAAAATTCTGCTGCATCAATCCTCAGTTTTTTCGACGGTGAGTTCGTTGGGTGCCGTTGAGCACGAATGAGCCCGGCGCCTATGGCGATCTCGTTCACAAAAGCCAGCGCCTGCGGCAATGACTTCCTGATCATCGACGGCGCGGCCGCTCCGGCCGATATTTCTCAGTTCACGCAACGCATTTGCGACCGCCACAATGGCGTGGGGGCGGATGGGGTGGAGTGGCTGTTTCCGGCGCACGACGCCGACGTGGAGGCGCGGCTGATCAATGCGGACGGGTCGGCTGCCGAGATCTCGGGCAACGGGACGCGGTGCGTAGCGGCGTTTTTGTGCGCCGACCACGGCAGGAAGTCGGTGGCGATCAGGACAGGTGCGGGGGTGAAGACGTGTACGCTCACGGGGCGCGGCGGGCGCGCGTATGACTTTGAAATTGCGATGGGGGTGCCGGAGTTTATTGCCGAACTGGTGATTCCGACCTCGTTTGGGGAGGTGCGCGGAGCGGGCGTCTCCATGGGTAACCCGCACTTCGTAGCTTTCATGGGGGAGTTCTGGCCAGACTGGCAGCCGCGGGCGGCGGAGATCCAGCGCAGCTCCTATTTCAAGCACGGGGTGAACGTCGAACTGCTGGTGGTGCAAGATCGACGGAATATCAAGGTGTGTTTCTTTGAGCGCGGGGTCGGGGAGACGCAGTCGTCGGGGACCGGGTCTTGCGCGGCCGCGGTTGCCGCGATCGTGAGCGGGTACGCCGACTCGCCGGTGCGCGTGCACGCCCCAGGGGGAATGCAGCTGGTGCGATTTGAGAAAGAAGTGTTCCTGAGGGGACCGGCGGAACTCATCTGCCAGGGCCAGTTTTTCGTTTAGGATGAGGCCTTGACACCTCCCGCCGCACAGATTCCGCGGATCAAGCCACGAGCGCTTCGCGCCGGCGATACAGTGGGGATTGTGGCGCCCGCCAGCAACATCAAACGCGATCTTCTGGAAAAGGGATGCGAGGCGGTGCGACGACTTGGATATGTGCCGTTCTATTTCGAATCGATCCTCGAACAGGAGTTGTATTTTGCCGGGTCGGCAGAGCGGCGCACGCGCGAATTGGAAGAGATGTTTGAGCGCGATGAGGTTCGCGCGATTCTGTGTGCCCGCGGAGGCTACGGCGCGAACTACCTGATCACGCGGCTGGACCCAGCCAAGGTGATGAGCCATCCAAAGATTTTTGTCGGCTACAGCGACATCACGACTCTGCTAACGTGTTTCGCCGACTCACTGGGATTGGTGACCTTCCACGGGCCGATGGTCACGAAAGACTTCGCCTTGGAAGACGGCGTGGACTTAGCCTCGTGGCAGGCCGCCCTCGGCGGAGCCGAGGCGTGGGAAGTGGGGTCCACGTCCGAGGCAGGAGTCGTGGGGCTGGTGGACGGATCCGCGGAGGGAGTTTTGTACGGAGGCTGCCTCTCGCTGCTGGTGGCGTCGTTGGGCACTGGGCACGAGATAAGGACGGCAGGGACGATCCTGTTCCTGGAAGACGTCAACGCGCGCCCCTACCAGATCGACAGGATGCTGATGCAATTGAAGCTTGCGGGGAAGCTGAAGGGAGTGAAGGGCATGGTCTTCGGAGAGATGCTGGACTGTGTGCAGACGAAGGACCAGGGGTACACGCTGCAGCAGGTCATTCTGCGCATTGTCGGCGACCTTGGGATACCGGTTGGCTTCGGGCTGCGGTCCGGCCACGTGACCCGGAAGAACATTACCCTTCCGATTGGCGTGCGGGCCGCGTTGAGCGTGAGTGGCGGGGACGTGAAGCTTAAGATATTGGAAGCGGCCACCGCTCCGGCGTAGGCGCAGTGGGGGATTTGGAAGACCATGGCAGACAATAAGCACATTCACTTGATAGGAATCTGCGGGACGGCGATGGCGTCGCTGGCCGGGATGTTGAACGAACGTGGGTTTCGCGTGACCGGTTCGGATGCGGCGGCGTACCCTCCGATGTCAGATTTCCTCGCCTCGCTGGGAATTCCTGTGGCGCAGCCCTTTGATGCCAAGAATCTGAGGCCGCGTCCGGATATGGTAGTGGTAGGGAATGCGATCTCGCGAGGGAACGTCGAGCTGGAGTATGTGCTCGATGAGCGGGTTCCGTTCTGCTCTTTGCCCCAGATTCTGCACGACGAGTTTCTCCGGGGCAAGGAAGTGCTGGTGGTGGCGGGGACGCACGGCAAGACGACCACGACATCGATGCTCTCGTGGATATTCCATTCGGCCGGACTGGAACCATCGTTTCTGATTGGCGGGATTGCGGAGAATTTCGGTTCGAGCTTTGCGCTGGGGACAGGCAGGCATTTCATTCTCGAAGGCGATGAGTACGACACGGCGTTCTTCGACAAGGGACCGAAGTTTCTGCACTACTTTCCCGACGCGGTAATCCTGACGTCGGTCGAGTTCGATCATGCTGATATCTATAAAGATCTTGAAGCGGTGGAGACGGCATTCAAGCGGCTGGTGAACCTGGTACCACGGCGCGGGCGGATCGTGGCATTTGATACGGGCGAGAGCGTGGAGCGCTGTATCGCCAAGTCGTTTTGTCCGGTGGAGCGCTACGGCTCACGGGAGAAATCGAGCTGGCAGATTACGAATCTTCGATTTCAGCCGGCGCGGACTTCGTGGACGGTGCTGCGCGGCGGCGAGCCTTGGTGCGACTTCGAGTTCGGGTTGGCAGGGGAGTACAACGTGTGGAATGCCACCGCCGCAGCGGCGATGGCTGCTGGTTATGGACTCTCAAAGGAACAAATCCAGGGGGGGCTGAAGACGTTTAAGAGCGTGAAGCGGCGACTGGAAGTGAAGGCCGAGGTCGGCGGGGTCACGATCATTGATGACTTTGCACATCACCCGACAGCAATTGCAGGCACACTCACTGCGCTGCGAGCTCGCTACCCGGGTTCGCGGCTCTGGGTGATTTTGGAGCCGCGTTCGAATACCCTGCGGCGCAACGTGTTTCAGCACGAACTGGCGAACAGCCTGGCGCTGGCAGACGAGATTGTGGTTGCGGGCGTGTTCCGCTCGGATGTTATCCCGCAAGCAGAGCGGCTGGATTTGATGGCGGTGGGGGCCGATCTGGAGCAGCGCGGCAAGCGGGCGCGAATCATCTCTGGCGCAGACGGGATTGTGCAGGCGGTGGCACCCGAGTTGCGAGCAGGCGACGTGGTGGCGATGCTTTCCAACGGCGGCTTCGACGGCATCTACGAGAAACTGCCTGCGCGTCTCAAGGAACTCGGCAGGTCGGCGTCCAGACCTAATTCTCTCGAGGCCTCCGCGAAAGCATGATCCAACCGAGCAGGGCAGACCTCAGGCTCGTTCTGATCGCGTGGGCGTGCCTGCAGCCGGCTGTTCTGTTTGGCCAAGGAAGCGCTGATTCCAGCACAGGCGGGAGCCAGATCCGGTACACGATTTCCCTGGCTGCCTATCAGGAACATCTTCTTCACATTCAATTGGAGCTACCTGCCGGCGCACCGCACCGGCGGGTGCAGTTGCCGGTGTGGAACGCCCTCTACCAGGTACGCGACTTCTCACAGTACGTCGATTGGGTAAAGGCGAAACGGCCGGGAGGGGAAGCGCTCGCAACTCAGAAGGTCGACAAGAACACCTGGCAGATTGAGGGTGCAAGCGAAGGCGCGATCGTGGAGTATGAGGTGTTTGCCGACCAGCAGGGACCCTACGGCGCGCAGCTCAGCCCAAGCCACGCGTTTCTCAATCTGGCGGAAGTCCTGATATATCCGGTAGGCGGCCATTCCAGTGAGGTGCGATTGAAGTTTTCCGATGTGCCGCCGGACTGGAAGATCGCAACGGTGCTGGCGAGCGGGGACAATGGGTTTGTCGCGGAGAGCTACGATCGGCTAGTGGACTCGCCGGTCGAAGCGGGTACGTTTCAGGAAGCGGACTTCGATGAGGGCGGTGGACACTACCGGGTAGTCGTGGATGCCGATCGGTCAGATTACGACATGCAGAAGATCGTTTCTGATCTGCGCAGGATCGTTGCCGCCGCCACGGGTTGGATGGAGGATCGACCATTTCAAACGTACCTGTTTCTCTATCACTTTCCGAGCGGGCCAGGCGGAGGTGGCATGGAGCACGCCTACGGCACCGCCATCGAAGTGAGCGCGCACAGCCTGAAGGACGATTGGCAAGGGTTCGACGCTGTCACCGCGCACGAGTTCTTCCACCTGTGGAACGTGAAGCGAATTCGGCCGGCGACGCTTGAGCCGGTCGACTACTCCAGGGAAAATTACACGCGAGCGCTGTGGTTCAGCGAAGGCGTTACCAGCACGGTCGAGGACATCATCCTGCAGCGGGCTGGCCTGTTGGACGAACGCCACTACCTGCAGCGCGTGGGCCAGCAGATTTCTGACCTGGAGCGGCGTCCGGCGCACCTAACGCAGTCGGCGGAAGAGTCGAGTCTGGACGCATGGCTAGAGGGCGATCCCTATTACCGACGGCCGGAACGCAGCATTTCCTACTACAACAAGGGAGAGCTGCTGGGGATCGCACTAGATCTTGCCGTCCGCGACGGGAGTGGCGGGAAGGCGTCGCTGCGGGAGGTGTTGCAGTGGATGAATCGGAATTTTGCGCAGCAGGGGAAGTTCTTTCCTGATTCCGCCGGGGTGAGGCAGGCAGGGGAAGCAGTTTGCCATTGTGAGCTGGGAGAGTTTTTTCAGAAGTACGTGAGTGGGCTCGACGAGATTCCGTGGGACGAGTTTTTCGGCACGGTTGGCCTCCGGCTGGTTCGCACAAGTGCGACGGTTGCCAATCTTGGGTTCTCTGCGATCCAGAATTTTGATTCTGCACCCTCGGTGAGCCGAGTTCAGGCGGGGAGCGAAGCGGAGAAAGCAGGGCTGGCCGTGGGCGATGTCTTGTTGGAAATCAACGGAAATCCGGCGACTTCTCACTTTGAAGCGAGGCTCGCCGATCTGCGGCCGGGGGCCACCCTCCGTCTGCGAGCGCGAAACCGACGGGGAGAACGAGAGCTGCAGTGGAAGGTCGGCGCGCGAGAGGAGGTTGAGTTTGAGCTGCAGGATGTGGAGAATGTCACGGCTCAACAGAAAGCCCGCCGGGCCGCATGGCTGAAAGGTGAATCTCAGTCTGCGGGAGAAATGCATCCTTGATCTACACCGTCGCGATGCTGGGGTTCTGGACTCTGGCCCTGCCGGTCGCCGCCATTCTCGGATTTCCCTGGACGTTTCTCACGCAGGACATTCGCTTTCTCTATCGCATGGGAATGTGGGGCGCATGGACCGGCGTGAAGCTCGCGGGCGTGAAGGTGGAGACGGCCGGCCGGGAGAAACTGGATCCCAAGCGAACCTATATCTTCATGTCGAATCACACGTCGAACCTCGATCCACCGATTTTGCTGCCTCTGATTCCGCGACGGACTTCGGTGATGGCAAAGAAGGAGTTGTTCAGCTATCCGATCCTGGGAGAGACGATGCGCATGGGGGCGCTGGTGCCGGTGGACCGTGGCAACCGTGATGCGGGGATCGCAGCGGTGCGGACCGCGGGCGAGGTGATCCGGCAGGGAGTGAATATGACGATTTACGTCGAGGGCAAGCGGTCGTTTGACGGCAAGCTGCTGCCGTTCAAGAAAGGCCCGTTCTATCTGGCGATGGAGTGCGGCGTGCCAGTGGTGCCGGTGACGATCGTGGGGTCGCACGATGTCATGCCTAAGGCGAGATTTCGAATTTCGCCGGGGACGGTTACGGTGGTGTTTCACAAGCCGATCGAACCGCAGGAGTTTGGGTCGCGGGAAGCGCTGATGGAGAAGGTGCGGGACGTGATCAATGGAGGGCTGCCGGAGGAGTACAGGAGTTAGGGGGTTGCGGTCGCTCGCGGGATTACTTTCGTCCACCTCATACCAGGTCTGTGGTGAAAAAGATGGCGGACTCCGGGGTGTAGCACACAAACACGGGGTCCCTTCGGCTCCGCTCAGGGCAGGCTCTTCGACTCCGTTCGGCTCACCCCTCACTGCGCTCAGGATGACAATCTTAGAAGGGGCTAGGGCTGCTCATCGCTGCGTTGCGTTTGCAGGGTGCGGGCGAGTTTCATCAGGTCGGGCAAGCGGTTGAAGGCGGCGGAGCAGCGGAGCCAGAGTTTGTTGTCGATGGCGGGGTAGCCGCTGACGATAGCGCCGGGGGCGACGTCGTTGGGAATGCCGCTCTGGGCAGTGGCAATGGCGCCGTCGCCGATCTTGCAGTGGCCGGCAACGCCGACTTGCCCGGCGAGGATGACGTTCCTGCCAACGTCGGTGGAGCCTGCCAGTCCAGCCTGCGCGCAGAGTAGAGTGTTCTCGCCGACCTTCGATCCGTGGCCCACCTGAACGAGATTGTCGATTTTGGCGCCGCGCGCGATGTGGGTTTCGCCGACACTGGCGCGGTCGATGCAGGCGTTGGCCTGGACTTCCACATCGTCTTCCAGCACTGCCGGGCCGGACTGGACGATTTTGTGCCAGCGTCCGGAATCGTCCTTGGCGAAGCCGAAGCCGTCGGCGCCGATCACGACACCGTTCTGCAGGACTACGTTGTTTCCCAGGCGGCAGTGCTCGCGCACCACGGCATGGGCGTGGGCGAAGAAGTTGTCGCCGATCACTGCTCCTTGATAGATCACGGAGTGTGCGAGGAGGACGGCGTTAGCTCCGATCTTCACGTTTTCATCGATGACGACGTAGGGGCCGATGTGGGCGTTCTTGCCGATCTTGGCGGAAGGGTGGACGACTGCGGTGGCGTGGACGCCCGGTTTGTATCGCGGCGGTTGGTAGAAGAGCGCGACGGCCTTGGCGAAGGTGAGATAGGGGTTGGGGGAGCGCAGCATCGGAGCTGGGATGGTGGGGAAGTTCTCGGAAACGATGACTGCGGAAGCGGCGGTGGTTTTCGCGGCGTGCGCGTACTTCGGGTTGGCTACGAAAGTGACCTGGCCGGCGGCGGCTTCCTCGATGCCGGCGACACCGGTGATCTCGATGTCGGGTAAACCGTTTTCGAGCCGGGCATTCAGAGCTTCGGAGAGCTTGGAGAGTTTCATAGGTGTGTTCCCGTGAGGATGGGTGGACCAGTGATTGTAACGGAGAGAACGGAAAGGGTCCGGGTTCTACTCTCCAAACATCGGCACCTGGCGCTGGTCTTCGGGGCGGCGGCGCTGGCGGTGGGTGCCGCCGATGACGGCAAGAACGGTCAGGGATTCGAGCGCGGTGCGCGGGACGAAGATGCGCTGCGTGTTGGAGCGCAGGTCGGGCGGGTTGACGAGGTAGCCTTCGCCGATCTGCTGGGCCAGGTCGTTGGGCATCAGGCCCTCGACGATTTCGTTGTCCTTGAACTTCAAGCGTACCCACAGACCCTCGGTCCGGGGGCGGCTGGTGAAGGTCTTGCGCACCAGCGACTCGGAATCGCCAAACTCGCGCACGAAGTAGACGCCCTTGATCTCCTTGAGGTCGATCCCAATCACGTTGCCGGAGGTGTTCAGCAGTTCCAGCTTGCCGTCTTGCACGAAGTTGGCTGGGGCGACGTAGCCGGAGATCGTGTCACGATCCATCTTGCGGACGATGACCTTCTTGTGGGTTGAGGGCATTTGGCTTCGGGCAAGAGGCCGCCGGGTGCGATCTCGACTCGCCAGTTTCCCTGAATTCTCGCACCTTTTCAGAGGAAACACGCAAAATGCGTGATCGCAGTAGCCAAAAGATTACCGTTGTGTTATTTTCGGTAGCTTGCTGCGATCCGTCTCAGGAAACATAAGCCCATTGTATAGAGTCACTTACATCGGGGTGGCTGGCGCTATTGGTCACTCCCACTGCAGCCCTGTGGAAATCCTGTGCAAATCCACCGTCGAGCGGGTTGCAGTGGGGCAGACGTAGGAAGGCATGGCCGATTACATATACACCATGGAGATCCGGCTTACGCCGGACCAGCAGAAGGGCGCGAACCTCGTACAAGAGATTAGCCGGGCCACCGGTTTGAACCTGTACCTGACGGGCGGCGCGATGCGGGACATTATTAGCGGATTTCCCATCCGCGACCTGGATTTCACCGTCCAGGGGAATCCCCTCAAGCTGCAAAAAGAACTGGAACGGGCGGGCGCGGTGATCGCGGCGGCGGACGACGACCTGAAGACGATCTTCCTGCAATTGCCGGGGAACGTGCGCGCCGAGATCAGCATGGCCCGGACGGAGCGCTACGACAAGGTGGGGAAGCCGCCGGTGGTGGCGCCGGCGACCATCATCGAAGATTTGCGGCGGCGGGATTTTACGGTCAACGCGATGGCGCTGTCGCTGAATCCGGGGTCGCGCGGGCTGTTGATGGATCCGTTTAACGGGGCGGCCGACATTGAAGCGAAGGTGATTCGCGTCCTGCACAACTACGCGTTCGTGGAGGACCCGTCACGCCTGATTCGGGCCAGCCGGTTCGCGGCGCGCTTCCATTGGCCGCTGGAAGAGCGGACGCAGGCGCGTTACGACTCGGCCAAGGAAAATAACTACATCGAGCACATCACCTCCAAGGCGATCGGGCACGAGATTGAACAGCTGGCCTACGAGGATGATCCCCTGCACATCGTTCGGGTCCTGGAAAAAGAAGGGTGGCTCAAGGTTCTGAGTGATCACTGGACTACGGCGAAGGTCGACACCAACGGCTTGAGCACGCTGATGAAGACGCGGCAGCAGATGAATGAGCTGGGGTATCAGCCCGATCCCGCGCCGGCAGTGATGTACTTCCTGACGTCGCGCATGGGCGATAAAGAAGTTGCGGACATGCGCAGGCTGATCCCGCGCAAGACGCTGGTGGAAGCCTGGAAGGATCTCGAGGACAACGCGAAGGATCTGGCGAGGAAGCTGACGGGGAAGGAGTCGGCGACGCCTTCGCGGACCTGGCAGGTGCTGTCGAATGCGCGGCCGGAGATGACGCTGTTTCTGGCGGTTGCCGCGAAGCAGCAGGCGGTAGTACAGAAGATCAAGAATTTCTTCACCAAGTGGCGGCAGGTGCAGCAGAAGATTCCACTGCCTGAGATGACCGAGCTGCATATCACTCCGCAACTGCCGGAGTATCCGAAGATTGCGAACGATGTGTTCATGCTGCTACTGGACGGCAAGCTGCGCTCGCGGACGGAAACGCTGAAGTTCCTGAAGCCGCTGGCGCCGCCACCTCCGCCACCACCTCCACCGCCGCCGGTGAAGCGCGGGCGCGCGGCGAAAGCAGCGGCCGCGGCCGCCAGCGAGGCTGCGGCACCCGCTGTGGCCGGTCCCACTGGCAAGAAGAAAGGGAAGGCAGGAGCTGCGGTGGCGGCTCCGCCAGTTCCGGCGCCGAAACCCGAGGCCAAGGGAAAGGCGATCGCGCCGCCGAAGCCGATTCCCGCGAAGACAGTTCCCAAGCCTGCGGCGAAGGCCGCCAATCCCCCGAAAAAGGCGAAAAACGGAAAGAAGAAGCGGTAGGACAGAATCAAGATTTCCCTTCGACTTCTCTCAGGGCAGGTTCTAGATCACGTTTGACTACTCACTGTGCTGGGGATGACAGTCGTGCTGTGTCTTGTCGGGATGCCCGTTAGAGACCTGACCGGGGCGGGCGGAAACGGGGGTATAATGTGCGCATGCGGCGTCTTTGGCTGGTTGCGGCTTTCGTGCTGAGCGCAGCTCTGTCGCTGAGTTGGGCCCAAAGAGGTGGGATGCGGGGCGGTGTTTCCGGCGGGAGGGGATTTGCTTCCCACGCCGGAATGGGCGCCCGTTCCATGTCGTTTGTCAGCGCGCCGCGTTCAAGCGGTCGGTTCGGAACATCGTTTCACCCTGATCACGACCGGGATGGGTTTCACCACCATGGATTCGTCATTCATTTTCCGAGGTGGTACGCGGGCTATGGCTATCCTGGGTATTACGGGGGCTACTACAGCCCGTTCTATTGGAACTGGTACGGGTCTTCCTACGATTCCTCCGATAGCGATTACGTGCAGCGGCAGACCGCGCGCCAGATCGATGACCTAAGCGCGGAAGTGCAACGCCTGCGAGAGGAGCGGGAATATAGCCAGCCGCGGGAGGAGTATCCACAACCACCCGTGGCCGCGGTGCCTCGGCCGCCGACGGACACCAAGTTGGAGTCCGATTTGCCGATCGTCCTCGTTTTTCTCGACAAACGCATCCAGGAAATCAAGAATTACGCCGTCATGAACGAGACGCTGGTGGTGTTCGACGGTACACGCAGCAAGCGAATCCCACTGGCGGATGTGGACCTTGCCGCAACCATGAAGTTGAATGACGAGCGCGGCCTAGATTTTCAGATACCGAACTGAGTGCGTGAGCAGGGCCCTCGACCTACAGCCGTTTCCGCGATTTCTCTCCAGCCAGATAGAATCGAATAAATCCGTTATTTCGGGTTAGAACTCCAATCATGTCCCAATTCGTTCATCTGCATCTGCACACCGATTACTCGATGCTCGACGGCGCCTGCGACGTCGAGAAACTGGTCAAGCGCGTAAAAGAACTGGGCATGCCGGCCGTGGCCATGACCGATCACGGCAATATTTTCGGCGCCGTGCACTTTGTGAATGCCGCGAAGGCCGCGGGCGTGAAGCCGATCGTCGGCTGCGAGCTTTACATCTGCAAAAAAGAAGACCACCACACCGACAGAACGCCACCCGAGGGCGATACCTACAACCACCTGCTGGTTCTGGCGGAGAACGAAGAAGGCTACCGCAACCTGACCAAGATCACGTCGGAGGCGTCGCTGCACGGCTTCTATTACAAGCCGCGCATCAGCAAGCGATTTTTGGCTGAGCATTCGAAGGGGCTGATTGGATTGTCGGGATGTCTGAAGGGCGAGGTGGCGGAGCGCCTTACGGAAGGGAACTACGAAGCCGCGCGGCAAGTGGCCGGGACGTTTCGCGACATCTTCGGAGAGAAGAATTTCTACCTGGAGATTCAGGACCAGGGTCTGGAGATGGAGCACCGGATCCACGCTGGTCTGTTCCAACTGGAAAAGTATCTTGGCCTGCCCCTGGTGGCCACGAACGACAGCCACTACTTGTGCGAAGACGATGCGCACGCGCAGGACGTGATGGTTTGCATCCAGACGGGGAAGTCGATTCAAGACACGAACCGGATGAAGTTCGACGGCAACCAATTCTTCGTGAAGAGCCACGAGGAGATGCACCGCGTCTTCAAGGATGCACCTTCCGTGCTCTCGCGCACCCTGGATATTGCCGAACGCTGCAACCTAAAACTCGAGAAGATCAGCAACCCATTCCCGCACTTTGATGTGCCGGCGGGGTTCACTCCGGACAGCTACTTCGAGCACATCACCCGGGAAGGCTTCGCGCAGCGGCTGAACGTTCTGCACGAAATGGAGCGGCAGGGCCGTTTGAAACACAGTCTGGCGGATTACGAGCAGAGGCTGGCGCGGGAACTGGCGATCATCCAGCAGATGAAGTTCTCGGGATATTTCCTGATCGTGTGGGACTTCATTCGTTACGCCAAGGAGCACGACATCCCGGTCGGTCCGGGGCGAGGATCGGCGGCAGGGGCGCTGGTGGCGTACTCGCTGGGCATCACCGACATCGACCCGCTGCAGCACGAACTGCTATTCGAGCGCTTCCTGAATCCGGAGCGCATTTCCATGCCCGACATCGACATAGACTTCTGCATGAATCGCCGGGGCGAGGTGATCGAGTATGTGACTCGCAAATACGGGCGGGAGAATGTGGCACAGATCATCACGTTCGGCACCATGGCGGCGAAGGCGGCGATCAAGGACGTGGGGCGGGCCATGGACGTTCCTTACAGCGACGTAGACCGGATCGCCAAGATGGTGCCGAACCAGTTGAACATCAAACTGGAGGAGGCAATCCAGGAGTCGCCGCAGCTGAAGGATGCGTACGAAAAGGACGCGCAGATCCGCGAGTTGCTTGAAACGGCGAAGAAACTCGAGGGACTGGTGCGGAACTCGGGAGTGCATGCGGCGGGGGTAGTGATCTCGCCGCGGCCTCTCACCGAGCTGGTGCCTCTGCACAAGACCAAGAACGATGAAATCGTCACCGCCTTCGACATGCTGGCCATCGAAAAACTCGGCCTGTTGAAGATGGACTTTCTTGGGCTGACCACGCTCACCATCCTGGATGACACGATCAAGCTGATCGTGCAGAGCCGCAACCAGAAACTGGACCTGGCGACGCTTCCCCTGGAAGATGACGAAACCTATCACAAGGTGTTCTACAAGGGCCTGACATCAGGGGTATTCCAGTTTGAATCGCATGGCATGCGCGATGTGTTGCGCCGCTACCAGCCGAACTCGATTGAAGATTTGACTGCTCTGAACGCGCTGTACCGTCCGGGACCGATCCAGGGCGGCATGATCGATGACTTCATCGACCGCAAGCACGGCCGCAAGAAGATCGAATACGAGCTGCCGGAGCTGAAAGAAATTTTGGAAGAGACACTGGGCGTGATCGTGTACCAGGAGCAGGTGATGCAGATTGCGAACCGGCTCGCGGGCTATTCGCTGGGAGAAGCCGACCTGCTGCGCCGGGCGATGGGTAAGAAACAGCCCGAGGAGATGGCGAAGCAGCGGGAGCGCTTTGTGGAAGGCGCGACCCAGCGCGGTTACCCGGCGAAGAAAATCGAAAAGATCTTCGATCTCATGGCACAGTTTGCCGGCTACGGGTTCAACAAGTCGCATTCTGCAGCCTACGCATTGCTTGCGTACCACACCGCGTATTTGAAAACCCATTTTCCGGTGGAGTTCATGGCGGCGTTGTTGACGTCAGTGACGGGCAACACCGATGACGTGGTGAAGTACATCAACGAGTGCCGCGAGATGGGGATTGCGGTGGAGCCCCCGGATATCAACGTGTCGGACGCGAACTTCACACCGCACGGGAGCGCGATTCGATTCGGCCTGGCAGCGGTGAAGAATGTTGGGCACAACGCGATCGAGTCGATCGTGGCCGGGCGCAAGAAGCTGGGGCGCTACCGCGACATTTTCGAGTTCGCGGAGAACGTGGACCTGCGGTTGCTTAACAAGCGGGTGCTGGAATCTCTGATCAAGAGTGGAGCGATGGACTCGCTGGGGCGCCGCGCGCAGTTGATGGCGGTGATCGATAGTGCGATTGAGCGTGCCCAGAAGACGCAGCGCGACGCGGAATCGGGCCAGCACGGGCTCTTTGGTGTGTTTCAGGAGGACGATGGTCCCGTCACGCACGAGCAATTGCCGAACGTGCCGGACTGGGATGAACATCAGCGCTTGGCTGCCGAGAAGGAGATCTTGGGTTTCTTCATCACCGGGCATCCGCTCGAGAAGTACAGCGACAAGCTACAGGGACTCAATGCGCTCGGCATCGCGGAAGTGTCGGCGATGAAGGCTTCGACGGGCAAGGATGAGACCATCACCACCGCGGGCATCATCAGCAACGTGCGCGTGCTGAAGTCCAAGAGAGGCGACTTTTACGCGCAGGCGACTCTGGAAGACATGTCCGGCTCGGTCGACATGATCGTATTTCCGGAGGCCTACCGGCGCTTGCAAGAGAAGGTGAAGCTGGAGGTGCCGGTGCTGGTGAAGGCTGGTGTTCGCGTGGAGGAGGGCGCGAACCCGAAGATCACTGCGGCTGACATAACACCGCTGGAAGATGCCAAGGTGCCGCTGCCTCGTTCGCTTCGCATCCGCATTCCGGCCGAGGGCGCGACAGAAGCAACGGTGGATAATCTGCATTCGCTCTTCACGGAACGGAAAGGCGAGGCGCGGGTGTTGTTTGACGTGGAACGCCAGGGCGATTTCATGGTGGTGATGGAAGCGGAAGGCTATAATGTCCATCCGGATCGCAATTTCATTGCGCGCGTGGAAGAACTATGTGGCCGTGGTAGCGTGCGCATCATCAACTGAGATCAAGGGCGGATGAAAGTCCCGAAGACCAGGAAAGCGAGGGCCGGCACGGCGGAAGCCCCGAAGTTCGACGGGGCGGAAGTAGTATCCGGCACTGAATTTCTGCTTTCCATGGTAGAGACGCACTGGTCCTACCGGAACGGCGATGCCAGGAAGATGGAAGTACGAGTGAAAGCCGAACAGGAACTCGCGCGGATCGAACAGCAGATCGAGCAGTTGCAGGCGGTACCGGGCCAGAACGACGAAATCCGGCACCAGGTCGAGCAGTTGCATGGACGCGTGGAAGCACTGCGGCGGCAGGTCCATTCGGGTCTGAGTGCCTGGGAGAAGACCGAACTCGCCCGCCATCCTCAGCGTCCCTACACCCTGGACTACGTCGAGCGCATCTTCACCGACTGGAGCGAGATCCACGGAGATCGCGGGTTTGCGGACGATCCGGCGATCGTGTGCGGGATGGCGCGTTTCCACGGGGCAGAAGTGGTTGTGATCGGGCAGCAGAAGGCGCGCGATGCGAAGCAGCGGGTCTATCGCAACTTCGGCATGCCGCATCCGGAAGGCTATCGCAAGGCGCTGCGCGTGATGCACATCGCGGAAAAGTTTGGACGCCCCATCTTTACCTTTGTCGATACCGACGGAGCGCACCCGGGGCTGGGCGCTGAGGAGCGCGGGCAGGGCGAGGCCATCGCACGGAATTTGCGCGAGATGGCGAGGCTAAAGGTTCCGATTATTGCGACCGTGATCGGAGTCGGCGGGAGCGGGGGAGCGCTGGCGATTGCGGTGGCGGACCGGGTCCTGATGATGGAGAACGCGGTGTACTCGGTGATCTCGCCGGAGGGGTGCGCATCGATTATGTGGCGCGACGCGACCAAGAAGCACCTTGCCGCCGAAGCGATGAAGATCACGGCCGAGGATTTGAGCCGGCTGGGATGCATCGACGGCGTGGTTCCGGAGCCGGACGGCGGAGCGCATTCTGACCACGAGGCGGCGGCGGCTCTGCTCGATGCGGCCCTGCAGGAGAATTTCAGCGAGCTGAAGAAAAAGCCGGTACCGGAATTGATCGCATCACGATATAATAAGTTCCGTACCATGGCGCAGTTCTACCGCATCGAAACATAGTTTTCCAGTCGGGTACGCCCGGCAGGAAACAGGTCCTCTCCCGCTGTCGACCTCGCCGCCGTTCCCGTATAATGAAGGGTTTTCGACCGCTGTGAATACCGCGCCGGGGCGCCCATTGCGGCCCGTGTGCCAAAGGAAGGAAAGGGATGGCCACCACCGATGTTGCGCTTCAGGATGCCCCTGGCCGCCTGGAGCGGAAACCCGTCGTCAACGACATGAGCATTCAGGTCGCGACGGTGAATGGTTCAGGATCGCAAAGTTCCAATACCGTACTTCTCCGCAGCATTTTTCAAATGGGCGTGCCGGTCTCGGGCAAGAACCTGTTTCCGTCGAACATCGCGGGACTTCCGACCTGGTACACCATCCGCGCCAACAAAGACGGATACATTGCGCGCAAGAAAGAGATCGATTTTCTGATCGCGATGAACGCGGAGACGGCGCAGGAAGACGTGATGTCGCTGGCTCCGGGCGCGGCGGCGCTGTACGACGAGCCGTTGCACCTGAGCAGCCTGCGCAATGATCTGGTCTTCTACGCCGTGCCCTACGACAAGCTGGTGGCGACGGTGTGCCCGGAGGCTAAGCTGCGGAAGCTGGTCAAGAACATGATCTATGTCGGCGTCGTGGCCAACTTGCTCGACATCGACATGGCTGAGGTGGAAAAGGCGATTCGCAAGCAGTTTGCCAAGAAGGCGAAGGCGGCGAACCTGAATATGGGGGCAGCGCAGGCCGGGTTCGACTACGCGGCGGCGAATCTGAAGAAACAAGACCCGTTCCATATTGCGCGCATGGACAAGACCAAGGGCAAGATCATTATCGACGGCAACTCGGCGGCAGCTCTGGGATGCATGTTCGCCGGTGTCACGGTGGTGACTTGGTACCCCATCACGCCTTCGTCGTCGCTGGTGGAGACGTTGATCGATTACATGAAAGAGCACCGGATCGGTCCTGATGGGAAGGCCACATTCGCGATCGTGCAGGCGGAAGATGAGCTGGCTGCGATCGGCATGGTGATTGGCAGCGGGTGGGCTGGGGCGCGGTCGATGACGGCTACAGCCGGGCCTGGGATTTCGCTGATGGCTGAGTTCGCTGGCCTCGCGTATTACACCGAGGTGCCGGGGGTGATCTGGGATATCCAGCGCGTCGGGCCTTCGACGGGGCTTCCGACTCGCACTTCGCAGGGTGACATTCTGTCCACGGCGTTCCTGAGTCACGGCGACACGAAGAACATACTGCTGATTCCGTCGTCGGTCTCGGAGTGCTTCGAGATGGCGCAAGATGCTTTCAACCTGGCGGAGCAATTCCAG
>CAZXKO010000061.1:0-38083 GCA_964641665.1 uncultured Acidobacteriaceae bacterium
TGTAACCCCTACCCTTTTTCCCCATGTGGCCCCCGGGCGTTTTGGGGTTGTTTTTGGGGTAGGGGGTGGGGGGGGTGGCATGGGCCGGCATGGCGGTGGACATCGTTACCCGCAAGAATACCGCCCCGATGGCAAGAAGATTCTCGAGCGAATCTCCCGGGAGACCGGCGGACGGCTTTTTGAGGTTTCCAAGAAACAGTCCATCGAACAAATCTACGAAGAGGTCCAGGAAGAGCTGCGCAGCCAGTACAACCTTGGATACACGCCCGATAAGACCGATCTGAGACCGGGTTACCGCAGGATTCATCTGACTGCCAAGCAGAAAAATCTGGTGGTGCAAGCGCGGGACGGATACTACGCGGAGAGGTGAGGGTGTTCGGTTCTGTCCGTTCCGCGAGGCGAGGGGGCCCCAGCCCCGTTTTCCTGTTCTGCGCGTTCCCAAAGCGCATAAGCAGGTTTCTTACAGCCTGACAACACTTGTCTCAGTTTGTTTCCAGCTGGTCTTTCGTAGGCAGCTTCGGAAAATCGGCGTGAGGCTCGGCCTGGTACCAGAATGCGACGGAAGAGATGTCGTCGGTGAGAGCCAAATACCTGCCTCCGCTCCTCCAGCCCAGCGCCTGGATGGTAACGTGCAAATCCGACGCAAAGCGAATCGGGTCGGGAATGTGCCAACGGTACAGTCCGAATCTTTGCTGCGATTGGTAAAGTCCATCGGGCTTGAGAACCTGCACCAATCCGGAATAAGGGCTCGTGAATTCCTCGTACTCATGCAGCTCTGGGCTTTCAAAACCATAAGATCCGTTGAAGTAATCCTCGGTGCCGGTGCCATTGATGGTGGGAAAGTCCTGGTCGCCGTCCATGTAGAACTTGATTTCCCCTTCTCCCCACCAGCCGTTGTTGTGCACACCCCATGCCAGGTAGGTTCCGACGTATTGCCCTTTGCCTTTTACCCCGTCCACGATGGTATAGACCTGTTTATAAGGGAGAGGATTCACTCGTCGAAACTGGGCATGGAAGTAGGCTGCGTCTGCAGGAACGGGTGCTAGGGTGTAGTCGACCTGGTAGTAGAGCGTCATCGGTTTTTCGTCGAGGTTTTCCAGGGTGATCCTCGCTTTGTGGCGGAACGGCATCGGCCAGTAGGAGTTAAAAGCACTGCCCGGATTGACACACACAGCGAGAGAGGAGATCCGCGCGTACTTGCCCCAGCCCATGGCAAAGAAATCGCCGAGCGGTACCTCCACGGAGGGAGTTTTTTCGTCATCCCAGTACATGCGCAGAATGGAGAAGCGCCAGTTGCCGGTCGGGGTCGTCCATATGTGCTGAATTGCGCCCGGACCGCTGATCTCGGCGACGGTGTATGTCGTCCCGGCGGCGATGTCGACCGACGGGCTGATCTTCCAGCCCTTGCCCAGTTCCCGCGCCGCATTGGCTCCAGTCCCTTCGGTGGCGGCTCCGCCTTTGCCCTTGTCCCCCGTAGGATTCTCGGGACTGATCGACAATGTCTTGGCATTGGAGAGGCGGTAGAGGCTGCTCAGGTGATTGTCTAGCCCGTCATAAGACGTCTGCTGGGCGAGCGCGACAAACGGACCGTAGAGAAACACCACGGCAATGAAATGGAGATTCTTCCGCATCGCAAGGTCCTTGGCCGGTGGGGCCTGACTCGTTAGGTTTTCTGCAGCCACTCCTCGTTCCGGAGTTGTCTCAGTGCCGCAGAGCGCTCGACGATTCTTGCACAATCTCCAGAGCAGAATCTAGGCGACATAGTTCTCGAGCGTGCCGATTCCATCGATAGCAATGCGTATGATATCGCCGCTCGCCAGCGTGAAGGCATCTCCTGGAACGATGCCGGTCCCGGTCATCAGAAACACGCCTTGGGGAAAGCTGTTGTCGCGAAAGAGGAACTTTACCAAGTCCTTTGGGTCTCGCTTGAGTTCCGCGAGCGTGGTGCTCCCCGCGAAGACGGTGGTGCTTTGTCGCACGATCTCCAAATGGATAGCGGCCTGGCTGGGCGGTTCGCCCGAGAGCAGAACACAAGGACCAAGCGCACAACTGCCGTCGTACACCTTTGCCTGCGGCAGGTAAAGCGGGTTCTCCCCTTCAATATCGCGCGAACTCATGTCGTTGCCAATCGTGCAACCCACAATCGCACCGGACGGATTCATCAACAGAGCCAATTCTGGCTCGGGGACAGACCACCTGGCGTCAGAGCGGATCCGTACAGAGGCCCCTGGCCCGACGACACGTCGCCCAGTCGCCTTGAAAAAAAGTTCCGGCCGCTCGGCCGCGTAAACTCGGTCGTAGAAGTCGCCTCCTCCAGCGCCCTTACTCTCCTCCATACGCGCACTGCGGCTGCGATAATAGGTCACGCCGGCGGCCCACACCTCCTGGCTGACGACAGGCGCGAGAACGGTGGCTGGATCCAGGGTGGTCAAGGCATCTTTCGAGATGGCCGCTCGAACGCGCGCGTGCAGGTCGGCGTCGCAGATAAGGTCGTCCCAGGCTGCCCCTGAGACAAGGTAGTAGTTATCGTTTTCCTCGACGAACACGCCTTTGCTTGTGCGATAGAGCTTCAAGTAGTCAGCTCCTTTGTGTTTTGCATCAAAGATATCCGAGTGTGCGGTCCGGAACTGCGGTCTCGCTACCTGACTATTACCTTCGTATCATAGCCGCATCTTCGCAACGCCAACGCTGGCGTAGGCGAGAGCCGACCACAGGCGAATATCGTTGGGAAGGTTCGGATGAGGCACCTGATTTGTCCGGCCAGCGAACTACAGGAGGCCAGCCGGGATTTCCGGGGCTCATTGTACGCAACGAAGGGACGTGCCTGTCCGAGGATCCCGAGATATCCTTAGGCGGGTACAAGGGTCAAAATGAAGAAGCTCAATTTCCTGGTTTCTCTGACCACGAACGACAATGACTACCAGATCGAACAGGCCGCAGCGGCGGAGGAGGCGGCGGGTAAGCTTGGCGCGGGTGTGCAGATCATTTACGCCGACAATGACGCCATCAATCAAAGCCAGCAATTGTTGAAGATCATTCAGTCGCCCGCAGCGCACCCGGACGCGATCGTGTTTGAGCCGGCGGGTTCGACCGCCTTACCACAGGTCGCCAAAGCAGCGGCCGCGGCGGGAATCGGCTGGGTCATCCTGAACCGCGAAGCGGACTACGTCGCGCAATTGCGCGCCGCACATCGGGTGCCAGTGTTCTCGATCACCTCCGATCACCGGGAGATCGGACGCATTCAAGGACGGCAGATCGGCGCGCTCATTCCGGACGGCGGCTCGGTCTTATATATACAGGGCCCAGCGGGCAGCGATGCGGCTCAACATCGGGCCGAGGGGATGCAGGAGACTAAGCCCGCGAACGTCCAAGTCAGAATGCTCCGCGCACAGTGGACGGAGGGGAGCGCACGCCAGGCGGTCGAGGGCTGGCTCCGCTTGTCGACGTCGCGAGCTCTGCAGATGCAGGCGATCATTGCGCAGGATGATTCCATGGCGATGGGCGCGAGGAATGCCTTTCAGGGGATTACCGATCCGACGCAGCGGGATCGCTGGTTGGCACTTCCATTTACCGGCTGCGATGGCATACCGCAGACAGGACAGGCGTGGGTTCGAAGCGGGATTCTGGCTGCCACCGTGATCGTTCCGGCCAACGCAGGGCTCGCGCTGGAAATGCTGAGCAACGCCATTACATCAGGAATCATGCCTGCGGAACAGACCTTCACCGATGTGCGGTCTTACCCCGCCCTTGAAGAGTTGGCTTTAACGAATGCCCGGAAGCATCATGGTTAAGGTGCGTGTTGGGACCCGGCTGGGAGAACCCAACCGCTTCAGGCGATATTCTCCGCCGTTCCCTTCCTCGTCCTGGTGCGGCTAGCCGTTGCCATCTCGATGCGGTTTCTCCCAGCGTTTTTGGCGCGATAGAGTGCCTTGTCGGCCAGCTTGATCACATCCTCGAAGCCGGGGTGTTTTTTGCTCGGCTCGGCAACTCCGATGCTAACCGTTACCGAGAGATCGCGCGTGGAAGAGCGATACGCGGTCTCGGTGGTCTTGCGAGAGGTCTTTCGCTTCTGAGCAGCACCTTTCCGTCGATCGTAGCCCCGTGGAGCGGTTCTCCGATCGGATCCGCGCAGTCGGAACACCGAGTTCTCGATGGTGCCGCGCAAGCGTTCGAGGTGCACGACTACATCCTTGGCCGGTTTGCCGAAAAATAGAATCATGAATTCTTCTCCACCCACGCGAAACGACTGTCCCCCACCCGTTACGTTTGCCAGGTTGCGGGCGACCATGCACAGGACATCGTCTCCAGTGTCGTGTCCATAGGTGTCGTTGAATTTCTTGAAGTGATCGATGTCGACGACGGCCAGCGTGTACGGGGCCTCTAGGCGGCCGGTGGCTTCGTTGAACGCCCGGCGTGAAGGCAGTCCGGTGAGTTCGTCGTGGTAGGCCATGGCGTACGACGTTTCAATAATGGAGGCCACAAGTATCGCTGCGGCCGTGGCAACGTAGGCGCTGGCCGTGTGACCGACTCCCCCGAAGTTCAGCGACAGGAAAAAGCTCAACAGGGACCACGCCAAACCACTCTCCGCGACTTTGTGCCGAGTCATGAAGCGAGTCACCAGAATCCCGATCGCCACTGCAAACGCGAACCAGGAAATTTGCGGAATTGGGGTCCAGGCGAACCAGGCGCGGTCGAGAAGAGCTCCATGAAACAGGCCGGCCCCGGCTGCGGGTTCGGGGCGGCAGATCGCGGCGACGAACACCGATTCCACGAACAAAACGAAGAGTCGGGGAGCGGCTGCCGCAAGGGTGAAACCGCGCTCACGCGTAAACGCAAGCAGGGCGAAGTTCAAGGGAATTATGAAAGAGATCGCTTCCAGGGCCGTGATCCCCAGTCCCGGAGCGGGAAGCTGCCCGGCAAAAAACTGGACCGCCCGGTGGGCAAGCAAAAGCAGCAGAAGAGCGGAAAAGACACGGCTGGAATGAAAGCGCCAGGCCAGCAAAAGGCCCGAAGCAAACGCGGCGTAGTAATAGAATTCCAGAACGGACGCTGGGATCTTCGCCAGGACTGCCTGGAACAGCAGGGCTGCGACCCCCAGTACCAAGCCACCCGGCAACACCAGGGTCTCGAGCGCGCGCTTGTACCCGAACACCACGTGCTGATTCCTTTCAGAAAAAATGAATAGCTACAGTCTTTCATTATCTAGGCCGATTTATCTATCGAATGCGGCGCGATCGTGATTGACTTTCCGGGTTCCAGATTCAGGGCACGCCTGCCAATCCGTTACGACTCTCTATGACAGTAGTCACAACCCGGTCGGTATGCATATTCCTACACTGGATTGTGCCGCTGGTCTCCGTGTCTGGCGGCAGGTGAGCCACCGACCGCTAAAGGCTACACGCCCTCGGTGTTTGCGCTCCTGGCTCGCCTGATCGAACGGGCAGGGAACTATCAGAACGGAAGCGTCACGGCGTTCCACACAGTTTTGATGGAAGGAGACGATGAACAGGATCCGCTAGTAGACGGTGTGCGCGCGCTGCTCGACGGACACATCATGCTCGATCGGCGGGCTGGCCGCACAAGGCCACTACCCTCCAATTGCCGTTCTCGACAGCATCAGCCGTCTCATGCCCGCCGTGTGTTCCCCAGAACATCTGCAAAGAGCCCAGCTAGTCCGCTCGTGGCTGGCTAGCTACCGTGCCTCCGAAGACCTTTTGCGCATCGGCGCCTACCAGAAAGGAGCCGACGCCTCCCTCGACCTGGCCGTCGCGCATATGCCGGAGATCAATTGCCTCCTACGCCAAGGTCCACAAGATTCCGCATCCCTTGCCGGTACGATTCAAGCGCTCTTGGCGCTGCCGACCTAAACCAGTATGCCTTTCCGCTTTTCCCTGCAATCGCTGGTGCGTTTCCGCCAGAGCGTGGAGCGCCACGAGCAGATTCAGCTCGAGATTGCCAACCTGAAGGTCTCCGACATGTGCGGCAAACTCAAAAGCCTCGAGCAAACGCGGGATCTTCGCAACGAACATCAGCGACATGGCTTGAACGTGGGGCTCACTGGCGCGGAGCTGCAGTTCGATCTGCTGTGCAACAGCGCTTTAGCCAGCTACCGAAAGAATCTGGAAAAGGAACTGGCGCAGCTGGAGAAGCTTCGCGACCAGCAATACGAAGTCTTTCGGCAAGCACGACTGCAGCGAGAGATTCTCGCAAGCGTCCGAGACGGTCAGCTGCGGGAGTACCGCGCCGAAAAGATCCGACGGGACCAGCGTTCGCTCGACGACCTTTTCCTGATGCGCCGCGAATTTCTCCGCCGCGAACGCTGATCGTACCCGACACTCTAGGTCCGGTACACGATCCGCCCACTCACGATGGTCGCAATCACCTTTCCCGTCAGCTGCCAGCCGTCGAACGGCGTGTTGCGCGACAGTGATCGTGACCGCGCGCTTTCAAACGTCCATCGTTTCTTCGCATCGAAGATGGTGACGTCCGCATGATTGCCTCGGGCCAGAGACCCGCGCCCGCGCAGGTCAAACACTTGCGCCGGACCGGCCGTGAACAGCTCCACGATTCTCGCCAGAGGCATCTTGTGATCGCGATGCAGCCGCGAGATCGCCAGGCCCAGGGCTGTCTCGAGGCCGGTAACGCCGAACGCGGCCCGTTCGAACTCCACCAGTTTCTCGTGGCTGGCATGCGGTGCGTGATCGGTGGCGATTGCGTCCACGGTTCCATCCGCCAGCGCCACCAGGATCGATTCCAAATCGGCCGCGGAACGCAGCGGCGGATTCATCTTGCACCGCGTATCGAATTCCCCCACGGCCGCGTCGGTCAGGGTAAAGTGATGCGGCGTGACCTCGCAGGTGACCCGCGCGCGGCTCCGCTTCCCGCGCCGAACAGCTTTGAGCGAATCCGCCGCCGAGAGATGAGCCACGTGCAGGCGGGCGTTGGGGAGTTGCTGCGCCAATTGGACGTCCCGGTCTACGATTGCCGCTTCCGCCGATGCGCTGGACCCGCGCAGACCCAAGCGGAATGATGTCGGGCTGTCGTTCATCGGGCAGCCTTCGGTCAGCCGCGTATCTTCCGCGTGCTGGACCACGGGGAAATTCACCTCTCCGCTCAGGCGCAAGCACTCGCGCATCACGTCGTTGTCGAGGACCGGTTTGCCGTCGTCGCTAACAGCCACGGCTCCGGCGCGCTGCAATCCGCGAAAATCCGTTAGCACCGCTCCTTTGCTGGCGTGGGTCGCGGCCGCCACGGGGAACACGTTCACCACCGCGCCACGCTCTGGCTGACGCAACCATGCCACCCACTCCTGCGAGTCGATGACCGGGATCGTGTTGGGCATGCAGCAAACCGAGGTGAACCCGCCCGCGGCCGCCGCAGCAGTGCCAGAAGCGATCGTTTCCTTGTAGCTCTGTCCCGGCTCGCGTAAGTGGACGTGGAGGTCGATGAACCCGGGCGCGACCGTCAGGCCCCGCGCGTCGAACTTTTCATCGGCGCCACCGCGCACTTTGTTCGGGGGCGCCACCTCAGCGATCCGCCCGTCGCGCAGCAAGACGTCCATCGCAGCGTCGATACGATTGGCCGGATCGATGACGTGTCCACCTTTGATCAGCAACGATGCCGGTTTGGATCTATCGTGCGCCATCGGAAATCAGGTTCTACAGCCTGCCCTTCCCCACCGCCCGCGCCAGAATTGCCATGCGGGTTGGCACTCCGTTCCGTACCTCATCAACGATGACCGATTGCGGTGAATCCGCCACGTCTGCGGTCAACTCCAGACCCCGAATAATCGGCCCCGGGTGCATCACGATCGCGTCGCGTTTGGCCATCTGGAGCCGGTGCATTGTCATCTGGTAGCGGGCAACGTAGTCGTCGAGCCGCAGCTTCATGCCGGCGAGACGTTCCTTCTGAACCCGCAACAGCATCAGCACGTCGGCGCCGTGCACGGCATCTTCAATATGCCGCGTGACGTGCAACCCGGGCGCCAGTGTTGCCGCCACGTCGGGCACAAATTCCGGCGGGCCGCACAAGGTGACTTTCGCACCGAACCGCGTTAGAAGATGACAAGCCGAACGCGCCACGCGGCTGTGCAGGATGTCGCCCACAATCGAGACATGGAGTCCCTTCAAAGTCTTCTTGTGCTTCAGAATGGTGAGGGCATCCAGTAAAGCCTGGGACGGATGCTCGTGCATGCCATCCCCGGCATTGATCACAGGAATGTCGAGATGCTGTGCCATCAAATACGGCGCGCCCGCGGATGGGTGACGGACGACGATCACGTCCGCGCCCACTCCACGGAGGGTATATCCGGTGTCCAGCAGCGACTCACCCTTCTCGATGCTCGATCCGCTCGATTGCACCAGGGTGGTGATGGCGCCCATGGACTTCGCCGCAATCTCAAAGGAAGAGCGGGTACGGGTGGAGGGTTCGTAGAAAAGAAGCACGACGCGTTTGCCGCGCAGAAGCGGCCGCGTTTTCTGGGGATTCATGCGTCGGGCCAGCTTCAGAATCTTCAGGATCTCCGGCGCTTCCAGATGTTCGATGCCTAGTAGTGAGCCGCGCGCGACCTTATTCATCGGTTGCCTGGGAGACTGGGATAACCAGCCTCGGTGCTGTCCCGAACTTCGCCAATTACGATTTCTCCATCAGCATGACCTGCTCGGCATCGTCCACTTCCCGCAGTCGTACTTCGATGATCTCATTCGAACCGGTTTGCACTTTACGCCCCACGTAGGTAGCCTCGACCGGCAACTCCCGGTGTCCGCGATCAATCAGGGCGCAGAGCTGCAACTGGCGGGGACGACCCTGCCGGAAGAGCGCATCCATCGCGGCACGGACGGTGCGGCCGGTGTAGAGCACGTCGTCCACCAGGATGATTGTCTTGCCCGTGATCGCGATCCCGATTTCGGTTTTCTGCACCACTGGTTTCGAGCCCGAGGTGGACAAGTCGTCGCGGTAAAGAGTGATGTCGAGGGTTCCAACTGGCACTGCCTTCTTTTCAATCCGCCCGATCGTCTTCGCCAACCGCTCGGCGAGCGGTACCCCGCGTCGGCGGATGCCTACCAGTCCGAGGTCGGCGCTCCCGTTGTTTTTCTCGATGATTTCGTGGGCCAGTCGCACCAGGGTGCGCTCGATCTCCGAAGGTGACATTAACTGCGTCTTTTCACGCACGTTAGGATTGCGGGCCGCCTTGGAAGTCATAAACGCAGCATCATACGCGTCAGAAGCGTCGCCGGGCAAGGTTATGGGCGACGCCGGATTTCGCAACAAAAGTCGGGTCTGTTGGTCACGGTTTACCGGTCGGCGGGCCTTGAGCGCTGGCCCCTAGCCACCTAGTCCTTAGAGTTCCCGTGGGGGGAGGACTCGCCTGCCTGCTCGTAACCCTCACAGGTCACCACCGGCAGACGCGGATATTTCTGAAATCGCGGGTCGGTCAGCGCCAGCTCACACAGGAAGAACACCGAACCCCGATCCGACTCGACGCGCCGAGCGTGACGGCAGTCGGCGCATAGTCCGACTTTCTGTGGATTTGTGAGGTCGTCGCGAGCGGGCATGCCGCAGGATAACAGCCTCACCCTCTCACCTTCTCGCGTCGCCGGTTTCCGAGCGTGGACCCCACGACAAGATGCGACATCTTTTCTTCAACGCCTCTTGTCGCTTGCCTCACGCACTAGGTTCCCTCACTATTCGGTGACGGGGGCTTCGGCTCCCCGAAAAGGCGGAATTCCCATGAGTGACCACAAAGAGTTTCCCGGCAGGCCTTGCATCGCTTTCAGTGCGTTTCCGGTGGCATGCCTTTTAGTCGCGGGATCACTCACCGGCTGTTCCAGTTCTTCTTCGCCCACCACGACACCGCCACCCGTTTCGGGGGTGGTCAACTTTGTCTACACAGCGAACGCTGCCGGCAGTTCGTCCACGGTGTCGGCGCTAGCGTCGGATGCGACCACCGGCAAGCTGACCTCGATTTCCGGCTCGCCCTACAACACTGGCTCCGGCTCCGCGGCGGTGCAGGCCGAGCCGGCGGGAAAATTCCTCTATGTGGCAAACCGCGTTTCCGGCGACATTTCCGGCTTCACCATTACCGCGACCACGGGGGCTCTCACGCCCATGCCTGCTCCATTCTCCGTCGAGTTCGGTCTCGATGCCATTGCGATCGACCCGACCGGAAAGTTCCTGTATGCGGTTAGTGCCCAATCGAACAACTTGTGGTCGTTCTCGATCGATAGCGCCGGCGGCCTCAGCAATCTTTCGAGCTCGCCGCATACAATTGACCCCGCCGCCATCAGTTCAACCGCAATTGCCATCGATCCATCCGGCAAGTACCTGTTCACAGTCGCGGGCTCAAACTCTATCTATTCGTTCCCGCGCGATACCACCACCGGAGCGCTCGGCACGGTTTCCGGTTTGCCGGTTCCCGTCGATTTCGGCACCTTTGCGATTACCACCGATCCGGCTGGAAAGTTCGTGATCGCAGTCAGCAATGCGGGCAGCACCGTGTTCGGCACCATCTCCGTCTACTCCCTCGACAGCACGAGCGGGAAGTTGACTCTGGTCGCCGGATCTCAGCCCCATATCGGCGTAGATCCTTCTTCGGTTGTGGTCGATCCATCCGGCAAGTACGTCTACACCGCCAACACTGCCGACGCGACTCTCTCGGCCTTAACCCTGAACTCCTCCACGGGCGCCCTGACCACAATTAGCGGTTCTCCTTTTCCGAGTGGTGGCAACGGCGCCATCAACGGCCCCATGGGCCTCGTGGTGGATCCCTCCGGTCAGTCCGTGTACGTGTGCAGCGCCTCCAACGACATCTCCGTCTTCAAGATCAGCTCCGGCGGGGGTCTGTCGGCGATTGCCGGTTCCCCGTTTCCCATTGACGGGAGTGGTCCCAACGGCATAGCAGTGATACAAAAGAAGTAGGCTTCTGAAGGTCGGTTCGCTAAGGATTTTACTCCATGCCGACCGAAGACCCACATCCCCGATCCTTAGCCCTTCTCCATCCCAACATTTTCCCTTGACCTGCAGACGCGCAGGGTGCAATATGCCGTCATACGACACGTCGTTAGAAGACATATGGACTCCCTGTCCATCACCGAGCCTGTCCTGCTGATCCTGCTGAGCCTGGCCGAACACCCTCGCCATGGCTATGCGATTCTTCAGGACGTGCAGGAAATGAGTGACGGTCGCGTTGTGCTGAGTACAGGCACCCTGTACGGCGCACTACGCCGCCTGCTCGACGCAGCCTGGATCGAGCGTGTCGAGGAAGAAGATGCTCCTCGTGGCCGCCAGTCGTACCGTCTTACCGCAAGGGGACGGCGGAACCTGCAACTGGAAGTCAGCCGTCTGAAACATCTCACCCGAGTCGCTGCCCTCCGCGTGGCGCGGAAGGAGACGTAGTCCATGCTTATCGTCTACCGGCTTCTTCTCTACCTCTATCCTCCCGCGCACCGCTCCGAATTTGGCGACGAGATGCTGACCGTGTTCCGCGCCACGCAAACCGAGGTCTGGAAGAAAGACACGCTCATGCGCAGCCGGTTCTGCGCCCGCGAAATCAAAGGCCTGGTCGCCGGCGCTTTGAGGGAGCAGGCTCGAGCCATCTGCGGTTTGGACCGCTCACCGCTACTGTTTTCAAGGAGACTCAACATGCGTTCCGAGTTCCGCTTCCCCAAGATCACCGTCACGCTGATGGCCGTCATCCTGGCAGGCGTCGTCCTTGCTATCGAGAAGGCGACTGCCATCCGGGTCTCGGTCCCGGATTCCAGCCCGCACGTCGGTCCAATCCAGCCTGCCCACTTCACGTTTTTCCCGACCATGCTCGTAATTTTTGGGGGCGCGTGCCTGGCAGGTGCGTTCGGCTGGGCGATTCTTTTTGCCCTGCACCGCTCCGGAATCCACCGACTGGCCGAATTCGACCCTGCATCCAACCCGGAGTCTGGCGGTCACCTGTCTTCTTGAAGCGAATCTCAGGGTTGGCGGCTTCGGAGACGACTCAACATCTTTCGAAACGCGCCTGCGACGGGCTCGGATCATCGCCCAGCGGAGTGTTGTTGTCGCCCAGGCGTGACGCTCTTCCCCAATAGCCTGCTATTTTGGCAAAATAGCTGTGCTCCGCCCGGGAGGGATCCATGCGTACCATCACCCTCGGAGGCCTCCTCTTCTTCGTCGTCTCGCTAGTTCCCGCCCCAACTCGCGCGCAAACCTCAGTCGCTCCGGCAGGGCCCCCGCGCCTTCAGCAAATGCACGACGAGGACGGCGGCGTTCGGGAAACACTCGAAAGCATCGTGATTACCCCGATGGCCCATTCGCCGTTCACGGCGACGCTCGAGACCGAGTGGGTTCGCACCCTCTCCACCGGTGGAACCATCACACTGGTGAACCAGCGCCGCATCGCGCGCGACGCCAGCGGCCGCGTCTACCAGGAACGCTGGTTACTGGTGCCCAAGAACGGCAAGCAAGAATCGCAGATGTCCGCCATTCAAATCAGCGACCCGAACCGGCACGTGCTCTTCACCTGCATGATGCTCGATGGCCAGCACGTTTGCCACGAGACTTTTTACGCCCCGTCGACCTCTACCGTAGGCAAGTTCGAAGGCCCGCCGACCGGTGCTCTGTCCAATGACGCTGGCGACGCTGTGCATGAGGAGCTTGGCAAGCAACAGATTGCCGGCATGGAGACGGTCGGCACCCGCGACAGCACTACCTACAACCCGGGTGTCTTCGGAAACGACAGCGCAATCACCGTGGAGCGCGAATATTGGTTCTCCCAGCAGTTGGGAATTAACCTGCTCTCCAAACGCATCGATCCGCGCTTCGGCATCCAGACGTTTACCATCAACGAGGTCAGCATTTCCGAACCCGGAGCTCAACTGTTCGATCTTCCCAAAGGCTTTACGGTCGTCGATCATCGTGGCAAGGTTGCGGGAGCGGGCCACTAGAGATCGCGTCTCGTCAGCACGCAAACATCTAGTGTCCGGTTCGTTTGCGCAGCCACGCGCTGTACCACGCCCCGCCGATACTTGCGCCGATTACGAGGATCAGCAACATCATAAATAGCGCGAACGCAACGAAGGATGAGAGTCCTTCCGGAGTCTTCAGGAATTCGAGGAGGCGACGTGCAACTTCGGGATCAGCGCCGCGCTTGGTCGCCTGGTCCAAAGCAACGGCCATAGCTTTACGCGTCTCGTCGGCCTGGTAGATAACAGTCGCGACCGTCAGCACGGCGAAGAACAGGAACCCGAACCCACCGCCGGCGGCTCCGATCTGTGCCCCCACGAGTGGCGTCGCCGACGCTGCTTTCACCTTTCGGTGATAGATATTCACCGACCAGGCCCCTCCCAACATAAAAGCGAACCCAAGCGCAATCAGGGCGGCCGAAGGGCCTGCCAGCAGCATCGCCAGTGGAATCGTCACGAACAGCGAAAGCACCAGGGAAAACACTCCTCCAATGGCGGCCCCGGGCAAAGCTTGCGACCACTGTATCCGAGAGGATTCCCGCAGCGTTGCCAAACGGGATGGAGGCGGCGGGGGGACGGATCCACGTTCCACAGCGTCGTGAATTTCAGGCACCACCACCGGTTCGCTTGGTTCGAACCCGGGCACCCGAATCTGCGGCGCGCGGCAGGCCTTGCAGAAAGGCACGCCGTCCTCGACCGGCGCGTCACATTTGGGACAAGGATGTTCCACGGGAGTTCAAGGTACAGCAGCGCGGAGAACCGAAGCAAGGAAAGGCGCGATCTGAGGAGCGCCGGGATCTTGCCGGCTGTCCTGAGGGCATCCTGCCCTCAGTGCGCGAGTCGCGCAGAGCCTCTTCGAAAAGACGTCGGCCAGCGTAATAATGTGCGCCCAAATTTGTTAACAACTGCTAGATCGTGTCCTTATCGCCGCCGTGGGTCTGCACGAAGACCAGCGCGAAGTCCGTGCCCTTGCCTTTGTCCTGCGGCGAGATGGAGACGATGTGCTGGTTGTCCTTGGTGCCGACTTTCAACTCGATCGTGGTCCCACTGTCGTGCTCGCAGGTGAGCTTCTGCGAGTCATTCTTGTCGTGATCCTTGCCGAGGTTCACGTCGACGTCTCCCGAATCTTGATGGCGGTCGGTCGTGTGGCACTCGAGGATCGTGCCGTATTTCTTAAGCTGGTCTTTATAGAACGAAGTGACCTTCTCAGGCGGATCGTCCGTCAGGAACTCGATGGCCACCACCTTCACACCGAAAAAGCCGGTCGAGATGTTTACGTTCGCGCTCTTCTCTTCTCCTTCCTTCCCGGTGTCCTTCTCCCGTGCTCCGGGGTAGACCGGGAGCCCCGTATCCCGCGCGTTGGCATCCTTGTTCACGTGGATTCCGCCGAGCGGCGTTTCGATGTCGACCTTCTTGTCCTGGCCGTTGTCGCTCTTCTGGACGTTAATCTTGCAGGCGGGCAAGGCGCCCAGGACCGCAAGGGCGAGTATCAAAACAAATGCGCAATTACTGTGCCGAAATTGTTGCATGTGACTCTCCCTCTTGCATCTGGGCGCGCCGCTCGATGCCGGCGCCGCGCTCGGCAACATTCGGAATGCCGACCGGCAGATGCCCGCGTAGCGGAATCTCCCCGAACAACGCCTTCACCGCGCTCTCTTCCGAAACCGTCGCATTCGAAAAGGTACAAAGATAATTCTGGATCCCCGGAAAATCTGCCGCCACGTAAGGATTCCCCATGGCGACCACCACCATTTTGCTTCCGGCGTGTTCCACGAGCCGGTTGAGCAGTACCCCGGTTGCATCCGCGACCTCTACGGAATTCTTCAGCCCGCCGGGGCTTGGAATCACGTAGACGCCAGCAATTACTGCCTGCGCCTCATCTACCGCCTTGAGCACTTCCTCCGTCATCGCGCCCGCGATGCGCGGATCCACATAAATCACGTTGGCATCGGGTACGCGGCTGCGCACTTGGCGAGCCAGCATCCGCCCGGCGTCGGTGCGCACGTCCTCGGTGAGAACAACTACAACAAGGTGGTTGTGTACCTCCTCTGTGGTCATATACGGCAGACCTCTCTTGGAGGTTCCCACGGCTTTCAGCGGCAGCAGCTTCCCGTTGTCGCGGACCAGCGTGACGGCGTCGTCTGCAATGTGCTGGCCGGTGGCCAGGTTCTCCGGTTTGCCGACCGCCTTGGCGATGGCCGCGACATCCACCAGTCGGGCCTGCTGCAGCCCGAGAGCGGCTTTTGTCTTCAGTATCTTAAGGACCGATTCGTCCAGCCGCGCGGAGGAAATCTCGCCGCTCTCGACCGCCTTGATCATGGCTTTGAACGAGGCTTCAAGGTCCGCAGGGATCAACAGCAGATCGTTTCCCGACTTGAACGCCTCGACCGCGGCACGGCCGACATCGGAGGCGAACAGCCGCGTCAGTCCCGCCATGTCGAGGGCGTCGGTCGTGACGATGCCCTTGAATTTCATCTGCTTCTTGAGAAGATCGGTCACGACCGCCGGGGAGATCGTGGCCACTCGATTCGGATCGGGTTCGAGCGCCGGAACGCTGACGTGCGCAACCATGATCGAATCAACCCCGGAGTCGATCGCTTTCTGAAAGGGTGGCAGCTCAATCGCCCTCAGGTGCGCCATATCGCCATTTACGCGAGCGACTCCAAGATGCGAATCCGTAGCGGTGTCACCGTGCCCAGGAAAATGCTTGGCCGTAGCGAGCATCCCGCCCTCGTGAGCCCCTTTGATGTAAGCAGCCACGAGGTCTCCGACTTGTTGCGGGTCTTCCCCGAACGAACGCGTGTTGATCACTGGATTCGCTGGGTTGGAGTTCACGTCGGCAACCGGAAAGAAATTCCAATGAATGCCGACGGCGCGCGCTTCCTCCGCCGTAATGCGCCCAAACGCTTCGGCATATTCAGGCTTGCCGGCCGCGCCGAACGCCATGGCATGCGGAAAGATTGTGGGCCCGTTCAAGCGCATCGTAAGGCCACGCTCGAAGTCGGCCGCGAACAGCAGCGGCAGTTTCGAATCTTGCTGCAACCGGTTGAGCAGCATGGCCGCTTCGTACGGCTCGCTTTTGATCAGGAATGGCCCGTCTACCGGCACGGTCATGGCGAACGAACCGACATGGTACTTATCGATCGCCTCGCGCAACTGTGCGTAGGTTTCGCTGTCCTGGTTCAGGAACTGCGCCCGCACCCAGACCATGAACAACTGCCCAACTTTTTCCTGGGTGGAGAGTTTCTGCAGCGTCTTCTCCGCCCACTTCTCCCCCGCGCGATCAAGATGGATGGGTCCCCCCCGCTGGTAATGATCCTTCGCGAAAGAAGCGGTCAGGGCAAATGTCAGCATGAGAAACACAGCCGTGACGAAACGCATACGCAGACGATAGCAGGAAAGCAGGTGTTGGGTCTTGGGTCTTGGGTGTTAGGTCTGTGGAATTTGGAACGCAGCGTTTCGTCGCGGATGCTGATGCAGGGAGGGCCTGACACCTGACACCTAAGACCTAAGCCCCAAGACCCGCACTCTCTCCACCGCTTCCTTCTGTACCCGCGCCTCATCCCCGAATCCCGCCAGCCATACGACTTCCGGTTCCCCGCGAAACCAGGTCATCTGGCGCTTGGCGTAGTTGCGGTGTGCCTGTTGGGCGGCCGCGATCGTAGCATCGCGGGTGATCTCGCCGCGCAGCAACTGTACCGCTTGCCTGTAGCCCAGAGATGTTAGCGGCCGGGCCGAGTCCCCATAGCGTTCGAGTAAGCGGTTAGCTTCTTCCACCAAGCCGTCTGCGAACATGCGCTGCGCCCGCCAGTTGATGCGCGCGTAAAGTGTCTCCCGGTCCGGGTTCAGTCCGAGGCGAAGAATCCGGAATCCGCGCAGAGGATCGCGCCCTTGCTTCCACATCTCCGACATGCGCCTGCGGCTGGCCAGGCAGACTTCAATCGCGCGAATCAGCTTCGCGGTGTCGTTCGCGTGAATCTTTTCACCTGCTGCAGGATCGAGACGGCGGAGGATGCGGTGCAGATAGCCAGAGCCATTTCGGTCAACGCGTCCGCGCAACCGTTCGCGTAACTCCTCGGAACGTCGCGGCCCGGGAAACAGTCCATCGAGAAGCGCCCGCAGATAGAGGCCCGTACCGCCCACCACAATCGGCAGACGGCCGCGCGCTTTGACCTCGTCGAGCACCTGTCTCGCGCGGCGAGCGAATTCCCCCGCCGTCATGTAAGCCGTCGGATCAACTACATCGAGAAGATGATGGGGAGCGCGGGATCGCTCTTCTGGGCTGGGCTTTGCGGTGCCGATCTCGAATTCGCGATACATCGCGACCGAGTCGCAGTTAACAATTTCACCTTGAAAGCGTTCGGCGAGCGCGAGAGACAGCGCCGTTTTACCGCTGGCAGTGGGGCCGAGAATAACGATCAGCGGCGGGTCGGGCAACGCCGTCAGCGCAGGCTCCACTGGATCGCATGCCAGTAACGCACCAGCGTGATCGCGAGCAAAGTTGCTGCGATGATGAGCAAGCCGGTGGTCTCCATCGCGTAGACGTGATGCCGACCAGACTGGGCGTGTGCCCTGCCTTGCATGGGGGAGGTCATGGCCACATTCTAGCGCCGGAGGGGGCGCAAGAGTATAGAGAGTTGTGCAAGAAGGTCTTGGGTCTTAGGTGTTAGGTCCTTGGTCACCGGGGACAAGGTGATTACCCCACGTCAGGGCCCGTCACCTGGCACCTGAGACCTACCTGACACCTAAGACCCAAGACCCGGTGTTAAACTACCGCGTCGTTGCCATGCCTATGCCGGAAGCCAGTTCGGCGGGAAAGATTGTGCGTTTTGGGGTCTACGAAGCGGACCTTCTTTCCGGGGAACTGCGCAAGAACGGAAGCCTTATCCGCTTGCAAGAACAGCCCTTCCAGGTTCTGACCCTCCTGCTCGAACGACCCGGCGAGATGGTTACCCGGGAAGACCTCCGCACCAAGCTCTGGCCCGCCGACACCTTCGTTGACTTCGACCACAGCCTGAACACGGCTGTAAACAAGCTCCGCGAAGCCTTGGGTGACACAGCCTCAAATCCACGCTTTGTGCAGACCGTGGCGCGGCGCGGCTACCGCTTCATCGCACCCGTGCACGACAACGGCGGCAGCCTGACCGTGGGCCCATCGGCGCCGGTCCCGGCCGCGCCCGCAACGGAGAAAGCCGCAGACGCCGCCATTCCGCCGGACGCCGCCCTCCATCCCGACCTCGAGGTTCCGGTCCCCCGCCGTGGACTGACCCGCACCCTGTTTCTCTTGATCCAGGTCATGTACCTGGCTTTCTATCTCGCGGCCTTGTTTCGCTGGCAGGAAGTCCACCAGATTGCCGATTCGTTCCTGCCGGGCTGGGGTGCGGTGGCGATTGTGACGGCTGTGCTGGTGACGGCGGGAATTGGGATCCCGCTACGCTGCTACCTGATTTCTGCCGTAGGCTTTGATCATCGGCGACTGGGCGAGAAGTTTCCGCGGCTGTTCCCGGCAATCCTCGCCCTCGATCAGCTGTGGGCGGTTGCGCCATTCCTGCTGGCACAAAATATCGGATTCGGAGCGGCCTTTGCGGCCACCGCAGCTCTTTTGTATCTGCCTTTTTCCGAGCGAACCTTGATTCGAATGGCTTATCCGGATTTGCGCTAGCCGCGTTTGGAGGCCGAAATTCCCGGAACTCGGAGCCTCCCCATCTCGTATCAAAGCTTGGGACCAGGCCGACGTGTGTACATCCCTCTCCTTAAGGAGCACTTATGCGACGCTCACTTTGGATCGCAATCAGCCTGTGGACGTCATTCTCGCTACCCTTGTTAGCGCACGCCCAGGAATGGACGAAGACCTTCCCCATCACCGGCCAACCCGAGTTGCGGGTCGAAACCTCCGACGCCGACATCCGCGTTGATACTTGGGACCAGAAAAGTATCGAGGCCCGCGTGACCTCGGAGAAATGGGGCGTCGGGCAGGGCAAGGTGGAAGTCTACGACCACCAGACCGGCGATTCGGTCGAGATCGAAGTGCGCTTTCCCCACGGCATTCACGTTTTCCAGATGGGAAATCGGCGGACGATCGTTGAAATCCACATGCCGCGCCAGGGCAAGGTCCGGCTGCACACCGGCGACGGCTCCATCCGTCTGCGCGATGTGAAGGGCAACCTAGACCTGGAAAGCGGCGATGGGCGAGTCGAAGTCGAAGGCGTCGACGGCGCACTCCGGGCTCATTCCGGCGACGGCCACATTCGCGCCCGCGGACGCTTCGACGATCTCGACGTCAGCACCAGCGACGGCCGCATCGAAGCCGAAGCCGTCTCGGGATCGACCATCGGAAAAGGCTGGACCCTGAAGACCGGGGACGGCAGCGTGTCGCTCTCAGTTCCGGAGAACTTGGCCGCCGACGTTGTTCTCCACACCGGCGACGGGCACATCAACCTGGAAATGCCAGTCACGGTCGAAGGCCGCTACGACGGCAGCAACGTTCACGGAAAAATGAATGGCGGTGGCGGGTTATTGAGTATCCACACCGGCGACGGGTCGATCCGGCTGGGGAAATCCTAAGAGATTGCGAGGAGACGGACTGCTCGTGTCAGAGCACCGCCTGAGCTATGCCGCACCGGGTTACTTTCATTGCTCTTTAGAGGCTGGATGACGAAAGGAGAGTTTCTCTCCGGCTCGCCAGGCTAATGCACATCAGACCCGTCGATATTCAAGTTATAGAAATACTTGAAGCGCAGTTCCAAGTACTGTCCCGGAAAGCCGCTGGGGAGCGGCGGAAATGGCGTTGAATTCGTAATGCTGCCCCAGGCGGCGCGCACCAGCGCCACGTCGGCCGGAGGACCAACCACATTCAAGCCCTGCACCGTCCCGTCCTTCATAATCGAAAACTCGATGAACACCATGCCCTTCTTCAGGATTGGCGGGTACACCGATTCCGGCATGAGGACTCGCCAGTTGCGGTCGACGGTGTGGAAAATCCGTTGCAGGTACGGATTGAAGTCGAACCCCATCGTGTCGCTGAGAATGTCGACGTTTCCCAGCGTCCCGCCGTTCTGGCCCTGGGTAAGACCGTAGTCGCCGCCGTCTCCGTATCCGCCACGGTTCTGTGCCGCCGCGCGGGCAGCCTGCTCAATCGCCGAGCCCGGTGACATGGTGCCGCCAAACTTGATCTGCGGCGAGGCCACCGAAGTCGCGGGCGATTGCAATTGCGGCAGGTGATTTTCTGGTGCCTGGGCCTGCTCGCCCGGGTGCTGCGCTTGGATGTCCTGATTGGCCTGTGGCGTCGGCTGCGCTGCGGTCTGGCCCGGTTGTGGCCCGGGAGTATTCGTTCCCGGCAGGCCCGGGTGAGCGCTCGCCATCAGCTTTCGCAGTTCCTTAAGATCTATCTGGGGTGTCCGCGTAGTCGCGATCCGGTCCTTGTCCGACCGGAAATTTGTATCCGGCCGCTTCAGCACTTTTTGCGCGTCCGGCGGCAACTCCAGCACCGTCAGCTCTCGCTTCTGCACCAGGTCCGGGATCGTCAACGCCATCACCGGTTGCTGGTGCAGAAACACCCGCCGATAAAACCCTTCGATCTTCGGCTGATTCACAAACAGGATGATCACCAGCAGGTGGACGATCACCGACAGCCACGCCGCTTCGCGCCGCCGTGCACGCGTCAAATCGTCCTGCAAATGAAGCAGCAGCTGCGGAACCGCGTCCTCGTCGAAGTGCCGGTACGCGCTCTCCCAGTTACTCGCGTCGTAGAGCTCACGCGACTCCAGGGCACGCGTGGCAGGCGGCGGCAGCGGATCTCTCGGCGTTGTGGGCGTGATCGACATCTAGAGGTTCAGCCGTTAGACACACTGCGAAGAATCCGGGTTGCTGGAAAAGGACCCCGGCAGGCGTCCAGGCAAGTTTCTCCTATTTTCTCATCTTTTCGCGAAAACCGCTAAACATCAGGGGTCGTATAACTTAGGAGATGCATCCCTGAGATCAAGGCTAAATCAGGCTTTTTGGAGGGCCAAGTAGAGATTTGTAAAGGTTTGTAGGTCGTGCGGTTTGCCGCGAGGCCGGCGCTCACGCCCCCGCGAGATTCTCGAGGTTGATCTTGTCTCCGTGCCGGTGAATGTGGTCCACAATCTCCAGTGCCAGCGCCAGAGCGCGACGGCCGTCCTCGAGCGGGACCGTCGGATCGGACCGGTCGCGCACCGCCGCCAGAAACGACTTCAGTTCGGCGTGTAAAGGCTCTTCGCTGGTGACCGGCGGTTTGATCATGCCGATTTGAGGATTGACCGAAGGTGTCGCTCCCGCACTCCGCTCGTGCCCAACCGTGAAGGCGAGAACGTCCTGCCGCCCGTAGTCGACCGAGATGTATTGCCGCGGCTGAAAGAAACGCAGCTTGCGGATGCGTTCGGTAGAAACGCGGCTGGCGGTGAAGTTGGCCACGCAACCCGAAGCGAACTCCACGCGCACATTCGCGATGTCCGTTTTCCCCGACAGAATGGCCAGGCCGACGGCGCGCACTTCCTTCACCGGCGACTTGACGAACGAGAGCACGATGTCGAGATCGTGGATCATAAGGTCGAGTACGACGTCGACATCCAGGGCGCGCGGCGTGAAAACGCTCAGCCGATGCACTTCGAAAAACATGGGCTGCGTCAGCAGCGGGATCGTGGCCCGCACCGCCGGGTTGAAGCGCTCCAAATGACCGACTTGCGCAACGCGGCGGTTCGCCTGAGCGAGTGCGATCAGTTCGTCGGCTTCCGCGAGCGAGGTCGCCAGCGGCTTCTCGATCATCACGTCCACGCCTGCGGACATCAGTGCGCGGGCCGCCTCGAGATGATGCACGGTGGGAACGGTAACCGAAGCGGCCTGCACTTCGCTGTGGGTGGTGATGAGCTGTTCGAGGGAGCCGAATGCGCGGCAACCGAACTCGTGCGCCACCGAATCGGCGCGTGCTACGTCGCGGTCCACAACTCCCAGCAGGCGGACTGGTTCGCCCTGTTGCTCAAGTTGCTGGTAGACGCGCGCGTGGTTGCGGCCGAAGGCGCCCACGCCGACTACGGCGACATTCACAATGCTGTCAGGACTCAGAAAGGATTCTCAGACGGCCGGTTGCCGCCGAGTGCCGATTGTATCCGCGATGGTCACATCAAGGATATTGGGCTTTCACGGCAGTACCCTTTTACAAACGGGTCTTCTTCAGGAGGGCGATCTGTCCGGCATGGTACAGCTCATGCTGGGCGACTCCGTGCAGCATGAAGTAGACGTTGTAGGCCTTGCCGGGAACTCGATCCTGAAGACGCGAATCGGGCAACGCAGCGACTGTTTTAATGAGCGTCACGTGCGTCTTCTTCAGGTGCGCGACAGCTTTTTCCCAGGCCGCCTTGCTCTTGTCTCTGACTGGCGGAAAATTCTTGTCGCCCTTCAGGCTGACGGGTTTGTTGGCCGCGATCCGGAGATTCACAGCCTCGTCCCATGCGGCAATGTGCAATACGAGTTCCCAAATGCTGTGCGCGTCGGGTAGAGGATGCGCGGCCGCAATCGCGGCATCCACGTCAGAGAGGAGTTCGAGCACCGACGGCCCGTGCCAGGCTTCCCCATGGAAGGCATAGCGGAGTTGATCAGCAATGCGGGCAACTTCCGACATTTTCTTATTCGGCAACGATAGATATTTTAGCGCCGTTGGTCGCTTGCACGATGGCGTCTCCGTCCAGCAGGAGACACTTTCCCGCATCGAGAGCGAGACACGTGGCTCCGGCCCCATGCATAACTTCGATCGTTTTCACACCGATGACCGGGACGTCAAAACGCATGTCCTGGTCCGGCTTCGCAATCTTTACCACCGTTAGAGCCCGGCTCAAGGTGGAAGCATCACCTTCGAGAGAGCGCATCAGTTGCCCAGCCCGCTCGATGGTAGCGTCCGTGCCTTCCATGGCCTCGACCGCGACGCAGGCAGTCTCGGCGACGACCACGGTCTGGCCGATATCGAACTGCGCCAGGTGGCGGGCGACAGCGCGTCCGTAAGTTATGTTTTTCTTCTCTTCGTCCGTTGGAGCGCGCTCGCTCAGCACGCCGGGCCGGGCCAGCAGCGGCTGCAGGAACGACGTCGAGTTCTCGAGCACGATGCCCTCGTCCCCCAGAACTTTGGCCACTGCTCCCAGCAAAGCATCGGTATTGCGCGTGCGCAGAGAAAGCAGCAGCTTGGCCAGTCGCCAATCGGGCTTAATGCTCGAAAAAATCTGCTTGTGCTTCACCTGCCCCGCCATGATGGCACGCCGGACTCCAGCGCTCTTGAATGTCTCGACCAGCTTCGACAGTTCACCGAGCGAGAGCCAGTGCACCGAAGCAGCTCCACTCGATTCAATTTCGGGCGCAGTCTCTTCCTTGATCGCAGCAACCACCACCTCAAACCCCTGAGCGCGCGCGGCGTCGAGGATGAGAAAGGGAAACCTGCCATTGCCGGCGATCAGGCCGAGTTTTTCTCTAGACGGCATAGTGATTTGTGGCTGCACGACTTGGCATAGCAGGGTCGATAAACGGGGTTCAAAACACGGTGACTTGTATCAGGCCGCGCCTGCAGGCGCTGGGGTTGGGTTCCCGCTACTTAATTACCCCCCGCTCCGACGCCTCAACGAACCGGATAAGAAGCTCGACATCCTCCCCGAGATCTCTCTCTGCCTTCAATTTCTCCAATGCTTGCGAAGTGTTCAACTTCGACGCCAGCAATACTTTGTACGCATGGTGAATCCCCGCGATTCGCTCCTTGCTGAAGCCGCGCCGCTCCAGTCCCACCGAGTTCATCCCGAAGGCGTGCGTATTTCGCTCCGCCGACGTCTTCGAGAAGGGCAGTACGTCCTGCGTGATCGTCGTCCCGCCGCCGATAAAGGCGTGTGTTCCGATCCGCACGAAGTGATGCACCGGGCACAACGCGCCGACCTGCGCCCAGTCCTCCACGATAACGTGTCCCCCTAGAGTCGCAGCATTCGCCAGGATGACGTGGTCGCCCACCCGGCAGTCATGGGCGATGTGCGTGTAGGCCATGACCAGCACGTGGTTGCCCACTCGAGTCAGTCCGCCGCCCTTGACCGTCCCCCGATTGATCGTAACGAATTCGCGGATCTCGTTGTGAGCGCCAATCTCCAGCCGCGTCGGTTCCCCGGCGTAGCTCAGATCCTGCGGCGCGAGTCCAATCGAGCTGAAGGGAAAGAAGCCGTTGTCGGCGCCGATCGTCGTGGGGCCCTCGATCGCTACATGCGAAACCAGTTCGCAGCCTTCGCACAGTTCCACTTCCGCGCCAATCACGCAATAGGGACCGATCTTGCAGGATGGATGAATCTTAGCGTCGGGGTCGACGATGGCGGTGGGATGAATGCTCATCAGGACTGAGTGCCACGCGGTGAGATCTCAATTCTGAGCGTTGTGCCCATCATGGCCGGCATGGCCTAGGCTTCCGGCGAGGGCGGTACGCCGTTAGTGTTGGGTCCGGTCTGCGAACCCGCTCTCACAATGAGTTGGCAGGTCACGGTCGCCTCCGCCACCCGCTTTTCGCCCACGAAGACCTTCCCTTCCATACGAACCGCATTCATGCGCCAGGATTTCACGTCCACTTCGATCCGCAACTGGTCCCCGGGAAGTACCGGACGGCGAAAGCGTGCGCGCTCGATCCCGGTGAACACCATCAGCTTCTGGTCGCGGTCTTCGACTTCGGTGAGCAACAGCGCTCCCCCTGCCTGCGCGATCGCTTCCACGATCAGCACGCCGGGCATGATCGGCAGGTTCGGAAAGTGTCCTTGGAAGAAAGGCTCGTTGATGGTGACGTTCTTGATCGCCACAATGCGCTCGCGGCGCGTGAGATCGACCACCCGGTCGATCAACAGGAACGGATAGCGATGCGGCAGGATTCGTTGGATCTCATTGATATCCAAGGTGGTTTTGCTTGCCACCAAGGCTTCAGTTTCAGGGTGAGTGGTGTCTGTCATCCGGCGGTCTCGAACCGCCCGAAGATTATACTGTACCGCGCGTTGAAATCTGGTGGGACCGCGCAACTTGGTAGAGCGATGGCAGCCTGCCTTGAGCGAGGCCGAAGGGCTAGTTCCGGTCGGCGCGCGGCTTGAACCGCGCCACTCCTGGGAGAAATTCGATACGACCGCATCCATGACGAAAAAAAAGACCGCAAAGAGATCTTCACACTCTGCCGCCGACCGGCCTGCCCAAACCCGCCTCCGCTACTTCGAGGAACACCGCGACCAGATCGTCGACACCATCCGGCGCCTGGTGGAAATCGAATCGCCCAGCGACAACAAGCAAGCTGTCGACCGCTGCAGCGCCTTCGTGGCCGAGGAGTTCGCCGCTCTCGGTGGACGCGCCGAGTTCCACCGCGTCAGCGATTTCGGCAATCACCTGCAAGTCGACTTCGAGGGCGAGACGCAGCAGAAGCCCGTCTTGCTACTCGGGCACTACGACACCGTCTACCCGCTCGGCACGCTCACCACTATGCCATGCCGCGTGGGCAACGGGCGCCTTCTGGGACCGGGCGTGCTCGACATGAAGTCGGGCATCGCCCTCATGCTGTATGCGATCCGGGGCCTGCAAACGTGGCTCGGACGGTTGCCTCGTCCCGTGACGGTCTTGCTCGTGTCCGACGAGGAAATCGGGAGCGATTCCTCACGGCAAATCACCGAGGCGCTCGCCAGGCAGTCTTCCGCCGTGCTCGTCCTGGAGCCGTCCTACGGCCCGAAGGGCGCGGTCAAGACCGCGAGAAAAGGAGTGGGTGAGTACACGCTGAAGGTGACCGGGGTCGCCTCTCACTCCGGGCTTGATTTCGAGAAAGGGCAGAGCGCAATCCTGGAGCTGTCGCGGCAGATTCTGGCGATCTCGAAGCTGGTCAACCTGAAGCGCGGACTCACCCTCAATCCCGGCCTAGTGGAAGGCGGAACTCGCGTAAACGTAGTTGCCGCCGAAGCGGTGGCAACCCTCGACGTAAGAATCGCCCGCATGAAGGATGCCGCTGGAATCGACAAGCAGTTGCGTGCCCTCCGTCCTTTCAACCGCAAGTGCATGATTGAAGTCAGCGGTGGCGTGAATCGTCCGCCAATGGAGCGCAGCGCGGGCGTCGCCGCCCTGTACAAACGGGCGACGCTGATTGCGAAGGAACTCGGCTGGAAGCTCACCGAGGCGGCAGTCGGCGGTGGCTCTGATGGAAACTTCACCGCCGGCCTCGGCATCCCTACTCTGGATGGCCTGGGCGGCGTCGGCGACGGTGCCCATGCTATGCACGAATTCATCACCATTTCCGAACTACCGCGGAGAGCCGCGCTACTGGCGGGACTGATTGAGGGCGTATAAATGGGCGGCCCTGGGGATCCTTACTATTGTTGTGCGCATGAGAAGAAGATTCGATTGAACTTGCTCGCCATGTGCGCCTACTCTCATCTTGAACCGAGTCGCAATCCTGGAAAGGAAGATCAAGTCGCATGCCGAAGGCGAAGGAGTTTACCGTAACCATCGCAGACAAACCAGGTGCCTTGGGGAAGTGCTTCCTCGCTCTCGCGGAGCGTGGAGTGAACGTGCTTGCGTTTCAATCGTATGTCGAGGAGGGCGAGAGCCTGGCCCGGTTTGTGGCGGATGATACCGCCACCGCCAAGAAGGTGCTTGGTAGTCTGCACATGATCTTCGAGGAGACAGAGGTCGCGGTCGTCAGGCTAGCGCACCGTCCGGGTCAATTGGGCCGGGCAGCCGCGCAGTTGGGCGAGAATAAGATCAACATTGACTACAGCTATTGCGGACTGGACCCGGGTTCAACTCTGGGGCTGCTGGTCTTCGGGGTCGACAACCTCACCAAAGCGGTGCCCGTGCTCGACGAGTTGGCCGCCGAGAATGTGTAAGACGTGAATAGGCCTGAGCTCACACTGCACTGCATCTGTTCTGAGTGCGACATTCATCTTGACGTTGGCATCGACAGTAATCCCGTAGTCGATCGCTAAAGCCAGCGTGGCAGAGCTGCCGCCGCTGGGACATCCTACAACAGGGTCGGGGCCCCGAGACCTTACAGAAATCTGCACACTGCTCCCCGCTAAGCCGCCAAAAGAAATCAAAGACCTGTTGGTAATCGTGTCCTGAAGGTGGTATGAGTCCACGAACCCAGTGCGCTTCCGTTCCACAGGATCCGCGATTGCGGAACAAAGCCGCTTCTATGACCATAAGCGTAACCGATTCCGTGTCCTCTGGAATGACATCTGGCACGAGTGCGGTAACTCGGGCTGCGGTACTACGACGGGACGGCCGCTGAAGCTAGCGATCGCAGTGCAGGTGGTCCAATCAGATAGCTGCAGGGTCAGGATTACAAGGCAAAGGAATGCGAACCCAATGAGGACCATCAGATTTTCCCCAACTTAGGATCAGCGCTCTGCTCGCGAGCAAACACCGGAAGCAACTGCCGTTTCACCTTTTTCTTACGGTAACTTGACTTGGCGCTGACAACTCGCCTAGCCATTCGATCTACGTTGCTTGGCCGAAAGGTGCGGTTCCCCCTAACCACCTGGAGACGAAACTCAATGACAAAAACAAATGTAGTTGGATGGCTGTGTCTAATCACGTTGTTTCTTGGTGTAAACCTTAGAACTCAGGCACAGAGCTGGTCCTTCACCGGTAGCATGGGAGCCCAGCGCGCTTTTTTCCCGGCAACAGTGCTCAACAATGGCCAAGTCCTGGCCGCAGGCGGGCGAAATCGGGTCCAGTACGGCCTGGCCACGGCGGTCCTGTATAACCCCGTAACGGGAACGTTCGGCACTACGGGCAACCTGAACACGGGGCGAGCGAACTTCACGGCAACGCTGTTGAGCAACGGACAAGTGTTGGCCGCGGGCGGCGATGCCTACGTTTTTATGGTATCTGGCACGCAACACTTTGCTTCGCCAGCTGCGGAGTTGTACAACCCCTCGAGCGGAACATTCAGCGTTACCGGGAGCATGCATGCTCAGCGTTGCGGCTATTCGTCTCCCGGGTTCACGGCGACGCTGCTGAAGAATGGTAAGGTGTTGATTGCCGGCGGCTCGAATACGGGCGGTCTGGTTTACGCTGCCGAACTGTACGATCCCTCGAGCGGAACCTTCAGCCTGACGGGAAGTCTGAATACACCCCGCGTCGGGCACACGGCGACTCTGTTGCCTAACGGCGAGGTCCTGGTTGCGGGGGGCGTCAACTCTGCGGGGAATTACCTGACCAGTGCAGAGTTGTATAACCCGTTGACTGGCACCTTCACTCCGACGGGGAGCATGCAGACGTCGCGCGAATTTTTCACGGCAACCCTGCTGGCGAATGGAGAAGTCCTGGCGGCAGGCGGTGAGAACAGCAATTTGGTCTTTCCCTTCCTTTCCAGCGCCGAACTGTATAACCCCGCGACCGGGAAATGGAGCGCGACCGGGAGCTTGAACACCGGGCGGTATAACCACACCGCTACCCTCCTGAGTAACGGACAGGTACTCATGGTCGGGGGCGGCGCCCATCTCGCGAGTACAGAGCTTTATAACCCCGCGAGCGGAACTTTCAGCGTTGCGGCGAACTTGAACACTGGACGCACCGACCATTCGACCGTCTCGCTGACCAACGGAGAAGCGCTGACGATGGGAGGCTATGACGGGAGTGGCGGAAACATCGGGTACCTCTCGAGCGCCGAACTCTTCCACTGAAACTCGCCAACGCGCGAAAACTTTTCCGCGGGGAATGGAACCGGGCGGTCCTGGCGAAGACTCGCCCGGCTCGAGCACTTATTTCCCTGTCGGATACGCCTCACAGCGAAGCGACGATCTTGCGGTATTCCGCTTCGGTGAAGGCTTTCAGGGTTTGAGTGCTCACGTTGCCCAACGCACCGGTGGCCAGCATGAACTTTGCGCTCGCCTCATCATCCGGGAATTCTGAGATGATCACGGCATCGTACTTCCCCATGGTCAGGTACCAGGCGTGAATCTTTCCACCCGCTTTTTCTGCAGCCTTTTTGGCAGCGTCGAGCCGAGTCGGACTTTCCTTGATCTTTGCCGCTCCTTGCTGGGTGTAGCGGATCAGCGTAATGTAATGCGACATACGATGTCCCTCCTGGTTCGAGACCGAAGCCTTGGACGCAGTCTCCTTTTTGGTCTCAAAACCGGCGCGATTGTACACCCATTCCCCGGTCCCTTTTGCTCGAACTGGCGACGCCTCTTTGACTCTGCGCCCCCTGTGGCCTAGACTTTAGCCAGGGGAATTTGCGACTGGGAAGGCGCTGCCGCCAAACGCGCCGGGCGAACTCCCGCCGGAGAGATCACATGCCTGGAAAATTGGGTTTGCCTGAAATCCTGCTGATTCTTGCGGTTGCGCTGTTAATTTTTGGCCCCAGCAAACTGGCCGATCTCGGCAAGGGCTTGGGTGAGGGGATCAAGAATTTTAAATCGGCCGTCAAAGATGGCGAGGATCAGGGCACTGACAAGAAGTCCTGACGACGCGTCGGCGACCCACCAGCACTCCACCCATTCTCACACCAGCTTGTGCTCCCGTAGCATCTTGTACACCAGCGCCACTGGCAGCCCCACGACATTCGAGTAATCCCCTTCGATGCGCGGAATCCAACGCGACGCCATGCCTTGGATCGCGTATGCCCCCGCTTTGTCCATGGGTTCTCCCGTGGCAATGTAAGCTTGGATTTCCTCATCGCTGAACGTGCTCATCGTGACCCGCGTCGTCTCCGAGCGTGTGTCCCCGAGAGCCGAGTCATGCTTCGAGGTCCCAGCGGTTGCGGCCTCGGGCGGTGCGACCGGTCGCGGACCCATCAGACAGACCCCGGTTGTCACTTCGTGGGTGCGCCCCGCGAGCAGGCGCAGCATTCGGGTCGCATCAGCGGCGTTCACGGGCTTCCCAAGAATCTGCCCATCCACTACGACAATCGTGTCCGCTCCCAGTACGAACTCGTTGGGCCGCTGCTTGAAAACCGCCCAGGCTTTCTCGCGCGCCAGCCGCTCCGCAAATACTTTGGGATTCTCTCCGTCGAGTGGAATCTCAGGAATGTTGGTCGGCTGCACCGTGATGGCGATGCCCGCCGAGCGCAGCAATTCCTGGCGGCGCGGCGAGGCGGAGGCGAGCACGAGAGTCATTAGCGGAAGTCTAGCGGAAACCGGAGCCTTCAGTCCGCTATCAGTTCGATCCGATTCCCGAAAGGATCGCAGATGTGACTGCGGCGTACGCCCGGGATGTCGTTGGCTTCTACCACCGTCACTCCGTTTTCGGCGAGCCGGGTGAGCAGATGCGAGTAGTTGGAGCAGCGCAAAGCCGCGTGGGCCTTCTTTGCCGGGTGAAAATCGTCTTCCACTCCCAGGTGAATTTGCACGTCTCCGCTCGCAAACCAGCACCCTCCCCGCTTGGCTAACTCGGGCGGCTTCGCAATCTCAACCATTCCGAAAACATCCACAAAAAAGCGGCGTGCCTGTTCTTCCTCGCCACGCGGCATCGCGAGCTGCACGTGATCGATTCGAACAAAAAGGAAATCAGGCATGCTTCCATCATAGACGTCGATGCCAACGCGAACGGGGGGGCCCGGGTGAGAAGAGTCATCACAGGTCTCGGCACCCCAAACAAGTCCGGCTACTTAAGGCCCCCGAGACCCAACACCCAGGACCCAACCCCTGACACCCGAGACCTGCGCCGGATTCCGCCTGTTAGAATCAAACTTCAGCCGTATCTCCATGGACGCAGCCTACATCCGCAACTTCGCCATCATCGCCCACATCGACCACGGCAAATCCACTCTGGCCGATCGCCTGCTCGAGCTGACCGGCTCGCTCGCGATGCGCGAAATGCAGGAGCAAGTGCTTGATTCCATGGATCTCGAGCGTGAGCGCGGCATCACCATCAAGGCCCATGCCGTCCGTATGCTTTACCCCGCCCAGGACGGTAGAACTTACCAGCTCAACCTCATCGACACGCCCGGCCACGTCGATTTTTCCTACGAAGTCTCGCGTTCCCTGGCTTCCTGCGAAGGGGCGCTACTGGTAGTGGACGCCTCGCAAGGCGTCGAGGCCCAGACTCTGGCCAATGCCTACCTCGCCATCAATCATGGCCTCGAAATCATTCCCGTCATCAACAAGATCGACTTGCCCAGCGCCGACGTCGCCCGAGCCAAGGAGATGATCGAAGGCGCCGTCGGCCTCGACACATCCGACGCGTGCCTCATCAGCGCCAAAACCGGCCAGGGCGTGCCCGATGTTCTCGAAGCGATTGTGAAACGCGTCCCGCCGCCGAAAGGGTCGCCCCAACGCCACCTGCAGGCTCTGATTTTTGATTCGTGGTTCGACCCATATCGCGGAGTGGTGGTTCTGGCCCGCGTATTTGAAGGCACCCTCAAGAAGGGTCAGAAGATCCGCTTGTGGTGGAACGGACGCGTCCTGCAAGTTGAAACTCTCGGCGTGCTCACGCCCAAACCGGTCGAAGTCGACGAACTGGTCGCTGGCGAAGTCGGCTTCCTCATCGCCAACATCAAGAATGTCGCCGACACCAAAATCGGCGACACTATCACCGACGACGACCGTCCCGCCATCGAGCCTCTCCCCGGCTTCGAAGAAATCAAGCCCATGGTGTTCGCCGGCCTCTATACCGTCGACGCCCACGAGCATACCCAACTGCGCGAAGCACTCGAGAAACTGCGTTTGAACGACTCCTCTTTCTTCTTCGAGCCGGAGAGTTCCGTAGCACTCGGCTTCGGCTTCCGCTGCGGCTTCCTTGGCCTGCTGCACATGGAGATCATCCAGGAGCGCCTCGAGCGCGAGTACAACCTCGAACTCATCACGACCGCTCCCGGCGTGCGCTATAAAGTCACCAAGACCGACGGCGAACTGATCGAAGTCGACAACCCTTCCCGCTGGCCCGACCAGAGCGAGATCGCCAAGGTGGAAGAGCCGGTCATCCTCGCCGTCATCCTGACCAACGAAGAATTCGTCGGCGGGATCCTGAAGCTCGTCGAGGAAAAGCGCGGCCGCCAGAAAAGCTTCGAGTACGTCTCCGGCTCCCGTGTCATGCTGCAATACGAGCTGCCGCTGAATGAAATCGTCCTCGACTTCTACGACCGTCTGAAGTCAGTCTCGCGCGGCTACGCGTCCCTGGACTACCATCTCGCTGGCTACTGGGAATCCCCCATGGTGAAGCTCGACATTCTGGTCGCCGGAGATCCCGTCGACGCCCTTTCCCTCATCGTCCATCGCGACTTCGCCTACGAGCGCGGTCGAGCTCTGGTCTCGAAAATGCGCGAACTGATTCCCCGCCAGATGTTCGAGGTCGCGATCCAGGCAGCGGTCGGTGCCAAAATAATTGCCCGCGAAACCGTCGCCGCCATCCGCAAAAACGTCCTTGCCAAGTGCTACGGTGGCGACATCACCCGCAAGCGCAAGCTGCTCGAAAAGCAGAAAGAAGGCAAGCGCCGCATGAAGCGCATCGGCCGCGTTGACATCCCCCAGGAGGCCTTCCTGGCCGTGCTGAAAGTGGGCGAAAATAACTCCTAAATTCCGACAGTTTTGCCCTGCGGCCGGGTGGACACCCGTAAGTACTGATACTTCTAGATGTGCAAATCTCAAGGGTTGCTTGAAATCCTCGGCACTCCGCGTGGCCGAGCGCCAAAACGGCCGCCTTCGTCTAAAGCCCTATGAATCAGCTTACTAGCGCTGGATCGGTCCGTGGCTCTTCCCGACCACTTGGTCGCTTCCCACCATTATCGAAAAGCGGAGACAGCCGTTCCACAAGGTTTTCCACAGAAGTATGGAACACAAGGTGAGCCTTTGTAGCCGTGACCCCGGGGCACAATTTGGCTGATCTGGAAGCAATCGAACCGACGACGAGCCTTAGCTACTCCTCCGACGCGATTCCTCCCTCCGCCAGCGACTCAAAGCGGGTGGAGTTCTTCAGAAATGCGAGATTGATTCGCCCGATGGGGCCGTTGCGTTGTTTAGCGATGATGATCTCAGCCCGTCCCTGAAGGTCGGGGTCATCCTGCTTGTAGACCTCTTCGCGGAAGATGAACATCACCAGGTCAGCGTCCTGCTCAATCGATCCTGACTCGCGCAGGTCGGCGAGTTGTGGGCGATGATCGCCGCCACGGCTCTCAGGTGCGCGGCTCAGCTGCGAGAGTGCGATGACGGGGACATGAAGTTCCTTCGCAAGCGCCTTCAACCCTCGTGAAATCGCCGACACTTCTTGGGTGCGGTTCTCAAAACGCCGGCCGCCGCCCGACATCAGTTGCAGGTAGTCGACGATGATCAGGTCCAGGCCGCCGCAGGATTGTTGCAAGCGCCGCGCTTTGGCGCGCATCTCGCTCAGCGCCACACCCGGAGTGTCGTCGATGTAGATGTGCGAACTGGCCAGTTCCTCCATTGCGCGGACCACTTTCTGCATATCGTCGCGCCAGAGAGATCCTGTCCGCATCTTGTGGGAATCGACTCGTGCTCGCGAGCACAGCAACCGAAGCAGCAGGGCCTCACGCGACATTTCCAGCGAAAAGATCCCCACAATTTTCTGGTCCAGGATCGCCGCGTTCTCCGCGATGTTCATGACGAAGGCGGTCTTGCCCATCGACGGACGCGCCGCCAGAATCACCAGGTCCGACTTCTGCAGCCCGCTCGTCATCTCATCCAGATCGTTGTAGTGGGTGGCCAGCCCCGTGATTCGCTGCCCACGCTGCAGCAGGGCGTCCACCGATCCGAAGGAACCCTTGACGATGTCCTGAATGCCCAGGAACCCGCGCCCAATGCGCTTTTCCGACAGTTGGAAGATGGCCGCTTCGGCGTCGTTGAGGATGTCTTCCGCCGCATCCGATTGTTCCGCGGCCCGTGCAATCGCGGCGTTGGCCGCGTGTATCAGTCCGCGCAGCAGCGCCTTGTCGCGAACAATCTTGACGTAGTGCTCAATGCTCGGGCGGTCCGGCACGCCGTCAAGGAGGGACGAAACGTAGGCCATATCCCCGATGGCCTGCAGCTCCTTGTTGCGATCGAGTTCCTCGACCAGCGTGATGATGTCGATGGGCCGCGACGACTCCGACAAGTCGACCATGCGCGAGTAGATGCGGCGGTGAGAGTCGAGCGAGAAATCCTCCGGCCGCAGGTGTTCGGCGGCCTGGTTATAGGAGAGGTTGTCGAGAAGGATCGCCCCGAGAATCGAGCGTTCGGCTTCGATGTTCGCCGGCAGGGTGCTAATGCTGTAGTCGGTGGTCGCCAATTCTTCGTCTACTCGTGTGGCATGTACTCGTGCTAGTTGTGATCGACCGGAATCTTGTTGAACGTGAGTCGCGATACTAAACCGCGGTTGCCTTGTGGACGCCAAGTGCGTCGTTGGAAAACGCGGACCAACACAAACTTTTCTGGTCGCAAAGTTGCAGCCCGACGTGGAAGCATCGCCCGTCTGGATTCGTGTGTTTAGTATAGCGAAGAAAATACGAACATACGAGAGGAGAAAAAGTTCTGCCGACGACTGACGAGTGACGACTAGCGACCAGCGACTGATTCAAAACAAATGCGGTCCGGGCCAGCCACCCGGACCGCACTGTTTGGCGGGATATCCTGCAGCCCATTTCCACGCACGAGGCATGGGGGAGTGATCGGTCACCGCGCACTCCGAGAAGTGCCGTGATGATGCACTCGGCAGATTGTCACTCGCGAAGCGAACTCCGCGAATCAACCTGCAGCACTCCGGTGGCCGGCGGCCAGTCCTGCCGTGTGTGGAGGACTCTGTGAGGAGGCCGCAACGCCCGGGCAACCAGTTCACGCGCCGAAGCGCGCTTGTGGAGGAACCCTCCCGGTAATTCACCCTCGAGAACTACCAGGAACCGCCGGCTCTGCCGCAATGCTCTGGCAGGGCACGCAGAACATCTCGCTTGAATGCTTGACACTCTGCGCCCTTCACTCCGACCCATCAAGAGAAAACCCGCGCGGTGTTGTGCAGAAACTGTGGATGCCTGCGTTTCCTTGTGGAAAGCGTTGGAAAAGCTGGGCAGAAATTCCGTGGAACGCAAGCACTCCCGACGCGGCTCTTGCTCGCCTACGGCTCCACGAACGCGTGTAACTAAATATCCACTGTCATCCCGAGCGCAGTGAGGCGCCAGCCGGAACGCAGCCGAGGGACCTTGTGTTTCTGGCGGTTGAGGGGTATTTTGCCCTCGCTCCTGTACGCAAGGCACGTGGCTGCGCGAACCTCACGCCGCCTTCGCCGGGTAACTCCCCACCAACTTCATCAGGAATCCGTGTGCTCGATGCGGAAACGCCGTTGCCGGCAGGAACATGTAAGGGCAATATCCTTCCACCACGCGAATGCCATTCTTCCGGCAGAACTCGATCGCCTGCGGGCTTACCGCGCCTTGCCCCCCGGCGCGATACATCCACACCTGGCGAACGCCGGCCTCGGCGCAATCGCGCACCACGCGTTCCGTCTCCCGCGGCGACGTCATCAGCAACGCCCCCTCGACCGCCGGTTTCACAGTCTGCAAACACTGGAAGCATTCCAGCCCGTCGATTACATCGGCATACAGGTTGACCGGCACCACGTCATAGCCGCGATTGCATAGCTCCCGCAACAAGCCACGGCTGAAGTCTTTCGGATCTCGCGACACACCTACCATGGCAAAGCGCTGCAGGCGCAGAAAATCTTCGATTTCCGCTCGGGTCGTCATCGCAAGCCTCCCAACTCTCTACGATTGGTAGCGCAGAAACAGGATTCTTGCAGTGACCCGCATCACGGGGAGGGTGGATGACGCATGCCCCACAGATGTCGCGCGCTTATGCGTAAAGCGCTCGCGCCTCTCCGCTCTCGTGCTCAAACCCTCGCTCGCTCCAGCTCGCCGCTCTCCTGCTCCAGCATCCCCACGTGCTGGTAGTGCGTATGCAAATCACACCCAACAATCTTCATGAGCTCGGCTCTCCAGAAACTACGCTGCGGGAGCTTCGATGATTTGGAATCCGAGGTTGGCGGCTTTGCGCTTGAGATAGTTAATTTGCGGTTTGCGGTGCTGGGCGTTGTAAAACTCCGCTCCTCGGTCGATGACTGGCATGCCATGGCGCAGCATGCGATAGACCAATCGAGCCAGCTTGGCGGCCATAGCCTTAATGGCAACGGGAGCCCCGAGCTTAGTTCTCAGTCTGCCGAACTGCGCCGAGATATTGCTTAGACGTAGGGTGCTAGCTGCCATCCGCAATGCATTGGTGACTCGATTGTTGGTCGGCAATCGCCCTTTCCCAATGATTTTGTCCCCGCTGATCCGATTGTCTGGACACAGCCGCAACCAGGAAACAAAATGGTGTTCCGTTTTCCACTTGCTCATATCCCATCCTGCTTCACTAAGAATCGTCATAGTCGTGGTGACGTCAATCCCATCGATTCGGGTCAGGTCGGTCCCGGTCATGCGAAATAGTTCTGCGCGCAGGTCGAACTGTGGTGCATTCCCCTTCTTTTTCTTGCGGAGCCGCTCCTTCCGCTTTTCTTCGGGCAGGCTGGCTCCGTGGCTTCGGTCTTGTTGCTGCTGGAGATACTGCTGTAGCCGCTGATCGCATTCGGCCATCTGCTTCTGGCAAAACTCGTAGCCATCCTGCTCCTGCTGCAGCACAAACAGCAGATCTTCTTGCCAGTTGCCTTCCAGACTGCGTGCGATTTCTTCCTCGCTCGCCTTCACCCGCCAATTCCGGAGCGCGGCTGGCTGATAGGGATCGCGTTCGCCGGCCAGAATGGCTTTGACGATCGCTTGTCCCGTCACTCCGCTCATGTCACTTAACACATTGGCTAGCTGGATATTCATTTGTGTGAGCGCCTTCTGCATCGGCTGAATATGCCGCCCGGCTGCCCACACCAGATCATTGCGCTGCCGCCAATAAGTTCGCATCGTGCGGATTTCTTGAGAGGGCCGAAACGAGTTCCGCAACAGACCATAGGTGTGCAGCTTCATCAGCCATTGATTCTCCTGCACATCGCTTTTGCGCCCGGGTAAGTTCTTTGTCTGGTTGGCATTCACGAGATACACTTCGAAATCGACTTGCTCGAGAATGTCGTAGACCGCGATCCAGTACACCCCAGTCGATTGCAGGGCTATGGTCCGAATCGCACACTGCTTCAACCAGACCGCCATCTCCTTCAGTTCCCACGTAGTACATCCGAAGCGGCGTACGGGTTGGCTGTCCCGTGTCGGCGGCACGGCCACATAGTGGGATTCGTTGCCGATATCAATGCCGGCGGCGTCGGGATGCACGACTTCTAAACTGAGATCTTCGCTCTGGATTTTCCGCGTTATCTCCCGCCGTTGCTTGCGGTTCATCGCGTGCCAGTGGCTTGGTGTTGGGCGGCAGTTTGCTTTCTTGTTTTTCTTCAGTTGCTGGGGTTTCATGCTAATCTTCCCACGGTGAATTCAACTCGGCTCGGCCCGGTCGGCGACCCTTACACAGTCTCTCCATCGGGGTCGGGCCGTTGTTCTTTTCAGAACGACGCCGCCACCATCTACACAATCGCCAGTACCGGAGCCATGCTCCTTTATCGGGCAGGAACACACCAAACGAATATGCGGCCTTAGCTGCCAAGCCTCGTTGTGCCTGAGATTTTAAATTTGCCACCCAGCGCGCTGATACTCACCACACGTGTGGGACAGCGTTTCTGAGTCATACAACCACCCCAGCGGGGTGGCCGGTGCTCCTTTCCTCCGAGCCTTGGTTGGTTGGCACCACCAAAGTTTAGTCGGGCCTGGAAGCCGACATTGTTATGGAATCATTACGCTCATCGTGCACAAGATTGGCAACGCCCTATCGTTGCCTTTTGCTCTTCATTGCTTTCCGACTAATTTGCCGGAGTACAAGTCTTCGGCAATTTGTTCGGGATCATCCACATCTGTATCCATGCGAACCGTACCAGTTAACAAGTACAGGACCGCAAGTGGCAGCCCTATACCAGACACGCAGAGCAACCAGAACCACCACCAACTTCCCATAAACCTGAAACGAACGATTTTTGACATGCGACTCCCCTTCAGCAAACACACGTCGGCATCATAGCGCGGGAGTCAGTTGGTAAAAAATCCTCATTGCACTCAACCTCCCCCGGTCGAAGTTTTGCGCGCTTCCCGATTCGTCACTTCGGCGCACCGTTCGAAATCAGAGATTCATCTTGAT
>CAZXKO010000062.1:0-18068 GCA_964641665.1 uncultured Acidobacteriaceae bacterium
CAGCACACGAGCAGGTGCGAATTGGAGGTCTGATGGCGCATCGAGTAACATTCCTCTAGTCATTATAGCTTGTGCGCGTGAATGGCGTAACCCCCTCGCATCGAGCCATGCTAAATGTAACCCGAGGGGAGGCCGTCGAGACACGTAGGATGTAACCCGACTCAACAGAGAATTTGAGGAGGGTTGGATTGGGACGCAAGGCGAAGTGGGAATATTTCCGGGCCGTGTATGAGCGTTATCACCAGGCGGGGCGGGAAGCGAAGCAAATGATGCTGAACGAATTTTGTCTGAACACCAGTTACCACCGGAAATACGCGATCCGTCTTCTGAATGGAGCTCCTCCCGGAAAGCAAGCGGAGCGGCAACGGCGTGAACGCCGACCGCGCTATGGCCGGCGAGTGCTCTCGGTGCTAGCGGCGATTTGGGAAGCTGCGGGATATCCCTGGTCGGTGCGACTGAAAGCCTTGCTGCCGAACTGGATGCCCTGGATTCGCAAGCGCTACCGGATAACGGCCGCGGAGGAGAAGCAGCTTCTGAGCATCAGTGCTCGACAAATTGACCGGCGCTTGCGGATCCAGAAGAGCGAGCGGAAGCGGCGTGTCTACGGACGCACCAAGCCGGGCTCTCTGCTGAAGCATCACATTCCGGTAAAGACCGATAGTTGGGACGTGACTTCGCCCGGGTTCAGCGAGATCGACTTGGTGGCGCATTGCGGGAACTCAGGGGAAGGAGAGTTCACCCATACTCTGAATCTGACCGACATCCATAGCGGCTGGACGGAGTCGCGTGCCCTGTTGGGGAAGAGTCAAGTGGCGGTGCAGCAAGCCCTAGATGAGATCGAAGGCGTGTTGCCCTTCCGTCTTCTGGGGGTGGATTCGGACAACGGATCGGAGTTTATCAACTGGCATCTGAAGCGGTGGTGCGAGCAGAAACAGATCCAGCTTACGCGCGGACGGCCCTACAAGAAGGATGACAATGCGCATGTAGAGCAGAAGAACTGGACGCACGTGCGCAAGCTGCTGGGGTGGGAACGCTACGACTCGAGCGCGGCGGTGGAGGCCATCAACGATCTCTATCGTCACGAGCTGCGTTTGTGGATGAACCTGTATCTACCCTCGGTGAAGCTGGTGAAAAAGGTCCGCGTGGGATCGAAAGTGCGGCGCGTGTATGACGCAGCGCAGACGCCGATGGAGCGGGTGCGGGCTGGCGCACAGGCCAAGCCGGAGCGGGTGGCGGAACTCAAAAAGCTGCGCCAGAGTCTGGATCCGTTTCAACTGGGGAAGTTGATTGATCAGAAACTGCAGCGCATTTATGACCTGGCGAATCGGCGGCTCAGTCCGAAAGTGACCGCGGAGAATCGCGCTGCGCAGGCGCAAGAAAAAACACTACGCGGCCGGCGAAACGGCTGTGGAAAAGCCGCTCGGTGGAAAAGTCAAAAAAACGACTTTCCCACCAAGCTTGGAAATCGCGCAAAGAACGCGCGATTCCCACTTTCCCACAGCCGCGGTGACGGCGGGTCTTCGGTTACATTTCCAATGTCTCGACGGCTGGCTCCAGAGTTACATTCTTAAATGGCTTGACGCGAGGCTGCGCAAAAACAAGGTTCCGAGATCGTCAATCGCGGAACTTTGGAAGACTCAGCCGGATCTTTCCTACCCTGTCATCCCGAGCGCAGTGAGGCGCAGCCGAACCAAGTCGAGGGACCTTGTGTCTCGTGCGCGGTACCAAACCAGGCAGCGCCCAAAAGCCAGAAGCCGCCAACCCGGCGGCCTCAACTCTGCATCGGCAAACGATCCCTTATCTGGGAGCTTCTTCGAGCAACCCCTGCTCTAACTTCTCCTGGCACTCGATGCAGTGCCGCGTCCAGGGGACTGCCTCCAGGCGCTTGGCGTTGATCTCTTTGCCGCAGTGGATGCACTCGCCGAAACTGCCTTCGCGAATGCGGGACAGGGCCTTCTCCACCATCTGCAGCAACTGGCGCTCGTTGTTGCTCTGGTGAAAGAGGAATTCCTTGTTATAGGAGTTGGCCGCCTTGTCGGCGATGTCCTGCGTGGCGTCTTCGTCCGCCGACCGCCCGTCCTGTTCGGTCCGCGAAACCGTCCGGCGCAGCTCCTGCTGCCGTGTCTCCAGTCGTTTCTTGAAAGCATCCAGCTTTTTCTTATCCATGGAATGATCGCTCGACTGCCAAAAGTCGCGCCTCCCGGGCCCTCCGCATACCTGAGGCCAAACAAAAATGATATGCGCTCAAATTGAGATGCGTCAACCGGGGGGGAAGGCTCGGCCGCTTTCTTTCGGCTGTTATGTTTTCCCACTTTGGGTCGGCGTCTAAAATTAATGAGGATCGGTGGTTCAACCACCTGCTTATCTTGGCAGAGGCTGGTCGATGCTGGCCAGAGCATAGCCCATGACCGCCATGGCCGCGGCGTTCTCGCGCAGCTCGCGGGGAACAATCTTGTCGAGCGTGTCGGCGGCAGTGTGGTGGTAGTTGAAGTAGGTGCGCCCGTCCTGCATGATCCCGAGCGTCGGCACACCCGCCTGCGACATGCCCGCAATATCGGCACCCGGCGCGAAGGGCGTTTCCTTGATCACGTTCGCACCCAGACTTTGAAGAATGTCGAGCACCGGACGCAGGAATTCCAAATCGTGCGGGCTGACCTTCGCATTGAACCCTAACGGGTGCGCTGCCCCCAGGTCGCTCTCGATTGCTGCCACATGGTTGGGGAACTCCGCGGAATGAGCGGCAGTGTAAGCCTGGCGGCCGCGCCCTCCGCTCTCTTCATCCATCCATGCGATCACGCGAATGGTTCGCTTCGGGTGAAGCTGGAGCTGCTGCAGCAGTTGTGCCGTCTCCATCGCAACCGCCACCCCGGCCGCGTCGTCGATCGCGCCGGTGCCCAGGTCCCATGAATCCAGGTGTCCCGAGACGACCACGACCTGCTCCGGATGTTCACTCCCCCGCAGATCGCCCACCACGTTGTATCCGGTTGTCTCAGGGAGGCTCTGCGGCGTCAGCGTCAGGTGCATGCGCACCTTGCCTTCAGTTGCTAGGTCCGAAATGAGGTCTGCGTCTTCGGCCGTGACTGCACCCGCTGGGATTCCCGCTGGCGTGCTGTAGCCGGTGTGCGGTAGCCGATACTCTGCCCCGCCCACCGACCGCACCAGGGATCCCACCGCACCGAGCGCTGCGGCTGCCGTGGCGCCCGCCCCCCGGTAAACAACTGCTTCGCCATAGGCATCGAGCGCGAGCCCTGCGGCTGCCTTCTGCTTGTCAAAGGGAGCGTTGAAGAGAACGATTCGTCCCGCCACCTGGCTGCGTCCGAGGGTGTTCAGCTGCTCAAAATTGCGAACCACGACTACGTCCGCGGTGATTCCCTCGCCCGGAGTGCCGGGGCTTCCACCCAGCGCGGTGACGACAATCTTCTGGCGGGTATTGGGAGTCTGGCCGGGGAATTCCACCAACTCCGCCGTCTCGGCGCCACGCACCCAGTGCGGCACTTTGACTTCTTCCAACCGGACTTCGAGTCCAAGTTTGCGCAGTTCGTCGGCGACGTACTCCGCCGCTTTCTGCGCCTGCGGCGACCCGCTGGGACGTGGGCCAATGTTTTCGGTGAGATGCGCGACCTGCCGGTAGGCGTAGTCGTCAACGAGGGCCGCTTCGCGCAGCTTTACGAGTTCCGCCGTGAGCTGTGGTGGGAGAGGGTGGACCTTCTCGCCCGCCTCGCGCGGGTTCTGACCCGCTGCCAGGTTCAGTCTGGTAAGGAGGAAGAAGAATAGGACCGCAAAACCTGCAACCAGCATTCGCCAACTGCGGTTCCGCCGAACCTCCAAGACCAGGACCCCTCCTCTTTCGGACCTTCGCTTCCGCCCGGAGCTTTCTACTCGTTGGTTACTGCGTGCATCGGATACACCGGAGAAGCCGGCGGGGCTCCGTCTTCATCGTCCTCGAGCAAGGGTATGATGTTGCGCAACGCCTCAATTTCTTCCCGCACCTTGATCACTGCTAGTTCCTTCTCACGCAGAACCTGATAAAAATCCCTCATAACCTCATCGACCTCCTGAGAGATGGCTGGAGCATCTTCACAGGTTACAGGAAGGTGACTCAGCGAACAAGAAAATCGACTAGCATTTTCTTCGGATCGTCTTGGAAGGACAGGTCTTGTTGCCGAATGGTTGGCACCCAGCGCCTAATCTTTGGCAGTTGCGGTGCCGCCTCGGTGTGAGGCAGGTGAGTGACGAGATGTCTGGCTTGTCGGCTCAGTGGTCGCGGGCTCGTGGTGGTTGACGACCACGGAAACCATCCTGGCCAAGTGCCAAGTGCCAACGACTGAATGCCGCCTGTCCTCCATATGAAGGACCCCACAACCAAAAAAAGCGGCCCCATTTCTGGGGCCACTGTTCAAAGAGGCAGTGAGGCGGGAAGTCAGGGAAGACTTTGCAAGATGTCGTTCTGACAAGCAGAACGACCAATAGGAAGTTGTCGAGAACTTTGGGTTGTGGTGAAGGTCATTCTTCTGGTTGCGGCCTCTTTTGTTGTTCAGGAATTGTGCAACTGCCGAGCCAAAGCAATTCGTCACATGGGCTTGTGACGCTTGTCACCGTAAGTCCTTGTCGAGGTGCGGCTTAAACCCGCTGTCTCGGGAGGGCGGACGTAACCTGTTCAAACCTAACTCTTTCCCAAGCTGCAGATTGCTGCACATTCGTTGCAGTCCACTGCTTTTCCTTTGCCTCAAAAACAAAACCCCCGCCGTCCGGCAGGGGCCTGGCAAAGCGTGAACTCAGTTCTAGCTGTTTCCTGCGACCGTCCGCAACTTCCCGGGCAGGAAATGGTACGGGGGCCACGGCCCGCTGATCACGAGCTGGCAGTTCTTCAGCTGCTTCGCGGCCATGTTGTAACGGTTCTGGTATTTCTCAACGGACTTGGAGTCAATCAGGTGGGCGATGTCGATCAACATACCGTCGGAAGCGACCTTCTTACAGCTGATCTCTTCTTCCAGAGGGTTGAAGAGCTTGTGAACCTGTACCGAGAGGGCGCGCGCCTTGGTCTGCCGCTCTCTCTCCTTGGAAGCCTTCTCCCGCAACTTCGCCAGATACTCCCGCCCAACCGTATCAGGCAATTCCACGTTGATCATGGCCTCGCGGAGCGATCCGTCACGGACGACCAGCTTCAGGCGCATTTCGGACTTGCCGCGTAGTTTTTCGACGCTCAGTCCAAAAGCCCGGCGGTTGGTTCGCACCGCCTGCCGCAGGGCATCGTCGCTGTCAAAGATCGTTCCAAATCGGAACGGCAGGACGGTTGAGTTCCGGAAGCACACGCTGACCACACGCGCGTGCTCCAAAACCGTCTTTTCATCTACTTTGTGAGTTGCCCGATCGTACTCGCTGACCACTACAGCGAATTCTCCACTCGGATAGCTGAGGACGGGGGCTCCATTGACGCCCTGGATGCCTTCCAACAGGAAGGGACGCCGGGCACGGGTACCATTGGGGAGTGCCTGATGTTCGGTCAGGCAGTATGCGTACCACGCCATATCGATCTCTCCGAATCTAGGCAGGGACGGGCAACCCGTCTCTTTGCATTCGCGAAAGTAGGGTCAGACATCTGAAATCTGGAAGAAAGGGCGGTACTCGACGAGACAGACGTGAATGACTACGTCCAAATTCATATTACTTCCGTCACCGACCAAATTGCAACAACTTCGTGGCATTGACTCGATTCAATGAATTTAACGGAGTCTCATTTTGACTCGGGGTCATGCCGACTGCTTCGCTGCCGGATTCCTAAACGATTGAGACGAGCGTGAGAAATACTGACCCAGCACTTCTTTGGAGTATGCGACCCAGCGCTCGGCAATCGAGCAACAGATTGAAAAATAAGTCAGGCTGGTACAAAGAAGTACGGGGAGGACAATCGGAACCTGCCTCTCGCGAGTTCAACCTTTCAACGCCGGCTAACCGAACAGGGGGATGCTCAGCGCCTGCTTCCCTTGGATGGACGGAGACCCAACGCGAAAGTGAGCTATTTCTTCGCTGCAGCCTTCGCCGCGCGTTCCTGCAACGCGATCGTCACCACGCGCAGCATATCGTCCCAGGGCGCGGGTTTCCCCGTCCAGATCTCAAACTGCCGCGCCGCCTGCTGCACAAACATCTCGATGCCCGGGATCACCTGCGCGCCCCGCTCCTTCGCCATCTTCATCAGGCGTGTTTCCGGCGGATCGTAGATCATGTCGAACACGTAGCGCGCGTTGATCTCATTTTCGTTCAAAGGAGATTCCCGCAAGTTCGCCATGCCCACCGGCGTGGCGTTAATGATCACATCGAAAGACAGCTTCCTCAGGTCCAGGCGCTTTACGGAACGAGCCTTCGCCTGCCGGGCCAGCTTTTGCGCCGGAGCCACGCTGCGGTTCAGGATGAACACCTCGCAGCCACGCTCCTTCAGTCCGAATACCGCCGCACGCGCCGCGCCGCCCGCGCCCAGCACGAGAACGCGCGCGCCTTCGAGCGTGATGCGTTGTTCCAGCGGCCGCACCACACCCGCTGTGTCCGTATTGAACCCATAAAGCTTGCCGTCCTGCGCCCGAACCACTGTGTTGCAGGCCCCGATTTTGGTAGTGTGCGAATCGGTGTTGTCCAGGTGCTCCAGGATGGCTTGCTTGTACGGCATCGTGATGCTGAGCCCGTGGATCGGAATATCGCGCACGCACGCCAGCAGATCCTTTAATGTCTTGGCATGCAGGGCGAGGTAAACCGCGTTCACATTCTCGCGCCGAAGCGCCGTGTTCATGATTGCCGGCGACAAGGAGTGCGACACCGGATCTCCCACCACCCCGTACACCCGCGTGGCCGCGTCCACCTGCTCGATGCGGTATACGTTTCGCAGATCCTGCGCCGTCAGCTGGCCGGGAGCGGTCTGCTCCCCGGGACTGACTGAGGCAAACGTGAACGCGCTGCCCGCACGAACCCCCAGGACCCGGCTGATGATGCCCTGTTCCCCCATGCACAAGCCGATCAGAGAGTGCCGGTCGCTCTCTTTTTCCAGAAGCCGCATCATCACCACGTTGTCGTACAACGTCGTTGCCGTCGAAACCACTTTGAAGAAGTCGGCCGGCAGACCGCGCATCTTCTCCAGGGTTACCTCCAGCTTCTTGGTCGCGTGGAAGTCATGAAACGAAAGGATCAGCGCGGCCCGGCTCCGTAACTTCTGGAGCTGCTCGGGCTTGCACTTGGTCGCGGTTTGCAGCTCGACATCCACCAGCTGACATCCAGCCCCCGCGGCCTTGGCCAGGACATCGAGTTGGGACGCGATCGATCCCCGGAACTTGCCCCCGCTATTGGTCCGGCGGCAAGTCGCAATCACCACCGCATGGGGATTTAACTCAAAGAATCGCTTGATCTTAGGTAGTGCCAACCCCGGTCGCGACAGGTAATCCAGCCGGAACTCCAGAAAGGGGTTATCCCGCACTAAGCCTTCGGCCTTTTCGAGCAATTCAGAGGCATCGGAACCGGTGACCGCCAGGCATACCCGGGGCAGACGCAGGGGCAAGAAGCGCTGCACGAAACTGGATGGGGAAGAGCTCATCGGCCGCGAACGAATCGGCGCGATATTACAGGGGCGTAATTCCAGATGCAACAACGGATTATCCCCGCAACCGGGGGGAAACTTTTGGCGAAGCCCGCATGACACCCCCGTAACTTGACCCTCCCCCACCCCCTTGTTACCTTCCGGCTGAAGCCCCTGTGTCTGCAGTGCTTAGCGGGGTGGAGGCCAGGGTTACCCACCCTGACTCGGAGGTAAGATGAAGAAACTAGGACTGTTACTCCTTTTGACGGCGATGGCGGCCGTGGCCCAGGACGCGGCTTCTGCGGGCGACGCGAACGCGCCCCAGGGGACAGCCCCGACGTCCAACAGTTTTCCCGTGGAGCGGATTCAGACGCCCACCTACGCCGACCTATATTGCGCCGGCTTCATCAGCAAGCAGCTGCTGCCCAACTCGAACTACGTTGCCGGCGGCTTGCAGACTCCGAATACCACTAAGTTCGTGACCGGCGACATCATCTACATCGCCGGCAGCGGCTTTACAACCGGAGGGCAGTACACGATTTTGCGGGAACTGAAAGACCAGAACCGCTACGAAGTCTTCCCCGGCCAGCGCAAAACTTTGGAAGCCGCCGGTCAGCCCTACGGCGAGGTCGGACGAGTCCGCGTCGTCGACACGCGCAGCAAGATGGCCGTCGCACAGATCGAATACAGCTGCGACCCGATCAACCCGGGCGACTTTGCTGTGCCCTTCACCGAGAAGCCTTCGATCTCATTCCATCCGCCCCTGCGCTTTGACCGCTTTGTGCCGAACACCGGAAAGACTGCCGGACGGATCGTGCTCGGCAAAGACTTCGACTCCGTGCTCGGCACCGGCATGAAGGCCTACATGAATATCGGCACCGACAAGGGCGTCAAGGTTGGCGATTACTACCGCGCCGTACGCTCGTACTCCGCCGATCTGAACGATCCGGTCGATTCCCTCTCCTTCGCTGCCTCGACGGCCGAGGACACACAGCGGCGGCCTCCGTCCATCGAAGGAACCTGGATGACCAAGACCAGGGGTCCGAACATTCACGTTGGCGATTTGCCGCGCCGCGGCGTGGGCGAGCTGGTGATTATCAGCGCTACCCCCACTACCTCAACCGGAATGATCGTTTTCTCGCTTGAGGATGTGTACGTCGGGGACGCTGTCGAACTCGACGAGCAGCCCCAATAACCTTCCGATTCACCCCGTCTGTCTCTTGCGCCGGAGAGGAAAAACCTCTCCGGCTTTTCTTTGCGCGAGTTGGTCAGTGCGTTGGCCGGGAGAAGGGATTGTTGGAATAGGGCGCGCCTGCCTCCACTTTGTCATTCCGACGCGCGAGCCCAGCGAGGCAGGAGGAATCTGTTGTTCGTGGCAAGCGGACTCTTCACTTGGAAGGGTGCAAGATGAACAGCCTGCGGAACTCTGAAGCTCGCCCCGTTCTGCAGGGCCCGGCTTCTAGTCGGGCCGTAAAGCGCTTGAGATTAACCGGCCTGTCTACCGGTCGGCACAACCGGGGACGGCATTGCGGGCAAGCGCAGGGAGACAACGGGAAGCTGAGAGAGGGAGTTCAGCTACAGCGATGCCGGCGAGCGCCTAGCGGAAAAATACAACGTGGTAGTCGCCGGGGATCAGGGAAGCCCCGACAATGATCACGATCGTAACAACGGCTAATTCCATCTTCAAATCTCCAACGGACGCAACCTTTGAACAATAGCGCAGAACGATCGCGAAAGCCAATAGTACTTACGGGCCATGAGCCTCTGCTCGTTCCGACCAGTAATTTGGATGCGGATTCGACGAGCCGGGACAGAAGACTCGGGAACAGAAAACTTGAGCCTCATCGAAGGCGTCTGATTCTCTCTGCGTCCTTTGCGGCCCTTCTTCGCGATCTCTGCGGTTAAAGCGCTTGGGGTTCTTCGCGGACTCTCAGTGCACGCGCACCACCGCCAACCAGGCCATCAAGCCACCTGCCGCTCCGGCCCCCAGAACCAGCCACGCGGAGTTCACCCGATACCGCAACAGCAGCAGCGCGCCCACCGCCGCTAGCCCGAGCGTGAACCAGTCCACGATGGCGCTTCGCGCCAGCTGCGCCGATACGACGATCATCAGCGCCAGCGCTGCCACGTTGATCCCATCCAGCAGCGCGCCCGCCGCGCTCGAACGTCGCAGCCGGGACACCAGCGGCCCGCTCACCGCCACCAGCACAAAGGCCGGCAGAAAGATGGCCACCGTGGCGAGCACCGCCCCCGGCACTCCTCCCAGCACGTAGCCGACAAACGTCGCCGTCGTGAACAGCGGCCCCGGTGTGACCTGGCCCACTGCAACCGCGTCCAGCAATTGCCGCTCGGTAAGCCATCCCAGCCGGGCCACCAGGTCCGACCGCAGGAACGCCACCAGCACATACCCGCCACCGAACAGCGTCGCCCCAATCTTCAGCAGCACCAGGAACAACAGCGTGAGGCTGAACGGGGCGACCCCCGCTCCGGCCGCTGCCATTCCGCCCCCGGCGCCCAACGCTCCCGCAGCCAGGTGAGTACTCCGAAACCGCGACCGCAGATGCACCATTCCCGCCAGTGCCCCGGCCGCAAACAGCACCAGCAGCGCATCGACGCCCACCGCCGCCGCGACCACCGCCAGAACGCCCAGCACTGCCAGTCCCGCCGACTTGACCGCCGACCTTCCCAGCCGCAGCGCCCCCTGGGCGATCACCACGATCACCACCGGCTTCACTCCATAGAGCAGCGCCGCAATCTGCGGCAAAGCGCCGTAGCGAACGTAAGCCCAAGCCAGACATCCCACCATGAGCGCCGCCGGCAGGATGAAACTGACGCCCGCGACCAGCAGTCCCTGCCAACCCGCCTGCACCCGGCCCACATGGATCGCCATCTCGGTGGAGTTCGGCCCCGGGATCAGGTTGGTGGCGCCCAGGAAGTCGAGAAACTCGGCGCGCGTCAGCCAGCCCCGCCGGGTCACGACCTCTTCTTCCATCATGGCGATGTGGACCGCCGGTCCCCCGATGGCGGTGGAACCCAGCCTCAGAAACAGAAGAGCCAGTTCCAGCAACGAACCGCGTGGTTGTCCCGCAGAAAGATTAGTTGGAGATTTCTCGGTAGGCTCGAACATCGCAGTCCAAGAAAAGTCGAGGACTGGAGTTTAATACGAGTGGATAACTCGCGCTGCTGCGAACTCGAAGCGAGCGCCTTCAGAATCGCGCGCGAGCGGATGAGACTACGGCGAGCTGTGCCCCGCGCACTTCAGCACTCCCAGGTACTCGCTCCACGGACCCACGGCCTCGCGATATTGATACGCCATCACCCGCGAAAGCTGGTGCAGATGCGTCAGGTCATGCGCGGCCCAGGTCGCCAGCAACTCCGACAGAGTCACCACTCCGAGCGCCGGATGCCGTCCCCGCCGCCCAAAGTCCTCCGGCCGCAGATTCAGCGCCCGCAACTCGCCGAGGTTCTCCGACCGTAAACGGGCAAACTCATCCAGCAACTCTCCCAGCGACTTGCCTTCGCTCTCCCGCGCCTGCGACCACCGGTCAAACGGCTCAAACGCCCGCGTATCGCCGACCTTGAGGATCATCTTCGCCCGCGGCATCCAGTCGGTGCGTTCGCCGTGAATGAGGTGGCCGACGATATCGAAGGCGCTCCAGGTCTTTTCCCCTTCGTTGCGCGTTGTCCACGTCTCCGGCAGATCGCGCAGGAACGCATTGAGCACAGCGGGGGTGCGGGTAAGAAGCGAGATCGTGTTTGGCAGGTTATGTTCCGACATGACCCTTGTAGAGATGCCCAGTCTCCTGCCCGAGGTTCACCCCTCCCCAAACACTTCCGCCGTGAACGCCTCCAGCGTCGCGCCCATCTTCCACACGTCCACGGGCAGCCCCGCCTTGCGGCACGTCTGTTCGAGGAACGTGACCCGATCCCAGCCGTGCTCGATCGGAACCTGCGGCAGCAGCAGCCCGCGATGCCCCGCCATGCTCACCATCAGACCATGCCGCCCGATTTCTACCTGCGCCGCTTCGATAGGCTTCAGCGGCGAAAGCACGCTCAGCGATATCTCCAGCTGCGGCGCCTCCTCACGGCTCACCGGCTCGAAGCGCGAGTCGTCGAACGCAGCCGCCCGCGCGGTTTCCGCCACTGCCCGGAAAAGCGGGGCTATCGGAAACACGTACCCGACACAGCCACGCAATTCGCCTCGCAGATAGATGGTCGTGAACACCCCGCGCGGCTCGGAAAGATGTGCCGACGGCGCCTCCAGCCGGAACTCACGCCCCTCCACCGCCGATTCAATCGATGCATGCGCCAGCTTCAGCAAGGTGGCGCGTTCGGGCCGCGAATACTCGCAGGTCTCAAGTCCCGCGGTCGATGGATGAACTTCGGCGGGCGGCGAGTTATGAGGTGGGAACGGCATTTCGCTTCCGCCGGCTCAGGACGAAGGCGCGCCGGCGGCTCCGTACCACTTGCTTGTCGATCTTCGACCAGAAAGCGGCGAAGTAATCGACCGCGGAAATCAACGACAGACACACCATGAACCAGATGGCGCACCACGCGATCCAGTGCACCGGGAAGAAATACGAGTGGTACAACGGCCACTCTTTCCAGCGATGATCCAGGATCACCGCCACCACCGACACGATCTGCACCACCATCTTGAACTTGCCCAGATCGCTCGCTTCAATGGTGAAGCCCTCTGACGCGGCAATCCCGCGCAGCCCGCTCACCAGGAACTCGCGGCCAATCACGATCACCGCCACCCATGCCGGGACCAGACTCGGATTGAATTGCACCAGCGTGATGTACGCCGAGGCGATCAGCATCTTGTCGGCCAGCGGATCGAGCAGAATTCCCATTGTGGTGATCTGCCCGCGCTTGCGCGCCAGGTAGCCATCGATGCCGTCGGTAATCGAAGCCCCGATAAACAGCGCCGACGCCAGCAACTCTTTCTCGCCGTTCTGGCTCGTCAGCCGTCCGGTCGAAAGAATCCAGATCAAGAGTGGGATGCTGAAGATCCGAACAAACGTGATGGAGTTAGGCAGGTTCACCGGGGATCATCAGCGCCAAGGAAATTAGAAAAACAGCGATGGCTGATTATCCTCCACGGCGCAAGGGGAAAGCAATGGACGGAAGGGCCCAGGTTTTTGTGTCATTTCCTGCCGAAAAAGCCCTTTGCCCAAAACAAACTGCCCGAGGGAGGCGATCGCCCCAAGGGCCTTCTCAAAACTCTGTCATCCCGTCTCTAACCACGTGAGCCCTGTCAAGACCCTTTTGAGCGACACCACGCCGTGGGCGCGAAGTGGTTTTGACTTTGCGCCACTTGGTCTCGTGGAAAGGTTTTGACGTTGCCGACCCAGGCTCATGGTTTTGAATCTTGCGGGGGACGCAGGGGTCCCACCATCCATCTCTTCGGTACGTGCTCCCAAACTCCGCCCGCCCCGCTGCCGTCCACAGCTTCCCCTTCTTCTGCACTCCCTGGCGCAACGCCATGGCCTGCAGCTGGTTCTTCACTCGCGTTCGCGCCTGCACTTGCTTGTCGCCGCTGCACCAGCAACTGCCGCACATCCCGCTCCTCCAGACTCGGCACCCAGATCTTCGGAAACCGCTCGAACGAAGTCGACGGACCTTGTGTTCCGCTCAACCCGCGCCGCTGGCCGCTCCCCTACCCGTTCGTCCCCGTTTTCTCCAGCGACTGCAGCACACTCATCCCCATCTCCATGAGGTTCGAATGCTGCTGCACCTGACCGTTGGGCGTCAGCTTGTCGATCAACGTAGGCAGCAGTTGTGCCAGCGACGATCCCGCCACGTCGAGCGAGATGCCGGCCTTGGCCGCCAACTGTTTCACCTGCTCGCTGCCCAGCACCTGCTGGATCTGATCCGCCGAAATGGGCAGGTTCTGGCCCGTGCCGACCCACGACGAAGCAATCTCTCCCAGCCCTTTCTCGTGAAACGATTGCACCAGCCCCGCCACACCGCCGGGATGGTTGTTGATCATCTGCAGCAAGCCGCTGGCGAGAGGATTCGAACTGCCCCCCCAGCATGCCGGTGACTGCCTTGTTCTCTAGTTCATCGAATCGACCCATATGGTACCTCCTTGAATTTTCAGAGCGGAATTTTGCTGAGAGATGTCCGATCGCAAAAATGGCGCCGCTCGGGCCAACGACAGACCGTGACGGCGCCGTAATCTTGCAAGTTGGGGCCTGCTTACTACTGTTTGGCGATCACCAGATCTTTGATCTTGGCGTAGGTCGCCGCCGGAATAATTTTCTTCCGGGTCAAATCGGTCTTCGCCTTGTAGGGACGCCCGTCGATGATCTTCTGCGAATACTTCGCACCGATTCCTGGCAGCGCATCGAGTTGTTTCTGGGTGGCCGAGTTGAGATCAACCAGCTCGGCCGCAGAAGCGGCGGCAGCGGGTGACGCCTTCTTGGTACTCGCCTGGGGCGCGGCCATGCTCATGCCACTCAGCAGCGCGAGCGTGAAGACTCCAACCAGCAAACGTGCGATCCAATGTGTGCGTTTCATTGCTTCTCCTTGCAAATATTTAGTCCTTCTTCGACGACTTGTAGCCGGCCGCCTGGGCCTCGGCTTCACTCATAAATTTGCCGTTCTTCGTTTTGCCGTAGAACTGGCCGCCCTTGTGGTAGACACCGCTGTCGAGATTGACCCAAACCTTGCCGCTCGACTTCGCCGAAGCGACTTCAGAGTCCGACGCTGCCCCGCTGGGTGCCGGCTTCGCGGCTTTCTTCGCCGGCGCCGGGCTTGATGCAGGCGCGGCGGCCGGAGTGCTCGCCGGCGCGCTCATCGCTGACTTGCTGGCCGCAGGCGTGGCCGCCGGGGCGGGTGCGGCCGCAGGAGCCATGCCGCTCGCATCGGCAGTTGTTTTGCTCTTCTTGCTTTTCTTCGAGGAAGTCGAACCAGCGGCGGTAGTATCGGCAGCCGCGGTGGAGCCTGCGCCACTTCCTTTATCGCCGGCGCCTGCGGCCGTATCCTTCTTCTTCCCACTCTTCTTAATCGTGCCGGCGGAAGCATCGGCGTTGGCCGACTTGTCTCCCGCAGCAGCAGCATCCGCGCTCTTTTTCTTGCTGCTCTTCTTGGTCGTGGACGTGTCGGCAGCCGTCCCCGCATCCGCAGCGGCTTTCTTCTTCGACTTGGATTTCGTGCTGCTGGTGTCGGTAGCCGCAGCCTTGTCGTCCGCTGCTGCCGCGTCCTTGTTGGCCTTCGCTTTCTTTTTCGGGGTGCTCGAATCGGTGGATTGGTCGCTGCTCGCTTGCGGTTTCGCGAACACCGGTGCTGCTGACAGGGTGAACAGCAGACACATCCCCGCGATCCATGTCGCTCTTCGGGTGAGTTTGGTCATGATTGTCCTCGTGTGTGAGGGCCAGTGGGACGGCCCGGCTGATCGAACTACGGGCCCTGGGATGAATCGCCACCCGCGCCCGCATACAAAAATCAGGCCACGAATGGTGATGTGAGACGCCCGCGGCCAGCCATGATGCCAGCCCCGCGCGACGCGGTCAACCCCAAGTCACAAATAGCAAGGCCCTCGCCAGGATCGCGAAGGCCAAAACGGAATCATCTGATCTGTCATCCCGAGCGAAGTGAGGCGTAAGCCGAACGCAGTCGAGGGACCTTGTGTTTGCGGATGGGAACTCCGGCACCGATCAATTTTCTGCCCGGAGCGCGAGGCAAAGTTCAAGTGCTAAGTGCCAAACGCTAAGTGCTAAATGCCAAGTGCCGACCGCCCCTGGCTGAATGCTGAGTGCCGAATGTTGAATGCTCTCTACGCGTAAATCCCGCGCTGCTTGATCGTATACGCCACGCGATCAATCGCCAGCATGTACGCCGCAATACGATTGTTCACGTGATGCGTTTCCGCGTAACGCACCACATCCTGAAATGCCGACACCATGATCTCTTCCAGCTGCTCGTTGACCAGCGACTCTTTCCAGAAGTAGCCCTGCCGGTCCTGCACCCACTCGAAATACGACGTCGTCACCCCGCCCGCGTTCGCGAGAATGTCGGGAATCACGAACACGCCTTTCTCTGCCAGCACCTCGTCGGCCGCCGCGGTGGTCGGGCCGTTCGCGCCTTCCGCGAGGATCTTGCACTTCACCCGGTCCACGTTCCGGCTGGTGATCTGGTTCTCAGTCGCGGCGGGAATCAGAATCTCGCAGTCGGTCACCAGCAACTCTGCGGCGGGATACTTCTCCGCTCCGGGGAAGCCCTGGATCGTGCCATTCTTCTGGCGATATTCCCAGAGCGCTTCCACGTCGATGCCATTCTTGTTGTAGAGGCCGCCGCCGACTTCGTCGAGGCCGATGATTTTGTAGCCCGAACTGGCCATCAGGCGCGCTGCGTTCGACCCGACGTTGCCAAATCCCTGCACGATCACTCGCGTCCGGTCGCGGCTCAATCCCAGCTTCTTGATTGCTTCATCGCACACGATCAGCACGCCCCGGCCGGTCGCTTCGCGCCGCCCGCGCGATCCGCCGATGTTGATCGGCTTGCCCGTCACCACCGCGGTGACCGTCTGGCGCATGTGCATGGAGTAGGTGTCCATCATCCACGCCATGATCTGCTCGTTGGTGTTCACATCCGGCGCGGGCACGTCTTTCTCGGGCCCGATGAAGTCGACCAGTTCCGCGGTGTAGCGCCGGGTCATGCGTTCCAGTTCGCCCATCGACATCTTGTGCGGATCGCAAATCACTCCGCCCTTGGCGCCGCCAAACGGAATGTTTACCACCGCGCACTTCCAGGTCATCCAGCTGGCCAGGGCGCGCACCTCGTCGAGCGTCACGTCGGGCGCGTACCGGATCCCGCCCTTCGCCGGACCACGCGCAATCGAATGCTGCACGCGGAAGCCCGTGAACACTTCCAGGCTGCCGTCGTCCATCTGCACTGGAATGTGCAGGATGATTTCGCGGGTGGGATACCGCAGCACCCGCCACAGGCCTTCATCGAGGTTCAGCTTGTGCGCGGCCAGGTCAAATCGCGCCGCCTGCGATTCCCAGGGATTGGTTTCCTGCTCCATCACCACGCTTTTCATGGAATCTCCAAGAATGATTGCAGTTTGTAATTTGTAAGATGCGCGCACCCCTCAGGTTGCTACACCCTTGGGCACACAAATCGAGCAGTATATGAGCGGAATGGCAACATGGCAAGCCAGAAGGTTAACCAAAGAGTAAACGAATCGGCACTTGGCATTTAGCACTTGGCATTTGGCATCTGGCCTCGATGTTCGCCGGCGCCCCATCGAGCGGCACGGCACATCGCAACCCTCTTGCCTAGCCCTCAGTCCGCCTTGGCTAAATGCCAAGTGCCAAATGCTGAGTGCTAAGTGCCATCGGCTACCAGCCATCCGCCATCAGCCGATTCTCATCTCCATCCCCTCGGCCGCCGCCCGCACCCGGGGATAGTAGTTGCGCGCATCCTGCACGACTTTATCGATCAGGCCGTCGTCGTGGTCCGGATCGTGATGAAACAGCACCAGTTCTTTCGCGCCGCTCTCCATCACGATGTTGACCGCCTCGCGCCAGTGGCTGTGTCCCCAGCCCCGGCGGCGGGCTTCGTATTCTTCCGGAAGATACTGCGCGTCGTAGATCAGCACATCCGCGCCCTCGGCAAGTTTGCGCACGTTTTTATCGAACACCGCATCGCCGGGCTCGTTGTCGGTGGCATAAACCAGTGTGCCTTCTTTGGTTTCGAGGCGAAACCCCATGCAGCCTTGGGGATGATTGAGCCACATGGCGCGCATGGTCGCGCGATCGTCCAGCTGCGTCTGGCCCTCTTCGATGTCGTGGAAGCTGCGCTGCGCCTTCATCTCGCTCGTATCCACCGGAAAATACGGGGAGGCCATCTGCTCTTCCATCACACGCTGCAGGCTGCGGGTGCGCCGTGAGGAATGGAAAACAAAGCGGTTCTGGCCGTTTTCATACAGCGGGCGGAAGAAGGGAATGCCCTGGATGTGGTCCCAGTGAAAGTGCGACACGAAGATATGTGCGGAGATTGGTTTCCCGTTTGACTCGCATTCCAGTTGCTGCCCCAGAGTGCGAAAGCCAGTGCCGCAGTCGAACACGTAGAGGTTGTCGCCGAAACGTACCTCGACGCACGAGGTATTCCCCCCGTAGCGCAAGTTCCCGGCTTGAGGGGTGGGCGTCGACCCGCGCACCCCCCAGAACTTGACCCGCATGCTCCCCCGTTCCGCGCACTTTCGGCTGAATCCTAATCTTCCGACGCAACCGCCCACCCGTCAATTGTTTCGCTGGTTCCGAAAGTAACCGAGGCGGGACGTTTTGCCCCGACAAACACGCAGGTGGAGACGGCGCCTTACCCCGTCCAAACGAAGTATGCTCCGTCCCTCCTCCATCTCGCGTTCGCGCCTGCACTTGCTTGTCGCCGCTGCACCAGCAACTGCCGCACATCCCGCTCCTCCAGACTCGGCACCCAGATCTTCGGAAACCGCTCGCTCCGCAGCAGCTCCAGCAAGCGCTCCGCGTCCCGCCGGTCC
>CAZXKO010000063.1:0-32442 GCA_964641665.1 uncultured Acidobacteriaceae bacterium
GACTCAGCCACCTCACCTGGTCTGGAATTGCTACAACTACCATCTGAACTTGTCATCCGACCACCTCCTTTCCGGTGTAGTTGCACATTAGTACGGAAGGGCGGTGCGCGTCAACCGGCACAAAAGTGTGGAGTCGGGGAAGGCAACAGCACAGTCGCTTGTCGCAAGTCTTCAGTCGTTAGGAAACCAGCTTTTCAGGTACCAGCCGTCAGCTATCAGCGAGAGCTCGGCGTTGGTCGTTGCGTTCAAGTCCTGGAACGTTGCTCCCGGCGTGAGAAACGTCCTTCGTCGACAAATCACCACCTGTCAGATATGGCGAACTTGAGTTGGTAACCCGGACGGACATGTCCGGTCGCTATCTGGTTCATTGTCCTGTTGCGTTTTTACACTGAAAGTCTCCCCACCGGGAAGTCTGCTCTCCCCAGGTTGCTGAGTTCTCAGGCTTTCCAGCGGTACGCGTCGGGCTGTGGCAGGCCGATGTGAGCCAGCACGCGGTAGGCGAACTCGCGCGCCATCGTGTCGAAGGTCGCAGGCCGATTGTAGAAGGCGGGAATGAGCGGAAACACGGTCGCCCCCGCGTCGGCGGCCCGGTACATGTTGCGGATGTGGATTTTGTTGAGCGGGGTTTCGCGCACGCAGAGAACGAGCGGGCGGCGCTCTTTGAGAGTGACGTCGGCAGCGCGTTCGATGAGGTGGGAGGCGATTCCGTTGGCGATGCGGGCAAGGGTACCAACACTGCAGGGGATCACCAGCATCGCATCGCTCGGATAGGAGCCACTGGCGACGTTGGCGCCGATGTCCGAATTGGATTGGGCATGGATCTTGCGGGAAGAGCGGCCCAGAAGCTGGCCGACGAGGTTGCTGCGGCCTTTGAGGCTGAGTTCCTGCGCCAGGACGCGCAGGGCGCTGTCGGAGGCGATGAAGTTCACGGTCTTGATGCGGGCGTCACGTTCGACGGCGAGCAGCAGGTGCTTGAGAAAGAGGGAACCGCTGGCCCCGGTGGTGGCGACGGTCAAGTTTTGGGGCGCGTTGGGCAACGAGGCTCCTGGTTGCGCAGCTTCGTGATGGCCGCGAAGGTTCGAGCATAGGGAGGCTGCGGAGGCGAAGTCAAGGCGAGGGCGAGACCCTTCGACTCGCTGCGCTCGCTCAGGGCAGGCTGCCGGCGTTGCTGAGTGGCGAAAAGAAAGATTGATGGGGAACGCTACCTACTTGCGATCACGACGTTCGGCGGCGCAGTTGCACGCGCTGCAGGGAGTGGAGCGCGAGATTCGGGCGAACGATCCGAATGGACGGCGCAAGTATCTGAAAGATTTCAGCACAGCTTACCGGTCTTATCAGTCGGTTCTTGATCCCGCCCAAGTCCAGGACATTGCGCACAGCGCCGATCTGGTGCTGATTGGCGACTACCACGCGCTGCCGCCGTGCCAACGATTTGCGGCTTCCCTTTTGGAGCAGCGCGCGCTGGCGGGTGATCGTCCGGTGGTGCTAGGAGTGGAGACGATTTTCGCGCGCGACCAGCACATTCTGGACGAGTGGTGGCGGCGGGAAATCGACGAGAACGAACTGCATGAACGGATGCGCTTCCAACTGGATTGGGGCTACGAGTGGGATCCGTTCTACGAGTTGCTGGTGACGGCGCGCGAGCATGGGGAAGCGATCTACGGGCTGGACTGCATGCCGCGCGAGGATCTGCGCAAGATTGGGGCGCGCGATCGTCATGCGGCAGACAAGCTGGCGGAGATCCGGCAGCGGCATCCGAACGCGGTGATTCTGGTGGTGTTTGGCGAATCGCACCTGGCTCCGGGGCATCTACCGCTCGCATTGCGCGAGACCTTGCCGCAGGAACGGACGCTTACCGTCCTGCAGAACGTCGATGCGCTTTACTGGCGGGCGGCCGGCGAGCGTCTTGAGCGGGTGGACGCGGTGCGGGTGGCGGGTGACGTGATCTGCGTGTTTAACGCGACGCCGCTCGAGAAATATGAGAACTACCGGTTGTGCCTGGACCGGTGGAAGCGCGAAGACACGGACGCGCCCGACCTGGCGCCAACCGTCTACAACCTGATTGACGGCCTGGTGCGCTTTCTGAAGATCGACCGCTACTCGGCGCACAACACCACCCAGCCAAAGTTTCTGGTCGACCTGCTGCCGGAAGTGTATTTTCGGTCCTCGGACGGGCTGCTGAACCGTCTCCTTTCGCGCAAGGGGGTCAGCGAGGAAGAGCGCACGGCGATGCTGCATCGGGTGGAAGATCGCGGCTGCGCTTACCTGCCGCAGGTGAATGCGTTCTACATGCATGAGCTCCAGATGATGTACGCGGCGGAAGAGGCGGCGCGCTTCCTGCATCATGCTTGCCGGGGATTGCCGTCGCGGGTGACGGCGCGGGAGGAGGCTGCGGACGAGCCGGCGGACTTCTTCTACGGCCGCGTGCTCGAAAACGCGCTGGCGTACTTTGGGTCGCGGGTGGTGTATCCGTCGCGTCTGGCGGTGCGGGAGAGCGACCTGCGGGACCTGACTGACCAGACCCGCGAAGACGTGGAGCGGCAGACGGGACTGGGGTTCACGGAATCGATGCGGGCTTTGAATTTTCTGTTGCTGCACCGGGTGCTGGAAGTGAATCCGAAGCAGTGCGAGGAAGTGCGCGGGTCGCTGGATGAGGGGATCCGCAGCAGCGGCGCCAAGTTCGAATACCTCACGCAGCAACTGGGGTACCTGCTGGGTTGCGATCTCTACGACGGCTATCTCGAGGGCCGGGTTACGCCGGGATTCGTGCGTGGGCTGTTCCTGACGCATGTGGAGGAACCGGGAGCGGCCCGGTCAGGATACTTTGACCTGGTGCATCGACTGCGCGCGCCGCGCCGGAAGACGCGATCGGCGGCGGCGGGGAAGTGAGTCGGCATTTGGCATTTGGCACTTAGCATTTAGCACTTAGCAATCAGCACTCGGCATTTCAGCACTCAGACGGTTTCGATCGTTACTTTGGAATCGATGAGCAGCCGGGGGAAAGCTCGGTATCGGGTGTCAGGCCTCGGGTCTCGGTAGCGGGAGGCTGCACGACGCTGAGTAATCACTCTTCACCGGCAGGGTACTTCGCCCAAAAAGAGCCAACAGCCTTCGCTGAATCGACGGCAATAAAAAAGTCTTCACAGCGGCATATCTGCAGACCATTCGCAAGCTGCTTTGCCGGTCGAGATGGAGGCCCGGGCTTGCAGGTGGTGTGCAAGCTTTCGACCACTCGTTCGTTGAGAGTAAGTTTGCCGCGGACCTCGTTCGAGGCGATGTCGTGCCACTCTCTCATGTTCGTTGCGTCTGTACAGCTGTCTCAAACACCCTCGTCTTGAGAATGCTACTCTAGAACTCCAGTCGGCTGAATGCTGATTGCTGAGTGCTGAGAGCCGCTTTTGAACGCTGACTCCATCCGCAAATTGTTTGAAGAAGTGCGCCAGGGGAAGGTATCTCCCGACGAGGCCGTGGCTCGTATGCGGCATATGCCGTTCGAGGATCTGGGATTTGCCAAGGTGGATCATCATCGGGCACTGCGCGTGGGCATGCCGGAGGTGATTCTGGGGGAACGGAAGACACCGGCCCAGGTGGCGGGGATTTTTGCCAAGCTGGCGAAGCATGGCGGGAATGTGTTGGCTACGCGAGCGGACGAAAAGCAGTTTGCGGCGGTGAAGAAAAGAGTGCGCGGGGCGGAGTATCGCGAGATGGCGCGCGCGATCGTGCTGCAGCGCGACGCGAAGAAGTATGGGAAGGGCGTGGTCACCGTGGTGTCGGCGGGAACGAGCGATATTCCTGTGGCCGAGGAGGCCGTGGTCACGGCGGAGTTGATGGGAAACGATGTGCAGCATATCTACGATGTCGGAGTGGCGGGGATTCACCGGCTGCTGGCGAATCGCGAGGCCTTGGCCAAGGCACGCGTCGTCATTGTCTGTGCGGGGATGGAGGGGGCCTTGCCGAGCGTGGTCGGCGGGCTGGTGGGAGTGCCGGTGATTGCCGTGCCTACCAGCGTGGGCTACGGGGCGTCGTTCAAGGGGCTGGCGGCGCTGCTGGGGATGATGAATTCGTGCGCTTCGAATGTGAGCGTGGTGAATATCGACAATGGGTTTGGGGCGGGGTACGTGGCGTCGCTGATTAATCGGGTGTGAGAGGGCAGTCGTTGGTCGTTGGTCGTCAATAAACATCCAGAGAAGAGAGTTGTGAAAACCAGTCCTTCGACTGCCTCGGGACACGCTCGTTGCGCAAAGGGCGCAGCGCGGGACCGGGGAGAAAAAGCTCAATGAGGCCAGTGGTTGCGTCGAGGTGCACGGGGTCTTTCGACTGCGTTCGGCTGGCGCCTCACTTCGCTCAAGATGACAGTCTTTATGGGGTCGACGCGAGCGGCGAAAATCCGGGGCAAAAAAATAGGCACGGCTTGCGCCGTGCCTTGGAGAGAGAAGTAGATCGTCGTTCTTACAATCCCTGCTTGGAGCCGTTGTCGACGACCAGGTTGTTCTGGACGCTGAAGGCTCCGGGCAACTGGCTGGCTCGCATGCCGGCCAACTGCTTGTCCATCGTGCTGTCCACCGCACCGTAGAGGCTGATGTGGCCGTTGTCGACGATGATGCGGATCGGCCGCGCCGGGTCTATCGCGTACTTCGTCAGGCTCGAGTAGGCGTAGATGGCCCGCATGGCACGTAGGCGAAGGCTATCGTCAAACGTCGAAGTCGGCGACACTTTGACTTCGTTCATAACATCCTTCACACCGGGCATCCGCTGCGCGATCGCCAGCGCGGAGTCGCGGCCAACGTCGTTGTAAGTCTCTCCGCCCAGGGTCACGACGCCACCCTTCACATTCAGCGTGAAGTAGTTAAAGGCGCTGTCGTACCAGCCGACGCGGTCGTAGTAAAGCTTCTTCGACAGTTGCTCGGTCAACTGCGCGTCGGTGACGGCAGGTCCGGCGACCTCGATCAGGTTGCGGACGCCCTGCACGTTTTTCAACTTGCGGGCGGCCTTGGCCGCATCGAGCTTGTCCTGGTAGAGGTTCACCGTGCCGGTCAGGGTCACGATGCTGTCTTCCACCGAGGACTTCACGTTCTGGAACTTTTGGTTGCTCGCGAACTTCTGGCTCGCGGCGGTTTGAATGGTTGCGTCATAGCGGGTCGCATGCGTCGTCTGCGCTACCACGCTCGCGCTTAGCAGACCCACCAGTAAGAGAGATGAAATGACGGATATGATTTTTTTCATAGTCTTATTCTTCATCCTCAATTAACTAACTGTTCAGTTAATTATTGGATGCGCGAGGTGGGGGTAGGGATGCTCGGAGTTCGGCGGAATCGGGAGGATAAAGGAATAAGTTATTTGTATTCAATTACTTAAGGATTGCGGGTGCGCACTGGAGGCTGAAGTGGAGAGTCTGTGCAAGGCATGATGGTGCTTAGGGAGCCGCGCAGATGGACGTGGTGGGTCTCGTTTTGTCGCGTTTCCGCGTGTCGTCGCAGACAACTCTACCGGCCGTACCGTCCCATGAGTTGAGCTTCACCTACGACGTGGCCTTGCATCGCGCGCTCTACGTCTTGCTTGGTGGCTCCGGCCTTGAGGTTGAGCATTGTGTCGAGCGCGTAGAGCTTGAAAAAGTAGCGGTGGGGGGAGCCGGGAGGGGGGCAGGGGCCTCCGTAGCCGATTTTGCGAAAGTCGTTGCGGCCTTGCAGTGTGCCGTCGGGGAGCTGCTCTTCCTTCTTCACACCCTCAGGCGATTGCCGGGAGGTGGCGGGCACATTAAACACTACCCAGTGGACCCAGGTGCCGACCGGGGCGTCGGGATCGTCGGCAATAAGTGCGAAGCTCTTGGTTGCCGCGGGGGCATCAGTCCAGTTCAGCGGCGGGGACACGTCGGGACCGTCGCAGGTGTACTTCTTGGGGATCGTGCCTCCGGGGGAGAATGCGTTGGTCGAAATCTGGAAGGGCACAGGGCCTCCTCTCGCGGGAATGCCGGTGAATGCAGCCCAGAGAGCTGCGCTGGCGAGCAGGCAATTCACACCCGTTCTCATGGCGCCAGTATAAAGCGCAGAGAGGGAACACGGATACCGCGAATGTCGGAGGACTCTCGGCTACGCGCGGGGAATAGTCCGGGAAAAAGCTCTTCACCGCAAAGATCGCGAAGGAATGCCGCAAAGGGCGCGAAGGAAAACCGCAGGTTGCATTCTGAGCGAGAAACGCTCAGGAGACAGCTCAATCGATTTCAACTCTTCTTCTTGCCGCGTGGGTCGCCTCGCGGTTTTCGAGGAGTGGCCGGGGCGCCGAACACGCGTGCGAAGACCTTGTCGATATTACGCAGCTGGCGTTTCAGGTCGAAGGCGTGTTCGATCTGCTTTGCCGGAACGCGATCGGTGATGTTCTTGTCGTGCAGCACCAACTCGTGGAAGTCGAGGTCTTCTTTCCAGGCGCGCATGGCGTGGCCCTGGACGAGGCGGTAGGCGTCTTCGCGGGAGACGCCGTGCTCGACCAGATCCAATAACAGTTGGCCGCTGAAAACCAGGCCCCGAGTGCTCTCGAGGTTCGCCATCATGCGCTTCGGGTAGACGAACATGGTGTCGATGAGGTTGGTCGTCTTCTGAAGCAGGTAGTCCACCAGCGTGGTGGAGTCGGGAAGGATGACGCGCTCGACCGAGGAATGGGAAATATCGCGTTCGTGCCAGAGGGGCACGTTCTCGAAGGCGGCCTGGGCGTTGGAGCGCACCACGCGGGCCAGACCACTGATTTGCTCGCAGGTCACCGGGTTGCGCTTGTGCGGCATGGCGGAAGAGCCTTTTTGTTTCTCGCTGAAGAACTCTTCGGCTTCGCGCACCTCGGTGCGCTGCAGATGGCGGATTTCGGTGGCGATCTTGTCGAGGGTCGAGGCGATCACGGCGAGGGTCGCCAGGTAGTGGGCGTGGCGGTCGCGCTGGATGACCTGGGATGAGATTTCGGCGGCATTGAGTCCCAGGCGAGCGCAGATCTTCTCTTCAAGTTCGGGCGACAGGTGGGCGAAGGTGCCCACGGCGCCGGAGAATTTTCCCACCCGCATACCTTCGGCGGCGGCGTGGAAACGCTCGATGTTGCGCAGGGTCTCGGAATACCAGTTCGCCAGTTTGAAACCAAACGTGATCGGCTCGGCATGGACGCCGTGGGTGCGGCCGATCTGGGGCGTGTCTTTGAATTCCCAGGCCCGGCGCTTGAGGACTTCGGCGAAGCGTTCGAGATCCTCGGCGATGATCGCGGACGCTTGGGCGATGAGCAGGGCCTGGGCGGTGTCAACCACGTCATTGGAGGTGAGTCCGTAATGGAACCAGCGGGCGTGGGGGCCGACGATTTCGGCGACCGCAGTCGTGAAGGCGATGACGTCGTGGCGGACCTCGGCTTCGATTTCCTGGATGCGCTCGAGCTTGAAGCCCGCGCGCTCGCGGATGGCCTTGGCGGCGTCTTTTGGGACGAGACCAGCTTCGGCGAGAGTTTCGGTGGCGGCGACCTCGACCGTCAGCCAGGTTCGGAAGCGGTTGTCTTCGCTCCAGATACGTCCCATTTCGGGACGCGTATAGCGAGGGATCAAGGGCGAGTCTCCGTTTGCCTCAAAACATGGGAACCGAGGATTGTAAATGAGGGGTGCCGAGGCGTCCAAAAGGGGCGGAGGGAATCGGGGCTCGTCAAAATCTTCGAACCGGGAGTCCCAAATTGGTCTAGATTCGACATATCGTGATACGATACATGCCAGGGTTTTTTGTCTTGCTACGATATAATCCGCGGCATGGAAATACTCACCCTGTCTGACTATGAATCCCTGGCGGAGCTGCGTTACCAGATACGCTGCTTCCTCTCTTTCAGCGAACAGGCGGCCCGTGCCGCGGGCCTGGAGCCAAAGCAACACCAACTCATGCTGAGCCTGAAGGGCTTGCATCCGGATGCGCGGCCGACCATTGGAGAGATCGCCGAGCGCTTGCAGATCCAGCATCACAGCGCGGTGGAACTCGTGAACCGGCTGGTGACTGCGGGATACGTTCGCAGGCGGCGCGCCGGCGAGGACCGGCGCGAGGTGCTGCTGGCCCTTACCCCAAGAGGCGAGAAGGTGTTGCGGGACCTGTCGTTGCACCACCGGGCAGAACTGCGCTCGGCCGGTCCAGCGCTGGTGGATGCGCTCCGTCGGGCAATGCGAGGAGCCCGAAACGCCAACGGCCACCGTGGGACGGCGGTCGCTGGCAAGAGGAGGCGGTCTACCTAGCGCATGTCCAGACAAAATGACGGGGAACATTCCGGGCCAATCGAGCCTCCGGCAGCCGGGAATGGCGGGGTATTGCCTTCTTTGGGGGGCAATGGCGTGCGTTCTACAGGGCTACCGGCGGGGGCGGCTCCAGCGCAGTTTCGTATCGTGCTGGTTTCGTTCCTGTCTGCGGGTATCGGCCTGGTGGCGGGCGGCGTCGCCTTCCTGCTGTACCGGCTGATCGGCCTGTTCACGAATCTGTTCTTCTTTCACCGCTGGGATACCGCCATCACGAGCGCACGGCTGAACCACCTGGGACTGTGGGCGATTGTGACACCTGTCATCGGCGGGATCATCGTCGGCTTCATGGCAAAGTACGGGACGCCCAAGATCAAGGGCCACGGGATTCCCGAAGCCATGGAGGCGGTGCTGGTCAACCGCAGCCGGATCCAGCCGCGAGTGGCGATCCTGAAGCCGATTTCGGCAGCAATTGCCATCGGCACGGGCGGACCCTTCGGCGCGGAAGGGCCGATCATCCAGACGGGCGGCGCGGTGGGCTCCCTAGTGGGGCAGGCATTCCACACGACTGCCTCGGAGCGGAAAGTGCTGCTGGCCTGCGGAGCAGCGGCGGGGATGTCGGCGACCTTCAACACGCCGATTGCCGGGGTGATCCTGGCGATTGAGCTCTTGCTGTTTGAATTCAAATCACGGTCGTTCATCCCGCTGGTGATTGCCAGCACGCTGGCGACGGCCGTGCACATGCAACTGCTGGGCGCGGGGCCGATGTTCAAGGTGGCGGTCACAGACTTCGGAATTCCAAAGGCTCTGCCGTTCTACCTCGTGCTCGGAGTGATCTGCGGCCTGGCGGCGGTCGGCTTCAGCAAGCTGCTGTACTGGGTGGAAGATCAATTCGAGAAACTCCCGGTGGATGAGTTGTGGTGGCCGGCCATCGGGGCGCTGGGGCTGGGAATCATCGGCTACTTCGTGCCGCGAGTTTTCGGCGTTGGGTATGACACAATCAGCGACATTCTGAACGCGCAGCTGGCACTGAAGGTGCTGCTGGTGGTCATGATTGCCAAGGCGGCGGCGCTAGTGATCTCGCTGGGGTCAGGGACCTCGGGAGGATTGCTCGCTCCCATGTTCATGTCGAGCGCTGCGCTGGGCGGCGTGTTTGCCATGGTGGTGAACCGGCTGTTGCCGTCTGCAAATCTGGCGGCCGGAGCGTTCGCGCTGGTCGCGATGGGTGCGGTGTTCGGCGCGGCCTCGCGGGCGACCTTCTCGTTCATCATCTTCGCCTTCGAAGTTACCCGGGACTACAACTCGGTGCTGCCGCTGATGCTGGTGAGCGTGATCGCCGACGGCATCGCCATGCTGTTCATGCCGACTTCGTCGATCATGACGGAGAAACTGGCGCGCCGGGGGCTGCGGATTCACCAGGACTACGAGACCGATGTGCTGCAGCAGGTGTCGGTGGCCGAGACCATGGACCGGGACGTGCCGACGATCGCCGCGACGATGCCTCTGGGCGATCTGGCCGACCGGATTGCAAAGCACGACCCTGAGGTCAGCCACCACCAGGGGTTGTTCCTGGTGGACGAGGAAGGCAACCTGAAGGGACTCATCACCCGCGGAGACATTCTGCGTGCGCTCGATGAGCATCCAAGTGGCGCGCTCAGTGTGCTGGAAGCGGGCTCGCGAGACCTGATCGTGGCGTTTCCTGATGAACTGATTTCGGAAGCTTCGGAGAAGATGCTGCACAACGATATCGGCCGCCTGCCGGTGGTGGAACGAAGCGATCCCCGGAAACTTGTTGGCTACATGGGACGTCAGGGAGTGATGGCGGCGCGCCTGCGCCGTCTGCACGAGGAGCACGTGCGCGAGCCGGGGTGGGTCGGCAGTCGCTAGTCTCTAGTCGTCAGTCGTCAGGACCCGGGTGGAAGTTGATTAACGGTGGCGGATGGCGACAGGCGGAGGCCGTAGGCTGCTGGGTCCGGCGGACAATCTTCAGTTGGACGACTTCCAGGTTTGACTACTTCCGCGGCCGCGAATCGATAACGTGCATTTCGCTTGCGGGGACTTTTTTCTGCGCCGCATCGATCAGGGGGCGCAGGGCGTCCACTGAGATGCCGAGCGTGCCGCCGGAGAAGCCGTCGATGTAGGCGGAGTTGATGCCGATGACCTGCCCGCCGGAATTGAAGACTGGTCCGCCGCTGCCTCCGTGGGCGGTGGGCGCGTCGTAGATCAGCTTATCGCCGACCACATCGCCCAAATGGCCAACCGTTGCCGATGGGCGGATGAGCGAGAGGGCAGCGAGTTCACTGGCGGCGTTGATGTCATCGTGGCGATAGGCGAGCCGTTCATACACCTCGGTCGGCGACTTAGCAACCATCCCGGCAACGCCCATGGGATATCCGATAACCGTAACGAGTTCACCCGGAGGTGTCGAGAGCTTGGCCAGGGGAAGGGGCTCGAGACCGCGGGTCAAAGGCGTGAATTCCAGGTGAAGCACGGCAAGATCGCTGTGCGCCGAGACTACGGTCGGGATGATCTCAAACGGCGTTGGCGAGCTTGGGAAAAACGCGACCAATTTCTCCAGTGTTGGAACGGCGCCATGGCGGATGAGGGCGTCGGCTTCAGGGTCTCCGTACCAGGGCTCGGCCACGTGACGATTCGTGGCCAGAAGGCCATGGGCCACTACAAATCCTGTCCCTGAAACGCGGGCGCGCAGGCGCGGCGGCTGGTTCGGAAATCCGACCCGGTAAATCCCAAACACGTAGCAGATCGAATTGCGGTAGCGGTTCAGCACCATGACGGGCATGGCCTGTTCCTGCTTGAGCTTTTCGACCTGCTGGTTGAGCTGGAGGACTTGATCCTGCAGGTCGTTGGTCGGGGCGGGCGCGTAATACTGCACGGCTACGCCGGTGCCAATGAGCAGAAGGACCCCTACGGCGGCCTCAATGAGCCAGGTCCAGCTTTCGGCGGCCTGGTCGACGACTTCGGGCTTCGGTTCTTGCTCGGACATAGTGGTTTGGTGGTGCTTGCGCTTCAGGGGAGGGGGGTGGAGCCGGGGAGGTTCTTGCTACCCCCCTATCTTGCAGCCTGAGGGGGTTTTCCCCAAGGCACGGAAGGCGATGTACCCGGGAATCCTCGCTATTTCAGAGACTTACATGGATGCACCAAGGTAGCAGGCAGGTTTTGGTTACGGCTCCTGCACGCCCAGGCGCTTGGCCATTTCGGCGTAAAGGAAGCCTTCTCCAGGCCGGTAGGGCTGTACCCACTCCCCGTCGATGACGAACTGCGGGATAGCGCGTTTGCCGGTCTCCCGGATGACCTCCTCAGCCGCTCCGGGGCTGGTCTCAATGTCGATTTCCCTGAAGGGAATGTTGTGGGTTGCCAGGAAGCGCTTGGCTTCCCGGCAGTCAGGGCACCAGAAGGCAGAGTAGACGGTCACTTCCATGTTGGGGAGCGGGGTCGTCATCAGGATAGCTGGGGACCCAGCCGGGAAGCTAGAGGCGAATTGGCGAGGTCGCTTATTCTGGCTACCTCGGCAGCACCCCCCGTTCGGTGGCCCTACACGCGCTCGAGCTCTTGGTGGGTGCGCTCGTTCCGGATATTGCCGGTGTTAAGCGTGGAGGCAGGCTCGAAGAGCGCGATCCAGGCTTCCTCGTCGGCAACGGGGCGATGCTCGACGCCACGGGGCACAACCAGGAACTCACCTTCCTCAAGCCAGATGTGGCGATCGCGGAGCTCCATGCGGAAGCGGCCTTTGATCACCAGGAAGAGCTCGTCCTCGTTGTCGTGATGATGCCAGATGAACTCGCCTTTGATTTTGTCGAGCTTAACGTGTTGGCCGTTGAGTTCGCCCACGATGTAGGGTTTCCAGAGCTCGGTGATTTTGGCGAATTTTTCGGCGAGATTGACCTTTTCCATGGAAGTTAGGATTCGGCCGCGCCGGGAAAGACGCAAAGAAGTTGGCGAGTTCGAACGGACTGACACCTTGTGCAGGAAGTGAATTCATGTTTGGAATGACTTGCCGGGTTCGTACCAAGGGAGCAGAATGGTTCGCTTTTGCGGTGTTACCCGGAAGGAGACTGACCGATGAAGAATGCTCTGCGTGTCGTGGTTGTGCCAGTGGTATTGATCGCTGCTGCGTTTGCACAGGAACTACCCGCGGCCAAGCCGGAAACCGTCGGGCTCTCCGCCGAGCGGCTGGAGCGGATCGGCAGCGCCGTCCAGCGCAGCATCGACGACAAGCGAATCGCGGGCGCGGTAACGCTAGTGATCCGCCGCGGCCACGTGGCATGGTTCAAGGCGCAGGGCATGGCGGATCGCGAAGCTGGCAAGCCGATGCGGACGGACTCGATGTTCCGCATCTGCTCCATGACCAAGCCCATCACCAGCCTGGCCCTCATGATGCTGTACGAGGAAGGCCGCTTCCTCCTGGGCGATCCGGTATCGAAATACCTTCCCGAATTCAAGAATGCGAAGGTGTTTGTGAAGCCGGCATCGGGCGATCCGTACACCATTCCGCCGGCAAAGGAAATCACGATTCGCGATCTGCTGCGCCATACCTCAGGGATTACTTATCAATGGAATCCTGATCTGGGGCCGCTGTATGCCAAGGCCAACGTGCCTAGCGGTCTGCTCCAGTACAACGGAACCATTGGCGACGGTGTGAAGGCGTTGGCCGCGCAGCCGCTTCTGTTCAATCCAGGCGAGCGCTTCGAGTACAGCCTGGGAATCGATGTGATCGGGCGTCTCGTGGAAGTGCTCTCGGGCAAGCCACTGGATGTTTTCTTCCGCGAGCGCATCTTCGATCCTCTCGGGATGAAAGACACGTACTTCTTCGTGCCCGACAACAAGGTGGACCGCCTGGCGACCGCCTACACCTATTACGACGATAAGGGATTGAATCGTTTCCCCGAGACTCCCATCACCGAGGGAGCGTTCAGCTATTCCGCGGACTATCCGTACAAAGGGCCGAAGAAGCTGTTCTCGGGCGGCGCCGGGCTCGTCTCAACTGCGCAGGATTACGCCCGTTTCTGCCAACTGATGCTCGATGGCGGCAAGGCTGGAAACATCCGCTTGCTGAGCCGGAAGACGGTCGAACTCATGACGCATGATCAACTGGGCAGTGTGAGCAAGGATCAGTCATTTGGCATCGGCTTCGGCGTCGACGGGGAAAAGTCGCCTTTGTCCGAGCTAGGCTCGGAAGGAGCGTTTGGCTGGGGCGGCTTCTACTACACCACGTTCAGCATCGATCCGAAGGAGCAGATGATCGTGATCTTCATGGGACAGTTGCATCCAACGGGCGACCTGACGCTGGATCGGGAGGTGCATGTGCTGGCGTATGAGGCGATCAACGACTAGAGGGGGAGCTGATTCCTCGGCCGGGTTGCATCGGCTCGGCCGGGGCAAGCTCCCGAAAACTGGTTCGTGCCCGGCTGGCGGACTGCGTGTTGGCCCTGCCGCGCTGCGCCGATTGGCATTGGAGCGGGATTCTCGGCTAAAGCCTCGGTTTCGCACTGCCGATGGCAAAGAGGCCGATGCTTGTTCGCCGGTGGAGCGCAGTTGGAAGGAGATACGCCGTGGCTCTAGTTACCTGGGATGGATCTTATAGCGTAAATGTGAAGAGTTGCGATAGTGAGCATCAAAAACTGTTTCACCTGATCAATCAACTGCACGAAGCGATGAAAGTGGGAAAAGGACGAGTGGTGATCGGTAACATCGTGCGCGAACTGGAAGCGTACACGCAGACGCACTTCAGCGCTGAGGAAGCCCTGTTGGCGCGGGCCCAATACCAGCGACTGAGCGAGCATGTTTTGCAGCATAAAAAATTTGTCGCGCAAGTGCAGAAGTTCCGTGACGACCTGGAGGCTGGAAAACTAGGCGACTCGATCGGCGTGCTGACCTTCTTGAAGGACTGGCTTGCGAATCACATCAAACAAACCGACAAAATATACTCCGAGCATTTGAATTCACACGGGATTCAAGGACTGCGGGATGGGCGTGCGAACCCGGAGGCAGCCGGTCGGGAAGGGCCAACGTTCCCGGGGAAACCGGGCGGGTTCTGCAGCTGCCCGATTTTGCCAGAGCAAAACAAAAGCCGCCAGCTCTTCGCTGACGGCTGAAAGGTGTCGAGCTACGCTCGACTGGGCCCTTCGACTTCGCTCAGGGCAGGCTTTGGAGGGCGTCCGCCCCTACGCGAGCCTAGTTGTTTTCGTACAGCAGCACGCCTTCCGTTTCCTTCGAGTCCACCGGACGGTAGTACAGCTTGTCGCCGTCGAGGAAGACTTCGATGAACGCGGGGCGCGTCGTGATCGTGCCCTGGATCAGAGCTTCCGAAAGCGGATCCTCGATGTACTTCTGCAGAGCGCGGCGTAGCGGGCGGGCTCCATAGCTGCGATCGGTGAGCGTCTGGTTGAGGATCCACCTCTTGGCCTCGTCGGTCACGGTGACCGTGATCGAGCGCTGGGCCAGGTTCTGGTTCAACTGGCTGACCATGAGTTCCAGGATCTGGATCAGGTCCTGCTCGCTCAGCGCGCTGAACAGAATGATTTCGTCCAAACGGTTCAGGAACTCGGGGTTGAAGGTGCGCTTGACCTCGTTCTTGACCAGATCTTCGATCTTCTCCGAGACCATTTCTTCCTTGGACGACTGGAAGCCTAAGCCTTCGCGGCGCTGCAGGTGCCGGGCGCCGATGTTCGACGTCATGATGATGATGGTGTTCTTGAAATCCACTGTGTTGCCGAGGCCGTCGCTGAGTTGGCCGTCTTCAAACACCTGCAGGAGGATGTTGAACACATCCGGGTGCGCCTTCTCGATTTCGTCCAGCAGGACGACCGAGTAGGGCGCGCGCTTCACGCGCTCGGTCAGCTGTCCGCCTTCTTCGTAGCCCACGTATCCCGGAGGCGAACCGATCAGCTTCGACACCGAGTGCTTTTCCATGAACTCAGACATGTCGAAGCGAACCAGCGACTTCTCGCTGCCGAACATGAACTGGGCCAGGGTGCGGGCGACTTCCGTCTTACCGACGCCAGTTGGGCCGAGGAAGAGGAACGAGCCAATCGGCCGGTTCGGGCTTTTCAGGCCGGCGCGGCTGCGGCGAATGGCACGAGCCAGGGCCACGATCGACTTGTCCTGCGAGATGATCCGCTTGTGCAGCTCTTCTTCGATGCGCAGGAGTTTCGCCGACTCCTCTTCCTTGATCGACATGACGGGCACGCCGGTCCAGCGGGAGACGACGTCCTCGATGTCCTCGCGGCCGACCACGCCGGTGGAAGATTCGTCGAGATGATATTTTTCGCGAAGAGCGCGGAGGTTCTCGCGCTCTTTGCGTTCCTCGTCCGAGTAGAATCGCGCCTTCTCGAACTCGTGGTTCGCGATGGCGTTCTCCATGCGGTGAACGATGAACTTGATGCGCTTCTGCACTTCGGTGATGTCCTCAGGCAGCGAGGTCTGGCGTAGCTTTACGCGCGCCCCGGCCTCGTCGATGAGGTCAATCGCCTTGTCGGGCAGGAAGCGGTCCGGGATGTAGCGGTTCGAGTGCGAGACCGCGAAGTTGATGGCGTCGTCGGTGTAGGTGACGGCGTGGAACTTCTCGTAGCGGTCTTTAATCCCGAACAGAATCTTGGTGGCATTGACTTCGTCCGGCGGCGGTACTTTCACGGCCTGGAAGCGGCGCTCGAGCGAACGGTCCTTTTCGATGGACTTGCGATACTCGCCTGGCGTGGTAGCGCCGATGCATTGGATTTCGCCACGGGACAGTGCAGGCTTCAGGATGTTGGCGGCATCGAGCGAACCCTCGGCCGATCCGGCTCCGACCAGCGTGTGCAGCTCATCAATGAAGATGATGGCGTTCTGCGACTCCATCAGCTCCTTCATGATAGTCTTCAGCCGCTCTTCGAACTGGCCGCGGTACTTGGTGCCGGCGACGATTAAAGAAAGGTCGAGCGCCAGGATGCGCTTGTCGGCTAAAAACGACGGTACTTCTCCGTCGGCAATGCGCTGGGCCAGGCCCTCGACGATGGCAGTCTTGCCGACGCCGGGCTCGCCAATGAGCACCGGGTTGTTCTTGGTGCGGCGGCACAGAATCTGGATGACGCGATCCACTTCGCCTTCCCGGCCTACCAGGGGATCGAGTTGGCTGTCCATGGCGGCCTGGGTCAGGTCGCGCGAGAACTCCGAAAGTAGCGAGGACTCACGCTGACGTTGCGGCTGGGCTTTCTCCTGACTGGTGCGAGCCAGTTCTTCGCGGATCGCGGGCAGGCGCAGACCACGCTCGTGCAGGATCTCAGCGGCAAAGCACTTCTCTTCGCGCAGCAGTCCCAACAGCAGATGTTCGGTTCCGATGTGTTTGTGAGACAGGCGCTCGGCTTCCTCGGCGGCGTACGCCAGCACGCGCTTGCATTCGTTGCTCAGGGGCAGGTCAACCGAAGTAGAAACTTTCTCCCGGATCGTGGTGTGTCCTTCAATCTGCTTGCGGATGGATTCAACGGAAGCATGGGAACGCAGGAAACGATTGGTCAGGGCCTTGTCTTCGCGCAACAGTCCCAGCAGCAGGTGCTCCGTCTCTATATAAGGAGACCCGAACTGGCTTGCTTCGTAGCGCGCAAAGAAGATGACGCGCCTGGCTTTCTCCGTGTAGCGTTCGAACATATAGCCCCTTCCCCCTGAGCTCGACCGGGAGTCAGAACCCTAACCCCGAGAACTCTTGGCCCTAACCACATTATGCAATCAACGGCCTCGAAACCCAACCCCCCTGAAACGTTTTTCTAAGGGCGGAGTCCCGGATGGCACTGTGGTGCCATGGTAATCGCGGCCGGCTTCGCCCTTGTCCTTTTCATAGTGCATCGAATTCATAGTGCATCGAGCCGGTAAGAATGTTTCTTCCGGTCACGACCATCCAGACTGACAGCGCGATGGCGGGTCATACGCCCAACGACTCAGGAACAACTTCCTCCATGCGTCCCTGATGCAACCGCAGCACGCGGTGGCAACGGCGCGCGAAAGCAAGATTGTGAGTCGCGATGAGGGAAGTGAGTTGATAGTCGCGATGTAGCCTGGCAATCAAGGCAAAAACCGATTCCGCCGTGCGCCCGTCCAAGTCCCCGGTCGGCTCATCCGCTAAAAGGATCTTGGGGGCGGTGATGAGCGCTCGAGCCAATGCCACCCGCTGTTGCTCGCCGCCCGAAAGCTCTCCCGAGCGGTGATGCCCGCGGGCTTCCAGTTCCACCTCGCGCAACCAGCGCACGGCCTCCCCCTGAACCGCTTGCAAAGGTTGCCCGCGCAACAGCAGCGGCATGGCCACGTTTTCGAGGGCCGTGAACTCGGGGAGCAGGTAATGAAACTGCCAGACAAACCCGATTTCACGGTTGCGAAAATCCGCGGCGGCATCGTCGGCCAGCGAGTTCAGCCGCAAGTTGGCGCAGTATACGTCACCGTAAGAAGCGCGTTCAAGGGCGGCCAGGATGTGCAGCAACGTACTCTTGCCCGCGCCCGACTCGCCGACGATGGCCAGCATCTCTCCCTTCCGTACCGCGAAGGACAAGTTCTCAAAGAGCACCAGGTCTGACTCGCCTGAGCGAAAGACCTTCTTCAAATCCGTGACCCGCAACGCCAGGTCTTCTCCGTTTAGATGCAACCGCCGTCTCCTTCGATACACCGGAAGCAGTTGCAACCCACGAGCGACCGATGCCGGCAATTGGATGCGCCCAGGTTGCCTCACTCCATTAGACCACGAGGCACGCCGGGACGTCCGGATTCCCAAATATGGAAGCTCGTATGCCGAAAACTGTATACCCCTTATCTACCAATGCAATGTGACGTTGGTCACAGTTTGCAAGTGCAGGGCAAGGCGGGAATCAAAGGGTCGCAACCCTCTTGCATGGCCCGTTGGTACCGGTGTTGGCGTTACTCGTAGCGGAGCGCTTCCGCGGGCAGGATGCGGGCGGCCGACCACGAGGGGTACATCGTGGCTACGAACGAGACGCCAATGGCCACAAGGGCGACCAGCACGCCGTCGATGAGACGGGGCGCGAAGGGGACGTAATCGATGGAGTAGACCTCGGGCGAAAGGGAGATGAGATGGTAGTGCGCGCCAGCAAAGGAAATGGCATAACCCAGGGTCAGGCCGATGGCAGTGCCGATCAGGCCGATCAGTACGCCTTGCGCGACGAACAGGCGGCGGATTTGCGATTTTCGCGTGCCCATCGACATGAGCACGGCGATGTCTTTGGTTTTTTCCATCACCATCATGATGAGTGAAATGAGGATGTTCAGCGCGGCGACCAGCACGATGAGTCCAATCGTGATGAAAGTGACCACGCGCTCGAGGCGAAGCGCCCGGAAAATCGCCTTGTTCTGCTCCATCCAACTGGTGGCCATGAAGCCTTTGCCGGCGGCCTGTTCGAGTTGCTTGGCGACGACGTCAGCTTGGTAGGCGTCGTCCACCTTGAACTGAATCACTGAGATGAGGTCACCGAGGCCGAAGAGACGTTGCGCGTCGGACAAACGCGTGAACGACCAGGAGGTGTCGTAATCGTAGAAGCCGGAGTTAAAGATCCCGACCACGTGAAAGCGTTTGTACTTGGGCACCATGCCGGCGGGGGTCAGTTCGCCCTGGGGACTAGTGACGAGGACAATCGAGCCGACGGTGGCACCGAGGTCGTCGGCCATGTCTTTGCCAAGAATTATGGGAGGCATGGCCGCGACTCGTTGCTCGACTGCGCGCAGGGAGTCGGAAGGTTCGGCGGGGCTGTTGTCGGCGGGGTTGCGGTTGGGATTTTGGACCGAGGTTGGTCCGGGCGAATTGGCGACGCTCGATTCCGCGGGAGTTGGATTTTCGTTCAGAGCATCGGCAGACCCGATCTTCACGGTGTTGAGCAGATCGCTCACCTTGCGCTCACAGGAGGGAATCATGCCTTTGAGTACGGCGCCGCGGGCCCGTGGGCCGCGCGAGATCAGCACCTGCTCAAAAATCACGGGCGAGGCGGCCACGACGTGAGGTTCCTTGCTGAGGCGCTCCAGCAATGGTTGCCAGTCCTTGATCCCGTCACTTTGGACGCGGAGCAGGCTGATGTGCGAAGTCGAGCCGAGCAGGCGCTGTTGCAGGTCCTGGCGGAATCCGTTGTTGATGGCCAGGGCAACGATGAGGGATGCTACTCCAGCGGCGACGCCAAGCACGGAGATGCCGGTGATCACGCCGAGGAAGGCTTGGCGACGCTTGGCGCGGAGGTAGCGGGTCGCGATGAGGAGTTCGAATCTCATGAAGAGCAGCTTTCAGCTATTAGCTCTTAGCTCTTAGCCAAGAGCGGATTATAGACGGGAGTGGGGTTCTGCGAACTTCGGAAGGACGGCCGGTACGGACTTCTTGTATGCCGCGAACGGCTCGCCGAAGCGCTGGGTGAGTTCGGCGTCTTCCATGCGGATCATGATAGCGCCGGTGATCATTCCGAACGCAGTCAGCGCGTAGCAGACCGCGAGACCCGTCGCGACGCTCCAGGCCAGCATCTCGCAGAGGTGGGCCAGATAGACGGGGTGGCGGACGCGAGCGCGGATGCCGGTAGTCACGAGGAGTTGCTCCGCATTTTGCACCTTGAGTTCGGCTAGGCCGTAAAGCTGCTGCTTGCTGAAGCTCACTCCCGATTCTCTGTACAAGCAGAGGCCGACAGCGAACAACGCAGCCGCCGGGAACCAGGTCCAGGGATATTGATACAGCGACGCCGTTCGCCACGGCAAAGTGATCAGCGCAAGCAAGACCCACATGCCAATCCAGACCGGGATCAGGACGCGATAGGGTGAACGCCGGCGCGAACGCCAATATTCGATCCGGGTGTGGATCAAGAGCCAAAACGCGGGGATCGTCGAGTAGAACGACGCACGCGAGCCATCCCAGGGTGTGGAGTGCGGATTGCACAGGTTCATTCTAGCTGGCGGGGTTTGAAACGGAGTACGTCGGATGTCGGGACGGCGTGCAGCCAAAGGCGTGCCGAGCTTTGCTCGGCCGGACAGACGAGGGCGTCTGTCCCCACGTGGGCAGGGGTGTCTTCACATGGGTAATGGTGTCCTCATGCGGGGAGAGGCCAGTTCCACAGACGATTCACTCGTCGCCGCTCAAGCTGTTCTTGTGGCACAGTAGAGAACAATGGGGGCATCGGAGAGTCTTCCCGCCTCGGCGGCGGCCGCTACGTATCCGGACTTTGCCCTGTACGAGATTGCGCGATTCTTCATCGTTGCCGCGCTGGAGATGCAGTCAGTCGCGGTGGGATGGCAGGTCTATGAGATCACGCACCGGGCGCTCGACCTAGGGCTGGTAGGCCTGGCGCAGTTCCTGCCGGGGGTGCTGTTGTTCCTGGTCGCGGGACATGCGGCCGACCGGCACGACCGGCGGCGCCTGCTCAACATCTGCTATTCCGGATTCATCGTTTGCTCAGCGCTACTGCTGGCACTGACCGTGCGCGGGTGGCGGTCGGTTCACTTGATCTACCTGGTCTTGCTTGTGCTCGGGGTGGTGCGTTGCTTCAACTGGCCGGCCAGTCGGGCGCTGCTGCCGCAACTGGTCCCAATGGAATATTTCTCAAAGGCGGTGGCGTGGAATGCAAGTACGTTTCAGGCGGCGACCATCCTGGGACCCGCGGTTGGCGGAGTGCTGTACGCGCTCACGGGCGGTCCCGCGGCGGTGTACGCGTCTTCGGCGGTATTGAGCGCCATTGCGCTGGCGGCAACGCTGCCCATTCGCTCGAGGAGCCAGACCCGGCCCGCCGAAGAAATGACGGTCTCGACCATGATGGCGGGCTTCCACTATGTGTGGCGCGAGAAGGTCGTGCTGGGGTCGATCTCCCTCGATATGTTCGCTGTGCTGTTGGGCGGCGCGGTGGCGCTGCTGCCGGTGTACGCGAGTGAAATCCTCAAGACCGGGCCGTGGGGGCTGGGACTGCTGCGGAGCGCTCCCGGCGTCGGAGCGGCGATGATGGCGATATTTCTGGCGCGGCGGCCGATCCGGGGACGCGCGGGGATGATCATGCTGGGGTGCGTCGCGGGGTTCGGAGTGTTCACGATTTTGTTCGGCGTGTCGCGCAGTTTGATGCTGTCGCTGGTGGCGCTGCTGCTGGTGGGCGCGACGGACATGGTCAGCGTGATTATTCGGGCCACGCTGGTGCAGGTCGCGACGCCAGATGCCATGCGCGGACGAGTCAATGCCGTCGACATGCTGTTTATCGGCGCGTCGAACGAGTTGGGTGAATTCGAGTCGGGGCTGACGGCGCACTGGTTCGGGACGGTGACCGCAGTGGTGCTGGGCGGGGTCGGAACGCTGTGCGTGATCGCACTGTGGACGTGGCTGTTTCCGGAATTGCGCAACGCAGACCGGTTGCATCCGGAAGCCGCGAGTTGAGGGTGGGGTAACACAGGGTCCCTCGAGTGCGTTCGGCTAGCGCTTCACTGCGTTCGGGATGACAACGACCAAGATTGCTGCTCTACTTCCCCCGAATCACGGTCTTTGCCGCACTCATGTTGTCGAAGCGGTCATACACGCGTACCACGACGACGTGTTCTACCTGACCGGGCGTTGATTCATGCTTCCTCGGTTTTGCCGAGGCGTCTTCGACGTCGCCAGGCGGGACCGCGGCTTTGAAGTCGTAGTTCTCGGTTTTCGAGTCGGCGATCTGGCCGACGGGTTCAACGTACTGCCAGTCATTGGCGTCGACCGAGTACTCCGCGCGCTTAATAGCGGAGAAGCCGTCGACAGCATGGAAAGTGAGGTGAATCTTGTCGCCTTCGGTGCTGGCCGCGAGATTCTCAATCTGCGGCGGAGTCGTATCCACCTCGATACGTGGACTTTCTTTCTCGCAGGTGAGAGCTTCGCCCGGCGAGTGCGACGGGGCATCTGAGGCGACGACCTTAAAGGTGTAACCACCATCGGGCAGCAGGCTCGCATCGAAAGAATAGAACTTGTCGGTGAGGCCGTCTTTGAGCAGCAACCAGCGGGTTTCGCCGTCGCCACGGTAGTAGAGGGAATATTCCAGTTGATCGTCGTTGTCATCGTGCGCGACCCATTTCACGCCCATGGAGTCGCGATCGTGCGTGGTGGGGACCGGAGCTTCAAAATGCGGCTGTGACGGGTTGGCTGCGCCGCCTCCGCTGAGATCCACGCCTATCGGTTTGGGCATCGCCTGGTAACGAACCGCGATCTGGACAGCCACGTCATCGATGTCGGGGGCCACATTCTTCGAAAGGTAGTTGAGCTTGACGCTGTCGACGCGTGGCGCCGGTGTGCCGGAGTGAAGCACGGCCTTCCACTGTACGAAGCGGGCGGAAGGAATGCTGATCTCACCACTGCGGTCGATTTTCTTCCACGGGCTCCAGTTGCGGTCGGGGTTGTCGACATTGCCGCTGCGCGCAAACAATTCGACGTTGCCGGTGTCGCGCGATTCCACGCGTCCCCAGCGAGAGAAAATCTTGGCGTCGAAGACATCGCTTTCGTAGCTGCCTTCGGTCTGCGGGCCGGGGCCGAGCACGAAGATCTTGCCCAGGTTGCTGCCCGCGGCGTAGAGGCCACCTCCAGGAGCTTTCGCGAAGGCAGTGATCTGAGAGGCGCCGGCCTTCAGGAGGTCGGTGAAGTCATCCTCATTCTTCATCGCGAAGATGTGGCCCCGGTTTCCGGTGCCTGCGAGCAGACGGGCCTGCGGGTCGAATGCAAGGGCGTAGACGATATCTTCCCGCGAGGTCCACAGGCGGGTGGGCGAGCCATCGGGCGCGATCTTGTAGATCTCGGAGCCGCCGCTGGCGCCGGCGCCGGGTGCCGGGAAATTCATCATGGCCGACAACATGGGTTGGGAGGGCGTAATCACGATGCCTGGCTGCCCGGTTGGTCCGGGCGAAGTTCCCGGAGTGGGTCCGGTGGGCTGGCCGAAGCCGGGCATCAGGCCCGAGCCCGGATGTTTCTCACCCACGCCCGAAGCGTAGATATTGCCCGCGTCATCGAGGGCGAGGGCCGTGATTTCCTTCTTGGGAGCGCTGTACAGAACGAAAGCCTCACCGGAAGGGGCAATGCGATAAACCAGCCCGCTGCCGTCGGAGCCGGCGATCAGGTTCCCCTTCGGGTCGAGCGCCAGCACGCGGATATGGGCTTCGTCACTCTTGAAGAACACTGAATGCTCGCCCTTGGGTGTGACGCGGTAGATTTCGCCCCGATCGCCGGTGGCGACGTAGAGATTTCCGGAGCCGTCGAGGGCGAGGTCCCAGATGTATTTGGTGCCGGGATCGAAATAAACGGATGAAGTCCAGTTCGGATCGAGCTGGCCCTTGGATTTGTCGGGAGTATTTGCTTTTGCGGAGTCAGCCTTCGACGAGTCGGTTTTTGCGCCGCTCTTCTTTTCGATCTTGTAGACCTTGCCATCGGGCGCTGTGCCGGCGTAGACCACGCCGCTTTTGTCCACGACAAGTGCCTGTACCTGGAGTTCCGTGGGTTCGAAGATGACGATGGCCTGACCGTCAGGGCTGACGAGGTAGACCCGGGCCGGGGCTCCCGTGGCGGCGTAAACGTTGCCAGCATTGTCGGAGGCGATCGACCAGATGTAGGTCGAGGGCGCCATGTAGAGCGCCTTGAAGGCGGGCGCGAGTTCGAGCCCGCCCGTGCTGCGGATCGCGACCCCGGTCGCGGTGCCCTTGGTCAGATCTTCGAACTTGGATTGTTCCCAAGTGCGGGTGCCTTCCGCGAAGGCGAGCGTGGGGAGGCAAAAGGCGAGCAGGAGGGGGGCAAACTTCCGCGGGTGAATGTGCAAGTCTGTACCTCGATATCCAATATGTGGTTCGGGAACGTTCAGGTTAACACGGCTCCAAGAGCAGCAAGACGCGAAGGTTCACAGCTACTTGATCGTGATGGTAAGAACTTGTGCGCCGCCAACGGCAAAATCGAGTGGCGGGGTGGCCGCTTCGTTGACCTGCGATTCCCCGAGTACCACCATTTCCTGGGTACCGCGCATGCCGTCCATGACGTTCATGACCGAGAACGGCAGGGTGGGCATCACTTTGTCGGCAACCATCGCCTCCGGGTCGGCCTCCAGCAACGACACGTAAACGCGGTTGTTGGAGTGCTCCTTGTTCAGCAGGGCAATCGTGGATGCCAGGTCAAGCTTGCGGGCCATCATCGGCATGCCGCGCCGCATGCGATCGAGAGTGTCGCCGTCGCTGACCAGGATGCGCAGCAACCCCTTGGAAGCCGAGGTGGGGATCTTGATCGGAATCTGGCGGACGAGACGGTCCCCGCGATACGGAGCGAGCACAGTTTCCACCGTGATTTCATCGCCTGGCCGGGCTTCGGTCACGTCCGTGCGCGCGCTTTCTAACCGCGCCCAGCGGCGCTCCTTGACGAGGTCAAAGTCGAGATGCACGGACTTGACCGAGGGCGCGTCGAAGGGGTTGTCGTAAATACGGCCGAAACGCTCGCCCAGCGCCAGGGCGGCCAGGAATGCGGCGGGCTGTCCGGCGTCGGTCGGCGCAAAGACGTTCTGTAGAGCTACGTCGGGGAAGCCTTTGACGCTGATCTGGCCCTTAAGCCGATAGGTTGTCTCTTCGCCGTAGTCGTTGATGCCATGCAGAGCGTTGAAGACCGTGGCCATCATGGCGACTGGACTCAGGCGCGCATTGTTGAGCACTTCGTAGTGGATCTCTTTGGTTGCGGAACCGTTGCGAATAGTCAGCGTGACCGGGATCATGTCGGGCTGCTTGTTGAGCAGGCCCATGATGCCTGTATGCCGGTCTTGCACGAACGCGCCGACCGGTTCGGTCGTGTTCACGATCTTGAAGGCGTTCAAGGGCGACGGAAGCGTGGCCAGCACATCGGCCTTGTTCATGGGCAGGTCGACGCTGCCAAACTGTAAGAGCGGGTGGCCGCAGGCCAACAGACGCGTGGCATCCAGGTAGGTGATTGTGCAGGTAGCGGCGATGTCCATGTCGCCGCGCACCAGGATGGCGCTGATCGCCGATCCGGGCTCGAGTGGTTCGGGCTGTTTCTCGTCGCTCACCGAGCCAGCGCCCATCACGGGGACGATGCCGGCGGATGCGAACTGCGGCGCAAAGAGCTTCACCGTCTCTTCACTGAAGCCATTGAACACGAGGGGCGCTTCGATCGGCTTCAGATAGTTGGCATAGTTCTGGACGGGAGGGTTCGAGGGTTCTCCCGGCCCGCCGGTCTTGGTCGCCACGTTTCGAGGGACCGCGCTTGCAGAGGATGAACTTCCGCCCGGGCTTTTGTCGAAGGCGTTGATTTCAAGCATGTCGGCGATCGGGGTTACGCCGGCGATCGGTTCTTTCGAAAACTCGCCGATCCGGAATGCAAGAGCGCCGGCGAGTTTGCCATCGAAATAAACTGGGCTGCCGCTCATGCCGGCGACTACGCCGGTGTACTCCACCTTGGGCCCGTGCAAGCGCACGAGGATGATGTCGCCCTTGGGACCGTTCATGTTCTTCAGGACGCCGAGGACTTCCACGTCCATGGCTTCGGGCTTGGTGCCTTCGAATACCGTGTACGCTACACCGCGCATGCCGGTATGAATCTGGCTGACCGGGATGGTCTCGGTCGTCTTAGGAGCGTGCGCACCAGGTTCGGCTGCGATCGCAATTGTAGTGAAGAGATAGAAGAATGCGGCGAGTGAGAGAACAGCTTTTCTCATGTATTTTAGCCCGAAGAGCCCTGCCAACGCGGCTCAAGCCCCACCACTTAACGTAGACTCCGAACGATGGCAAGTCGTTGCCGGGAGAGGAGAAACAGGACCAAGCAAAACATCCCAATCGCGAAGCTTTGCGTCTATACTACCATTAAGAATAATAGCCGGAAATGTTTACTTTCATAATCGCGTCGGGGGACGCGGTGGGGACCAAGCGTATGCGAACCGCCCGTAACATGTTGTTAACTCTGGTTTTGTGCGCCCTCGGGCTCAATGTGGGCAGCTTGCGGGCTCAAGATTCGTCCCAGCAGGCGCCCGCTAATTCTCAGCAGAATCCCAACAAGCAGGAGGCGCCGCCCGAGGCGGGCGGCCCCGACAGCGACTTCGGGCCGTACGCCATTCCGAAGAAGAAGGCGGAGGAAACTCCGCCGCCCGCTCCGGAAAAGCCTAGAAAGATCGAGGGGATGCCGGACTACTCCATCAAGGTCGATGTGCCTCTGGTATCTCTGGACGTGCTGGTCACGACCAAAGACGGGCAGTTTATTCCCGGTTTGAAGAAGGAAAATTTCCGCATCTACGAAGACGGGAACCCGCAGGCGATTTCGAATTTCAACCAGTCCACCGCGCCGATCACTGCGGTGATGCTCATCGAGTACGCCAACACCAACATTCGCTACATGTATGACGCACTGAACGCGTCGTACAACTTTGCGGCTACGCTGAAACCCGACGATTGGATTGCGGTCGTGTCGTATGACATGAAGCCCCAGATCCTGACTGACTTCACCCAGGACAAGCGCGCCGTTATGGGAGCGCTGAACATGCTGCGCATTCCCGGGTTTTCTGAGCGCAACCTGTTCGACGCGCTGTACGACACGATCGACCGGGTGGAACAGATCGAAGGGCGCAAGTACATCATTCTGATCTCCACCGGGCGTGATACCTTCAGCAAGCTGAACCTGGACCAGATCCTCAAGAAACTCAAGAACACGCAGAACGTCACCATCTACGCGGTCAGTGTCGGGCGTGAATACCGCGAACGGGCTGAGGCCATGGGCGTCGGTGGCCTGATCACGACCGACTGGCTCCAGGCCGACAACCAGATGAATACGTTCGCCCACATGACGGGTGGCCGGGCGTACTTTCCGCGCTTTGAAGGTGAACTGCCAGAGATTTTCAAAGATGTAGGCAGCGACATCCGCAACCAGTACACGCTCGCCTATCACCCGACCAACGCCAAGCTGGACGGCACCTATCGCAAGCTGAAGGTCGAACTGACGGCGCCCGAAGGGGGCCCGTTGAAGGTAAGGGATCAGAAGGGCAAGGACGTGAAGGTCCAGATCTACGCGCGCGAAGGCTACACCGCGAAGCATCAGGTGGAGTAAGAGGCCGTTCTCAGTTCTCGGTACTCAGCATGTCGAGGATCGAATCTCGATAAGGATGAGCACCACCAGCTCAGACAAACTTCCTGAGACCTAAGACCGGACACCTGATTGTCAATGAAAGAAGTGATCCAGCAGGAACAGGCAACCCACTCCCAGAAACACCACTAAAGCCATTCTCACGCCGGGTTCCTTGTTGACCTCGGGAATCAGGTCGGAGGCGGCCACGTAGATCGTGACGCCGGCCGCGAGCGGGAGGCCTGCGTTCACCTGGTGGCGGAAGAGGGCCATCGTCAGCACGCCCGCCAAAGTTGCCACTCCCAGAAGAACTGACGCGCCCCAGGCGAAGCCGCGGCTGCGGCCGCTGGCCAGCATCACTGAGGCCACGGTGAATCCCTCAGGGATCTTGTGCAGGAAGACGGCGAAGAAAATGATCCATCCCAGCCAGTTGGAGACAAGAAAGCCGGACGCGATGGCGATGCCATCGAAGAAAGTGTGGATGATCAGGCCAAAGAGAACGGAATATCCCTTGTGAGAGTGGACGAATTCGTCCTCGTGCGTTTCTTCCCCATAGTGAAAATGCGGCGTTACCGTGTGCTCGAAAAAGTGCACGACCAGATAGCCGACAAGCACCAGGAAGGCCGCTTGTTTCCCCCCTAGCATGAGACTAGTGGGCACCACTTCCACCAGTGCGGTGGCCAACATAAACCCGGCGCCGAGTGCGACGAAGTATTTGAGGTAGGAGCGCTCCCAGTTCCTCTGCACAATGATGGCGCCGCCAAAAATATTCGCGCCGGCGGCGGTCAGGCCGAGGAGAATGCTGGTCACCAGGGGACTCATGGGCAGCGCGATGATAGCAAAACCCAGTTCTCAGTTCCCGGTTGTCTGTTCTCAGCAAAGTTGTTGACGAACGGGCACCATGTTCAAGCGTCACAGCCGATCCCAGATGCGAATGCCACGATCTTCGTCGGAGGTATTTCCAAGGGGCAGTCCTACCGCGATCTGATCGCGTGGCAGAAAGCGATGGCGCTTGTAACTGACGTTTACCTCGCCACCCGTCGATTTCCTGGCGAGGAACGGTACGGCCTCACCAACCAGCTTCGAAGAGCTGCCGTCTTGATTCCGAGTAAGATCGCTGAAGGCCAGGCACGTTTCTCCGCCAGTGAGGGTTATCACTTCCTCAGCATGCACGTGGCTCGCTTGTGGAAGTGGAAACGCACGTTCAAATTGCGCTGAACCTGGGGTACCCATCGGACATCGAGGGCTCAGGCTTGATGGAGGAGACATCCCAACTCGGCCGTATACTCAACGGGCCTGCTCGGGTCGCTTAAGAAACCTGCGAGCGACCGCTTGGGCGAAGTCGCTGCGAACTGACAACTGAGAACCGAGAACTGATTTGATTCACCCGCTATGCCGGATGTGCAGCACGTCGCCGTCCTGCACAATGTAGTCCTTGCCTTCGAGGCGGAGCTGCCCTTTGGCGCGGGCGTTCGCTTCCGAGCCGGCTTCGAGGAGCTGGTCCCATCGGATGGTTTCCGCGCGAATGAAGTGGTGCTCGAGATCGGAGTGGATGGCTCCGGCAGCTTCAACGGCGCGCGTGTTGACCGGAATTGTCCAGGCGCGGCATTCGTCCTCGCCGATGGTCAGGAATGAGATCAGGCCGAGCAGGTGGTAGCTGCTGCGGATGAGCCGGACAAGGCCGCTCTCCGTCAGTCCGTAGCTGGCCAGGAATTCGGCAGCGTCGGCATCGCTCATTTCCGCGAGTTCGGCTTCCACTTTGCCGCAAATTGCCATCGCGCCCGCATTCGGACGAGCGGCGACTTCGGTCAGATTGTATTTCGCGACGGCCGCTTCGAGGGCCTTGCCCAGTGCCTGGGTTTCGCTCACATTCAGCACGTAGAGCATCGCCTTTTCGCTCAGGAACATGAAGCCGCGGATACGCTTCTTGTCTTCGGGCGTCATCTCCATTTCGCGAAGAGGCTTCTCGGTTTCGAGATGGGCCTTGGCTTTCAGGAGCAACTCGTTTTCTTTTTCGAGCTCGGGCGAACGCATCTTCTTCAGATCCTTGACCAGGCGCTCGAGGCGTTTTTCAATTTGGCCGAGGTCAGTGACGATCAAGTCGAATTCGACGTTCTTGATGTCTCGCAACGGATCGATGGGGCCCACGTGCGGGATGGAGTCATCCTCGAAGGCACGGACCACGTGGATGAGCGCGTCCACGTTGCGAAGATGGCCGATATAGCCGCTCTCCTTGAGGGCTTCCTGGCCGATAGCGCCCACGTCGACGTATTCGATGGACGCGTGCGTCAGTTTCTTGGGCTTGTACAGCGCGGCCAGACGGTCGAGGCGGTCGTCTGGCACCTTGGCCACGCCGATGTGAGCTTCCCGCGGGTTGGCCAGGGCCTGCGCGGAAAGATTCGCCTTGGTGAGAATGCGAAAGAGAGATGTTTTGCCGACCTGGGGCAGACCAATGATTCCGGATTTCATAGATCAACTGGAAATGATAACAGGCAACGTGCGCATTCCCCGTGGAGGAGCGTGCTATGCTTCGGGGTCCTCGCCAGTGCATGCCGCAAGACCAAGACGCGTTCGTCACCTCCTCAGGGTGATGGCGTGTCTATTGGGCGGGCTGCCTTCGAATGCGACCGCCCAACTACGCTTTCAGGTCTTGGGCCGAGACACGATCGAGACAAGGATCCGTGGCTTTACCGGCTCGGACGCGGAGCGGGAAACGCGACTCAAGAAATTCTTCACGGATGCGGGCTGCAAGGATATTTCCGAAGAAGTAGTGAAATCGAAAAACCCGCCGAACCTGATTTGTGGTTTGCCCGGCCAGACGGAGCGGGTCATTCTGGTGGGCGCTCACTTCGATCATGTCAATACCGGAGACGGCGTGGTCGACAACTGGAGCGGAGCCGCGTTGCTTCCCAGCCTGCTTTGGAGCGTGCGGCAGGCGCCGCGGCAGCACACATATGTCTTCGTCGGCTTCACCGAGGAGGAGAAAGGGCTGGTCGGCTCGAATTTCTATGCACGGCACCTGACGCCGGAAGAGCGCTCGAAAATCGACGCTATGGTCAACATGGACACGCTGGGACTCGGGCCGACCGAGATCTGGGTGAGCCATGCGGACCAGACTCTGGTACGCGACCTCGAAGCGGTAGCGCAAGCGTTGAATTTGCCGGTACGTGGCATGAACGTCGACCAGGTCGGCGAGAGCGATTCAGAGTCTTTTGCGCGCTACAAGATCCCGCGCATCACCATCCACAGTGTGACCCAGGATACGTGGCCAATCCTGCACTCGAGCCGCGATCGCCTGGACGCAATCAAGGCGGACGAATACTACGACACTTACAGGCTGATTGCGGGCTACCTGGTCTTCCTCGACCAGTCGGTGGGGCAGGTTTCTCCGGCGCCGTCCTCTGTGCCTGCGACGAAGACAGAACATTGAAAAGAATGTCAGAGGGTCACGCTAAAGGGCGCGCGGTGAGGTAGGCCGCTGCCAGCCCGAGGATCAGAACTCCAACCTCCAGCCGCACCGACCAGGCGTGCAGAGCGTCAAATTGCAGGCGACCGGGATCGTTGGCTGGCACCGTGTCAATGTCCCCAAACTGCGCGCGTAGTGTCGCCATCTTTGGGGAAATGCCAAACTGCGAGACGACGGTCAGCAAGAGCATGGCCAGCACGAGAATGTGGCGCGCTGCCAGCGGCTCCGCAGACCCGGTGCTAAGGCTGGAGAGCAGCATCGAACAGCCGAGAAAAGCGACGCCCGAGAATAAGCCTATCCAGTGCAGGATACTGAGCGAATGCCCGACGACCGTGCCCGCCATGTGCCGGGAGGGCAGCACGGAAAATGCTGTGGGCGCTTCCACGAACGACAGGAAAACAATTCCGCCGACCCAGACGATCAAGGAGAGAAACATCAGAAAGCGAAGAATCGTCATAGCAGCGAATTATAGACGTTGGGTACAGATGTTAAGGCATTGGCTTACGCCACCGAAACCCGCTTAGGGCCTTGGCGAATGTTCGCCAAAGCATCCTTGGAATTCTCCAACAATTCCGAACCCAGAAGAGTCCCCAGATTGCGAAATATTCAGGCGCGAGTTGTGCTACTTCGAGAAAACTCGTACTGGGTTTGCGATCTGCGTGCTGGTAGTAGGAAAGCTTCTCGTGCACCCATGCCACCGAAAACTTGGGGATGGTACCAGAGCGTACTAAGGAAGCACGCAAGAACAAGTTTACAGTTGCGGCTTGATAGTGTAGTTCCATTCGGGCAGAGTTTCGTGGCGCAGCAATCGAAGTGAAGCAATTTGATCGGGTGTGGGTTTGAGACCGCAGGGATAGTATCGGCGGTCGAGATAAGCAGTGACCTGAAGTCCGGTTTGGGTTTTGGTGGTGCGGACATAGTTGAGGATCTTCTGGTAGGAGTCCAGCGGTTCGCCCGCCCAGTTGCGTGAGACTTCGGAGAAGAGGCGATGCTCGATGGGATTCCATTTGGAAGCGCCGGTGGGATAGTGGGCCACGGTGACGGCCAAGGCAAAGGAGTTAGCCAGTGGGGACTGGAGCTCGGTTTTCCAGGCATGACAGCGGCAACTGTTGCTGCCGCCGGTATCGGCCAGAATGAGCAGTTGGCGGGAAGCGCGATAGCGGGTGGAACCTTCCTGGTGCCGCCAATGAGCAATGGCATGAGCGGCAAAGGCGGAGGTATCGTGGGAAACGCCAACCACCAGAGCACCGCGATTTTCCAGAACATCGTAAATCCCATACGGAATGGCAACCCCGATGGAATCGGTGCGGAAGTCGTGATCATAGACGCAACGCGGGGCCGATTCCCAACGGCGGCCAGGATTTTTGAAATTGCCGACGAGCTCGCGTTTTTTGCTGTCCACGCTGACGATGGGCAGATGACGGCGCTGGCAGCGGTAGCGCAGCTGGGCGAGATATTCGAACTGAAGGTTGCGGTTGGGGCTCGAACTGGTCGAGATCTGCTTTTGATTGACCCGCAAGGAATAGCCCATGTTCTGGAGCAGGCGGGCGACGGTATTGGGCGAGACGGCAATGCCGAGTTTGGCCAGCTCCTCCGCGATCGTGGTGGTAGTGCGACGCGACCAGCGTAAGCCGGTCATGGGATCGCCAGCGGTATCGTGTTCGAGCAGGCAATGGAGAACCGCGATTATGTCGGGCGTTT
>CAZXKO010000064.1:0-112288 GCA_964641665.1 uncultured Acidobacteriaceae bacterium
ATTGGGGACATGATTGATCACCTCTTTGCCGGTTCAGTGGACGGTCTTCTCATGAGCCTCGTCAAGAGCCAGCAACTCGATCCCAAAAAGCTTCAGGAACTCAGCGGCTTGGTAGAGGAACACGAGCGCGGCAAAAAAGGAAAAGAACATGAATCCGATTAGTGAGATCGTCGTCACGTATGTGACGAACGCCCTCTGGATGACGTGTGTCATCACAGCAGTCACAGTGCTTCTTTCGCGAGCATTGCGTCGCGGGCCTTCTTCGCATCGGCATGCATTGTGGGTTGCGGCTTTGGTGCTCGCCGTGCTGCTTCCCTGTGCGAGCTTGCGTGGTTCTCGAAACAATGACAAACCAAAGGCCGAATCTGCGGAAGCAGCGAGCACGGTTCAGCCGACAGAAACGGGTTTTAGCGGCACCTCCTCCTGGGCACTCTGGCGGCGAATGCGGCATGGCGGCCAACCGGTACAGTTCGGCCCGCTCTGGGTTGGGCTTGTCGCACTGCTCTACTTAGGCTTCGTTTTCTATCGACTCGTTCGCCTGTATTGTGGATGGCAGTCACTCCAGGCAATGTTGCATGAGTCAAGGGATCCGCAGATACCGCCGGCGATGCGAACTGTGGTAGAGCAATGTCACTCGCTGCTGGGCATGAAACCCGTACCTATATTGTTGTCACTGGAAGGAAAGGGGCCAGCAACGCTGGGAATCCACAATCCCGTTCTGGTTTTGCCGGAGTGGTTCTTCTCGCAAGCATCGGAGGATGAGCTCTCTTCCGTCCTGGGTCATGAATTGGCGCACATCCGGCGGCACGATTTCCTTCTGAATCTGGTTTACGAACTCTTAATTTTGCCCATATCCTTTCATCCTGCCGCTGCTCTGATCAAGGCGCGCATCGATCAAACACGGGAACTAGCCTGCGACGAGATCGCGGCGGAATGCCTATCCACACGTACGCAATACGCCCGCTCCCTTTTGAGCATCGCCCAGTCCATGGCCGCGAACCAGCGTCCGGCAACTGTTGGGTATGCTTTGGGACTATTCGACACAAACACACTGGAGGATCGCATCATGAATGTACTCGCAAAAGCCAATTGCTTCCGCAAGACATGGGCACGAGCTTCGGCCCTTGGCGCCTCGGGACTGTTAATCACGACGTGTCTCGGAGTATCGGGGTTTACCATTCAGGTCACTCAACCCCACAACACGGACGCTAATCTGCAGCCATTTGTTGGCACTTGGCAGGCAAGATTCAAAGGCAAAGTCTTCGAAACGATCAAGTTGGAGAAACAACAGGGCAAGCTGACCGGGAGCGTGCGTGGCGCCGATATGGAAGTGGACAAAGACGGCGAACTTACAAGCGCGCATGCAAACGACAGTAGCGATCCTGACCCTATCGTGGAAGCCACGCTTGCGAGCGGGATACTGCGGATCACTATAAAGGAAAAAGACTCGGAGGATACTATTCAATTTGAGATGAAACCAACTGGACCCGATCAGGCAGAGCTTCGGATACTCGCGCCGCCCGACGTCCCCGCTCCTAAGCCGTGGAAGTTAGAGCGAGTGAAGGATGGTCAATAAAAGCCTAGACCAACTCGCGACCTGCGAATCGGCATGTGCCAGTCACCTACGAGCATAGATTAGCTTGTAGCGACGCCGCTTGCCGGCGACGGAGCTGGCGCTGCCGCCGAGCCGCTGCCAACTTCCGGTCCCGTTCAGTGTGAATCTCCCGCTGGTGTCCGGCCAGCATATCCTTCGGCGTGACGTAGCCAATGGCACTGTTCACGCGGATGTTGTTGTAATGCTCGACGTAGCCGTTCAGGAGGCGCCGGGCATCGTCCAGCGAAAGCGGTGTTCCCGGCCGAATGCACTCGCTCTTTAGTGACTTGTGCCAGCGCTCCAGCTTTCCGTTCGACTGCGGATAGTAAGGTGAGGTTCGGACGTGCGTCATGCCGGAGATGCGAATGAACTCCTTGAAGTCCCGAGCGATGAACTGCGGCCCGTTGTCGGAGATGATTCGCGGCTTCGCTTCCGGACACTTCTCCTTGGCTCGTTCGAGGATCACTTCAACATCGGCTTCCTTCATCGACTCCCGCAGATCCCAATGAACGATGCCACGACTGTATCCATCCAACACGCTGCATAAGTAATAGAAGGTAGCGCACACGTTGATATAGGAAACATCGATGTGCCAATGTTGATGCGGCTGAAGCGGCTGGTCGAAACCGGTCCCCTTGCGCGACGGCTTGGCTTTCCACCGTGAGAGCAGCCCAGCTTGCTTCAACACTCGCCACACGCTCGCCGGACTGACCGCCACAACATCAGCGTCAAGCATCATGAACGTCAGCCGCCGATAGCCCTCCAACGGATTCTTCCGATGGAAATCAATGATCGCTTCCTTCTCACACAGCTCCAACCAGAAATCGCGAGGAACCCAACCGTTATGTTCGTTGACCAACCCGTAGCGCTCTCGCCAGTCATAGAACTTGCTGGCCGTCACGCCCAGCCAATGAATGTATCGCCCGACGCCGATCTCGGTCTTCTCCGACCAGCGCCGGACGAAATCCACCACCTGGTCGCGCACGTCATGCGGCACCCAGCTGCCGGTTAGAGCTCCCCAAGTGTTTTTTTTAGCGCGATGTGCTCAGCCATCAACTCGGCCAGGACTTCGTCCTTGGTCTGCACTTTCTTCTCCAAGAACTCAATCCGTTTCTGCTTCTCCTCCACCTGGCGATGGGGACGCTCTTGAGCCTGAAAGGCCGCCACTCCGTTCTCGAAGAACTCCTTTTGCCAGCGGTAGAACACCGTCGGCTTCAGACTCAGTTCTTCACACAGATCCGAAATTGGCACCTTGTCCAAGAGGTGCCGCCTCAAAACGGCAACCTTCTCTTCAGCAGTGTAGTGCTTGCGCTTTTTCCTCATACGTTCGCTCCATTATCTTAACGGACGAACGTTTTCTCGATTTCCAGCTGAGGCAGGACAATGCAATTCCTCCCGTTTTCTCGGCCAATTCCCTGAGGGTCATATACCCTGGAACGATCTGGGAAGGCAAGACATGAAGACGGTAGTCCCCAGCAGCAGTTTGTACAGGGCTGCAGTCCAAGCTGCAGCAGAATTCTCTGAGCACGAGCAAACCTTTCAAAGAAAGCCTCGTCATCCGCTCCGGTCAGAAGCAACACAACTTATGAGTAAGAGTCAATTCTTAGCTCTGAAGATTGACTTGAATCCTGCCGGTCGCACCGCGTTCTATGATGCGGTGCGTTTCGCCTGCGACGAACGCATGAACTCGGCACGAGACTTCTTGCGAGTCATAGTTGTGATCAGCGATGGCGAGGACACTCATAGCCGCAATAAGGAGCCGCTGTTGTCGATCAGAATACCAAGCAAGAGAGGTACCTCTGTCCTGCCCCTTACACCCAAAACTCTTTGGGGAGGCCTTTTGTTAAGTAACACCTGTAGGTCCGACTGCGTTACTCGCACCGGCTTGCTGTGCGCACCGATAGCAAAAAAACGCGACACTGCTTGTTCGCTCCACCCCGTCAACTACGTTTGATTGTGCGACTGGTTGACCGAGCAAGGCAGACAGTTCGAGCGCGGCAATCGGGGCGAACAGCGCCTTATGCATGAGGTGCGCCACGGTGCTGATTCTACAGTGCCTGCAGGTAGCTGGCGTAACCAGCGATTGCACTCAAAATCACGTTTGTCAGTAGAACAGTGAACTCTGAGCAACCTCATCTCAGGCACGGAGAAGCCAACCCACTACCGTCCGGCCTTCACTCCGCTGCGTTCTGACCCCATCGCCGTCTCCTCCACTCGAATCTTGCTCTGACAACACGGGCCCGGCGGGATGGGGGCGCCGTGGGGGCAGGTGCGGGGGTGGCCGAGGAACGCGCAGATCTTGTCCGTCGCTCCCGGCGAGAGGATGTGCTCGAACTTGCAGGCTTGCTGTTCGATTTCGGTTTCGCTGTCCATGGCGAAGCTGTCGGTGAAGAGACGCTCGGCAAGGCGATGGCGGCGGATGATGCCGCCGGCCTTGTTGCGGCCGCGGGGCGTGAGGTTCACGACCGCGCTGCCGTCACGAACGAACATGCTCTCGGGACGCATGGCGTCGTGGCAGGGGTTCACGAAGGGCTTGTGGCTGTGCGTCTCCGGCGGGTGCGGCGTGGTGGTGAGCAGGCCGAGTTCGACCATCTTTTCGACGGCGATGTTGACGGGCAGGACGCCGTGGGTATCCATGCGTGCGAGCTCGGCGCGCTCGCCATGTTCTTCCATGACCCAGAGCTCTTCGAGAATCTCGTCGAACTGTTCCTCGTCGGCCATGGCGAAGACTTCCTGGGCTGCGATCTTGCCGTGGTGGAGTTCGATGCGGCGGTCGGCGAGGCGGGCGACCACCGGGTCGTGGGTGACCATGACGATGGTGCGTCCCTGGCGATGAAATTCGCGCAGAAGCTGGAGGACGATTTCTTCATTTTGGGCGTCGAGGTTGCCGGTAGGCTCGTCGGCGAGGATGATGCTGGGGTCGTTGATCAGGGCGCGCGCTATGCAGACGCGCTGCTGCTCGCCTCCGGAGAGGTGCGCGGGGACGTGGTGAGCGCGGTCTTTCAGGCCGACGCGGTCGAGGGCGTCGAGGGCTTCCTGCTCGTCGGTCATGCTGTGAAAGTATTGCGCCAGCATCACGTTTTCGACGGCGGTGAGGTAGGGGATCAGGTGGAACTGCTGGAAAACGAAGCCGATTTTTTCGGCGCGCACGCGGTTCAGATCGACGGCGGAAATGCTGGCGACGTTTTCGCTGTCGAGCCAGATTTCGCCGCTGGAGGGGCGATCGAGGCAGCCGATCAGATTGACCAGGGTAGATTTGCCAGAGCCCGAAGGGCCCATGATGGACACCCACTCGCCGGGATCGACGGTGAGGGAGAAGTCGTCGAGGGCGCGAATCATGCCGCCGTTTTCTTCGGCGCGGGCCGGATAGAGGCGGCTGACGTTCTTGAGCTTGATCACCTTACTCTCCCTTCAAGATGATAGCGGGCTGGACCCGGCGTAACAACGACATCGGCACGATGGCCGACAGCAAGGCGACGGCGACGCTGCCGGCAAGAACGAGCGGCAGCACGCTGAAGCGCGGGACGACTGGCGCGTTGAAGTTCGCGCGGCCGATCCAGGCGGCGATGCCGATGCCGATGACAAATCCCAGGATCGCGCCAACTACGCCTAAGGCTGCGGCTTCGGCGGCAAAGAAACTGCTGATCAGGCGTTCGGACGCGCCCAGGGCCTTCATGATGGCAAAGTCGCGGCGGCGGTCGAAGACCCATCCGGTGAGCGTGGCCAGCACGCACAGGGCTGCGGTCAGGATGATGAGCACCGCGGCGGCGTAAAGTGTGGCGCGCGTCTTACCGAGCACGCGGGCTTCGCCTTCGACGATCTGGCGGATGGGATGGACGTCGGCGGTGGGAAGCGCCGCGGCGATCTGGCGGATCAGGCTGTTGACCTCGTGGGCGGAACCGTTGGCGGCGATCTCGATGGTGGAGGGATGGACACCGGTCCAGGCAACGAAGTCAGGCAGGGAGAGGTAGACGCGGCTATCCTCGGCGGCGCCAGTTTGGAGCGTGCCGGCGGGGGCCAGGTGGATGTCGTGTCCCTGGAAGCTAAGGTCGAAGGGATGGTTGTCGGGCGCGACTACGGGGAGAGCTTTCATGCCGACGAGGGCTTGCGCTGAGGCTTTGGGCTCTAGTCCCTGTGCTGTGGCGTTGGGGCTCTGAGCTATGGGCTCCGAGCTTCGAGAATTCACGCTCTCGGTTTTCGGCTTTCGGCTCTCGGGCGCGGGTGCTTCGGATTTGGGCCATGCACTTACGGACCACCAGCGGTCGAGCTTTTGGACTTGCTCGAAGTTGGTGCCGGCTACGACGACGGATTGTCCGGTGGTGGTGCGGGCTACAACGTAGGCGAAGGGGACGGCCATGCCACGGGAGCCGAGAGCGGCTTCAATTTTGTTGAGCGCGTCGAGGGGCAGGGAAGTGCCGTCTTTCCCGATCGCGATGACGTTGGCACCGTAGCTGCGAAATTCTTTGCGGAGCTTGGCCTGTACGTCGACGTAGAGGTTCATCATAGCGGTCGCAACGGCAGCGGCGACCACCATGGCGAGCAAAGCGGAAACGGCCCGGCCGCGGCGCAGGACGGCGGCACGCACCAGCATGCGCAGGAACATGGAAGTGTGCGGAGAGCCGGATCGACGCGCGGCTACACTCAGGGCAACGGTGGGCGTGGCGCTCACGCGTCACCTCGCAGGGCGAAGACCGGGTCATACTGCACGGCGCGTCGAATCGCGGCGGCACTGCCGGTGAAAGTTACGATGACTGCGATCGCCAAAATGATGGGGAAGAGCACGGGCTGGATGGTGATCTGCGCGTCGAAGATGGAGCGCCCGATGCGATGAGCGAGGAATGATCCGGCGAAGAATCCGGTGACGCCCGCGGCCAGCGCAAGCAGCGTGCTTTCCGCGAAGAACAGGGCGGCCACGGCGAAGTTTCCCGCGCCTAAAGCTTTCATGAGGCCGACTTCGCGGCGGCGCTCGAAGATGGCGGTTGCCATGGCAGCGGAGACAGCAAGAGCGGAGGCAAAGAGGGCCGCCAGCGTGACCAAGAGCATGAGGCCTTTGATGCGGGAGAGCACCGTGCCTTCGTTCTGCGCGACCTGGCGGATCTGCTCGGCATGCGAGTGCGGGATGGCCTCCTGCAGCTGGTAGGCGATGGACTGCACGTAGGGCGAACAATACCAGCGGTCGAACAGTTCCGGGTTCATGGATTTGGGATCGCGGCGGGCGAGCGCGTCTTCAGGCTTGGTGAGGGCACTGACGTAGATGCGGCGGACAGCTGCAGGTCGTCCGAGGATTTGCTGTGCTACGGCCAAGGGCGCAACCACTTCGTCGTCTTCGGGGCCGCCGGTCGACAGGATTCCGGCGACGCGATGGGATTGGCCGGCGATGGTGACGTTGCCACCAGGTTGGGAGGCGAGTTTCGCGCTGAGATGTTCGCCTACGAGGACGTCGGACGAGTCGTCCGCGGGCCACGCGCCCTGCACCTTCCACCAGGGATGGGTATTGCGCACGCCGGTGGTGAATACGTCTTTGCCGAAGGTGAGCTGCTTGGCAAAGTAGGTGCCGAGAAGCGTGGCGTCTTTTACCGCGGCAGGCGATCCCAGTTGCACGGTTACGGGCAGCATGGGCGAGAAGCCGAGGATGTTGTGCCGCCAGAAGGTGCCTTCGATTTTGGGGAGGTCGGCTTCGTTGAGGAAGCTGCCGTCGCTGGGCGGCTTCAGGTTGACGCCGCCGATCTCGACGTCGAGGGTGTCTTCCTGCGGAGTGACGAGCAGGTTCGCGCCGTAGGTGCGCAGCTCGCGGTTGATCTTGTCGCCGATGTCGGTGGCCACCGCGATCATGGCGGTCGCGACAGCAACCCCGAGGGTGATGGCGATGCCGGCCAGCAGCTTGCGGCGCTTCTGCCGGCGAAACGATTCGTAGAGGAGCCGAGCGAACATGGCCTAGGGCTGGAACATCCGGCTGCCGGCGGCGACGTCGGCTTCGCGGAGGATGACGGCGTCGGCGGTGGTTTCGGCCTTCAGCGGGATGGGATTACAGCCGCCCGCCATGCCGACGGACTGCGGATTGATGGGCGCGGCGCAGTTCTTGCAGACCACGCCGCCGGTGCCCTTGTAGAAGCCCACGGAACCGCAGATCTCGCAGGCATCGAGGACGGTTGCGATCTTTCCGTCGGGCTTCTGGTAGAGCCAGAAGCGGACCTCGACGCCATTTTCGTTGGCCCGGAAGAAGTGGATGTCGCCGTCCGAAACGTCCTTGAGCGGGATGGAGGCCTGGCCGTTGACGAAGGTGATTTCGGTGGCTTTTTGCGGCTGGCTGAGGCTCTTGGCGTAAATGAACTCCGCGGTGACCAGCATGATGAACAGGAAGGAGCTCACATAAACAGAGCCCATCCAGAGGCGCTCGCGGCGGGCGCTCCACAGGGCTTTACGGCGGGCGGCGGGCGAGTTGGCTTCGGGAACGGGCTGGCGAGACTTGACCTCGAAGAGCACCATCAGAGCGGCCAGGGCGAAGATCGTGACGAAGAAAAATACGTCGTTGCGCACGATGGGGCCAATGAGGGCCATCTCGCGCTTGGAGGATGGAAGGACGCCGTTTTCGGAAAGCTCGTGCAGGCCGCTGATGACGAGCTGAGCGGCCACGAACCAGAGGATGACAGTGGTGACGCGGAAGAATTTCTGCAGGTTGATGCGGATGCTGCCCTTGACGAACATCACGCCGAAGGCGATGGCGGCCACAACGCCGGCGAGGGTTCCGAGGAAGCCCATGAGTTCGCTGGAGTTCAGGGTCACGGCGGACAAAGTCAGGACCGTTTCTACGCCTTCGCGCAGGATCATGAGGAAGACGAACAGGAAGACGCCGACGCGCGAGCTGCTGCCGGCCAGGGCGCTGAGCTTGCTCTCGATTTCGCCCTTCATCTTCTTGCCGGTGCGCATCATGAAGATGATCATGGTGATGACGAAGAAGGCGGCGGCCAGCATGACCCAGCCTTCCACGATGTCCTGATTGAGGCTGAAGCGGGAGACCAGCACGGCGACGCCGATGCTGCCGAGGAAGGCCGCGCCCAGGGCGGCGAAGACGGACTTGCGCAGGTCGGCGCGGCCGATCTTGCCGAGATAGGCGAGGGTAATGCCGACGATAAGGGCGGCTTCGACGCCTTCGCGCAAGGTGACAATAAAGGACTGCAACATCTTAAGAGGGCACCCTTCTGATTTTGAAAATGAATTTCAATTTCAACTTTACTAGGATAGCCTTCCGTGGCCGAAGGCGTCAACGCGTGAGATCACGTCGGGGAGTGATCTGGGTCACACGATGGGGCAGATCGCGCGGAGGCCCGGAGATCGTTAGGACTCAACCCCTGGCGGCGCGTCGGTGCCTGAGGCCAGCAGATTCCTCCTGCCTCGCTACGCTCGCGCGTCGGAATGACAAGATCGTCTAAAGGCAGCGCAGGAAACGCTGGGCGGCTTCCAGCTGGGGGAAGAGCTTTTCTTCGGCGCGGAAGGCGGCGGAGTGAACACAACGGCGGCTGCCGTTCAGCTTGACGGGGTGCCGGAGGTGGAGCATCTCGTGATAGACGATGTACTCGACGGCGTAGCGGGGAACAGCAGGATGGTCGAAGATGCGGCTGACGACGATGGCGTTATGGGCGGGGTCGTAGTGGCCGAGGAGGTTGCGGGCGCGGCCCTGGCTCCAGCTCATGCGGGGGCGGGCCATCAGGCCGCCGAACAGACGCAGGTTGAGATCTTCGAAGATGGAATCGAGGTCGTAGACCTTGCCCTTCGCCGACGCGATGCGTTTCCGGCCGCGCGCCTGGCGGACGAGATGAGCCTGCTTGCGGATATCGTGGCTGTGGACATATCGGCGATAGCGCGCAGCGTGGGCAGGCTCGATCGGCTTGCGGTACATCTTGGCGAGCAGGATGTGGGCTATCGCGCGAAGCACGGGTTCGGGCGCGCCTTCGAGCAGATCGGAGAGGCGAACCAGGAGTTGGCCATTTCGCAGGCGGATGGTGTTGTTGATGTTGGCGAAGGCGTAGAACTCGATCACGAGCGGGGGTAGGGGAGTGTCGGGGCGAAGTTCGCGGTAGGAGTCCTGGAAGATGGAAAGGATGTCGGGGCGGAGTTTGGGGAGGGAAGGCATTGAGCGTTGATTCAAATCATCCGTGGTAGGAAATATCGACAGGTCGGAGGGCGCTGCCGAGGAACACAAGGTCCTTCGACTGCGCTCGGCTGCGCCTCACTCCGCTCAGGATGACAGTTCGTAGAAGACACGAGCTTCGTCTGCATTGGTTCAGGACTTGATTTTCTTCTTGTGTTTCCAGATCTCTTCCTGCTCGGCCAGCAGCTTGCGGTGGTCTTCGGTGTTGCTGTCGACGGATTCGATGGCATTCGAAAGGATGAACTGGTACTCGCTGGCTTCTTCCTTGGAAGTCCGGGCGTCGTCTTTGAGGGCGCGGAGCTTAGCCTGAAATTCGGTGTCGCCTTCGATGACAGCTTTGAGGGCTTTGCGCAGGTCGGATTTGCGGCCTTCAAAGTTGTCGAGGTTGTCATTGAGTTCGTCGTAGACGGCGAGGAAGTCCTCGAGCATTTGATGGGTCTGGCGCGGACGATCGGTGGTCTTGGGGTCGGAACGCATCTGTTCGAGCGAGACGAGGCGGGCGCGGGCGAATTGAACGTAGAGCTTCATGCGCAGCTCGGGCTCGACGGCGGTGTCGCGGAGTTGGTCGATTTCGGGCTGGGTGAGAGGGTCGTTGCGGCGTTGCGCGACGGCCGGAGCGAGGATGATCGACAGAAACACGAAGATGGCCGCAATGTGCGCTTTCATCACTTTGCTTTCTTCCCGAACATGCTGTCGAGCAGGTCGGTGCGGATCTTCTCCAAGGTCTCGATCGCGGTCTGCAATGGGGCCTGATTCTCGAAGGCGACGTTGCGCTTGATGTCCGCCAAGTGGTGGGCCATCTTGCGCATAGCGATCTCGGTGTTCTTCAGGTGGTGCCCGGTCTGGCTGGCGGCTTCGCCGGCCTGGCGGGAATAGGAGATGACGTCGCGGATAGCGGCCTGGGCTGCGTCGACATTCCCTTCGTTGTAGAGCTTGTCCGCGGATTTGACCTGCTGCTCGGCGATTTCGAGGCAGAGGCCGACGCGTTCGTCGGGTTTCGCGTTCACGGCCCGGGCCTTGAGATCTTCCAGAGAGACTTCCTTGGCAACCGCCAAGGTTGTGGCCGCCGCCACGGTGATCGCGAGAATTGTGCCCCAGGTGCGCATGCCTTTATTTTTTTGGTTCGATCGCGATCAGGCGGTGTCGCGCCTGCCACTCCTGATCAGGATACTTCCCATTGGCCACCTGGAGGAAGAGGTGGTAGTTGGCGGCTGCCTGGTGATAGTCGCGCAGGTGGTCGTAGGCGGTGGCGCGCAGGAAGTATCCGACGGGGATCTCGGGCAGGAACTTGGCACGCGCGTCGAGCGCCCGGATCGCCATGGCGTAGTTCTGATTTTCGTTGGCGGCGACCGCCAGGTCGCCGTAGGCAGCACCCCAGTCGGGCTTGAACTTCACAGTGGCCAGGAATTCCTGCTCGGCGTCAGAGAATTTCTTCAGCTTCATGAGCGTTTGGCCGAGTCGGTAGTGAAGGTCGGGATCCTGGGGCTGGGTTGCGAGCAGCGTGCGGTAGAGGGCTTCCGCCTCGGGAAATTTGCTGGCGTCGAGGTAAATCTGAGCCAGGTCGCGTTGCGCGCTGGGATCGTTGGGGGCGAGTTTGAGACCAGCCTGCAGTTCGGCAATCGCGTCGTCGTATTTCTGGTCGGCGGCCAGGATGCGTCCCAGTTGGATGTGCGCGACTGGGTCGTTCGGGCGCTGGGACACGACTTTCTTCAGGTATTCCTCGGCCGCAGGGAAGCGCCTTCCGCGCATGTAGATGTTGGCCAGACCAACCAGCGCGTCGGAGGAGGCAGGATCGAGCGCGAGGGCTTGTTTGTATTGCTCTTCGGCGTCGGCGAACTTGTTTTGCTTTTCGAGGAGAAGGCCGGCGGAGAGACGCGGCTCGGGATCTTTCGGCTGGAGCGCTGCGGCCTGACGATAAGCCTCGATTGCCTGATCGGGGTCTTTATCTTCGACGACGTGAGCGAGCGCGAGCCAGGCGCTGGCGCGGCCCTGATCCACGTGGCTGGTCGGTTTGAGGGTGATCGCGGCTTTCAGAAATTCTTCTGCGCCCGGTTGCTTGTTCTTGACCAGCATGAGGCCGAGATTCAGGTTGGACTCGAAGACGTCGGGCTTCGCGGTGACGGACTGGCGGTAGGCGGAGATGGAGTCGGCGGGCTGCTCGAGGGCGTTGTAGATGAATCCCAGATCAAACCACGCCTGATAGTTCGCGGGCTGCGCGGCGACGACTTTCTTCAGCAGGGGCTCGGCGGCTGCGTAATCTTTCTTTTCGATTGCGGCTTCGGCCTGGGTGAGTTCCGGCGGCTGCGACTCGTCTTCGACCGCGACCTTGTGATGGCGGATTGTCTTGCTGCTCGAAATCTGTGCCGAGAGGATGCTAGTGATGCTGAGCATCGCGCAGAGAACGAAATTGCGCAGGCGGCTACTTATGGCCATTGGAACCGGACGCTCCATTGCCGTTCAAGATTGTGGCCAGGTACTTTCCCGTGTAGGACGCGGGCAGCTTCGCTATCGTTTCCGGAGTACCGGTGCCCACCACGTAGCCACCCCGGTCGCCGCCCTCGGGACCGAGATCGATGACCCAGTCAGCGGTCTTGATGACCTCGAGGTTGTGCTCGATCACGATCACGGAGCCCCCTGCATCCATTAGACGACGAAAAGCAGAAAGCAGTTTGCTGACGTCGTCAAAATGCAGGCCGGTGGTGGGCTCGTCGAAGATGTAGAGGACGCGGCGTTTGGGGCGTGGCCCGTCAGCGGAATGCGATGGGCGGCCGATCTCGCGGGCGGCGGGCTGCAGGTGGGCGGCGAGTTTCATGCGTTGCGCCTCGCCGCCGGAGAGGGTGGTGGCGGATTGGCCCAACCGCAGGTAGCCCAGGCCGACTTCTTCGAGAACCCGCAGCTTCTCGGCAACTTTCGGGATCTCGGCGAAGAACTTCAGCGCTTCTTTGACGGTCAGATTCAGGACTTCGTGGATGTTCTTTCCGCGGTAGCGGACCTCGAGGACCTGGGGTTTATAGCGGGTGCCCTTGCATTCTTCGCAGATGAGTTCGACGTCGGCGAGAAACTGCATTTCGACGGTGACGGTGCCATCTCCCTGGCAGGTTTCGCAGCGGCCGCCGGGGATGTTGAAGGAGAAGTGCCCGGCGGAGAAGCCGCGCTTCTGGGCCTCGGGGAGAGAAGCGAACAGATCGCGGGTGCCGTCGAAAGCCTTGATGTAGGTGACCGGGTTGGATCGAGGCGTGCGCCCGATGGGCGATTGATCGACGAGAACGACTTCGTCGATGTAGTCGGCGCCATCGACGCTATCCCACGATGGAGTGGCCGGCTGCGCGGCGTTCGATTGCTTCTTCGCGGTCGCCAGCGCCTGGTAGAGCACATCGTGGAGGAGGGTCGACTTCCCGGATCCAGAAACTCCGGTGATGGCCACGATCATGCCCAAGGGAATGTCGAGATTGATTCGCTTGAGATTGTGCGCTCGGGCGCCGCGAATCTTGATCTGCTGTGGTCCTGGCTTGCGCCTCGCGGTGGGCAACTGGATACGGAGGTCCTCGGCCAGGTAGCGTCCCGTTAGTGACGCGGGGGTCTTCTTGATCTCGGCGAAGGTGCCGGTGGCGATGACTTTGCCACCATTCTCGCCGGCGCCGGGGCCGAGGTCGAGAATCTGGTCGGAAGCCTTCATGATGTCGGGGTCGTGTTCGACCACAAGGATCGTATTTCCCAGATCGCGCAGGTTGTGCAGGATCTTGATTAAGCGGTGGGTGTCTCGCGTGTGTAATCCGATCGAAGGTTCGTCCAGCACGTAGAGCGTGCCGACCAGCCGGGAGCCGAGCGAGGTGGCGAGTTGGATGCGTTGGGCTTCGCCTCCGGAAAGCGTGGACGCCAGGCGGTCGAGCGTGAGGTATTCGAGGCCGACGTCGTTGAGGAAGCGCAGGCGCTCGCGGATCTCGACGAGCAGCTAGTCGGCGATGGCCGATTCTTGCGGGGTCAGTTCCAGGGTACGGAAGAACTCCGAGGCCTGTTCGACCGTCAGGCTGCAGATCTGGCAGATGTTGCGGCCGTTGATCTTTACCTGCTGGGCTTCGGGGCGAAGGCGGGCTCCGCCACACGTGGTGCACTCGGAGTATCCACGATATCGGCTGAGGAAGACACGGACGTGAAGTTTGTATTTCTTGCGCTCGAGGTGGTTGAAGAATCCACGCACCCCTGGGAATTTGCTTTCGCCGTCGACCATAAGTTTCTGGTGTTCGGGGTCCAGTTCGGACCAGGGCACGTCCAGCGGAATCTTTGCCTGTTTGGCGAAGCGCTTGAGTTCCGTGAAGAGCGGGCGATACTTCGGTTTGGTCCAGGGCTCGATGGCGCCCTCGTTCAGAGACTTGGTTTTGTCAGGAATGACGAGATCCAAGTCGAAGTCGATGGTATTGCCGAAGCCCTGGCAGCGCGGGCAGGCGCCGTAGGGGTTGTTGAAGGAAAACAGGCTCGGTTCGGGTTCCTCGTACCGGATGTGATCGCGCTTGCATTCGAAGCGCTGGCTGAAACGGAGTTGCTGCGGCGGCAGCTCCTGCCGCGGAGCGGTTTCGAAGATCACTTCGCCTGATTCCCGATAGGCGATCTCGATGGCGTCGACGATGCGGGTGCGCGCGTCAGCAGCGACCACCAGGCGGTCAACCAGCACGAAGACGGGCGAACTGAAGTCGATGTCGAGGAGGGATTCCGGCGTGGAGAACTCGAAGATCTGGCCGTTCTGATAAAGACGGTTAAAACCCCGGGTACGAAGATCGAGAAGGCGGGTCTTCAAAAGGTCGGAAGGGAGGCGGGGCTCTTCGGGTTCGGCCTTCTTTCGGGCGCGGGCTTTTTTCTTTTCCGAGTCGGCCGTGCGTCCGGTTGTTGCTTGCAAGGGAAACAGCACCTGAAGGCGTGTTTCCTCGGGCATGGCGAGGATGGCGTCGGCGACTTCGTCGACCGTGTCCTTGCGAACTTCCTGGCCGCACTTCAAGCAGAACGTTCGGCCGACGCGGGCAAAAAGCAAGCGCAGGTAGTCGTAGATTTCGGTCGCAGTGGCTACAGTTGATCGCGGGTTGCGTGTGCTGTTTTTCTGACGAATGGCAACCGCGGGGGCGATACCGTCGATTACATCGGCGTCGGGCTTTTCGATTCGTTCGAGGAACTGGCGGGCATAGGCAGAGAGCGACTCGACGTAGCGGCGTTGGCCTTCGGCGTAGATAGTGTCGAACGCAAGGGACGACTTGCCGGAGCCCGAGACCCCGGTGACCACGGTGAGGGTATTGTGGCCAATGGAAAAATCAATGTTCTTCAGGTTATGGACGCGCGCGCCGCGGACAACAATGCTCTCGGTGGACATCTGGAAAAGGGACCGCTGTAATCCCGGCGGGCCTCGGCAGAACCGTCAGCGGGTCACCAGAGGGGATCGGCGGGGCTACAGAATCTTTCTATTATACGGCACGGGATGACAGGGCTATGGAGGGCTCGGTCGCTTCGCAGTCAACTCGCGGCAGGAATTACCGGAGGCTGTAGTCTATCGCTGCTCCTCATCGCGCTTGCGGCCGTAGCGGAAGGCGAGGCCCACGCCAACGCTCATGAAACCGAGGGGTGGGATTAGCAGCACGAGCACGCCTCGACTGATAGCGCGCTGGCCATCTTTCGTGGCGCCGGCGGCATTCGAATAGCACATGGCGCAGCCCTGGGCGAGCGCGGGAGCGCTCCACAGCGCGAGAGCGGCCACGAGAGTGAGCAGACGGCGGCTCATTTCACTCCCAGGTGAATGATGCGATCGGCGTCCGGAAAGAAGAAGACCCACATCAGAAAAAAGCAGCCTGAGACTGAGATCAACAGCAACCAGCGCATGGGACGGATTTCGGACTTCAAGTGCATGAAGTAGAGGGTGATCAGGGCAGCCTTGATCACGGACAGGACCAGGAGCACCTCGAGCATCCGGACGGGCTGGAGAACCTGCCGGTAGGCGAGTACGACTTCGACGGCAGTAAGAAAGAGCAGTCCGCCCCAGACCCAGAAGTAAGTCAGTTTGCTTTCGGCGTGCTCTGCGATGACATCGTGCATCGTGGAATCTCTCCTATCGCGTTACACCACTTTGGTGGACATCAGATACACCAGCGGGAAGATGAACATCCAGACCAGGTCCACGAAATGCCAGTAGAGGCCGGAGACTTCGACATCGTGGGCGTCGTAGTCTTTCGGCTTGAGGAACAGGATAATGGCCGAGACGATCGCGCCCAGCAGCAGGACGTGAATGCCGTAGTGGAATACGCTCTGCGCGGGAGTTGCCAGCCATCCGGCCAGCCAAAGCACCAGGAGAATGGGAAGGAATTTTTTCCTGAGCGCGATGACTCCGAGATAGATCACACCGATGGTGACGTGCAGCATGTGCATGCCGGTGAGGGTAAAGAAAGTGCCGCCGAATTGGGGTACGACCCCGCCATCAAAAGGATTGGCAGACGGCATCATGCCTTCGCCGATGAGTTTGGTCCACTCCATAGCGTGGAGCACAGTGAAAGCGGCGCCGAAGAACATGGTGGCCAGCAGCCAGTTGCGCGTCCAAGATCGGTCACCGCGGTTAGCGGCGAGAACCCCTAAGACCATCGTGAGGGAGCTCGACAGCAGGCACGCCGTCATCACGGTGGCGTTGGCGATGCTCTCCTTATGGAACGGTGTGGGCCACGCCGGGTTGGCGATGCGGTTGTAGCTGTAGGCGAACAGCAAGGCGCCGAAGGTGAGGGAATCGGAGGCCAGGAACAGCCACATCCCGATCTTCTTCGAATAGGTGCCAAACAGGGACGGCTCGTAAACGTCCTGGACCGCGTGCTGCACCGTAGCCATCGTTGGGCGTCTCCTTAGGGTCGTCTATCTAGCAATCAACAAAAGTGTAACGATGTAAATCCACAACAGCGCCATGAAATGCCAGTACCAGGCGGCGATGTCGATTACGATTCTTCGCGACTCGACGGGCCGATGAAGCAGGGAAGTGGCTGCCGCCCAGACCAGGGCAACGACTCCCCCGGCAAGATGCACGGCGTGAGTTGCGAACAGCAAATACGCGAACGAAGAACTGGGGTTGCTGTCCACGAGCGTATGGCGCTCATGTAGAACGCGCCACACGAGGAACTGTCCAGCGAGAAAGCCGAAGCCGAGGATGACGGTGCTTCCGAGCCAGGGGAATCGTTGCTCGTCGCCCAGCGACACGCCGGGAATGGACTTTACGGGGGCGAGTGCCGCCTGGCGGGTGATGTCACGCCGGGCGAACTCCATGGTCGCGCTGCTCACCAGCAGGACCGCGGTGTTCACGAGCAGCAGGACCCATGGCAGGTTAATCGGGACCCAGTCGCGCGAGTAGGTATTGGTCTGCTGGTCGAAGGTCGGAAGGCCCTTGCGGACCAGCAGAGCACTGGTAAATCCGACGAACAACATGATGACGGCGGTAAGGCCGATCACCAGGCCAAGGCGGGCACGCCGCAGGCGATCGCCGTAGTCGGAAGCGCCGCTGTTACCGCGACCATCCCCGTTGCCTCCGCCGTAGGAGGGAGGATCCCCGCCGCCGGTATCGCGGGTTCGAGGATACTTGACTGCAAGATTCGGGGTCACGGTTGACATACCTTCACTGGGCCTAGTGCGCCGGATTCGGAGAGGTCGCGGGATCGTTTTGCATGATGTAATCGCGCGCCGCTCCCGGAACTCCGTATTCATAAGGACCGTTGTGCACCTCAGGCGTCTGCCCGCCAAAGTTGTCGTGCGGCGGAGGCGTGGCCGTGGTCCACTCGAGCGTGGTGGCTTCCCAGGGATTGTCAGACGCTTTAGGTCCCTTGAAGATGGTCCAAAATAGGTTGATCACAAACACGACCTGAGCGGTGATGGTGATGATGGCGCAGTACGTGATGAACTTGTTGAGCGGGATCAGGTGCTGGAGATACGCGACCTCGGTGAATTGCGAATAGCGCCGGGGCTGGCCGGCCATGCCGAGATAGTGCATGGGCATGAAGATCGCGTAGGTTCCGATCAGGGTAAACCAGAAGTGAATCCGGCCCAGGGTTTCGTTCATCATGCGCCCGAACATCTTCGGAACCCAGTAGTAGGTGGCGGCGAAGATGCCGAAGATCGCGGCGACGCCCATGATCAGGTGGAAGTGACCGACCACGAAAGCGGTGTCGTGCAGCGGAATATCGAGGGTCGGCTGCGCCAGGAATGGGCCGCTGATTCCGCCGGAGACGAACAGGGAGACGAAGCCGACGGCGAAGAGCATGGGCGAGTGGAAGCGCACGCGGCCGCCCCAGATCGTCCCGAGCCAGTTGAAAGTCTTGATGGCGGATGGGACGCCGATACCCATGGTCAGGATGGAGAAGGCGAACGCGGAGTACGGGCTCATCCCGCTCATGAACATGTGGTGTCCCCAGACCATGAAACCCAGGAACCCGATGGCGAGCATGGCGTACACCATCGCTTTGTAGCCGAAGATGGGCTTGCGGGAGAACGTCGACAACAACTGCGACGCCACGCCCATCCCGGGCAAGATGGCGATGTAGACCTCAGGATGGCCGAAGAACCAGAACAAGTGCTGCCAGAGCAGGGGAGAGCCGCCCTTGTGGCCCATGATCTGTCCGTTGACCACCACCAGGGGCACGTAGAAGCTGGTGCCGAGGTTGCGGTCCATCAACAGCAGGATGCCGGCGGAGAGGAGCACGCCGAACGCCAGCAGGCCGAGTATGGCGGTGATGAACCACGACCAGACGGTCAGGGGCATGCGGAACATCGACATGCCTTTGGCGCGAAGATCAAGCGTGGTGGTGATGAAATTCAACGCGCCCATGAGCGACGCGGCGCAGAAGATCGCGATGCTGGTGATCCAGAGATCAGCTCCCAGACCTTCGCCGGGGCCAGTGGATTGCATGGCGCTGAGCGGCGGGTAGCCGGTCCAGCCGTGGAGAGGAGCACCGCCGGTCACGAAGAAAGCAGCGAGGATCACGACAAAGGCGACGAAGGTGGTCCAGAACGAAAGCATGTTCAGGACGGGAAACGCCATGTCGGGGGCGCCGATCTGGATGGGCAGGAAATAGTTGCCGAAGCCGCCCTGAGGCGCGGTGGTGAGCACGAAGAACACCATGATGGTGCCGTGCATCGTCAGGATGCTGAGGTAGGTTTCCGGCTGAATGTGGCCCACGATGGGCAGGTCCGCGTTCGGCCAGATCATGTGGATGCGCATGAGCAACGACAAAATCATGCCGAGCCACACGGCGGTGAGCGCGAGGAAAAAGTACTGAATGCCGATGACCTTGTGATCGAGGCTGAAGATATATTTCCGGATGAATCCCTGGGGAGCAGCGTGCGCGTGGACGATTTCAGAGGTAGCCATTATTGTTTCTCCGCCTCCCGCGCCGCCAGCCACTTGTCAAAGTCTTCCGGGCTGACAACTTTCACCATGCCGTGCATTTTGTAGTGCCCGAGGCCGCAGAGTTCGGCGCAGGCAATCTCATAGTCTCCGATCTGGGTGGGAGTGAAGTGCATTTTGATAGCGAGGCCGGGGACCGCGTCCTGCTTGAAGCGCATGTTGGGAACGAAGAAGCTATGGATCACGTCGACGGCGCGGAGTGTGAGATCGACCTGGCGGTTTACAGGGAGGACCATGGTGCCGGTGACGACGTCGTCTTTGGCGGCGGGGTCGGAAGTATCGAGGCCAATCGCGGCTTCACTGCCCGCAGACGGGTCCATGAGCTTGGGGTTGGTGAGGCCGAATTTTCCGTCGGGCCCGGCGTAGCGGAAGTACCAGGCGAATTGCATGCCGGTCACTTCCACCGGCAAGGCGCCATCGCCGGCAGGTTGGAAACGTTCTGCCGCCCAGATTGGCCGGCCCATCAGGTTCAGGCCTACAAAGAGGACGGCGGTTACGATGGTCCAGGCGATCTCCATGGTGGTGTTGCCGTGAGAATAGGACGCCGGGGTGGCAGAGCCACGATCGCGGTACTTCCACACGAACAATCCCAGCGAGCATTGGGCGAGGACGAAGACAATGCCCATGACGATGTAGGTGAAAGTAAATTGGCGGTCGATGCCGGCAGCCGCAGCCGAAGCCGCGGTCGGTAACCACCAGGGATGCCAGATGAAGAAGTAGGTGCTAACGAAGGTGATCAGCCAGATGACCGCGAGAAGCGCGAGGCCCATTTACCCACGACCTCCAGGATGCCTGGATTTTGCCCACACCGCAGCCTGCGACTTGGCAAGAAAACTGCGGATGGCCGGGAAGTCTATCACAGTGATCTGTGACAAAGGCAAGATGTTCTTGTTTCGGCCGGGTGACGTTGTCGTGGCAGAGGCGCGGCTACAATGATGCGGTATGAGGAGCAAACCGCGGGGACACGGTCACGACACGCGCTACGTGCACATGCAGAAGAACTATTGTTTTGCCTGCGGAAAAAATAATGATGAAGGCATGCGGCTGAAGTTTGCCTACGACGAGGAACGCGATTGTTTCGTGTGCCGCTTTCGATTAGGGAAGCGATTCACCGGACCACCCGGGCATTGCCACGGTGGAATCATCGCGACCATCCTCGACGAAGCGATGGGCAAGGTGAACAAGCTGCGGCACGTGATCGCGTTGACGTCGCAGATCACGGTGGACTATCTCAAGCCCGTGCCTTTGAATAAACCGTTGCGGGTGGAGTCGCGCGAGGTGCGGGTGCGCGGGCGGAAGCATGTGAACATGGCGGAAATTGTGAATCAGAAGGGCGAGGTGCTGGCGCGGAGCCGTGGGCTGTTTATTGCGATTGATCCGAAGAGGATGTTTGCGAAGTTTGTGGAGAAGTAAGAACCAGAGCGGCACCACAGAGGACACGGAGTATCACGGAGGAAAGCGAACGCGGATACCCCGGGACCTTTCCGTGCTAGGTATGCAGGTGGCTGGCTCGTAGTACCCCCGACAACTCCTCGACACCCCGCCGCAACTCTCGTGGGTCGACTGCGGCGAATCCGAGAATGATTCCCTCGCGGCGGGATCGGCCCGAGGCATAGTGGCTGAGCGGCACGACTTCGAGGTCGCGCTTGGCGGCAAGTTCTGCAACACGCACCGCCCGAATTCCGCGCTTCAACCAGCCCACGGTCTGGAGGCCGGCTTCGACGGTTGAGATCTCAAGCGCATCCGCCAGCTTCTCGCGCGCGGCCTCGAGCAGAACCGACAGGCGTTCGGCGTACAACTCGCGCATGCGCCGGATGTGGCGCGCGAAGTGGCCCTCGCTGATGAAGTCGCAGAGGATCGCCTGCTCGAGCAGCGGGGGATGATGCGTGCTGACCGATTCAGCCGCGGCGAAGACATCCACCATATCGGGCGGGACCACCAGGTACCCGAGGCGCAGGGCAGGGAAGAGAACCGCGCTGAAACTCCCGGCGAAGATCACAACTCCGGACCGGTCCAGCCCCTGCATCGCGGGGACGGGGCGGCCGGAATAGCGATACTCGCTGTCATAGTCGTCTTCAAAGATGACCGTGCCTGAGCGTCGCGCCCACTCCAGCAAGGCCAGTCTGCGGCGCAGGCTCATGGTCACCCCGAGAGGGAACTGGTGAGCGGGGGTGACATAGACGAGGCGTGCCGACTTCCATTTTTTTCGGGCGCGATCAAGGTCGAGGCCCTCGGCGTCGACCGGAACCGGGCAGATGCGGGCGCCGACGGCGCGGAATACGACTGCAGCGCCGGGGTATCCGGGTTCCTCCATCCACACCGGTTCCCCTGGGTTCAGCAGGATGCGGGCGGTGCGATCAAGCGCTTCTTGTGCGCCGGAAAGAATGAGAACCTGCTCGGCGCTGCATTTCACGCCGCGCGAACTGTTGAGGTAGTCGGCGACCGCCTGCCGCAAGGGCCGATAGCCAAGCGCTTCGCCGCCAGCCAGGAGGTTGGTGGAGACTCGCCGGAGCCTGCGCGCCGCCACCTGAGCCCACAGAGTGGTGGGAAACAGGTCGAGCGCGGGCTGATTGGCACGAAAGGCACGGATGGGGCGGGGCGGGACTCCGCGAAACGGTTGCAGGCGGCGCGCATACGCGGAGAGTGCGACGCGGCGATGAGGCAACCTCTTTTGCTCGGCGCGTGGTCCGCGGACATTGAGCAACTGCTCGGGAAGAACCTGGCTCACGTAGGTGCCTGATCCGGATTGTCCCTCCACGTATCCCTCGGACTTCAACTGCTCGAAGGCAGTCACGATGGTGGCGCGCGAAAGGCCGTAGGCGAAGCCAAGGTCCCGGGTCGAGGGCAGGCGCGCTCCGGGGCGCAGGCGGCCCCCGAGGATCGCGGAGCGCAGTTCGTCGTAGACCCAGCGATACAGGCTTTCACCCGCGGGCGGAGCCGGAAGGCTGAGCGAAAAGGATGTGGTCTCGCGGGCCATAACCAAGTGGTATGGAAAGAATACCGTAAATGGACGGTGTGACAATACCAATTTGGCGGTAGCCTAAGTTAAGGGACCAGTGGAAGGAGTCTTGTGCCGCGCGGCGCGCGGAATCTCCCGGTTTCGGAGGAAGAAGTTATGACAGACAGCAACGGATCGAGGAATGGAAACTCCACCAGCCTGCGCTTAAAAACAGGCTTGGCCGAGATGCTCAAGGGCGGCGTCATTATGGATGTCACGGACGCCAAACAGGCTGAGATTGCAGAAAGAGCCGGCGCGGTTGCGGTGATGGCGCTGGAGCGGGTGCCGGCGCAGATTCGCGCCGAGGGCGGTGTGGCCCGCATGGCCTCACCCAAGAAGATTCGCGAGATCATGGCGACCGTGTCCATCCCGGTCATGGCCAAGTGCCGCATCGGGCACTTCGCGGAGGCCCAGATTTTGGAAGAACTAGGCGTCGACTACATCGACGAATCGGAAGTCCTGACGCCAGCCGATGAGGCGCATCACGTCGATAAGCACGCCTTCAAAGTTCCGTTTGTGTGCGGAGCGCGCAACCTGGGCGAAGCGTTGCGGCGCATCGCAGAGGGCGCAGCCATGATCCGCACCAAGGGTGAGGCCGGGACCGGCGACGTGGTGCACGCGGTGAAGCATATCCGGCAGATCGTGCAGGAGATGAAGATCCTGACCGTGCTCGGCGAAGAAGAGCTGTACGCGAAGGCCAAGGAGCACGGGGCGCCGTACGAGTTGATCCGCATGGTCGCGAAGGAAGGGAAGCTGCCCGTACCGAACTTCTCGGCAGGCGGCATCGCCACGCCGGCCGATGCGTCGCTGGTGATGCAGTTGGGCGCGGAGGCGGTGTTTGTCGGCTCGGGCATCTTCATGAAGAACTCAACCGAATTCGCGGATCCGGTGGAAGCCGAGAAGCGCGCCAAGGCGATTGTCCGTGCTGCCACGCACTATCAGGACCCTAAAGTATTACTTGAAGTGAGCGAAGACCTAGTGGGGGCGATGAAAGGGCTGGCGGTATCGGGGCTGGATGAGGCGCATATGTTGCAGACGAGAGGATGGTAGAGCAGCTCTTAGCAGTTAGCCTTTAGCACTTGGCGTCCAAACATGGCTCGCCCCCGGGTCAGCGGGAATTGCCAATAACCAACGACCAAGGACCGCAATGAGAATCGGAGTGCTCGCTATCCAGGGCGATTTTGACGCCCACAAGAAGCGCCTTGAGCAGCTTGGCGCTGAGGTTGTGCTCGTCCGCAAGCCTGAGCAGCTCGACGAAATCGACGGCCTCGTGATCCCGGGCGGAGAATCCGGGGCGTTCCTGAAGATCCTCGGGGAGCAGGGCTTCTCCAAACTCAAAGAATTCGTCCTATTGAAACCCACATTCGGTACCTGCGCGGGCGCCATCATGCTCGCCAAAGAAGTCACGAATCCGGACCAGCCGGGGCTGGGCGCTCTCGACATCCGCATCCGTCGCAATGCCTACGGGCGGCAGATCGACAGCTCGATCCGCACGGGCAAGCTCGGGAACTCACCGCTTGAGATGGTCTTTATTCGCGCCCCGAAGATCGAGCGCCTCGGCCCCGGAGTCGAAGTGATCGCCACGGAAGGAAACGATCCGGTCGCCGTGCGGCAGGGAAGAGCGATGGCCGCGACATTCCACCCGGAACTGTCCGCCGACTCGCGCGTCCATCAAACATTTCTCGATCTCGTTCGCAGCCAGAACGGTCATCGTTAGAACGCATCGAGGCTCGCTCGGGACAATTTAAAGCTGTCCCGACACTCCGCCCCAGTCCTCCGGCCTTACGTCGGCAATCGATTGCGTAAACGTCCAGATGTAGCCGGCGAGATCTTCCACCGAGTATTGACGTTCGCCATAGGGATAGTCCGCCGGCGGCCGCACAACCCGCGCACCGCGTTGCCGAACCCGCTCGTGGTGCTGGTAGACGTCGGGTACGCGCACCATCACGGACACGTTCTGCCCCGGCGTTCGAAGCTCCTGTGAAGCCGCGGCCTGGGCCAGCTCGGTGAGGACGACCGCGCCGTCGCCGACATTGAGTTGTGCACGATGACTCCCGATGTCGATGCGCAGGCTGAAACCGAACACGTCGCACAGCCATGCCGTCGCCTCTCTCACATCACGATACGGGAGCTGAGGAATCACGGTGCATCGCGGTATGGACCGATTCTCGATCATTAAGCCTTCTCCTTTCGTAGCCGCCGGGGATACGCTCAGGGGCGGCGACGCCCCATCCACAGATTTACCCTGAAACCTTGAAACTTTGAAACCTGAAGTCTGAAGCCTCGCCACAAACTTTTCTCTTGACATCCATAATCATGTAACCGTACAGTTACGCATTATGCGGAACCAATCGGTTACATATTCCGCCGAGGCGACCTTCAGCGCGCTGGCCGATCCGACGCGGCGGGCAGTGCTCGACCTGCTGCGCCACGGACGTCAGCCGGCGGGGCAGATCGCGCTGGCGTTCCCAGTCTCGCGGCCTGCCATCTCGAAGCACCTGCGGCTGCTGCGCCGGGCGCACCTGGTGAACGAGCATCGCGAGGGCCGCCACCGTTTCTATCACTTGAATCCAGCGCCGTTGAAGGCGGTCGACTCGTGGCTCGATCAGTACCGCACATTCTGGAACACCAGCCTGGCCAACTTGAAGGCGTTCGTGGAAACGGAGTACGCCCGAGAGTTGGAAGCAGGGAAGCCGCTTACGGCTGGCGAGCCTTTGAACGGCAGGCGGAAGAAGAAAAAAAGAAAAGGCATCCGTTGAAAAGAACCTCGGGGGGAGCCTGTCTCGAATCAGCCGACGGCTCCTCAAAATTCGCAGTACGAAAAAAAGGAGAACAGTGACTATGAAATCGCTACGCATCGCAACCTGTCTCATCTTCCTTCTCGCGGCCGTCGCCGCATTCGCACAATCGGACGCGCAAAAAACCTTCGACCATCTCAAGACGTTGAACGGCCACTGGGAAGGAAAGGCCAGCAACGGGAAGGATTTGAAGGTAGATTTTCGTCCAACCTCGGGCGGGTCGGCCATCATGAGTGAGATTCTGGGCGAAGAAGACATGGTGACGATGTTCCACATCGACAACGACCGGATAATGGCAACGCACTACTGCATGGCCGGAAACCAACCACGCATGGTGGCGAGTGCGTCCCCGGATGGGAAGACCATTAGCTTCAATTTCGTGGATGGGACCAACATTGCCAGTCCCAAGACCGGGCACATGGATCATCTGGTGATCACCATCGCAGACGCCGATCACCATACTGAGGACTGGACGTTTGTAAAGGACGGCGCGGAATTCAAGCAACACTTTGATCTGACTCGGGCCAAAGGGGCTGGGCTGTAGGGCTTGCGAAAACATCCCTGGCGCCCCTTCAGCCCCTAAAGGGGCCGATCAAGATAGACGGGTACGGCATCGCTAAAGCGATGCCCTGATACGAACCGGCGAGTATCCCTGGGCCTGAAAAGCGGAGGCTGTCAGGCACAAGGGCAGCAGGACGGAGCTGGCAATGCCTAAAACCACAATTACTGCCGATCAGGATGCGGTGGTCTCGGAAATTGAGATCGCCGCTCCTCCCGCCCGCGTATTTGAGGCCCTGGTCAACCACGACCAGGCTTTGAAGTGGGGCAACAGTGACGAGTTCGAGATCGTGCACTGGGAAATGGACACGCGGCCCGGTGGCAAGTGGCGTTTTCTGTCTCGCGAGCGCCGTGGGGGCAAGACTCCGGCGGGTCAGGACCAATTCGATCACAACGGGGAGGTTCTGGAAGTCGATCCTCCGCGGGTGCTCGCCTACACGTGGTTTGCCAACTGGCATGAGAATCCCAATCACCGTACGGTGGTGCGCTGGGAACTCATGCCCACAACGAAGGGAACTCTGGTCACAGTCACGCACAGCGGCCTCGCCCAACTGCCCGCGGCTCGCACCGGATACAGCCAGGGCTGGCCAGGTCTGCTGGATGCGCTGCGAAAATTTCTCGAAAAATAGCGAAGGAGCGATCGTATGGCCTCTATAGCAGTCACACCGGACCAGGACGCCCTGGTCACAGAAGTGCACATTGCCGCGCCGCAAGAGCGAGTCTTTCAGGCTCTGCTTGATCCCAAGCAGGTAATGCGTTGGTGGAAAAGCGAGGCCTGCGCGATCGAGTCATTCACCATGGAGGCCAGGGTTGGGGGACGCTGGACGTACGACACGAAAAAGAGCCAGCTGAACGTCAACGGCGTCTCAAAGTTTCACTGTGACGGGGAAGTGCTGGAATACGATCCACCACGAGTGCTGGCTTACACCTGGATCGCGAACTGGCACGAGCGGCCAGCCCAGCGAACTGTCGTGCGCTGGGAACTCGCCGCCAGCAAGGGCGGCACGCTGGTGCGTGTGACGCACAGCGGTCTCAGCGACCTGCCGGTTTCTCGCAAGGATTACAGCGGCGGTTGGCCCGGCGTGGTCGAGCAACTCAAGAAGTTTGTGGAGCAATAAATCGGAGGGCTCAGGAACATGGCAAGCATGACTATCACTCCCGACCACGATGTGATCGTCAGTGAGATTTACATCGCGGCGCCTCCGGAGCGCGTCTTTCAGGCGCTGGTTGAGCCTCAGCAGGTGCTGCAATGGTGGGGACAGGCGGGGATCTATCGTTGCACCGAATTCCAGAGCGACTTGCGTGAGGGCGGGAAATGGCGCAGCGCCGGCGTGGGACCTGAAAACGGTCCCTTCACCGTGGCGGGCGAGTACGTGGAAGTCGATTCCCCTCGCCTGCTGGTCTACTCGTGGGTCGCGAGCTGGACCGGCGATGTGAAGACCACAGTCCGTTGGGACTTGGAGCCAGTCGAACAGGGAACGCTCCTCAGAATCCGGCACAGCGGACTTGCAGCCCATTCCGAGGTCGCACAGAGCTACCGAGGATGGCCGAGAATGTTGGGCTGGCTGCAGTCCTTTATCGAAAAGGGAGAAACGATCGAGATGCGCAAGCCGCTTTCCGCTTAACGTTTCTTGCGGTCTCGATCCCCTGCGCTGGAACCTCAGGTTTGTGGAGAAGCACACATTCACTATCAGGAGACCTCATGGCAACCGTTGCAATTACCCCGGACCAGGACACGGTTCAGGCGGAGATTTTTGTCGCCGCTCCTCCAGAACGAGTTTTTCAGGCCATTACCGATCCCAGCCAGACGACGCGCTGGTGGGGTCAGGCGGGCATGTACCGGATCACCGAGCGCAAGGCCGATTTCCGTCCCGGCGGCAGGTTTTCCAGTGTCGGTGTCGGCGCCGACGGCACCCCTTTTCGGGTTGACGGCGAGTATCTGGAGATCGACCCGCCGAAACTGATCGTCCACACCTGGGTCGCGAGCTGGACTCCAGGGTTGAAGACGGTCGTGCGATGGGAACTTGAACCCAAGGATGTTCACGGTCTGCAGACGAGTGGGCCCCGCAAAATGGGGAAGGGCACCACCGTGAGAGTTCTTCACCGGGGATTCGCCGGCGACGCCAAAGCAGCAGCCGATCACGGCCAGGGATGGGTACGCGTGCTGGGCTGGATGCAGGGCTTCGTGGAGCGCGGGGAAACCGTGGATACGCGCAAGCCAGTGTTGGCAGCGAGCTAGGGCGGCGTTCGGGCAGTCGAGGAAGTGAACGTCCAAGCGCCGATACCACCGAAACGCAAGGTCCCTCGACCGCGCTCGGCTGACGCCTCACTTGCTCGGGATGACAGATTCAAATTCAAGCCCTGGGAGTCGTAAAGCAACCGAACTGGGACCCGCGATAGGGGCTACTTCACGCCCTTCTCCGGATCCCAGGAGCCCTGTAACTTTCGCACGAAGACGATCTGGCCGATGTGATATGCGTTGTGCGTGGCGATGTGTGAGATGTCGGAGGCCTTCTCCTGGATTTTCTTGTCATCCGCGTTTTCGACAGCCTTCTCCCAGTCCGTCATCACCTGGTCGAACTGCTGGACGATGTTCGTCCACTGCTTGCTGTCGAAGTTGTTAAAGGTATCGTCGTTCTTGCCGCTGTACTTCATAGGCGGCTCGCCCTTGAACTTCGCCAATTCTTCCTGGTTCCAGAAGACGAGGTGATAGGCCAATTGGCCGACGGAGTGATTCCCGCTCCCGTCTCTCCAGTTGGCCTGCTCTGGGGTCAGTCCTGCTATGGCGGTGTTGCCATCGACAAACCAGTCTTTGGCGCTGTGAGTGCTCTTGAGTTCTTCAAGTAGAAGGCTTTTCAGGGTAGCCGGCTTCTGAGTCGGCTTCTGATCCTGGGCTTGCAAGGTTAGCGTCAGGCACAAAACGACAAGAGCGACGAATGGCTTCATCGGGATTCCTTTCATCAGGACACTGGCAACCAAGGATCATAGCCAAAACGGCCTCCACCCGAGCTATGACGGCTGTTCCTTGGGTGTGTGATGGTCAACCCATCGGAGATTGGCCGTGGCGGTCGGAACTCCTCCAGCCATCAAAACAGACACGATAGGTGCGTTATACTGGCGCTGGATGGCTGCGAATTCCGACAAGAAGTTTTACCTGGAAACCTTCGGTTGCCAGATGAACGTGCACGACTCCGAAAAGGTCATCGGCACGCTCATTTCCGAGGGCTACCGGCAGGTGCCGACCGTCGAGGAAGCCGACCTCATTCTCTACAACACCTGCTCCATCCGCGATAAAGCGGAGCAGAAGGTCTTCCATCGCCTGGCCGACTACAAGAAGCTGCAGAAGCAGGGCAAAATCTTCGGCGTTCTAGGCTGCGTGGCGCAGCAGGAAGGCGAGAAAATCTTCGAGCGCGCGCCGCACGTTTCCATGGTGTGCGGGTCGGCGTCGTACCGGAGCCTGCCGCAGATGCTGGTGCAGATCGAGGCAGGGAACCGGCATGTCACCGGCCTCGACGACCGCCAGACCGACGAGTGCTTCGAAACCGAGTTCACCTCGCGCAGCAATCCGCACCGCGGTTACATCACCATCATCGAAGGCTGCGACAAGTTCTGCGCCTATTGCGTAGTTCCGTTCACGCGGGGCAAGGAACGAAGCCGGACCTCCGACTCCGTTCTCGGGGAGGCGCGCCAGATGGCCGATCTTGGCTACAGCGAGATCCAGTTGCTCGGCCAGAACGTGAACTCCTACAAGGATCCGGCAGGGAAGATGTCGTTCGCCGAGTTGCTGGCAGCCGTGGGGCAGGTTCCGGGCATACGGCGGGTGCGCTTCACCACTTCTCATCCGCGCGACTTCGGCCGAGACATTGTCGAGGCGATCGATGCTGTGGCCAGCCTCTGCGATCACGTGCATCTTCCCGTGCAGAGCGGTTCAACCCGCGTGCTCGACGCCATGCAGCGGCTCTACACGCGCGAGCAATACCTAGAGCGCATCGCGTGGATCAAAGGTGCGAAGCGCGAGATCAGCCTGACCACGGACGTGATCGTCGGGTTCCCGGGTGAAACCGAGGCCGAGTTCGAAGAGACGCTGAGCCTGCTGGATGCGGTCGAGTACGATGGCATTTTTTCGTTCAAGTACTCGCCGCGTCCGAACACGCCGTCATTGAAGCTCGACGACGCGGTTCCGGATGTCGAAAAAGCGCGCCGCCTGGCGGTATTGATGGCGAGGCAGCGCGAGATTCAGAAGCGTAGGAATCAGCGTCATGTCGGGCATCTAGTTGAAGCGATGGTTGAAGGGAAGCATGATGCCCGCGAGCAGTGGGCTGGGCGCACTTCGCAAAATAAAGTTCTGAACTTCACGGTCCCGGAGGCGTCAACTCCGGCAACGGGAAGCTATGTTCCGGTGAGGATCACGGGCAGTTTTCCCAACAGTCTGTTGGGCGAAATGGTGGTATAAGGAGCGATGGAAATGGCGATTGGCGAGTTTCGATTGTCGATTTCGCGCCCTCGGTGCCTGGGTTTGTGCGGTCGCAAATCGGCAGTCGCAAATCGCCAGTCGACATTCCCCACAGTCTGCTGGGTGAAATGGTGATATAAGGAGCGAGGGAAATGTCGATTGGCGAGTTTCGATTGTCGACTTCGCACCGTCGGTGCCTGGGTTTGTGCGGTCGCAAATCGGCAGTCGCAAATCGCCAGTCAACATTCCTCAGGGGTCCCCAATGGAAGTAGAGATGAAAATTCGCGGGCTCATGATGGATCCGGTGACGAACATGCCCATCGTGATCCTGAAGGACATTGGCAGCGAGACGGTTTTGCCGATCTGGGTCGGGGTGTACGAGGCGAACGCCATCGCACTTGAAATCGAGAAGGTGAGCACACCGCGTCCCATGACGCACGACCTCATCAAGAATGTATTGGTCGGCCTGGAATCGCAGGTACACAAGGTCGTGGTCACCGAGTTGCGCGAGGACACTTTCTATGCGGTCATCTGGGTGGAGCGCGACGGCCGCGTCATCAGCATTGATTCCCGTCCGTCCGACGCCCTGGCACTGGCCCTGCGCGTGGATTGCCCGATCTTCGTCGAAGATGAGGTGCTGAAAAATTCCAAGATCGCGGCCAGCAACTCCGAACGCATGACCCCGGAAGATCTCCGCAAGATGCTGGAAGACCTGAATGATGAAGACCTGGGGCGGTACAAGATGTGAGTGAGATGCGAGCTTCGAGCTTCGAACCAACTAAAACGGACCGGTCGCCCTCGAAGCTCATAGCAACCCAGGTCTGAGCCACTCTTCGATGGATCCCGCCGAACAACTCCAGCGCATCTACCTCGCCGGCTTTGAGCTTCAAACTTTCGACCGTTTCCCGAAATGCATCGGCGTCGTGCGCGATGGCTGTATTGCGCTGCTGGTCCCGGGCGTCGACCGTTTGCAGATTCTCGGGACGCCGGGCTGGCGGATGGGGGAAGCGATCGGCGTGCTGGTGGAGAAAGGTGGGCGGCAGGTATTCCAGAATAAGCAGAACATCGTCGAGGCTACGCCGGAGAGGCGGGAGATTCTGCGCAAGTTCAATGAAGATTTGAAGGTGTTGTTGGCCTACGCCCCGAGTGGACCCCAATAAGAGAAACATGACGTGGTGGTGCTTCTGCTCAGTATTTACATAATACCTGTTATCGGACATTATGTAGCTGACGGCACTATCGCTGCCGATATGCCTAGCTCCATGGGATTGATGTCAATCTTGTTCCATTTGAAGCATCGCCTCAAAGGCCTTCTTCGAGTTCCCTGCTTTGAGGGCGAAGAATTCCTGTCCGTCGAGCTGGAAGTTCCCTTCGGGCCGGGCTCGGCGTCGCCCAGCGGGTGATCCTGACAACCTTGGGGAATTCTTGAAGACGGAGACGTAGAAGTTCACAGCTTCTTCGGCGTTGCCGTCGAACCAGAGGAACGGGGTGATCTTCTGCATGGAGATTTTCCCTTTCTCGCTTTCGCGATGAGTTCTTCGTCGGACTCGACGAGCGCAATTCCATATCTGCCGGTCGAGCGCGTGCCGCAAGCGCTCGTCACGCGGCTGGGGACAAAACCAGCGTCTCCAGACGGTCGTAGCTGGCGGCAACGCCTGTTTCCATCGGGGATTTCAGGACGGCGTCGCGGGTCTGGGGCGAGTCATAGACCATGGTCTGGGTGACCGTAGTCCTTCCGGCTTGCTCCACCAGGCGCAGGGTGCCCACAGCCTCACCGGGGTACCAGGCCTCGTCGAACTTCTCGGTGGCCACGACTCGTTCGGGGATTTCGATTTCGCGGAAGACACCGCCCATTCCCATTTCCATTCCGTCGGTGTGACGCCACACATAGCGGTACGAGCCTCCCACGCGCAGATCGATCTCGCAGTCCGGCATCGACCAGCCGTCGGGCCCGAGCAGCCAACGTTTGACGAGTTCAGGCCGGGTAAACGCGTCCCAGACCAGGTGGCGCGGTGCGTCGAAGATACGTGTCATGACGATCTCGCGGTCACCGTGCGCTGCGACCTTTAACTTCCCTGTATTCATTGCCGCTTTCCTCCTTGCAACTAGGAGTCGAACCGCGGCCGCTCGAATCGACGCGCGGGTGAAAATACGTCTGGCAAGTTCAGTGTTGACGCTTGCGGAATCCACGTTTCGTCCCCTTGGCCTTCATTTCATCGAGCAGCGCATCCAGGCGCAGGAACTGGCTCTCCCAGAACTGGCGGTAGCCCTCCAGCCATTTGCTGGCCTCGGCCAGTGGCCGCGGCTCGAGACGGCGGGGCCGGCGCTGCGCGTCACGGCCGCGCGAGACCAAGCCCGCGCGTTCCAGGACCCGCAGGTGCTTCGAGATCGCGGGCTGGCTCATGTCGAAGGGTGCGGCCAGTTCGTTCACCGAGGCCTCGCCTGAGGCGAGTCTTGCCAGGATGGCGCGGCGAGTGGGATCGGCGAGGGCCGTGAAGGTGGCGTCCAGCTGGCTCGAGGATATATGCGCATAACCACTCGGTTTCATAACCCATAGGTTATATACATTCGCTGTCGTTGTCAACCCGTTTCTGGATGGGCGAGGATGCCGTACTCCAACTTCGACCAGTTCCCTGCCGGATCCTTGCGCCCGGTCTAGCCTCCAGGTGAAACGAGCGAGGCTGGCCCGCCACCATCTTTAGAGAAACGGGACGGGGACCGGAGAGAAGATTCCGCCGGCCTCCTCGATCCCTGCAGAGAAAGGAAAGACCATGCCGGCCACAACAGGCGCTATCGAAATCGCAACTTATGAAGTGGGGACCAACCGTGAAGTGAACTCGGCGAATCCCTTTGAACGGTTCATCTACATGCAACCGAAAAAACCCACCAGCACGGTGAAACACCTCGTGGTGTATTTTTACGCGAACTCCGTCGAGGTGAACGATCCTGACATCGGATACCAGACTCCGACGACCGATTACTGGGTGGTCGGGTTGGCGCCGGTCGCGGACTTCGACGACATGTATAAGATTCTGCTTACGGAAAAGCCGGTCTACTTCCAGTGGGCTGCCGGAAACAACGACAAGCTGTTTTGGTTCCAGGTTTCGTCGAGGAACGAGCCAATCGGGCACAAGTAGTGGCGAAGCTTCGTATGCTGAGGCGGCAGGCAAAGAGTGCCGCCTCTCGTACTGCCGAGGTCCTCGGGTATACTTCGGGCGTTTCCGCGCAGGTCGCGCGCGAAGGAGCACCCGTGAACCTCTTGCGTTGTTGCTTCGGCATTTCTGTCGTGTGGTTAGCGATTTCAGGAGCTGCGCAGAACTCCGGCGCGGCATCGAGTGCTCCGGCACGGCCGAAAATCGTCGGCGTCGCCCACATTGGGATTCGGACCGACGATCTCGCCGCGGCGCGTAAGTTCTATAGCGGGCTGCTCGGATACCAGGAGCCCTTCAGCATCGACAAGCCCAAGTCGGAGGGCGGCGGTTTACTCCTGACCTATTTCAAGGTGAACGACCACCAGTACATCGAAGTCTTTCCCGAACTCACCGACCCGAAGCAGGATCGTCTGTCGCATATCTCCTTCGAAACGACGGATGCTGAACAGTTACGCGCTTATCTCGCCAGCAAGGGAGTCAAAGTTCCCGATAAGCTGGAGCCCATGGAAGACGGCAATCGCGGCTTCGACGTGACCGATCCCGACGGCCACGATGTAGAGTTCGTCCAGCTGATGCCGGGATCGCTCCACAGCCGCAACTTCGGCAAGTTTCTGCCGTCTTCCCGTATCTCTGACCACATCATCCACGTGGGCGTGGTGGTGAGCGATCGCGCTGCCGCCGATCACTTCTACCGGGACATTCTGGGGTTCAAGGATTTCTGGCACGGAGGCATGACGGATGACAAGACGGACTGGGTCGACATGCGCGTACCGGATGGAACCGACTGGCTGGAGTACATGCTGAACGTCCACGATCCGGACCCTAAAGAACTCGGCGTGATGCACCACATGGCGCTAGGTGTGCCGAGCGTCAAGGCCGGATACGCAACGATTCTGAAGCGCGGGCCCAAGCCCTCCGAGCCGCCTCAGATCGGCCGCGATGGCAAGTGGCAGTTGAACCTCTGTGACCCGAACTTCACTCGCGTAGAACTGATGGAACCCAGGCCGGTGCGGAAACCGTGCTGCTCACCCATTCTGCACTGACCGTCTTCCATTCCTAAGGTCCGCAGGGGCAATAAGAGAGAGTGGGCCGTCCACTACTAGGCCCCCGTCCGACGTTCTTCCTGGCAATCCGCTATAGATCACTTGCACTGCGATTCAAGCTAGCCCCGGCTCCTGTAATCATGATTGCCTTGACTGCTATATAGGACTACTGCCGACCGTTTTCAATTCTGTTCGCTAGGATGTTGCTATGACGTTGCCTCGCTCTGCCCGTTTCTTCGTCCCTTTCGTTTACCATCTGCTCCTGAGCGCCCTCGTGCTGACAGCGTGCGGCGCAGCTTTCGCTGACGATGACGGCCACAAGGTTGTTGGAGGTTATTTCGAGGAGTGGAGTATCTACTTCGCGAGCTTCAATGTGGCGAACCTGCAGAGCAACGGGGTCGCGGACAAGCTCACGCACCTCACCTATGCTTTTGGTGGAGTTAGCAGCACCGGGTGTTATATTGCCGACTCTTGGGCGGACTATCAGTCGCCCTATCTGCCGACCGTCACCGGTCCCTATGCTGGGCCTCTGTACGGCAACTTCGCCGCGCTGCTTCAGTTAAAGCAACTACATCCGAATCTTAAAGTACTGATCTCACTGGCAGGCGCCCCCGGGTTCTCTGCTGCTGCGGCGACCGACGCCACGCGGCAAGCTTTTGTGGCTTCTTGTATCGATCTGTTTATCGACGGCAACGTCGCGCCTGGGATTTCGGCAGTGGGGGTCTTCGACGGAATTGACATCGACTGGGAGTTCCCTGCTCCGTCCGATACTACGAATGCCACGCTGCTGCTGCGTGAATTCCGGAAGCAGTTGGACAGCCTCGGACGGGCCAACCACCGCCACTACCTGCTCACCATGTTCGGACCCGCCGGCCAGCAGAACTTTTCCAATATTGAGCTGGCAAAGGTGGCGCGCACGCTCGACTTTTACAACGTGCAGGGCTACGATTTCCATGGCACTTGGGAGACCTCGACCAACCACGCTTCGCCATTGTTCGATAGCCCGCAGGATCCGGCTGTCGCCGACAATTTCTATATCGACTACACAATTAATGCTTACCTGCAGGCGGGCGTACCCGCACGCAAACTTGTGCTCGGCATTCCCCTGTATGGGCGCGGCTGGAGTGGGGTTCCCAGTACCCATCACGGCCTTTACCAGACCTCTACCGCTGCAGCCCCATTCGAGCCCGCAGACTTCCTGCAAACTCCCGGGGTAGAGACCTATCTCACGCTCTCCACCGCAACTACTTCGGGTTACCAACGCTACTTCGATCGCCGGCGGATCGCGGTTTGGCTCTACAACGCGACGACACAGACGTTCTGGAGCTATGACGATCCGACGACCGTCCGACTGAAGACGATCTACATCAATCGTGGCGGCCTCGGGGGAGCCTTCGTTTGGGCGGTGAAAGACGATGACGGGTCAGGCACCCTGATCAAGACAATGGCGGATGGCTTAAGCCGGCATTGATCGTGAAAAACACGAGCATCGTGGGTCTGTTTAGCGGTCTAACGGGTCGCGGGGACGGCAGCCGCCGCCGTCAGCACGATCTTCGGATGAAACAGCGTTCCGGCCACCCGGGTCGCGATCGCGATCAGCTCACCCTGGCCGTAAAAGACCTTCACCTGTTTGGCGCGCGAGAAATCGGGCAGGTTGACGGCCCGGCCGCTACGCACATGGGCGGCGATCTCGTCGGTCGCTGTCACGGAGGGCATCTCAGGAAGTAATTGCCGGGGATGGACAAACGTTTCTTCCAGGGGCCCTCGGGCCGTGGCTTCTTCGACCTGTTCCAGGGTGTGTGCGTCGGCAATCGCGAATTCCGCTACACGGGTACGGCGCAGGGACCCGAGATGAGCACCACAGCCCAGTTCCCTGCCCAGGTCATGCGCCACCGATCGCATGTAGGTGCCGGAAGCCACATGGGCGTAGAAATTGGCCAGGTCGCCGTGGCAGGCGGTGATCTCGAACTCCTTGATCTCGACCGAGACCGGTTCGAGCGTCACTTCCTTCTTTTTCCGCGCCAGCTTGTAGGCGGGCACGCCTTGAATCTTTTTCGCGGAGAACGGCGGCGGCACCTGCTGGATGACTCCGTGGAAGCGTCCGGCGAGCTCCTGTAGCTGCGCCAGCGAGAGCGCCACGCCCTGCGCCGCCCCGGTAGGCTGCCCTTCGGCGTCGTAGGTGTCGGTCGCGAATCCGAAGCGGATGGTGCCTTCGTAGGTCTTCTCCGATGACGCGTAGAACTGGGCCAGGCGGGTGAAGCTGCCGACCACCAGCGGCAGCACTCCAGTCGCCAAGGGATCGAGCGTACCCAGGTGCCCGATGGAGCGCTGCCCAAGAATGCGGCGGACGCGGTTGACGACGTCGTGCGAGGTCAGACCGGCGGGCTTGTCGATAATGAGAACTGCATTCATGAGAGAATCGAGACCTTGGACCCGAGCGCTGGCGTCGAAAGCGACTTGCCCAGATACAGATTACTAAATTACTGAGCCACTCGATCCTTTATGTTCCCTCTCCGCGACGATCAGCCTACCTTCAGCACGCCGTTCATCACGTACTTTCTGATCGCACTGAATCTGGTCATCTATTTTTTCGAATGGCAGGTTGGCCTGCAAAATCCCCGCGCAGCTGATGCCTTGTTGGTTCAGTTCGCTACGGTGCCTCGCCGCGAAATCGGCCTTCTGACAGGCGTGCCGGTATTCAGCCCCTTACTGGCATTCCTTCCGATCTTCACGTCAATGTTTTTGCACGGCTCATGGCTGCACGTGGTCGGGAATATGTGGATGCTCTACATATTTGGCGACAACATTGAGGACTATCTCGGACATTTCCGCTACCTCGTGTTTTACATCCTGTGTGGACTGGCGGCAGGCTTTACCCACATTCTGTTCAATGCTTCCTCCCGGGCACCGACGGTGGGCGCCAGTGGCGCGATAGCAGGCGTGATGGGCGCCTACCTGGTTCTCTATCCGCATGCGCGCGTGCTTACGTGGTTCTTCTTCATCATCATCCTTCCGTTTCCTGCGTGGCTGTGGCTGATCATTTGGGCTGCGCAGCAGTTCCTGAGCGGCACCGCAGCTTCGTTCGCACCAACCACCCAGATGGGCGGGATCGCCTTCTGGGCACACGTAGGTGGATTTGTCGTCGGCATCTTGCTGATTAAACTCTTCCCCCAGCGTCGGAACCGCTACCGGTACGCGACCTGGTAGGGAACGCCGCAGCACTCAATGTGCTACATGAGATATTTGTTGGAAATCAAAATCGGGCAAGTAATTACTTCGTCCTGATCTGACGTGGGGAGGTTTACTGGCGACCGTCACAGGGTTCCTGAAGTCGGTGCGATCGTCAGCTCCTCGACCGTTCTACCAATCGGTAGCGTGGGCGCGCCCACCAGCGCCTGGGCAACAGTCTCTGCGGACATCATGTTTTTTGCGCGGCGCATCGGGCCAGGGTGTATCCCAGATGTCGGTATCCGTAGCCCCAGGAAGAAGGGCGATCACACGAATACCTCGCGGGCGCAGTTCTTCGCGTAGGGTGTTGGTCAGGCCCAGGGCGCCGTGCTTGGACGCGCAGTAGCCGGACCAACCCGAGAAAACCTGCTTCGCGGCGATCGACAGGTTGTTCACGATCGTTCCACCATCGGGCATCGGCGCCAGGATCGCGCGGGTCACCAGGAAGGTTTCGGTCAGGTTGGTGTCAATCACTGCCTTCCAGTCTGCGTAGGAAACCTTCTCGACGGGCACGCTCGGGTGGGCGATGCCGGCGTTGTTGATAACAATGTCGACGCGGCCGAATTGCTTCTTGACGCTGGCCGCGAGGGATTGCACCGCCTCGGGATCACGCACATCGCACACCTTGGCGAGCACCCGGGATCCCATGCGGGTCAGTTCCCTGCCCGCTCTTTCGAGCGGCAACTTCCAGCCGGTGATGACAAGTTCGCAGCTTTCCGTCGCGAGCAAACGCGCAATCGCAAGTCCGATGCCGCGGCCGGCGCCCGTAATGAGGGCGACCTTGCCGCGCAGACGCGGTCGTCTTCCCTGCTTCCTTCGGGCTTTGGAGCGCGGCAAGCTCAGACCCCATTCGCCCGGTTGCGGATGAGCGACAGGAATTCGCTGCGGGTTTCTTCTTCCTGGCGGAAGCAGCCCAGCATGGACGATGTGACCGCGGCGGAATGTTGCTTCTCCACGCCGCGCATCATCATGCAGAGATGGCGTGCTTCGATCACCACGCCGACGCCCTGGGGTTCGATGACTTTCTGAATGGTCTCCGCGATCTGCGTGGTCAGCCGTTCCTGGATCTGCAGGCGGCGGGAAAACAGCTCGATGAGCCGAGGAATTTTGCTTAGGCCGATGACCTTCCCGTTTGGGATGTAGGCGACATGTACCTTGCCGAAGAAGGGCAGCATGTGGTGCTCGCACAGGCTGAACATTTCGACGTCTTTGACGATGACCATTTCGTCGTAGGTCACCGTGAACAGGGCTTTCTTGAGGAGCGCTTCGGGATCTTCGCGGTAGCCCTTGGTCAGGAAATCGAGCGCATTGTGCACTCGTTCGGGGGTGCGCTGCAGGCCCTCGCGCGCGGGGTCTTCGCCCAGGCGCACGATCATCTCGCGGATGAGTTCTTCGAAGCTCGCGCTGGTGATCGTCGGCGCTTCGATCGTTGACTTCATGGTTGCCTTCTGTCTCTCCGTCATTCTTCCGCCGCTTCGCGGCTAGGAGTCCCCTGTGTTAGGCCGGTGTCTCGTTCCTCCGAGCAAGATGCCGCGGCAAACATCGCCGTGGCCGACACAGGCGAGGGCGCCTGTGCCTACGCGGTTCGTGCTACCCGCGAAGTTCTGCGCCTCCGGCATATTCGAAGGAATTCATCATAGTCTCTTCCATGCGTACCTTTTCCAGATGAGCCTCGCGGAAACCTCGCCGCAAAATATCGTAAATCGTCACGCACAGGTTCTCGGTCGTGGGCACCTCGTTCGCGAATTCGGGCAACGTGTTCAGGTTCTGATGACCGAAGCGGTCCAGAATTTCATTTGCGACGAAACCGTCAAGATCGACCAGGTTGCAGACCATGCCGGTTTGCGGATTAACCGGGCCACTGACGGTCACTTCCAGGTGATAGTTGTGCCCGTGGCCGTACGGGTTGTTGCACTTGCCATAAGTTTCGCGGTTCCATGCGTCCGGCATCTCGCTGCTGTGCAGGCGGTGAGACGCCGAGAAGCGGTAGCGGCGGGTGAGATGAGCCTTCATGCCTCTCCGTAGAAATCGACGAACAGGTCCGGTGTTTCGTAAACCCGCACCCGGTGCAGTTGCGCCGCCTTCAGTTTAGGAGATAAGCGCTGCCAGATCGCGATAGCCAGATTTTCGGTGGTCGGAATCTGATTGAAGAACTCAGGTACCTCTTTGTTTAGGAAACGGTGATCCATCGCGTCGAGGACTTCGCGATTCATGATCTCTTTGAGTTGCTTCAGGTCGACGACGAAACCGGACTTGGGGTCGACGTGGCCCTTCACGGTAACCTCGAGCGTGTAGTTGTGCCCGTGGCCGTTGGGGTTGTTGCACTTGCCGAAGATCGCGCGATTCTGCTCCGGGGTGAATGCCGGATTGTGGTAGTAGTGCGAGGCGGCGAATTCGGTTTTACGAGTGAGATAGACCATGTTGCTCCGTCAGGAAACCGGCAGGATGTTGGCGGAATGCCCGGGATAAATCCGTCCTTTCCAGGATACCTGCCCTCGCCTGTAGAACAGTTTCGACCGCAGCAGCAGATACGAAAAAAGGGGCAGACCCAGAATGCCGAGAAGGTTTGACAGCCAGGAAAAGTGAGCAGTTGCGATTCGCCTGACGGTCAGCAGCGGAAAGATCAGCATGAGAGCCGCGAACCGCCACTCCCCCGCGGAGACGCCAATCGCTGAGAGAGCGAGACCGGCGATTGCGAGCAGAAAGTCCACCGCCCGTCGAAGGGCCAACAGGGCCGGTGAAGGAAACAGCAAGCATAGGTTCTTGGTCCAGCCCTCGCGCAATTGATCGAAGCTATGGTACATGCGCGTGCGCACAGCATCCCCACCGTAGCGAAAAAAGATCCTGCGACCGCTGTCACGCACCGCTCGCGCTAAGGCTACGTCTTCAAGCAGCGAGTCGGCGACTGCCGCGTGTCCACCCGCAGCGTCGTAGGCTGAGCGGGAAATCAACAGGTACTGTCCGTTGGCGGCCGCCATGTTGGTAGAAAAGTCGCTGACTCTCGAAGGAGGGTATTTTCGCGCCAGCTCGGCGAAGATCACCGGCATGATTGCCTTCTCCCAGAACGTGTGGACTTCCTGCTCGGGAGAGTAGGAAAGCAAATCCGCACCGTGTTGCTTTGCCTCGGCCAGGGCGTGCGCCAACGAACCCGGCCGATGTACGGTGTCGGCATCCGTAAAAAGCAACCACTCGCCTTTAGCCTGCTTGGCGCCGGCGGTTACGGCGTTGTTCTTGCCTGTCCAGCCTGCGGGCAACGGGCCGGGCTGAATTACCTTCACGCCGGAGAAGGACTCGGCGATGGCACGGGTGCGATCGGTGGAGCCGTCGTCGACCACGATGATTTCAAATATCACTCCCGTCTGCGCCACCAGCGATTCCAGGCATGCTCCCAGGCAGGCTTCTTCATTGCGAGCCGGCACGATCACCGACACAGAAGGCCCTTCCGACCCTGGCGGTAGCGTCCCCATAGGGAGAATCTATTATTATAGCTAGGTGCGACGCATCTTCTTCCCTCTTGTCCTGGCAGTGGCCCTACTTATGCCCGGTTGTTACAGCGGTGGCCGTCCGCCGCGAATCGGCGGGGTTGCTCCGGACTTCACAGTCAAAGACGACGAACGTACCGTGAAGTTGAGCGACTACCGCGGGCAGGTCGTGGTGCTGAACTTCTGGGCTACCTGGTGCCCGCCCTGCGTGGAAGAGACTCCGTCCCTGGTGCAGATGCAACAACGGTTGAAGGACAGAGGCATCGTAGTGCTCGGGGTTAGCGAGGACGTAGACGAAGGCGCCTATCATCGATTCCTGAAGGCCTACAACATGAATCTGGTTACCGTGCGTGACCCCGCCGCGAAAACCAAGGGGCTTTACGGGACGGTGATGATCCCAGAGACCTACGTCATCGACCGCAAGGGCGTGCTGCGGCGCAAGTTTGTGAGCGCGGTGGATTGGAACACGCCCGAGATTGTGGATTTCCTGACCAAGCTGTGAGTGCGACTACTTCGGTGGCATTCGGCAAATTCCACCTACTCGCCGCCTTCCTTTTGGCCTTTGCCATGAGTCCGCCGGCGCATCCGCCCCAGAAAGAGTCTGTGATGAAACCCAAAGTAGTCGACGAGTCCGGTTTTACTGTGGTCGGAATTGAAGTTCGCACGAGCAACGCGAAAGAGATGTCGCCGGAGGGCACGATCGGCAAGCAGTGGGCACGCTTCATGCAAGAAAACCTGGCGGCGAGGATTCCCAATAAGGCCGACTCCTCAGTTCTCGCGGTGTACAGCGACTACGCCAGCGACAAAGACGGAGAATACAACTTCCTGATCGGGGCTCGGGTTACCTCGGCCAAGGAGGTCCCTGCCGGAATGGTGGGGAAGAAGGTCCCGGCAGGACGGTACGCGGTGTTCACTTCGGGGAAGGGGCCGGTGGGGAAAGTCGTTCTTGGCCTTTGGCAGAAAATCTGGGCGATCCCGAAGGCAGAACCCGGGGGAGATCGGGACTACCGGGTTGACTACGAGGTGTACGACGAGCGGGCCGCGAATCCTAACGATGCGCAGGTGGACGTGCACATCGGGATCAAGTGATCTGGATACGCAGCATGCGTGGTAGAAAAATCGTTGCGGCCGCGGGTCTCGCTAGCGAACACAGGGTCCTTCGACTTCGTTCGGCTGGCGCCTCTCTTCGCTCAGGATGACAATTCGGTTAGATGGACTCTTCCCCTTGGCCGAAGTCAAGGCTGCTACAGCCTCACCTTCCGCAGACGCAGCGAATTGATGATCACCGACACTGAACTGAAGCTCATGCCTGCGGCGGCAAGGATCGGGCTCAGCAGCACACCGAAGAAGGGATAGAGCACACCGGCGGCGATCGGCACACCCAGCGAGTTATAAACAAAAGCAAAGAACAGGTTCTGGCGGATGTTGCGCATGGTTGCCCGGCTGAGCCTGCGGGCACGCACGATTCCGGTTAATTCGCCCCTCACGAGGGTGATGCCGCCACTCTCCATGGCCACGTCGGTGCCGGTACCCATGGCGATACCAACGTCGGCCTGGGCGAGAGCAGGTGCGTCGTTGATGCCGTCGCCGGCCATGGCGACCACTCTTCCCTGCTCCTGCAAGCGCTTCACGACTTCCGATTTTGTGGCAGGCAGGACTTCAGCCTCGAAATCAGCAATGCCGAGTTTGCCGGCGACGATGGCGGCGGTGTTGTGGTTGTCGCCGGTCAGCATCACGATGCGAAAGCCTTGCGCCTTGAGGTCGCGAATGGCCTGGTAACTCGATTCCTTGATGGGGTCGGCGACCACGATCCAGCCGGCGAAGCGGTCGTCGAGGGCGACGTAGATTTCCGTCTCGCCCGCGCCAAGATAGGCTTCGGGAACTTCCGGGATCGTCACATTGAGTTGTTCCATGAACTGCCGGTTTCCGGCGGCCACGTGCCGATCTTCGACGACGCCCTCGGCGCCTTTTCCGGGATGCGATTGGAAGTTGCGCACTTCGCCTAGCGTGATCCCTTTCCTGGCTGTGTCGGCGAGAATGGTGGCGGCGAGCGGGTGTTCGCTACCTTGCTCTAAACTGGCCGCAAAGCGCTGGAGTTCGTTCTTCTCCAGCCCCACAGGGACAACCGAAGTTACGCTGGCCTTCCCTTCCGTCAGCGTGCCGGTTTTGTCGACGACCAGGGTGTCAACTTTCTCGAGCGTCTCGAGTGCCTCGGCATTCTTAATAAGTACACCCGCGGTTGCGCCCCGCCCCGTGCCCACCATGATCGACATGGGCGTCGCCAGGCCGAGCGCACAGGGGCATGCGATGATCAGCACGGCCACCGCGTTCACGAGCGCGTGAGCCAGTCGCGGCTGGGGACCCACCAGACCCCAGATCGCGAAGGTGAGAGCAGCAGCTGCGATGACGGCGGGAACGAACCAGGCGGCGACTTTGTCGGCCAGACGCTGAATGGGGGCGCGGCTGCGCTGCGCCTGGCTGACGAGTTGCACGATCTGTGCGAGCATCGTGTCGCGGCCGACGCGTTCGGCGAGCATCAGAAAAGAGCCCGTGCCGTTCACGGACGCGCCGATGACCTTGCTGCCCGTAGTTTTTTCCACCGAGATCGACTCGCCGGTAATCATCGACTCGTCGACGGCGCTGGTTCCTTTGACGACCATGCCGTCGACGGGAATTTTCTCTCCGGGCCGGACGCGGAGACGGTCCCCGGGCTTTACCAGTTCCAGAGGAATATCTTTCTCGGTGCCGTCAGCATCCAGCAACCGGGCCGTTTGGGGGCTCAGGTCGAGCAGGGCGCGGATGGCAGCGCTGGTGCGGCTGCGGGCGCGGAGTTCGAGAACCTGTCCCAGCAGCACGAGGGTTGTGATTGCCGCCGCTGCTTCAAAATACACGTCGGGGCGACCGCTCATTCCGCGAAACGACTCGTGGAAAATTTGAGGGAATGCTGTCGCGATAAGGCTGTACACGTAGGCGACGCCCGTCCCCATGGCAATCAGCGTGAACATGTTCGTGGAGCGGTTGACGATCGACCTCCAGCCACGCTGGAAGAATGGCCAGCCGCCCCACAGGACCACTGGTGTCGCGAGGATCAACTCGATCCATGCCAGCCAGCCTTCTGGCAGCGCACGCTGCAGGGGCATCCCCGATACCATGTCGGCCATGGCGATGATGAGGAGAGGCGCCGTCAGCGCGAGACTGATCGAGAAGCGCCGACTCATGTCGCGGAGTTCCGGATTCTCCTCTTCCTGCGCAGTAATCGTGCGCGGCTCGAGCGCCATACCGCAGATGGGGCAACTCCCAGGGCCGGCTTGCACGACCTCAGGATGCATTGGGCAGGTGTATTCAACCTTGGCGGCCGGGAACGGACTCTCGGGTTCAAGTGCCATTCCGCAACTTGGGCATGGTCCCGGACCGAGCTGGCGAACATGGGGACACATCGGGCAGATGTAGTATCGCTCGTCGGCGCTATCTGCGTGACCGGTTGCTGGCCCGGAAACAGACGGGGCGACCATACCGAGCTGGTTCGCGCCCATGCCGTGCGCCTTTGGCGGAGCGTTGAGGAATTTCTCCGGGTCAGCCTGGAACTTCTCCAAGCAGGCGCCGCAGCAGAAGTAAAAATTCCGGCCCTCGTGCGCGAGCTGGTGGCGCGCGGTGGCGGGGTTGACAGTCATGCCGCACACCGGGTCGATTGCTGTCTGAGCTGTGTCTACTGCGTCCGACACTACGTTCTCCTTCGGTGAATCGAAAAGGAACGCCGGCCAGCGAAACCCTGTGATCCGCCAAAATGTTCGGAGTAGAAATCAACCTTACACGATTTCACTGGAGGCGGGAAAGGACTCAACCGGCGCCGGGTTGCTTCTCAGGGTTGCTCTCCAGAGATTAGATTCGTCACCCCTGTCGTGCGATTGTTGTATCTTGATGTCGGAGGCGAGACCGACCGATGACCTACCTGGATGTTCTGTACCGCTACGGGGCCACGCCGGGGGAACGTGAGATGCAAGCGATCGACGGCGTGCGCGAAGTGTACGGCGTGCGCAAAATTGAGTTTGACGAAAAGGAACGAGACGTCCGGGTGGAATTCGACGCTTCCCGGTTGAACGAAGATGCCGTCGCCAAACTGCTGCGGCAGGCGGGGATTGACGTCCGCGAAAAGCTAGCCCTGACCTAAGCTTTGGGGGAGGGCTCGGAGGGCTGCCGGTCGCGTGCGCTTGAGGTGCGTCCTCGACGTACTCCAGTGGGGTAATGCAAAGGGGCGCTCAAGAAAACCTCTGGCCGAAGTTATTCTCTAGAGCGCCCCGTTGCGCGCCACTTCGTCTGCCGTGCTATGTAGCAGCTTCCGTGCCATTCGTAAGTAGCTGAAAACTAGGCGCGTCATCGTTTTTCGACAAGGTAGGAATTTCAGGATGCAAGGCAAGTTTTACGTCTAAGGTGTGCAAGAGTTGCGGGGGACTCGAGAACGCGCGAACCCAGCACTTTCCGCGACTGGCGGGGTTTTCCGGGCTGGTGCGCACGATCTGGAGATTTCGGCCGAGACTGGCAAGACGAGGTGGAGGATAGCAAGACGATTCAAGCAGCGGTCGCGCTGATTCTCAGCATTCCCCATTTCCGTTATAATTCTCGAGTCGTTCCCACCCAATCAGCGCCCTTAGCTCAGTTGGATAGAGCGTCTGGCTACGAACCAGAAGGTCGGGAGTTCGAATCTCTCAGGGCGCACCATCTTTCCCTTCTAGCATCAACCATTTAACAGTCTCCTTGATGATTGCACTTGTGGCTGCATTTCGTCGGTGTGCCCGCAAGAAACTTCAGGAACGAGGTTTGGTTGTCTGCAGTCGGGGCGTCGGGAATCTCTATGCTTACACCCTCTGCAACCCGGAAACGAGTAGCCCTTGGCCAGGCGATCCGAAGCAACGCATACCATACCGCAAAAAAGACACGGCTACGAACGAGCCTTCGACCTTGCCTGTCCGCTCACCAAAAGCCGAAGCGCAGCCGTCACCGAAAACCGATGCACTGCCACTGGAGCACCATGGTGTGCGGCTCAAGTTCTGACCCTAGTTCAGCAAATCTTGCTACTCTGGCGGGAAAGTTTTGCTACTCAGATCGGCAAGTTTTGCATGCGCTCGTTCCCGAAGCCCATGCAGAAACGAGAGTTGCGACCGTGAGTTGCATTCCTAAAAACATTCCTACTAAGAGAAATTCCTACTCTGTGGGTTGCTCCTTTGCGTTTCGTGCTGAACGCTACTTTGAAAAACAGAGAAGGCCGAAATCAAGTCGAATTGCTTTCGCCGAGAACAGCGATGTAACAGTGAAAATATCAGGGCTTGGGGCGCGAAGTCGCCAGTGCTTCTCGGTGCGCAACTGCTCTTGGGAACGTGAAGAGGTTGCAAATGTTAGCTTTTGTTAACATCCTTTCAACTTTTCTCAACGTCGACGCGACAACCGTCGCTGATGTTTCCGCGAGGAAGAGGTTCTGAGGTATGCCGCGAACGTGCTTGGCTTGTTCGAGTCGTGAGCGGGCAGCGATTGACAGGGCTCTCGTGGCGGGCGAGCCGTTACGAAACATAGCGAAGCGTGTTTCGATATCCCCCGCAGGGTTGCTCCGCCACAAAAGTCACGTCGCCCAGACCATCGTGAAGGCAGGCGAGAAGCGCGAGGAACGGCTTGGCCAGAGCCTTCTTGACGACATGAGGCGCGTACACCGGAAGGCGTGGGAATTGCTGGCCCGGGCTGAATCTGATGGGGACCACAGAGCGATTGTCGCCCTGCGCGAAGTGCGCGAGTGCCTGGAATCGCTTGGCGAGATGCTGGCAATGACAGATGCTGCGAGCGGCGCAGCGAATAGCCCGCGTACAAGTATTATCGTGAGATTCGTCGGTCCGGGTGACAAGCCGGAGCGGGACAGGCCCTAAACCCAAAGCAGGGCCGTCAACCCCAATGGTTCTGGCGGCCGTGCTCCATTTCTGCCCAAGTTCGGGGCTTGGCCTCCTGATCTGCATGCGTGCTAACATCCACTCATTCGGCTCGCCCACCCGGCTTGAGCGCGGAGGTCAAGATGAGTGCAATTACACGGCGTAGTTTCCTCAAAACAGGTCTGGCCGCTGGAGCCATGGCGACCGCAGGAATTGTTCCGCTGGTCGCCGCCAAGCGCACCGCAATCGATCCCGTGGTGCTTGGCCGCTCAAAAATGGAGGTGACGCGGCTGGCCTTCGGAACCGGGACGAACGGCGGTGCAGTACAGGCCGCGCTGGGGCAGCAGGAGTTCACGCGGCTGGTGCGCTATGCTTACGATCGCGGCATCCGCTTCTTTGAGACGGCTGAGGCCTACCAGACGCCGGGAATGCTGGGAGAGGCGCTGAAAGGCTTGCCGCGCGACAGCTATCAGCTGATGAGCAAGGTGACTACCTTCCACCAGGGTATTGACCCGCAAGCCAAGTTCGACGAGCTGCGGCGCACCTCGCAGACTGAGTACTTTGACATTATGCTGCTGCATTGGCAGCACACGGCCGACTGGCCAGAGACTACGAAACGCTGGCAGGACGGGATCCTCGAGGCGCAGCAGAGAAAGATCATCCGCACGCATGGCGCCTCCGTGCACGGGCTGCCGGCGCTGCGACAGATGCCGGGCACTAACTGGCTCGACGTGGGACTGATCCGCGTCAACCACAGCGGCGCACGCATGGACGGCCCGACCTATGAGGACACCAACCACCCAGACAATGTGAGCGAAGTGGTCGATCATATCCGCCAGTTGAAGAAGGAAGGGCTGGGTTTGATCGGCATGAAGCTCTGCGGTGGCGGTCAGTTCGAGCATAGTCATGACGATCGTGTGAAAGCAATGAGGTTCGCTTTCCAGAACGCGGGAGTGGATTCCGCCACGGTCGGCTTCAAGAACAAGCAGGAGATCGACGAGGCGATCAGCAACATGAATCTGGCGCTTGCGTGAGCTATGGCGACATCTATTCGCACAGCGTTGTAGGCACAGTGGTTGGGTCCCGGAGCGAAGACAACCTTTCCGTTCATATCGATAGGCATGCGCTAGAAAACTGACGCCCTGTCCTGATGACTTGCTCGAATTCATCGGACTACAAAATGGCGCCCAGTTGGTCGTGGCCCCTCCCCAGCGTCCTTCAAAGCCGAAATACAGAAGCGCGGAATCTGGCACGTCGATGCGGATAATGAAGGAATCCAGATAACATCAATGTTAATCAAAAATTGGTTCATTGTGTCGCCAAGGCCGCCGAAGACCATCCGGGAGCTGCGAACATTGCCTAGGGATCAAAGGCGACCTACACGGTGGTGGCGCGTTTCGATTGGCGAGAACTGAAGTTTTCGTATTGGCGCCCATCAGCGCCGAGACCCGGAGGCGTGAAAGATTCGGTCACAATCATTGGTAACCCAGGAAATGGATATGAAAACTGATTTAACTGGAAAAACAGCTGTTATTACCGGGGGAAACCGAGGTCTCGGCGAGGCAATGGCGAAAGCGCTCGCAAACGCCGGAGCGAGAATCGTTCTTGTGGCTCGAGACGAAAAGCGTCTGGAGTCGGTACGCGATGCGATTAATGCACACGGCGGGACAGCTGTTGCCTTCACTGGCGATGTCACCCAGGAAAACGACGTCGCTGCTGTGGCACGCGCGGTGACAGAGCAGTTCGGGTCTGCGCAGATTCTGATTAACAATGCCGGGATCAATATTCGCAAGCCTCTGGTGGATTTCTCTTTGGCAGATTTTCGCAGTGTGGTCGACAGCAGTTTAATTTCGACCTTTCTGATGTGTCGAGCATTTGTGCCCGGAATGACGGGCTCGGGATACGGCCGCATTTTGAACATGGCCTCGATCATGAGCCATGTTTCGTTGCCCGGGCGAACCGCCTACTCCTCGGCGAAAACCGCGCTTCTCGGGCTGACCCGTGCTCTGGCGCTGGAACTTGCAGGCCAGGGAATAACCGTGAACGGCATCAGCCCCGGACCGTGTGCAACGGAGATGAATGCCGCGGTCATGAACAATCCCGAAGCCAATGCGCAATTTCTCGCCAGCCTGCCCGTGGGGCGATGGGGCAAAGTCGAAGAGATTGGTAGCCTGGCCTGTTATCTCTGTTCCGAACACGCAGGCTTTATCACCGGAACCGACATTCTGATCGATGGAGGCTGGACCGCCAGGTAATGGCTCGGCAGGTGTCTCATCGTAATCATGTTCATTATTGTTCCACTCCCCTAAAAGACCCTCCCGGAAATGGACAGGTAAACTCTCGGCCACCCGTGGTCCCGTTCCGCGACGACTTTGCATGAGTGCGATTCCCCCGAAATCGCCGCACTGTGGCATCTGACCAGGAAATCGAAATCTGCTCCCTTGTTGGTCTGCATCAAATGATCAACATTGCAGTTGCTGATATCCACCATTCATCGAGGAGGAGGCACATAATCTACTAACTCGGTGATCTGTTTTTTCCCCGCCCAGGCGATCGCGCGAAGCAACATGGTTTGAATCTGAGAATCAGCAAAGTTCGCATATACATGTCCTTGCATCCACACGAATGCTCGAGCCGGCTGGCCGCCCGGGACAGTGTGTTCATACTTCCAGATTTGAGGCACGACTTCTCCTTTGTGGACTCCAGCGGAAGGAGTTCCCGGAACTACTGTCGTTGCCAGGACATGGATGGGCGGATCTTTCGCCCACGTCATACTGAAAAAAGCTTCGTCCGAAATCGTCATATCCGGCATTCCCTGGATGATTGGATCTGATTTGTCCACGATCTTGTAGGGAATTTTCGCCTCCAGTGTGTAGTTGATCTGGCCGTGCTTCTTGCCTCCACCCACCAGGGTTGCGAGGTACTCCGGATCGGGACCGCACAGCGAGTCATGAATGCTGACTATTCCACCTCCACGTTTGATGAATCCTTCGAGCGCAGCCTTGTCACTATCTGTCAGGTAGCCGCTGTCTCCCTTATAGATGACAAGCACGTCAGTACGCTCGAGTTCCACTGCACTCGGAGCATGTAAAGAGCCATCGACCACGGCGCCGTGGTCCGTGAGGAGCTTGCTCCAGTCAGCAAGAAATTGCGGATAGTCGTGCAGACCTGGGCCATGAGTCTTCAGACCGGCGCGCAGATAGATATGCATGCCGTTGGGGTTTTGTCCCCAGAGCGGCGGGCCCTGCTGTGCGGATTGCTGAGCGAAGGTCGGTGCGTAGCAGAGGACAAGAGCCGCGCTCAGAACTGAGGACCATAAACGCGCCAATTTTGTGTTCACACTCTTCCTCTTGAAAGAAATTCCAATCGACGAAGCATCACCGACGTTGAACTAAGGAGAACGCATACAGCGTATCGCCTGCGCCCGCGACCAGATACTGCTGCCCATCAAGGATGTAGGTCTCGGGTCCATTGCTCAGTGAGTGCAACACCGGAAAGTGCCACAATATGTCTCCGTTGGTAGCGTTAAACGCGATCAGGTTGCCGTTGTAATCACCGGTGAATAACAGATTGCTTGCGGTGGTCAAAACTCCAGGTCCACTATTTCCACCTTGCGTGCCATCGGCGGTGGTATACGCGTGACTCCATTTCACGTTGCCACTGCGAAAATCGATCGCTTCCAGAACATGCTGTGACCACAGCGGCTGACCGAAACCGCCATATCCTTCCGGCTCGTCGCTCGCGTCGGTCAGATAAACGATCGAGTAACCCCGTGTTGCATTCACATAAAACAGCCCGGTTTGCGGGTTGAAACTCGGGGGCATCCAGTTGGTTCCGCCTCCCCAATTGATCGTCAAGTAGGAACCATCCACTGTGGGTTCTTTCGCCTTATCGGGGATGGGCTGGCCCGAGGCATCGACGCCCTTCGACCAGTTCAGCGGGACAAACGGTTTGGAGATAATATTCTTGCCGTTGGTCCGGTCGAGCACGAAGAAATATCCATTGCGCGCCGCCTGCGCCAGCAACTTCCGCGGTTTGCCATCGATGGTTGCATCGAACAGAACAGGAGTCTCCACGTTGTCCCAATCATGGGTGTCGTGCGGAGATGCCTGGAAGTACCAGACCAGTTTCCCGGTGTCGGGATTCAAGGCAACAATTGCGCAGGTCCAAAGGTTGGATCCCTCGCGCCCCTGGCCCGCCGTGACGGGATTCGGATTCCCAGTTCCCCAATAGAGCAAATTAAGGTCTTTATCGAAGGTTCCCGGCAGCCAGGTCATGCCTCCGCCGTGTTCCATCGCAGCATCGTTCGGCCAGGTTTCGGAGCCGGGTTCGCCTTTTCGCGGCTCGGTGTTCCATCGCCATTGCAACTCTCCCGTCTGCGGATCGCGGGCCTCCAGAAAGCCTGGAACATCAATGGCATCGCCACCCACGCCGATTAGAACGTGATGGCCAACGACCATCGGCGCCATCGTCGTGAAGTATTGCATCTTTTCGTCAGCGACTTTCTTTCTCCAGCGCTCTTTACCCGTGCGCGCCTCCAGCGAAATGAACCATCCGTCCGGCGCCATGAAGTACAACCAATCACCGTACATTCCGACGCCGCGATTACCTACCAGGTGGCCGCCCTGGTCTACCCAGTCGTAGTGCCAAAGTTCACGGCCGGTGTGCGCATCCACGGCGAAAACATGATCGGGAATGGTGAAATAAAGAATTCCTTTCACCATAAGCGGCGTGGACTTGATCTCCGGATTTGTAACGCCTCGCATTGGTGCGGCAACTTTGACCCGATACATCCAGGTAAGCGCCAAACCGGAGACGTTCGAAGTGCGAATCTGTGTGAGCGGGCTGAAACGGCGGCCCGAATAATCTCCGTTGTAAGTGGGCCACGTGTCCGTTGGCTCAGCTTCAAGCAGCTTGTGCGGATCGAGTAATTGTGCAATCGAAGCGCCATGAAGCAATGCGAGCAGCGACCACAACACCAACGGACGAGATTTCATTTGAGCGTTACCAGGTAAGCCGTGAGGTCGTGGATTTGTTTGTCCGAGTAGTGATCCAGCATTTTGCGATGAAACACCAACCTGTCTTCCACCACAGCCTTCACGCCCTTGGTTATCGCGATCGAATGATATTGACCCTGCTCGTCCTCAAGGGAAACGTAGAAGTCGTCGAGGTGTTTCAGCGAACCGGTAAACTTCTTCCCATCCGCCAGTATCACTGTTACGTGGCGCGGCGGGTGCGTGCCGCCGAAATCATAGCTGCGGGCCTCGGGATAGAGTTCAACGGCTTGCAGATCAAGAGGGGACAGCTTCGATGCGATGTGCGCGAGGTCGCCGGTCACGGAGTGACAGGTGTAGCATTTGCCCTGACCCTTGAAGTACGCTTCCCCCGCTTGCGCGTTCCCAGTCACGATATTCTGGACCCGATAAGTACCGCGGTTCGCTGCCAACTCGACCTGCATATGAAGAAATTCCGCAATGGCGCGAACCTGCTCCTCAGTCAACGCAGAAAACGCGGGCATGCCTCTGCTCGGCCTGCCGTTCTGAATCACCGGTCCAATCAATTCGCCTTTGTCATCATCGAGAACCAGAGCCGAGCGCAACAAATCGGGTCCTGTTCCTCCGCGCCCATCCGCGCCGTGACAAAAGCCGCAAGTTGGTCCGAAGATCTTCTCACCTTTGCTGGCAAGTTGGTGGTCGGGCTGCCTGCCCAATCCCAGAAACTCCCGGGTACGAAGTGCCCGTTGACCGTCCTGCTTCTGTGCCTGCGCTGAGGCCGAACTATTTTCGCTTGACTCATCCGACTGTGCTAATCCTAGCGCTCCCGCGATGGCGAGAACGAATACCGCCGCTAAACCACTCCGGGTGGAAATATTCATGTCGATGCTTTGGCCCCTTGGCTCATGACTTGGTGGCTAGGCACGCCATTGAGATAGCGAATCGCTGTCCTCGGAGAACGAACACACGCACACATTTATGTGTTCAGGCGACAGCGATAACGCATCACGCATTCTGTTAAACGGTTCGTGTATTCTGCTCGTTAAGCAATCTCTGAATCTCCCCGCGCACGAGATCCACGGCGTGTAGAAATTCTCGACGATCGTTTGAAAGTTGGCGCATTCGTTCGACGTTTCGAGCATGATCGTACTCGGCTCTCGCCTTGCATTCATGTCGTCCCGTACTTGCATGATGGCCAGTTCTACACTGACATTTTGGTTGCGAGAATCCTTATTTTTCTCCTGTCCGTTCAGGCACTTGCTGCAAGGACGTTCCGGCGCTGCGAACCATTTCGAGGTCGCCACTGCCAATCAGGATGCCAGTTCCGGCGCCGCACTGCAGCCTTCTGCTCGTTGCCATCACGGTAAAGGTTCCAAGCTCGATCATGAAATCGACTTCAACTACGGCTCACGGCTCCCCATAAACTCCCAGTGATCGCGCGATGACAGCGAGGCGTCGGTCGGCGCTCCAGAGCAGTACGCTTTCCAATGCCGCCGACGCTAGCAGATGTACATCGACCCAGCCGACACCCCGACCCATGAGGCGATGCCGCTCGACGAACGTCATCACCTCCTCATTCTCCACGACCGGCACGGATGGCAAGCTCCGGAGCAATTGCAGGATCTCAGAGCGGCGGTTTATGGAGCCACATGCCAATTCGCCGATAATAAATGGATGGCACTGAACTTCGGCGCGATGAAGAAGCGAGACGAGCCCGAGCTGGCCATGGCGCAAATGTTCCACCCAGATCGAGGTATCAACAAGCATCAGCGGCTGGCCACACGGGCCTGAGAACGGCGTCGCCGAATTTTCCGCAGACGCGGCTCGCTGCCGCCCAGTGCCGCCAGCCTCTTAGCACTCTCACGCGCGACCAGGGCTTCCAGTCCGGCGTGCACGACAGCAGTCTTCTCCGTGATACCGCTGAGCCGTGCCGCTTGCTTGAGCAGGTCATCGTTAATGTTCAGAGTCGTCCGCATATGTATCAGTATGCACGATTCATGCATACAGTTTCAAGAGCGTAAGAAAAGTGCAGGCCACGGCACTTTTCCTTTAAACTCCTTCGAGCTGGGCTTTGTCAATCGCGAACTCTCTCACTCTTCAGTGTTGCCAAGGCCCAGGTGGACCACCCGGTTCATTTCTGCTTGAACGGAATCACGGTGCTCGGATGGGTGCCTTCTTGTGTTTGTGCTGCCGTAAGGGTTGATTCAGCCAGACGCAAGAAGCGCGGAGACACGTTCCACCGATGACCGTCGTCTGTGACCACGGTGACCGATTTCTTGTTATAGCGAGTCAGAATTCCGACCACGGGAGTTCTACCGTCGGGTTCGAATGTAACGCGATCGCCGATGCGGAACTCCAGCATGGCCTTGTGAGCATGCATCTGACTCATGAGTCGGAGACGCTGCACGATGCGATGATTTAAGTCTATGAGTTCAGCTTCGGTCAGATGATCTATGTTAATGCGATTCATGTTCGCTGCCGGGTGATCAGCCTTTACCAGCCTCTGTGCTGGCTGATGTGACCGTCATTTGATTGTAGAGCACCAACGACAGCGGCGTCCAAAAGGGAAAATGTCTGCGCCAACCGACTTCATAACCTTCACTGTAGTCACGTCGGTCGTAATGGTTACCATACTGCTTGCGTGTTATATCCCCGCACGCCGCGCCGCGAAAGTCGATCCCATGGTGGCAGTAGGGTGTACGAGTAGGCCCATTCAGATCCAATTCCTCGTGCGTCGATGTCGATAACGAGCTCCGGCGCAATGGAGACGAGAACGAAAAGTTCCCCGATTTCCAGATGCTTTGAAACGTGTCACGGGCAAGTCAGATGTTGAGACCTGAGTTCGTCTGGCCGTAGCAACCTCATCCGACAGCATGGCTTGCAAGGTAAAGTGTCGGCTATCACAGCTCAGGCCTTCCCAGCTTCTAGCCCCCTGGTCCGTTCGAGAGCGCGGGTCAGTTTAACCTCATAATTCGCTACTCTGTTCTCGGCCTCGAGATAATCGCGCTGCCAATCCGGCTGCAGGTTAGGATCTCCCAACGCGATGCCATGTTCGCAGCACCATCGATCCGCCATCGTACATGGTCATTTCTCGTAAATGCCTGGGTCCTTTGGGTCCAACTTGGGTCCAACTAACGGTCCGTTTTGGACCCAAAATGGTTCGTAAGTTGCGCCGGATCAACGAGGATTTAAACGGCTACGAACCAGAAGGTCGGGAGTTCGAATCTCTCAGGGCGCACCATTTTCTCGCCTGGTCTCAGTCGTTTTGGCGCCCACTCTGATGACTGCAGGTCCCGCCCGGCTTGTGTTTCTGCCCGGAATTGTGCTCGGGTAGCCTCGACATAGCTGCGAGGACCCCACCCTCAGAAGGGTCTACGTACCGAGCAAAATGCCCGTGACAACAAATCAAGGAGATCCGCACAAGAAAAATGCCAGGACGATCTTGAGTCATCCTGGCATATGAGCCCGGAATGCGAAATCTTCCCCCTGTCGAGACGTTGACTCCCGTCTAGTTAACTCCCGTCTAGAAGGTAATCTTTCCGCCAATCTGCCAGTTTCTCGGCAGCTGCTGACTTATCGCTCTTCCGAATGAGCCATTCGCGAGGTTCGGATCAAGGAAGAAGTTCTGATGGTTGAAAAGATTGTAGATCTCGAACCTCAGTTGGAAGTTAAGCCTTTCTGTGATGTGGGTATCCTTAAACGCCGTGAGATCGGTCTCCGCGAAAGTTGGCTGACGGAACTGCTGCGTTTTCTCGTTGCCGTTGGTACCGGCGATGGGGACCGTGAACTGGCCTGCCGAGAACACGCTGGTCAGATATGCGCTCTTCGACATGGCTTCGTGGTAGGTGGCGACATCCGGAAAGTCCAGGTTGTCGCCGTCGGCATTGTAGTCTCCCGTCCCGGAGAGGTGAGCATCCGCACCTACAACGTAGTTTCCCCCGTTGTAAGCCTTTGTCGTCAAAACTGTGAATGGATAGCCGGTCTGATAGATGCTGGTGCCACTCAGACCCCAGCCTCCCGTCAAAAGACCAACTGCGCCATGCCCACCATTCAATCCCGGTATCTCGTAGCTGAACGTCAAGGAGAAGCGATTCGGAACATCCCAGGGAGATGGCCCGTAGAATTGATGGGGATTGATTGTGGTGGGATACGAACCGTTGCCGAGGCTGGCGCCGCCCTGTCCCGCGTCATCTTTGGAAGCTGAGCGGGTGTACGAAGCATCGAAGAATGCTCGCCGCGCGCGCCCTCTAAAATCAAAAGTAAGACCCTCGTAGTTGCCAACTCGATCATTATCGGCGTAGTTGATGGTACCGAAACTGGAATTGAGCCGGGTGGGATTCGCGTTCACCAACAGATCGCCAGGCTTCGCGTTGATATCGGCGCCATAACTGACGGTCCCAGCCTGATTGCCATTGGCAACGAGGTTGCTAGAGTGCGAACCGCTGTAAAGCACGCTGGCTACAAAGTTGTTTGCAATCTTACGCTCCAAAGTGCCAGCCCAGATAAAGGCCCTTGGGGTCTTTATGTTCGGATTAATTCCACCGATGCCGGGCGAGGCACCTGGAATCCCACCTTTTGCGTCGAGGCAAGGAGCTACTGGACAGTGCGGCGTGCCCGCCAGCGGCGGATAACTGAATCCAAAAGGAGGCTTGCTGCCGCTTCCTTGAGTGAATACCGGCGAATTGACGCCGGTCCCGCCAAAAAAGGTGGGCATGATCAATCCCGGTGGGTTGCCGCGGAATTCTTCCTGAATGTTGGCCTGGGACAGCCAGTTGGCGTAGCTGCCCGCACCTCCTCGGATGACCCAGTCCCCTTTGCCTGTAACGTCCCACGCAAAACCCGCACGCGGGTCGTAGGCCTTTGGCGATGAGCTAAGAGCATTCTTGGTCGCTTTGGCAAAGCCATTGGCTACCCTGTCTTGAATTGTTGCTCCCGAGCCAAGGTAGAAGTTACCGAATACGGTCGAGGCGCTCCTGGAGTACGGGTTGCCCTGGTCGTCAAAGCGGAAGCCGAGTGTCACCGTCAAGTTCCGTCTCGCCTTCCAGGTGTCCTCGGCGAAGATGCCCCAGGTCTTGGAGGCAGCGTTCCAGTCCCAAAGCTGTTGCTGCCCGGTGATTGGGTTGTACATCACGCCGCCTTCCGTGTGCGGACTGTCCTGGGCAAGGTTGAGCAAGTTATCGAATTGAAACTTCGGGGTCGACCAAGGTCCCTGGAACGGTTCCACGTCGTCTCCGAACCAGCCGTCGTAACCAAACTTCAAGACGTGGGCGCCACGCACGTGCGTAAGGACGTCACGCCAGTGATAGTTGTGCTGGATGAAGTCTCCTTGAGCAAAACCCTGTCCGTAAAAGCCGCCGAAACCATCGAGGTTAGAGATCCCGGATACGCCGGTCGAAGGAACCGTGAAATCGCCGGTCTGATGTTGCTTACCCTCAATACGATTCTGCGCAAAGATGAACTCGTTCAGGGTGGTAGGACTGAATGTGTGGGTATAGTTCACCTGGAACGCGCGTTGCCAGTTGTTGTTGGTTGACGAGAACTGGGGAATGACCGCTGCCCCGCCGAAACCTAAGGTCGTGCGGAAGAAGCTGCCGTAGATGCGGTCGTTCTTGAAGTATTTGTCAACGCGAATGAAATACTGGTCGCCATTGCGGAAGTTCGTGGAGTTGAACACCCCGTTGTCGATGACCGGCAAATTACAGGGAATCGATCCGGTAGCAGACCCCGGCACTGGAATCGTGGTCTGACCCGCGGGGCACCCGGTACCTCCCAGAAGCTCCACTCCCGCAGTAGTTGTGGGAGTGGCGCTGCTCAGTCCAGTGGGTGCGTATGTATTCAGGATTTTAGTGCCAAACGTATTGGGATAGTTTTGTTTCGCCCAAGCCCCGAATTGCGGATCAGGAGCATTTATGACCGCCCCTGCGGTGGAGGTCGAGGAACGGAGAGGTTCAACAGCAAAGAAAAAGAAGAACTGATGATGGGGAATGATCGGGCCGCCGATGGCCGCCGACATATTGTTGCTGTGGAAGGGCGAGTACTTCTGCGCGGAGCCCGGGAGAGAGAATTTAGCCAGCATCGCCTGGCGCGTAAAGTAGTCGCTAGCCAGTCCGTGGAACTGATCCGACCCGGACTTCGTCGTGCTCGTCATCTGGATGGAGCTCGCACCTCCGTAGTCCGACGAGAACGTGTTCACCTGCACAGTTGATTCCTGCATAGCGTCGGGGTTGGGAGTCAGGTTGAGGACTCCTTGGCGGATACTGCTGCTGACGTCGAGTCCGTCGATGATGTACTTGTTTCCCACTGTACCTTGCCCATTCGCACTCACGTCGACAGCCGTCTCGGTGGAATAGTTGTCGACTCCGGATCCGGGAGTACCGCCGCCGCCCGGAGTACCTCCACCCATCGTGCCAAGCCCGGAAACGCCTGGGGCGAGGGTAACCAGTGAAATGAAGCTGCGGCCAGCGAGGGGAAGGTCCGAGAGCGTCTGGGTTTCGAGGGTCAACTGATTGCGGGTTTCCGCGGTGTTGACGAGGGGCGCTTCGGCACTGACATTAACGGCCTCGGTGACGGAACCCACTTTGAGGGTCACAGGCACGGCAAGATTCTGGCCGGTCAGCAGCTCGATGCTGACCTCGGACTTGGCAAACCCTGACGCTTCAACGTTGACCTTGTAGGCGCCCGGAGCGAGACTCACGAAGCGATAGTTGCCCGAGCCGTCCGTGGTGGTCGCAGACTGAGCTTGCGTCGCGTCATTGACCAGTGTCACCTTGGCGTTTGGAACGCCCGCGCCACTGGGATCGGTCACAACTCCCTGGATGTTGCTGGTGAACTGCGCGAAGCTTGCGAGGCTGCAAAACAGCAGCAAGGACAGGATGACAAAGGACACAGCGAACTTCTGGTGCGTAAACATACATTCCCCCACATCGAGCAAACGTTTACCGTAAGTGGGATACTGTATACTTCCCTTCTCTCGCAAGAGTCAAGAACTTTCTGATGGGCCGAAAATCAGATTTTTGAATTTGGATTGGTTCGCGCGGGCGCCCCAATCACCGGTGTCAATGGACGGGTAGGTTCAGACTCGGTCGTTGGAACCGCAGAGGCTCATCGCGCTTTGGGCCAACCCTTACTGGTAACGGGACCGATTCCCTCGCGCAGAGTGAGCAGTTGGTTGGGCGCGATCCCTTTGAATTTTTCATGCAGCCCGTTCGGCCAGAACACTTCTACGTCGGCCCTGGTCGACGCGCCCAGGCCAAAGTGCAGGCGGGGATCGTTGCAGGAATAAAAGCTGCTTTGGCTGGTCAGGGCCTGAGCCTGAACCTTTCCGCCGTAACGAACCAAAACCCGCGCCCCGATTGCACTGCGATTGGATTTCACGCCCTCCAGCTTCACCTTGAGCCAGTTTTGCTTCCCTTTTAGATCATTTCGCAGCAAAGACGGAGGTTCGTTGAGGTTGACAATCAGGATGTCTATGTCCCCGTCGTTGTCGAAGTCACCGAAGGCGCAACCCCGGCTGCAATGTGGTTCCGCCACGCCGGGCCCGGCCTCGGCGACCAGTTCCTCGAAGGTACGGTTGCCCAAGTTTCGAAACACAGCCCGGGGAGTCATGTTGGCATATTGCGGCAGCTTCCGCTCCACTTCTGGGTAAACGTTACCTGTGACCATAAACAGGTCCGGGTAGCCATCGTTGTCCAGGTCGACGATGCCGGCGCCCCAGCACACATAACGCGTCTCCACGGCAACATGTGCGGTGCGGGTCACGTCGTCGAAGCTGCCTTTGCCGTCGTTGTGGTAGAGGGCGTTTGCATCTTCGGCAAAGTGGGTCTTGAAGAGATCCAGGTGGCCGTCGAGATCGTAATCACCCACGCCCACTCCCATGCCGGCCTGTTCCGCGCCGTCATCGCTCAGGGCCACGCCGCGCACCACGCCCTCCTCGCGGAAAGTGCCGTCACGGTTGTTCATGAAGATGAGGCTGGGAGTTGAGTCGCAGGCTACGTAGATGTCAGGCCAGCCGTCTTCGTCGAAGTCCGCGGCGACCACAGTCATGCCATAGCTCTCCGTGGCTGCCGCGATCCCGGCCTGCTGGCTCACGTCGGTAAAAGTTCCGTCGCCGTTGTTGCGGTAAAGGGAGTGGCGGCCGGTGGGGAGTCCGCGGGGGCCGCATTCGACGGGAATCCCCTTCCAGTTGCAATTTACGTTTGCCCCCGGGACCGGGGCATGTTCGAAAGAAAAACGGACGTAGTTCGAGACAAACAGATCGAGATGCCCGTCGCGGTTGTAATCGACGAAGCTGCACCCGGCTCCCCATCGAGGCTGATCGTTCCACAGGCCGGCCGCCTTGGTCACATCGGTGAACGTGCCATCGCCGTTGTTGCGATAGAGGCGATTCTGGCCGAAGTAGGTGCAGAAGATGTCGTCGAAGCCATCATTGTTGTAATCCCCAACGCAGACACCGGATGCCCATCCTACCGACTTCAATCCGGCCTTCTCGGTCACGTCGGTAAACGTGCCATCGCGGTTGTTCTTGTACAAGCGAGCGGTAGCGTCGGGCGGGTCGCCCTCCAGGCGAGTGCCGGTGAGCAGGAAGATATCCATCCAGCCGTCGTTGTCGTAGTCGAGAAACGCACAACCGCACCCGGTGGATTCCAGGATGTACTTCTTGGTGTCGACGCCACCGTAGATAACCGGTTGATTCAGCCCGGCCGAAGACGCCACGTCGACAAAGTGGGCGTTGAATGGACGGCCCGATGGAGCGGGCCTTGCCATGGGCTTCACGGAGTGTTGCGAGACGCCTTGTGCCAACAGTCGAGTGGCGGACGCGGAGAGCACCGAACCAAGAGAGAGACGAACAAAATTACGGCGCGTAAGAGTCATGAGCCTATTGGGTCGTTCGACAGACGAGGACCAACCGATTTTTTCAATTATCGTCACGCCACACATCTGAGTAAAGGATGGGAGAAAAGGCGGTCATTTGGTTCAGGGATGTGCCGGCTCGGCGGAGGGATTGTCTTCGACCAGCCTATACCGGTAGTGCTCACGCTCTTCTTTTGTGCTCGCCGCTCGAAGCTCTGCGAGCCGTTTAAGTAAGTCTGGTATCTCCGCCTTTTGTCCGGCTTTGCGAAGAGCCTGGATCAGGTGATAGACCGCCGTTTGGTCCTTCGGGTCGGCGGTGAGAGCTTTCCGACATTGTTCCGCTGCGGCCTGGTTGTCTCCCGACAACAAGTAAAGCTTGGCCAGGGTGTCGTGCGCCGGGGCCATGGCGGGACGCAAGGCCACCGCTTTCTTGGCGGAACGCAAGGCTCGTTGAAAATCGGGAGTGCCGGGATCCACACCCTTCTCAGAAAGGATGTCGGCCTGGAGATAGAGGAGGATCGGGTCGTTCGGATTACGCGCGAGCTTGCTGTCCACGGTGGCGAGCGCGCGATCCAAATCGTGTTCCTGTACAGCCGCTAGTCCTTGCGCAGCCGAACTCAAGGACTGGCTGGGATCGAGTTGGTACGCCTTTTCGAAGTCGTCCTGCGCCTTGTCGTACTGGGCTAACTGGACGTACAGTACACCGCGCGCGAGATAGAGCTGCGAGGCTTGCGGCATCAGGGTGAGGCCATCGTTGAGGATGTCGATGCCGACTTGAAAGGACTGATGCGTAAAAGAGATGGTGGCAAAATCGAGGTAAAGACTGACGTTCTTCGGGTCCGCCACGATGGCCTCACGGAGAGTTCGTACCGCCTGTGGCGTGTCCCCGCTGTCTTCGTAGGCCGCGGACGCCAGCTCCAGAGTTTCGGCGGCGGGACTCGCGCCTTGCAACAGTGGATCGAGCGTGGCGAGCGCATCTTTCGGCTTCTTGGCCATGAGCTGGATGGAAGCCAACAGGTGACGTTCCCGGGGGTCGTCAGGGCGAAGCGCAATAGCACGCTCAAACACTTTCGTGCCCTGATCGAACTGTTTTCGCTTCACCAGGCAAGTGGCGTACGCATGCAGCGCGTCGATCTGGGAGTCGAGCAAGGCTCCCGCCTTATCGAAGTGGGGGATGGCGGCCTCGCAGTTTCCCCGTTGATACTCGAGCACGGCCAGCATGGCATGACTGGTTTGATCGTTAGGGCGTAACTGCAGCAGATGATGCAGGAGCGGGATCGCATCCTTGCTGGAAGCGGCATATTCAATCTGGGCCGCACCTTCGAGAGCGGGTAACAGGTCCGGGGAAATACTCAAGGCGCGGTGGAAAGCTGTGAGGGCTTCCTTGTTGTGCCCTTGTCCGGAAAATGCGATTCCCTGCAAGGTCCACAGCTGAGCGTTTTTTGGGAACTGTTGAAGGGCGGGTTGGAGCAAGTGGAGAGCTTGGTCAAACTGGTGATTGCGTAGGGCGGAGGTGATCGGTTCGATCGTATCGCGCGCGGTCTGGGCGGGTGATGAAGAAACGAGCGCGAAGAGCAGGATGAAAGCAGTCGCGCTGAATACTCGGTCCATCGATTTCATCTGTCCACATTCGACACCGCCGCGCCGACCTCCGAGCCCTACAACCCAAGATCGCTCTTATCTCGTATTTGATTCTACCTGTCGCGAGGGTTTTCATCGCCAGGGGTGAGCTCGATCCAGCGGCTGTGGGACTGGAGCGGCACGACCCACGCGCCGCGCTGGGAGTCGAATTTTTCGATGGGATGGTAGACTCCCACGTCTTGTACCTTGGCTGGTTGCTCAATCCGCAACATGGCCGTGGGCGTAAACGGAGTTGCCGGACTGAGTTCCAAACGTACAGCACCCGTCTTCGAATCCATCTCGAAACTCTCGAAGCTGCCCGCGTTGAGCGTGACCCACAGGCCCAAGGGCGCCACGTACACTCGCTGACGGCTCGAATCGAGTGGTCGCACTCGAACCGTGGGCCCTTCGGTCGTCACGTTCCCGCCGAATACCAGCCAACCGAACTCGGGATGGTGGACTACGTACGTGGCGGTATTCCACGCATGACCGAAGAAGTTGGGACCATTGTCTCCGGAAAGCGGGTCCCAGCGGAGCATGTCGGGAAAACCGTGGAACGCGGGCGACAAGAAGCCATCGGGATCGATGTCCGTCAATACACCCATGGTGCCTGCGTAGCCTACGCGCAAGAGGTAGAAGTCATCAGGATGTTCGCGATATTCGATGAGCAGCGGGATGGCGTTCAGACCTGATCCGTAGTGGTGTAGCTGCCGCTCCAGGCGCCGGTACTTGGCGGCAAAGATAAAGTCCCAGTAACGGCGAGCGCTGCCGTTGTATCCCCAGTGCGGGATGGCTGGGTCATAGCCCAGGATCGCGTTCAGGGTGACGGCCGCTTTGTCGTCGTAACCGAAGTATTTTGTCCAGGCATAGACTTCTTCTTGTCCGGTGGAATCCCAGGGCATCTCGCTGCCGAAGGGATACGCCTGGGCTTTCCAACGATCGGCCCGCTGGCACATTTTAGCTTCCAGAGTGGCGGCCTCGTTGTCCATCCCTTCCAGTTTCAGATCCGCCAGGATTTGCAGGAAAATGTCGCCTTCCATCTGGCCAAACTCGGCGAGGCCGGACGCAAAGTTAGTCATGGCGATCGAAGTCTGGTAGGCCCGGGTGAGATACCAGGCCCAGGGATGGCTCGTTACCAGTCCGTGATTGTTGCGCGCGAGGCGATAGAGCACCCAGTAGGCAGCGGCCACGTGAGGATAGTCGTAGGAACGGTCGGTAGCTTCTGAAGCCTGTTTGCTCCAACTCGTCCAGGATTTCCAGTCGAAATCACTGCGATAGTAGTTGGGCGGCATCTGGTCGGGCTGGTAGTGGAAGAGGCTCTTGCGCACACCGTACTGATGAGCGCCTTCGTTGAACTGCAGGCCGCCGTCGACAACGTGATCCATGAACTGTTGAATCTTGTCGAGTTCCTCCTTGTTCGGCTGGCCGAGTTCTTTCATAACCGCGGCAAGCCAGGATCCGGCACCGCCCTCGTCGCTGAGTCCTGCGATCCACACGCGGCTGTCCTGCAGGATAATCTGGTTCAATTCGCGATCATAGGACATCACCGAGGGAGCGCGGTGAAAGGGATCGTTTGCCTCCGTGAACCATTGCCTGGTGGTAAGGAAACGTCCCATATCCGCCACTGCCTCCGCCGCGGGCTTGGTCGTGAAATAGCTGATCGCTTGCACGGTGCCGTCGGCATAGGTCACCGATAGACGAGCGCGCCCCCAGGTCTTCCCTTTCAACGAATACGCCTGCCAACCGCCAGTAGTACTCGCCTGGCTGTGGACCTCAATCGCACCTTTCGGTTCGACCACGATCGATTTCACGCTCGCGGAATATTTGAGGAACAGCCGGGCATCGACGTCCGTCGGCAGCACGTAGCCGGGAACACCGATCGCGACGGGTCGGCCGTTGGCGGCAAGCGTCTTTTCAATATCCCGGATCGAGCCTGAAAGAAGAAATTGAAGTCCGTAAGTTCTTGACTCTCCCGGAGCCAGTTTCAAAGCGGTTGGCGGGTTCCACGGCTGCGCTTTTTTCCACTCATTCTCCGCATAAGCCTGGCTATGCACCATCCACTCGTAAAAGCCTTCAAAGGTGATACCGCGGGGGGTTGGATCGGTGAAAACAGGCGCCGCGCCCCAGCGATCACGCCGGTCGAGAATCGGGTTGTAGGCTTCGAATGGGGTCCGGCCATCGGGCACAACGAGCAATGCGGGACCGCTGCCACTAAGCCGGGTGACCTGGAGATATCCCGCGTCCTCGCCAATGTAGGGATCGTAGAACGAACACTTGGCATGTGCCTCTTCGAGGGAGCGCTCGTTGAGCACGTTATTGAAGATCATTGGAATGCCCAGCGCGCCCATTTCGACGCTCGCCGCAGTTTTGTTCTTCAGGGTGAAGCGCAGGACAAGCTTGTTCGACTCAAGCGCCCAGGTACGGGTGATCTGCAAAGGAATATCTGCGGGCAAAGTTGGCGCGAGATCCGCGGCCGCTAGGATCCCGCTGGCCGGTGGAAGTGGAACCAGCGGCTGGCGCTTAGCCGCGGTCGAATAGTTTTTCCATTCGCCAGAATTTCCCGTGCGCAAGCGCAGCGTGATATCGCCGAGATGGAAGTAGCCATCCTGCGAACGAGCAATCAGAATGTCGCCGGGCGTGAAATCAAAGTCCGTGGTCCCCTTCGGCTTGAGTGCCGCAACTGTCTGCGATGAACGCACTAGGGTAAGAGTGAATTCCGGCGTGTCGAAATCCACGGTCCCCTGCTTCAGCACGGGGCCGGGAGTCGGCGGCTTCTTGTGTTCCTTCTTGTTATTCGAATCTTGCGCGACGACAACCGCGTGTAAGAAGACGATCGACGCTAGCAGCAACAAGAGCGTGAGCAAACTCGAGCGACGCTTTGAAGGGGCGATCACCTGTGAACCTCGACATGAGAGGATAGGGTAGGTCGCATACTGTATACATTTCTTGAAGATCCAAAGCAAAACAGGGACCACGGGACACTTCAAGCAGGCTCGACCCCAGCTTGGCGGTTTGACCAAGGCTGGGGTCGAAACGAGGCGACACTGCGATGGAACCCCGGTTAGGGTCCAACCTGAACGCAGCCACCCACGTGGTTGTCATACTCCTGCTGCAGTTCGAAGGAGCCGACGGGCGGATGGCCGATGATGTAAAGCCCGATGAATTCGTACCAGGATTGGTTCGCCTTGCCCCCAGCCCAGGTGTTGGCACCGTAGTTCCACGCACACAGGTCGCCGATTTCCGCGCCCCCCGCTGAGTACCATGCGTTCAGCAGCGGATCGGTGATGGCCTCCGTCAGTTCGTGACTGGTGACGGATGCGGCCGCATCGGCTGCCGGGTCGCCATTCGGTGAGGGTGCCCCGTAGAGCTGGCAACGCGTGTCGGCGTACGGCTCGTTCCCGTAGATGACGGGCGTCGACCCGCTGTAGAAGTAACTATGGTAGGCGCAGTAGTCGGAGTAGGCGCAGCCGAATCCGGCACACGATCCCTCCCCGCTGGAGGTGTAGACGAAGAACATTTTGTTAAGCCCGCCGGTCCAACCCTTCAAGGTCATCACCTTCTGCACTTCCGCCTGAATCTGGGCGTCGGTGAGGCAATTGCCCGGCGTTTCCCAACTGCTGCAGCCCGACGCCGGATAGGGTGAGGTATCGACATAGGAGCCGCCGAAACTCCCCGCGTTCTGAATGTAGCTGGTGTAATAAGAAAATCCCACGCGTTGGGCCATGTAGTACTGAGTGTTGTTGTTGGCGAGTCCATGGCCGGGGTACAAACTCAGGAAAGCTGTCTGTACGCCTTCATAGGAAGGTGACACACCGGTCGCTGCGCCGGTCTGCAGCTTGGCGGGAGTCCAGAAGATGGCGTAGGTCGTGACCGACGTCATGACCGGCCCCCCGTTGTAGAGCAGTGCCGGTGTCGGGCTACCCGGCACCGGAGCGATGACCGCTCGCCGCTCTTCAGCGCGGGCGGGTGTTTGCATGATGTGCGCCATATGCTCGCCCGTGCTTACGGCGAACTCTGAATTTGCCTGGGCCCGGGCAGTGTTTGACAGAAGCGAACTGGCCGCGACCGCGATTGCGGAAATTCTCATGAACCCTTGCATAACGACTCCTTCATGTGACGTCGCGGCGGTTTGAATTTAAGCGGACTGGGCTGACTTCTTGAATCAGTTTTCTCCGGCTCACTGCCACGAAGCGAAAAGGTCTTGTTGCGACCTTTCGTGACGTAGGAAATGCAAGGAGCGGGCCAAACAAAAAGAGCCGTTTCGGGCGGCATCGCGATGACTCGACATGTTCATGATGGAGCGGCAGTTGTGGCGCAAGGGGAAAGCTTTGGCGGAATGAAAGATCGCGAGTGCTAAGTGCGGTCGAAGCCTATCTGTTTGCTTAGCTCATTAACCTGATGGCGGATGATTCGGGGCGCAAAGGCAAAGGTTGCAGTCGCTGCTGCGGTGATCGTCGGAGCGGTCGTGAGCCTGGTTATGCTGTTCGGTGGGTTGAAGGGCTGAGATCGTTTCTGCTACGGAAGGGATTGACAGCTACGAACCAGAAGGTCGGGAATTCGAATCTCTCAGGGCGCACCATTCTCTTGCTTCTCGCCATCAGCCACGGTTACGGCAAGAACCCTAAGACCGAATTGATTCCGACTGTCCCCTTAACTCGGGCCCTGGGAAGTGAGGAATCGGGAGGAACACCGATGAGGAGTCGCATCTTAGCGCCGACGTTGCGGGCAGTTTCGAAGAGGACCACACGCGAAGATGAACGACCGACTCCGGCTATTTAAGAGCACTATCCTCGTCGCTGAGCGCGATCTTTTTCCTTTTAACATCCGGCTACTTCTTTCTGGCCTACGTTCCATACACGAATTTCTTTCTGATCAAGGCTCCGCCCTATCCCCGGCTGAGTTGGTTTGCGCAGCATCATTCCCTGCTTTACCTGGCAGCCTTGGGGGCAAACTTCGTCGAGTTTTCAGACTGCCACCACCAGACCATGTTGCGGATCGCGTTGACGCTGCAGACCCTGATGTGGATCTAGCTCACCTTCGTGGATGGCTTACAAGCGACAGTTAGCGATTGGAAGACGTATGCGTGGAGCGTGGCAGTCCTGAGACCCCTTGTGATCTCGCATGCTGCTCGGCTGAGGAGAAGAGCTGGACGGCTATCGGCGACAAGATGTGTTCTTCGTCTCCGACGCGCGAGCCGCATATGGCCTGTTGCTCGACAACGCGCGCTACATGTACGTGACCTACGACTCGCCGCAGCGCAGCTATTTTTACGATCTATCCGTAGACCCGGACGGGCAGCACGATATTGTGTCTCCGGAAATTGCACAGCGAGAGAACAACCAGATTGTCGACTATCTGTTTGCGATCGGGAAGTTCTACGACTACATCCCCACGGGAGGCCGCGACGGCCTGTAACGCAGGCGTTACGGTACCCAGTCTTTCCGCGCAAAGGCGCCGACACTCCGCAGCAGGTCGACAATCTTCGGTGCGGCGTTGTGCTGGTAGTCGGTCGTCAACAGGCCATAGGTTTCTAGCGCCTCGTACTTCCGCTCTTTCCCAGCTGGATTGAGTGCCGTCCAGCGGCCACCAACTCCAGCCCCAGATATTCTTTCTCCAGCTCGCCCCAGCAAACCTGTAAAGCCGCTGGGGTGGGTCAACTGCCGCCTTGACGCGCCTAGCACGCGTGCAATGACCAAATAGGAATATCTTTACGGCCGCCCGCGAGCACTGCTCAAGTGATGGTTTAAACCCCGCCATGCCTGAAGGACTACTTTCAACTACCTATCATTCAGGGAACGCTTGAACCCGCCCACTCCCAACGTGCCTCACCCCTGCATATTGTGATCCTCGATGACCACAATATGTAGATGCGCTCACATTGGCGCTAGTAACCACTAAGTTAACAACCTGTCGCTAGTGGCTTATGAGTAAACACAAGATGTAGTTTGAACGGCCGGCGCCCCCTTTAAGGGACCGCGTCTATCTGATGATAATGCATATCTTAGTAACGTTAAACAATGGAGTCTCAGGTGCCTCCACTTACTTTAACAACTAGGGAAGGAGCGTTACATCGAGCTCCGCCGCGCACCGGCCGTCGGCCTCCCGAACGGCACGGCGACTAACCTCAACCTTTAGTTGAAGTATTTAGTCGGGTTGGCCCGGCTGGAGCTCGATCTTGCAGGGATAAGTCCGTTAAGCCCCTGTGCGGAGCAACGGTAGGGGCCGGGAAACTGTTAGCGGAGTATCCTCGGTCCGGTCCGACTACCCAAAACCAGCTCACCTCAAACGACCGAGGACAGAGGCGATTGCAATCGTATCAACCGAACCGCCATTCAGACGAATATGCCGCGGAGCCGGTACTCACTCCCGCCTCTCGTCATTCATTAACATGTTCACCGCGTCCCACGAATCAGGAACGCGCGTTAAAGCATCCGCATCCTAGCGCGTTAGGACGCGCAGCAGAATTGGTGCAGCCGCTAGCACGTCTGCCCGTATGTCTGACAGCGTGTCTGTCCGACAGTCCGTCAGACAGCGTGTAATACACTCTGTCCCTCTTGTATCATAGAGGTGCAATCGTACGATCTAGCGAATGCGCGCAATCAGCGCTTAGACTTCGTCTCTCCTCCGAACCATACTAGTTATTCCACTCGCACGCCGGGAGAAGTAGGCTGCGAGGCATGGCGACGATCATAGCGGTTGCTAACAAAAAGGGTGGGAGCGGAAAAACCACTACTACTACCAATCTGGCGGGTGCATTCGTGGCTAGAGGGTATCGTACGTTGATCGTCGATGCCGACGGTAGCCAGGCGAGTGCTTTCTCGTGGCGTAGGACTGGAGAAGGTGCCGGCTGTTCGTACGAAGTCCTGGGCCTGCAGTCTACAAATGTAAGAAGCTTTCTGAAAGCCGCGTTGGCGGTCGAGCCCTATGATGTAGTACTCATCGACTGCCCGCCGCGAGACCCCGGCGAACGCGACGGCGAAGTGCTTCGCAATGCGGTGTTGGTAGCGAACGCCGTTTTGATACCGGTGATGCCCTCTGGGCATGACTTGCGAGCGCTCGTCGGGTTCCTACAGTGGCTTCTGGCTATTCGCGAAACCACCAAACCAGATCTCGATCTTTTGGCGTTCATCAACAATCGCGACGTCCGAACCAACTCGGCCAAGCGCGCCCGGACGCAACTGGTGCTGAGCCTCGCCGGCTTGCCGATCCGGGTTTTGGAGAGCGAGATTGTGCATCGCGAGGACATCCGTCGCACCGGCGATGCGGGGCTGACGGTCTTTGAGTTGGCGCGGGAGAGCAAAGGGGCAGGCGAGTACATATCTCTGAGGGAGGAAATTCTGAAATGGCTAGCAGCAACAAGCGAGAGGGCAGCGGCGGTATTGACTTCGGAGCAGACTTCAGCGGACTCCGTGAACGTCCAATTCTGAAAGGTGCGGATCTCGATATGCCCACGTCGATTGAGGCTGCTCTACCCGTTGAGGAGCCGCACCCGGTTGGCCAAGTCGAAGCCCGGGAAGCGGCAGCTCCCGAAAGCATTGCTGAGCTGGACCCCGATCCCTTGACCAGGCTCGTGACTGCGGCCGAAAAGGAGCGGGGACTGCCCTACACGTTCCGCATCCCGATTAGCATGGACCGGGAATTCCGTTCCCTGGCTAAAGAATTTGATTTAGATCTCTCCGATATCGCTAGGTCCGGACTGGAGATGGCTCTCAATAAGTTGCGCCAAATGTCTCGGACGAAGAAAAGAAGACTGCAGTAGAAGCGGAAGGGATTCGTGTCTTGGAGAATTCCAGAGGTTCGCTTGGGCGAAGTAGCCAGCTCTGATTTCTGCGTTCTTCAGACAAAGGTTTACGATGTTGCGTCCAAGCGATTGATCGCGTGAACTGTTAGCTCCGTGCGGCGACCCTTCCAAGGTTGCCGCAGAGCGGTCGGTGGCTTCCGAGACTGCTTCTAATGTACTATTGATCTCTGCATAAATAATGCAATAATAGGTGTTCAGGAGCCGAACACCTATGCCCAGACTGAAGGGAAGCGCCGACCTGCTCGAAGATCGACGCAAGCGAGCCTTGGCATTGCTGGATTCTGGTTACTCTCTCAACGAAGTGGGACGGCGTATCGGTTGCAATGCAAGTTCTGTGATGCGCTGGCGTGATGCTAGACGAAGGCGTGGAGCCGAGGGGTTGCGGGTGCGCTCCTCCCCAGGTCGACCTTTGAAGTTGGATCGGAGGCACCGACGGCGTTTGGTGCAGCTCCTGCTGCAAGGTCCCATGATGCATGGGTACCGGACGAACCTCTGGACTACCGCTCGCATTGCGGAATTGATTGGCCACGAGTTCGGAGTTCAGTACCATCGGGATCATGTCGGACGCTTAATGCACAGTCTGAGCTGGAGCCCACAGAAACCCGAACGACGCGCTCTGGAAAGAAACGACGAGGCCATCGAGCGCTGGAAACAGAAGCACTGGCCAGGGATAAAAAAAACGCTACGCGGTTGGGTGCCCACCTAGTCTTTGCCGATGAGTCGGGCTTTCTATTGATCCCGCACGTAGCCAGGACGTGGTCCCCGCAAGGGTGTACTCCGGTTCACTATCATCGCCAGGGGCGCCGAGACAAGGTCTCGGTCATTTCCGGAATCTCCGTAAGTCCCCGACGACAGCGCCTGGGCCTGTACTACCAACTTTACTTCGACAATATCGGGCAGGAGGAAGTTTGCATGTTTCTCCGCCAGTTGTTGCGCCATCTGCGCGGCCCGATAATTGTCCTCCTGGACAACTCTTCCACCCACCAGGGGCACCCTCTGGGCGAACTTCTGCAACGCCATCCCCGACTCCACATCGAGCATTTTCCCTCCTATGCTCCGGAGCTGAACCCGGATGAAGGAGTTTGGTCTCTAGCCAAACGCGCCCTCGCCAACAGTTGTCCCAATGATCTGGAGGAGTTGGTCGAGGACGTCATCCATTCGATTAATGGGATTTGTAACTCAGGTCACAAACTGCGCGGATGCATCGTGCAGTCCGAATTGCCTTCTTTTTTGCGCTAATCTATTGCATTCTTTATGCATAGATCAATAGGTCTCAAGGCGCAAGATTCTTTTACTTCAACTTCTGCTTCAAGCTAAACGACTCCTTGAGCACTCCATCAGGCGGATTCAGCGGTCCGAATGCCCGCGGCGGGCTGCGCTCCCTGCGATTATCTGACGGCAGTTTTCGGCGCGGAAGCACTTACCCTCCGCAGCAATTCGACGATCTTTGGCGCGGCGATGTGTTGGTAGTCGGTCGTCAACAGGCCATAGGTTTCGAGCGCGTCGTATTTCCGACCTTCCCCGCTCGATTGCGTGCCGTTCAGCGGCCAGTAGCTCCAGCCCAGATTTTTTTCCTTGAGATAGCGAACAAACCAGCGCAGCCACTGGCTGTTGTCGCCGCAGTCGAGCGTCTGGCAGGAGCCGAATTCACCGACCCACAGCGGGACCGCGGGTTCGGTCTGCAAGAGATATCCGGCCCGCGCATCGTAGGCTTGGCGAAGTTCTTCGTAACTCCGGAAGCGGTGCTCGGCCGATGCGTAGGCATGCGGCGAATAGACCACGCGATCGGAGACTTTGAGCACCACCGGCAACTTGCCGAAGCCCGTGAAGTCGGTGGAGTATTGCGGGCCCTCCACCATGATGAGCAACTTGGAGTTGACGGCGAGAATCGCGTTGCCGCAGCGTTCCGCCGCGGCGTGCCAGTCGAGCTTCGGGTCCGACCCGCCCCATTGTGCTCCGCTGCGAAGTTCGTTGCGCAAGTCCGCTCCGACCACCCAGGATTGATGTTGGTAGCGACGCACGATGGTCTGCCAGTCGGCCAGCCACTTGGCTTCGGGATATTCGCCGTTGTACCAGAGACCGTTGCCGTCGGTCTCGCTGCAACACCAGTCGGCGCGGCTGACGTGGTTGTCGAGAATGACCATGATGTGGGCGCGGGCAAGCGCGGCGATTACGGCATCCATGATGTCGAGGGCGCGCTTGCCGCGCAGCTGCGGATTGGCTTTCACGGCGTAGTCGGCGATCCGTGGATTGTGCTCGAGGGTCTCGTTGGCCCAGGGCAGCCGCACAGAGTTGACGCCGATCGCTTCGATCTGGCGGATGATCGTATCGAGCGGCGCGTGATCAAGACCGCCGGCAACGAACTCCTTCTGATCGAAACCGTACCAGTTGACCGAGGTCAGGCGCACGGTGTGGCCGTCCGCGTCGACGATCTGGTGTCCGCTGGTGTGGAGCGGCGGCGCAATTCCCTGCTGCGCGAATGTGGCGCACGCCGCGGCGTGCAGCACAGCACCGACTAGAAGCCGGGCACCGGTTTTGATCATCATCAGCCTTCGCCAGATGAGAGTTTTCGTACTGCGCGTACCGCCCGGGCAAGAAAAATCGGCGTGAAGATTGGGCAACCACCGCATGGTAGCTCCAATCTCCACGCCGTGCTGCTATCTATCGTTCAGTTCGTCCCGGCGCTTCTATACCTTGCCTTCGTGAGTATCCCCCGGCAGAGCCGGGGGCTTTAGTTTGTGAGCCGCTCAAAGCGGCTATGTCGGGTCGCTAACGCGGCCCGAGGGTTTGGGGCCACCTCGCGGTGGCCGGTCAGCGCCACAAATTCATTTGGTCCAGTCGCTGGTCCTCTTGCTCCTGGTTCCGAATGTAGTCCCGGATCACCGTTTCGTCCCGGCCCACCGTCGACACCCTGTACCCACGCGCCCAGAAATGCTGCCCCACGAAGTTCTTCTTCCGCTCTCCGTATACCCGCGCCAGGTGGATCGCACTCTTTCCTTTGATGAACCCCACCACCTGCGACACCGCATATTTCGGTGGGATCGCGATCATCATGTGCACGTGATCGGGCAGTAGATGGCCCTCCTCAATCCAACTCTCTTTCTGCTCCGCCAACTTGCGGAACACCTCGCCCAAATGCCGTCGTAGTTCTCCGTACAACACTTTCCTCCGGCACTTCGGGATGAACACCACATGGTATTTGCACTCCCACTTGGTATGGCTTAGGCTTCCCATTTCGTCCATCGCGAACTCCCTTTCGTGTGCTTGGCGGCTCACGTTTGGGAGTCTCCGCGATGGACTCCGGTATCTGTCAAACTTCTACTGCCTCCCCGGCACAGCCGGGGGGTCTCCCGTTCGTACTAGCAAGGCTAGCCGCACTCACCTGGCGGGTCGGTCGATCAGCAACTCTTCAGTACTACACGTATCTAGAATTCATACCTCAGCGCGAACGCATGCCGCGAGGTTGGGTCAGCAATCCGGAATAGGTGCCGAAGGCGCTTGGGGCCTGCAGCAGTGAAGGCACAGTCGATCCGACGCCCTGCGCGTTGAAGCGAACCTGGTTCAGCACGTTGAAGGTTTCCCAGCGGAACATCAGGCTCTGGTTCTCGAAGGTCTTGAAGCTCTTGCTCAGGGCCATGTCGAGGCCTGCATAGCCCTAGCCGCGCAGCACGTTGCGCGAGCCCGCTGCCGCCGGGGAACGGGATGCCGAAGCTCGCTTGCGCCGTGGCCGGGTCGCGGAACAGGCTCACCGAGCCGTTGGGCTGGCGGAATCCGCCGGCCTTGGTGGGCACAACCATCTGCGCCAGGCCGGTGTACTGCCAGTCCGTGGGCCAGTTCTGGCCGACGTCGATGCTCACGGGTAGACCGCTGGTATAGCGGGCTACGCCGGAGAGCTGCCATCCACCGATGATGGTGTTCGCTACCGAGCCTGCATCGGTGGCAAAGCGCTTGCCGCGTCCGAAGGGGAGATCGGCGATCCAGTTCGCGTTGAATTGGTGGGTGGTGTCGAAATCAGAAACGGAGCGGAGATCGTTCAAGCGGAAGGCATTTTCCAGGCGGCTGCCGAGCAATCCGATGTTCTGGTACCCAACCCGCGCGAAGCCCACTCGCGAGGCGGTGGAGGTGATATCGATCGACTTGGAGAGGGCGTAGTTCAGGTCGAACTGCAGTCCCTGACTGAACTGCTTGCGCAGAGAAACCTGCAGAGCGTTGTAGTTCGGGTTGCCCACTGAGCTCCAGCCGTATGCAGAGATGGCCTGCGAGTTCAGGTACTTTCCAGAACCGTTTCCGTTGGGCCCGGCGGGGCCATTAAAGAAGAGCGTCTGACCGGCGTTCGTGCCCAGACCCCCGTAGAGATCGACGTCGGCAAGGCCGACGATCTTGTTACCCACATACGAATAGCTCGGGGATCGTGCGCACGCTGGTCGAGATCGTGATCCTCGTCTATTTGAATCTGCCCGAAAACCAAGCGAGTCTTCTCGGTGGCGTGAACGGCTCGGCCTCTGGAGACGCCACAAAAACTTTAAGAGCGCCCCGGACTCAATGGAGTCGCAGGACGCCCGAACAGCCCTCCCCCAGAACTGCTCGCCGCTCACGTTAAAGATAGACGAACAACTTGTAAATAACACTTCCGTGCCATCGCTATGGCACCAGTCGGCTATGCGGACAGGGTTTGAAGCCGCCGACAGGGCAGGCAGTGTTTGAGGCCAGAAGGCAGCCCAGGGTGCGGAGTTTGAGTGACAGATTAGGACGACCTGAAACACAAAGTATTTAACCGCAAACCTTTGTGTCGAGTTATGCAGATATTTGCAGTTATTTCCCCAACGGAGCTTTGGGGAGATCGATAACCTAAAGAAAAATATAGCTTTACTGATTTGGTTACTTTTGGCACCTCAGATGCTGTTACTAGTAACGCAGAGGCACGTATTCTCTGCTCCTAGGAAGGTCTCGATCCCCCGAGACTGAGGCTGATGTGGGTCGGACGGCGGGTTCAGGAGGGTTGTTATGAGGCGAGTTGTTCTATTGGCTACGTTGGCTCTGGCTCTGCCCTTGGCAGCCTGGGCTAATAGCAGTATTGACATCACAAACCACCTAGGCACCATCACCGGAAGTTCGAGCGGCCTGTCTCTCACAGGCTCAGTAATGTTCGGCTACGGTGGGATCATCGGTCCCAACCTCGGAACGGTTAGCTTCACAACCGGTGCGTTTACCAGCGGTAATCCCCAGATGGGCGGGACCTTGGCTGCGGGCGGATCATTCACGATCATGGGGAACGGAAATAACGGCGTTCCCAACGGGGTGATCTTCCAGGGCACGTTTACTTCGGCCACTTGGACCCTCGTAACGCTGGCCAACGGCACTCACAACTACGAACTGATCGGTGGGGTCGTGAGCACAAACGGTGCGGTCGCGGCGACCACTCAGATCACGATCAATACCGGCAAAGGCTATTTCAGCGGCAGCGTTGATCTATCGAGCGGAGATACGAACCTGGCGGTTCCGGAACCGGGAACCTTGGGACTGCTGGGGACGGGACTGGTTGGCGTCGCGGGCGCCCTACGGCGTAAGTTCCGCATCGGCTAGACACTCGCTAGTTTCTGCTTAGAAGGCCTCACCCAGAGTGGTGAGGCTTTTTCTTTTCGCAATCCAGGATCGAAATCTGACTCCGCTATCCGTTCCCGCCGATCGGTAACCGACCAGAGCCAACCCGGAGCGGCATTTCGACTGAGCTCACCTGGCTCCGCTACGTTCCTGAGGAAAAAGGCCCTTAGGCTTTTTCGCCTAGGTTGAAGGGTTACCCCCGTAATCAGCCGAGGGGGGATTCGTATTGACCCTGCCCCTGCCTAAACTTACATTCGCCCCTAGGGGGTTGTATGAAGGACATCCATGAGGTCCTGCGGCGTAAGCAGGCGAAGTACGCACAACTCGCCAAGCAGATCGAAGCCCTGCAGCAAGCTGCGGAAAAACTGCGGGAGGTAGCGCCTCTGCTGGCAGAGAACGAAGAAGATGACAACGTCGTCCTGGCGGAAATGGACGAAGAAACCAGCCAACCGAACGCGATGGCAGCCAAAGCATCGGCTTCGCAGGGATCCGCTGCGCCGGCAAAAACTGGGCGCCCGGTGGCTCCTCGTTGGCCGTAATCAACTGATCGAAAAATTGGCGAGAGTAGCGCGGTATGACCCTTCAAGCATTGCTCGTATCCAAAGACGATTACGCGGCTGAAGTCCTGAGCCGGGCGCTGGCGAGCTTCGGTGTAGCGGTCGAACGCTTCAGCGAGAGTGAGATCGCCTTGCATCGTTTGGGAGAGCATCGCTTCGATACGGTCATCGTAGATTTCGACGATCCCGAGACCGCCAATCCGGTCTTACAGGCCGCGGCAAAGCCCGAAGTCGGAACCCTGGTCACGATTGCACTGTTGGCGGATGAGAGCAGTGTGCGTCAGGTTCTGAAAACCGGCGCAAAGTTCATCGTGTATAAGCCGGTCACCGCGGAAAAAGCTGCCGCCAGCTTGCGCGCCGCAACCGCCTTGCTGCGCAAAGAGCGGCGCCGTTCGTTTCGAGTGGCCGTACAAGCACCGGTTCAGCTCAGTCTGCCCGGCGGCGACCCGATCGAAGGGATTATGCTCGATCTCAGCCAGACGGGCATGGACGTTCTGGCCGCGCAACCAATGCTGCCGGCAGCCCTGATTGGGCTGCGCTTCACCCTGCCCGACGGCAGTCTGGAGATCGATGCTCACGCCGAGGTGGCTTGGGCGAATCCCAACGGGCAATCCGGCGTGCGCTTCCTCGATTTGCCCGCAACACAGGTCGAGAAACTCAAGACCTGGCTGCTCGCTAGTGCCCGCGAAGTTCCTCCGGAAGAGGCCGACCCGGTTTCTCTGTGTAAACTCACCGATCTCAGCCTCGGCGGCTGCTACGTGGACACGGAGTCGCCGTTTCCTGAGAGCGCCCTGATTGATCTTTGTCTGAAAGCCGCCGACATGGAGATTCACGCCGACGGCATGGTTCGGGTCATGCACCCGGAGTCCGGGATGGGGGTGGAGTTCCCTTCCCGCACAAACGAGCAGCGCGAAACCGTTGCGAACTTCATTCAGTTTCTGACCAGCCGTCCCGGCACCATGCCGGAGCTGCTCATCTCTCCGAAATCTTTGGCTGCCGACGAATCACAGTTCCAGAACACGAACAGCACCTCCGAAGACCAGTTGGAAGACCCTCTCCTCGAACTTCTTCGCACAGGCCAAGAACTCACCCGCGAGCAGTTCGTGGGTGAACTGCAGCGCCAGCGCAATCCGGAAGCAGTGGCGAACTAGTAGCTCCAATTGATCCTTGTCTTCGACTCTCTGTGCGGGGAATCGGCCTGGCCATGTCGTGATTCGGAGCGCTTCACCCTCTGGTCTGTACAAAATCTGCCCACGAACGGACGGCCCGCAAACTTAAGGTGCTGACGCTTTCTTTGGGGCGGCGAAAGGCTCGGGGAAGATGCATCGCATGAATACCAGGGAACCCGGGAAGCCCGTACCCCGTCTCTGGTGCGGGCCCCACCGCGTTCCCTGTGGTCTGTTCCACCTCGATTGCCAAGAAGGCTAAGACACGCGGATTGCATTCCGGTTTCAGGATTGTGAATTTTCGATGAAAGTGTTCAACCCACCTCCGCAGATCCCACACCGGAGGTTGTGACTTGGGTCACTGCCGCTTGGGGCATCCAGAGTTAGCGTAGATCCGTAGGCGTATGCAACATCGCGCCTCACGGGAGGTCCCCATGCCCACCCTTCAGGTCAGCCCCCGTCTTTCTTTCAGCAACGTCCTCTTCCCGACCGACTTTTCCGGTGCGTCAGAAGCCGCTCTGCCGTACGTCAAGGCCCTTGCACGTTATTACGGAGCGAAGATTTTCGTCACTCACGCGGTGACGCCCGCCCCGCCCGTTTTCATTCCGATGGAACCGGTTCCGCTCGATCTGGACGCCGAGTGGCGCGACTCACAGAGCCTTCTAGCCCGGTTCTTGAACCGCGACCCGCTACGGGATACGTCCAGCCGCGGAGTGCTTGAACGGGGTGATCTTTGGAATGTGCTGGAGGATGTCGTCCAGCGCCATTCCATTGATCTGATCGTCCTTGGGACTCATGGCAAGCATGGTCTGAAGAAACTCGTGCTCGGTTCACGCGCGGAGCAAATCTTTCGCCGGGCCTCGTGCCCGGTCTTAACGATTGGCCCCCGAGTGACACCACTCACAAACGACGATGTGGCTTTCAAGTGCATCCTTTTCGCGACGGATTTCTCCGCCGGGTCGCTGCGAGCACTGCCCTATGCCCTGTCGCTGGCGGAGGAGAATCAGGCCAGGCTGATCCTGCTCCACGTCATTCCGCTCGTGCCCCTACAACACCAAGACTCGGTGGCGGCGAGCGCTCGCGACCGTCTGGAGGAACTAGTTCCCCCCGAATCGGCGGATTGGTGCCGGCCGGAGTGTCTCGTGCGTTTCGAGTTTCCGGCGGAAGGGATCCTGACGCTGGCCGAGTCGCAGGGAGCAGACCTAATCGTGATGGGAGTACATAAAGGAGCGCCCGCAGCCTCATCCCATTTGCCCTGGGCCATTGCCTACGAGGTAGTGTGCCACGCTCATTGTCCAGTGCTGACGGTGCGGGGCTGAGCACGTTGGTCGCACGAGGCTCGGGTCGCAACCAATAGAGGGCGCAGTTCTGGCCTGTGCCCTTCGTTTTTTCATCGAGCAATCACTTGAAAGAACCCGGCTCAGGTTTTAGGTTTCCATTTGTCGAGGAATGCCAGCAGATCCTCAGGGCCGAGTGCACGGGCTTTTTCGAACTCGCCGTTCTTCTGGCTGAAGAGCAGCTTCCCAGCCGCGTCGAGCACTGCCAGCGCCGGAATGCCGCGATCCATCGGAACTTCGTACTCCTTCATCAGATCCTGGTTCTTGTCGCCCTGGCCGATATCGACGTGCACGACTTCGAAATTGGACTCGAGAATCGGAGCCACATCGGGCCGTCTGAAGGCCAAGTCGAGTACGTGACAGTCATAGCACCAGTTGGCGCCAAAGACGACGAGCACCCGCTTATGGGCCTTCACGGCCTTCTGTAGTGCTTCCTTGATCTCCGTGTGGGCATCCACCCCTGAGGGATAGATGTTCTTCTGATTCGATGTTGGCTGCTCCAGGCGGCTCGGGTCGGTGCGCTTCACCACGAGGATGCGCCACTGCTGATCCTGCTGCTGCCAGAGTTGCCCCTCGCTGATGTAGTAAGTCTGCTCTTTGGAGCCGGCCGCGGATCGAATTTCCGCCTGAAAGAGGACCTGTTGCGAGCCAGGCTGCACCTGCGGGGAACCGCCCTGCAGGATGTCAACGTGCATGCTCTTTGCTTTCACTCCAACCCAGAAGCGAACTTCACCGTCTGCATCCAGATCGGTGGTGCCGGCCTTAATGTGTGCGACCGGATGGGTGCTGTACAAGGCTTTCAGCCCGTCAGCGTCTCCCTTCAGGACCAGTTCCTTCCACTGTTCAAAAGGCGCGAAGGGCTTGTCATTCAGGGTTGGGGCAGTTGCCATCCCTTGCCCCAGGCAGGCGCAGCTAACAATCACCACGAAGACTGCCAACCTCAGTGCTGTCGGATAGACGGGAAGGCGCATAGAAGCTCCGGCGCTGAGCGCTGGGTGTGAGTATAGCCGAGTCGATCTTCTCCGCTGTTTACGGAGTGCATAAGGCGGACTGGGGGGCACGAGTAGCGACGTCGCGAACAACTGTTACATTTACCCTTTGGCAGAATACTTCACAGGAGACTCGACACACCTGGCTCAAGCCCTCCAATCGAAGCGGCCGCCGGCTTCGCACGCGAGCCCCAGCACAGTGCCCAACCTCTTCCCTATACCGGGGTTGAGCATAATGGTGGCCGCTTTCGCGGTGGTCGTGCCGTTTTTCTTCCTGGGAAACCCCTCGGGGCATGATTTCGAATTCCACCTCTTCTCCTGGATCGAAGTTGTTCACCAGTGGAAAGAAGGCATTGTGTATCCGCGCTGGGCGGCGCTGGCGCACTGGGGGTACGGCGAGGCGCGATTTCTGTTCTATCCGCCGGCCTCCTGGAATCTGGGGGCGGCGCTGGGAGTGTTGCTGCCCTGGAAGATGGTTTCGGGCGCCTATGTTTGGATCGCGCTGAGCGCTTCCGGATTTTCCATGTTTCTCTTGGCACGCCGCTGGCTGGGGTGCAACGATGCGATATGTGCCGGGGTTCTCTACGCAGTGAACCCCTACCATCTGGTGATCGTGTACTGGCGCAGCGCGTTGGCCGAATTGCTTGCCGGGTGCCTGCTACCGCTTTTGCTTCTTTTTGTCCTGCGCGCCGAAGAGCAAGGGCGGCGCGTGGTTCTGCCTCTAAGCCTGATTGTGGCGGCCGCCTGGCTTACCAACGCTCCTTCGGCGGTGATGGTGAATTACTCGCTGGCCTTGCTGGTTGTGACGGTCGCGATCGTGCGGCGGAATGCTTGGGTGCTCGTGTATGGGGCGGCGGCCGTTTTGCTGGGGGCGGCCCTCGCGGGCTTTTATCTCGTCCCTGCTGCGTACGAGGAAAAGTGGGTCAATCTTGGAGAGGTTCTGGCACCTGGCGTCCGTCCGCTGGACAATTTTCTTTTCACCAACATCAACGACGCGGACCACAATCGTTTTAATCTGCTGGTGTCGATGATCGGAGCCGCGGAGATGCTGCTGCTCGGAGGAGCGATTTTCCTCAGCCGGAGTTGGCGCAGTAAAAGACCGCTGCTTTGGTGGACTCTAGTGGCATGGGCGGGCGCTGTCATTCTGTTGATGTGCCCCTTCACCTTTGTTTTCTGGGAGCACTTGCCCAAGCTGCGCTTCGTCCAGCTTCCCTGGCGATGGCTCCTCTGCTTGAATGTCGCATTCGCTGTGCTGGTGACCGCTGGTTGCCGCAGATGGGCAACGCGGCTCCTGTTGTACGGGGCGATGCTGGGCCTCGTCTGGACAGTCTGGCACCGGGTTCAGCAGCCGTGGTGGGACACCGCCGCCGACATCGAAGAGATACACGACGCCATTGTCGACGGCGGCGGCTATGAAGGCACGGATGAATACATTCCAGCGGGCGTCGATCCGTATGAACTCAACAAAGACGCAGCCCCGGTCACCGAGATCAGCGGGGCTGGTGCGCGGATTCAGATTGTCGATTGGAGTGCCCAGTCGAAGACTTTTTCGGTCGAGGTGCTCCGCCCCGAGAGGCTACGCTTGCGATTGTTCAACTACCCAGCGTGGAAGGTGGAAGTGAACGGCCGCAAAGTGGTCCCAGAGACGCAGGACGTTACCGGAGAGATCGCGATTCGGGTAGAGGCGGGCGCCAACCTGGTGCGAGTCACTTTTATCCGGACACGAGACCGGCTAGTGGGGGACATCATCTCGTTGATGGCCTTGCTCGTCGCGATGGTCTGGGCGATCCAGCAAAGGCGCTCACCTTCAGCGTAAGACTCGCTGCAGTGGTCAACTAAAGACTTCTTGCATGAAAAAAATCTTCATCGCGACCTCAAACCCGGGTAAGCTTCGCGATTTCGCCGGCGCCGCTGCGCCGCATAGCATCGAGATCGCTTCGGTGCCGAACTTCGCTGGCTTGCGTCCCGTGGTTGAAGATGGCCTGACTTTTGAAGAGAACGCTCGCAAGAAGGCTGAGCAGTACAGCCTTGCCGCGCCCGGGGAAATTGTGCTGGCGGACGACTCGGGATTGGAGGTCGATGCGCTCAACGGCGCTCCAGGCGTGCATTCCGCGCGCTATGCAGCGGACGAACCTGATAAGGCTGGCGAGAACACCGACGACGATGCCAATAACGCCCGAGTCTTGTGGGAACTTGCAGGTGTGCCGCCGGGGAAACGCTCAGGACGGTTCGTGTGCGTGATCGCTGCCGCCCGCGACGGCGCTACTCTTGCCACGTTCCGAGGGGTTGCGGAGGGGGCGATCCTCGGCCATCTCCGAGGCAACGGCGGCTTCGGTTACGACCCGATGTTTTATTTTCCGCCGATCGAAAAGACTTTTGCCGAACTCACACCGGAAGAAAAAGCCCGATACAGCCACCGTGGCGCGGCGTTCCGAAAATTTCTGGACTGGATGGATATGCGCATCCAAGAATAGATCGCAGGATGAGGGCTCCCCACTGTTAACCTGCCTTCCCTTGACTTCGCTTCCGCCGCACCAAGATAATAAAAGGTTCGCATCTCACATCCGGACTCACAAGGAGCGGTAATCGTGGCGACAACGGCCAGTCCTGCAGCTCCGGTTACGATAAAGCACGGAGTGGCTTCGCTGCGTGCCGGTCAAGGGTTCTCTTTCTTTCTTCGCCGCATCCATTCGCTCAGCGGAATCATCCCGGTTGGTGCTTTTCTTTTCGAGCACATTCTGATTTCGAACGCTGCGGCGATCGGTGGCCCTACTGCCTATGCACGGCAGGTGCGCTTCCTGGCCAGCCTGCCGCTGGTTCCCGCCCTCGAGTTGTTTGGCATCTGGCTCCCTATCCTCTTTCATGCCCTGTACGGCTTCTACATCTGGTACCGCGGGGAGAGCAACGTGGGCCACTATCCCGGGTCCGGCAACTGGATGTATACCGCACAGCGCTGGACGGGCGGCGTCGCTTTTGCTTACATCCTGTGGCACACATGGACGATGCGCTTTACCGGCATTGACCTGCACGTGTTCGCTGGGGCCTCCTTCGGTAAAGTGCAGGCTGAACTCTACCACCCCCTGTTGCTGGGGTTCTATGTCGTAGGCCTGGTGTGCGCGTCCTGGCATTTTTCTTACGGCCTGTGGCTGTTTGCCGCCAAGTGGGGAATCACTTCCGGCGAGGATGCGCGCCGGCGGTTCCTGGTAGTGTGCCTGGGTCTATTTCTCCTGATGAGTATCGTGGGCGTGGCGAGCTTGTACACGTTCCGCGCGCGTTTCCCGCAGCAGCCCACGGATCCGGCGGGCGCACAGCAAGTGGAGGACATGAGGCCCGCTGTCACGAAGTAGCAAAATCGTAGAAAGCCGGTAGAACGGAATGGCATCAAATCCAAAAATCATCGTGATCGGCGGCGGCCTGGCCGGTCTTGCGGCCGTTATCAAGATTGCCGAGATGGGCGGCAACGTCGACCTGTTTTCGATCGTGCCCGTGAAGCGCTCGCACTCGGTGTGCGCGCAGGGCGGCATTAACGCGGCCAAGAACCTGAAGGGCGAAGGCGACTCTACCTGGCAGCACTTTGACGACACGATTTACGGCGGCGACTTCCTGGCGAACCAGCCGCCCGTGAAGGCCATGTGCGAAGCTGCACCGGGCATAATCGACCTGCTCGATCGCATGGGTGTTCCTTTCAACCGCACACCCGAAGGCTTGCTGGACTTCCGGCGCTTTGGGGGGACGCTTTATAACCGCACGGCGTTTGCCGGTGCCACGACTGGTCAACAGTTGCTCTACGCGTTAGACGAGCAAGTCCGCCGCTACGAATCCGAAGGCAAGGTGAAGAAGTACGAGCACTGGGAGTTCCTTTCGGCGGTGCTCGACGGCAATCGCGTTTGTCGTGGCATCTGCGCCATGGATCTGCGCAGCATGGAAATCCGCACCTTCCCCGCCGACGCGATCATCGTGGCCACGGGCGGGATTGGGGCTATTTTTGGGAAGTCGACGAACTCGGTCGTGTGCACTGGTTCGGCTCAGTCCGCGCTCTACCAGCAGGGCTGTTATTACGCGAACGGCGAGTTTATCCAGGTGCATCCCACGTCGATTCCGGGCGAAGACAAGCTGCGGCTCATGTCAGAATCAGCGCGCGGCGAAGGCGGAAGGGTCTGGGTGCCCAAAACGCCCGGCGACAAGCGCGATCCCAAGAGCATTCCCCAGAACGAGCGCTGGTATTTCCTGGAAGAGTGGTATCCAAAGTACGGCAATCTGGTTCCGCGCGATGTGGCTACGCGGGCGATCTTCAAGGTGGTGTACGAATACAACCTCGGCATCGACGGCAAGCCGATGGTGTATCTCGACCTCACACACATCGACCGCAAGATTCTCGACAAGAAGCTCGAAGGCATTCTGGAGATCTACGAGAAGTTTGTCGGCGACGATCCGCGCGCCACGCCCATGAAAATCTTTCCCGGCATGCACTACACCATGGGCGGGATGTGGGTGGACTACAAACAGGCCACCAATATCCCCGGCGTCTTTGCCGCGGGTGAGGCTGAGTACCAGTACCACGGAGCAAACCGGCTGGGCGCGAATTCGCTCGTGTCCTGCATCTTCGGCGGCTTCATATCCGGGCCGAATGCCGTGCAGTACGCACGGGGCTTACAGAAGTCCGAAGGCAATGGCTACTTCGAAGCGGAGCGGAAACGCCAGCAAGAGGTCAACGACGGCCTGATGAAGGCCGACGGTTCCGAAAATCCGTTCAAGATCTGGCAGGAACTGGGCGACGAGATGACCAAGAACTGCACGGTCATCCGTTACAACAAGAACCTCAAGGAGTGCGACGCGAAGCTGGTGGAGTTGCTGGAGCGGATGCGGAAGATTAACCTGAGCGACCGCAACCAGTGGGCGAACACGACGGTCGCCTTTACCCGCCAGCTCTACAACATGCTGCAGCTGGCGCGTGTGATTGCACAGGGTGCGGGTATGCGTGACGAATCCCGGGGCGCGCACTACAAACCGGACTTCCCCGAGCGCGACGACAAGAACTGGATGAAGACCACGAAGGCAACATTTGCACCCGATGCCGACGAGCCCAAGTTTGAATTCGAGCCGGTGGATGTCTCGCTGCTTCCGCCGCGGCCGAGAAAGTACGATGCGGCGAAGTAATGCACAGGTTCTTCGCTGCACTCAGAATGACAACAGGATTCGAGCTAGCAGCTAAAGGCTAAGAGCGAATGGCTAATTCCGTCATCATCAAAATCAAACGGCAAAACACTCCCACCTCCAAGCCTTACTGGGACGAGTTCGAGCTTCCATACAAGCCTGGGCGCAACGTCATCTCGGCCCTGATGGAGATTGCTGCGAACCCGGTCACTCGGGACGGCAAGAAGACGACACCCATCACCTACGACTCGAACTGCCTCGAAGAGGTCTGCGGCTCCTGCGCTATGATTATCAACGGGCGCGCCCGCATGGCTTGTTCGGCTCTGCTCGATAAACTGGAGCAGCCGGTCCGGCTTGAGCCGTTTTCCAAATTCCCGATCGTGCGCGACCTCGCAACCGACCGCAGCGTGATCTTCGAAAATCTCAAGGCCACAAAATCCTGGGTGCCGGTGGATGGCAGCTACGACCTTGGACCCGGCCCGCGCGTTTCTCCCGAGGACCAGGAGCAGATGTACCCGCTGTCTCGATGCATTTCGTGCTGTTGCTGCATGGAAGCCTGCCCGCAGTTCAACGAAGATACCGGCTTCGTCGGCGCCGCTACGATATCGCAGGTGCGCTTGTTCAACTCCCATCCCACGGGCAAAGCGCTCAAGCGTGAACGCCTGACTGCACTGATGGGCGATGGCGGCATTCAGGAGTGCGGCTACGCTCAGAACTGCGTTGAGGTCTGTCCGAAAGATATCCCGCTCACCACTTCCATTGCAGAGGTCGGGGGCGACGTGATGCTGCAGGCAATTGTCGACCTGTTCCGCAAGTGACGTCTCGCCGCGGATACTCCTGTCTGCGCTGCCACGTGCCGGGCGCTCCACCGAAAAACAACAACATAGCGGCAGTAACCGCAAGTAACAGTTACGAATTCATCCCCTAGTGACTGACGGAGGTAAGGTTTTTGTTGGTTTTCTTGACAGCTAGGTTAGAATACCCTTCTGCTCTGGCCTACCAGAGCCTCTCCCCAGGAGTTCGAGGCCACTTCGTGCGAATGGGAGCTCGGCGAGTCAGTCTGTCGATTGCGTTGCTGTCACTGGCCATGGGCAGCCAAGCCTTGGGCCTGAGCAGCTACACGGGCAAGCGGGCAACTCCTCACAAGGGCAGCAAACATCACGTTCGGCATCTGCGCTGGAACCCAATGTTCCGGCCCTCCCACGATTCCCTGTTGCGTCAGAATGAAGAAATTGATCGTCTCGATCTACCCCGGATTCAGGACGACGACGAACTGGACGCGTTAAAGGCGAGCCAGGCGCTGGTTCCGATCCGGACCGGCGACACGCTCCGCGTCGATCCGCGGCTCGATCCCAATCGACGCTATTGCCGTCCTTGGACTCGCGAGTTCATGGAAGATCTCAGTCAGGCCTACTACCACCAGTTCCACGACCAGATCCAGGTGAATTCCGCGGTTCGCACCGTGAAGGTGCAGAAGAAACTCCGCCGCCACAATCGCAACGCAGCTCCTGCCGAAGGTGACACGGCCTCGTCACACCTTGCCGGTCTGACAGTCGACTTGCAGCGGCGTGGAATGTCGAAGGAACAGGTCCGCTTCGTGGAGCGTTACCTTTTCTACTTGCGTGCGCTTGGCCTGGTTGAGCCTGAAGAAGAACGCCGGCAGTGGGTCTTCCATGTCATGGTCTCAGACCGCTACGCGAGCTGGCGCCAGACTCAGGACGTTTTCCACTGGGATAACGAGACCTTCGAAGAGCTCAGCCAGAAGTAAGCCCTTCTTCCCTTACTCATGATCGTCCTCATGGCTGGACTGCCGGGCACGGGCAAGTCCACGCTCGCACGGGCGCTGGCGTCGCGCGTCGACGGGAGCGTCCTCAGCAAGGACGAGATTCGTCATGCCATCTTTTCGCCCACGGAGGTCGAATATTCCACCGCCCAGGATGATTTCGTGATGCAGATCATGCTCGAGGCGGCCGCTTGGATACTGCGGAAAGACCCCGAGCGCATGGTCTTTCTCGACGGACGGACCTTTTCCCGGCGCTATCAGATTGATCGAGTGATCCCTGCGGCCGAAGGCCTGAAACAGCCCTGGCGCATCCTGGAATGCGTTTGCGCGGAAGAAACTGCGCGGTCGCACATCGAGGCGCAAGCTGCGGCAGGCGAACATCCCGCCGGCAACCGAAACTTCGAGCTGTATCTCGAGGTCAAAGCCCATTTCGAACCTATCGTCCTGTCGAAAACCGTGATCGACACTGACCAGTCGCTAGAGGAATGTGTGGACCGGGCGCTCCAGGCTCTACTCTGAAACCGGTCTGGGCGGCTCGTGCTATTTTCGGGAGTGACCACGCGTATTCGCAGGGATAGCGGAGAGGCGCAAGCTGGCGCTCCCCTGTCGTACAATTCTTGTTTCGCCCATAGGGTTAAGAACCAACAACTCATAAAGGAGTCCGTATGCGACACAGAATCGGGCTATCGGTCATCATTGCCTTGTTCGCCGTTTCCGTCTGGTCCCAGACAAAAACCACCACCACGCCACCCAAGCCGGCCACCGCACCTTCCGCCGTCTCAGGCCATCCCATCGCCGTCATCGACACGACTGCCGGCAAGATGACCTGTACGTTGTTCCCGGCGCAAGCTCCCATCGGCGTCGCGAACTTCATTGGCTTGGCCACGGGGACGCGAGACTGGACCAACCCGGTCACGCACACGAGAAAACATGGCGTCCCGCTCTACGATGGCACGATCTTCCACCGGGTGATTCCCGAGTTCATGATCCAGGGTGGCGACCCTGCGGGTACCGGGACGGGGGACCCCGGCTACAAGTTCAAGAACGAAACCTCGCCCGACCTCACTTTCGACCGGCCCGGGCGCCTCGCCTATGCCAATGCCGGTCCGAACACGAACGGCTCACAATTCTTCATCACCGAGGTCCCCTACCCCAGCCTGAATGGCGGCTACACTATCTTTGGCCAGTGTGACGACGCATCGGTAGAGTTGGTTAAGCAAATTGCTCGGATGGCAAGCGACCCGCGCGATAACCGCCCGTTTCGCCCGGTAAAGATCAACCACATCACGATTACAAACGGAAGCTCTGCTACCGCGTCAAAGCCCGCTGTTCCTACGAAGAAGCCGGCGGGGGCAACGACCACGACTGCGCCGAAGGCGACCACGCCGCAGAATCAGGACGACAAGGTGCGAAACCGACCTTAGTCAAAGCTCGATCTGTTTCCCGCCGATACCCGGCGGAGCTTCTCCAGTTCTCATTCCACTGCACGCGAAAGGATTCTCATGACTCGTCAATCCGGCATCTATGCCACGTTCAACACCACGGAAGGAGCCATCGTTTGCCGCCTCTTCGAAAAGGACGCGCCGAAGACGGTCGCCAACTTTGTCGACCTGGCCGAAGGCAAGCGCGATTGGACGCACCCGGTAAGCGGCAAGAAAAGCAAAGACCGACTGTATGATGGCACCATCTTTCACCGGGTGATTCCCGACTTCATGATTCAGGGCGGCGATCCTGCGGGGAACGGAATGGGCGGTCCGGGCTACCAGTTCGAAGATGAAACCAGGGGCTCACCCCACAAGTTCGACAAGAAGGGCAAACTGGCCATGGCGAATGCCGGGCCAAACACGAACGGCTCGCAGTTCTTTATCACGGTCGCGCCCACTACGTGGCTGACGGGGAAGCACACAATTTTTGGCGAGGTGGTCGACGGCCAGGAGATTGTTGATAAGGTTGCCAACGCGCCCCGCGGACGCCAGGATCGTCCGGTGAAGGACATCTTGCTTCAGTCAGTGACGATCGAGCGCGTGTAGTTCGCGGGTGCTGGGTGTTAGGTCTTGGGTATTGGGTTTCAGGTACGCCTAAGACCTAACACCTGAGACTTAAGACCCGTTCTTAAATTCCAATCACTCCTACCAGTTCCTTCACAGCAGCCGCGCTGCGATCGAGTTCCGCTTTTTCTTGGGCAGTCAGCTTGATTTCGATAATCTGTTCGATCCCTTTGGACCCCAGCTTCACGGGTACGCCCACGTACAGGCCTTTGATTCCGTACTCGCCATCTAGGTAGGCAGCGCACGGCAGAATCTTCTTCTTGTCTTTGAGGATCGCCTCGACCATCTCGGTTACTGCCGCCGAAGGCGCATAGTAGGCGGATCCGGTCTTCAGGTACTTCACGATTTCGGCGCCCCCGTCACGCGTACGCTGGATCAGTTTTTCGAGCGTGGCAGCATCCAGCAACTCGGGGAGCGGAATCCCCGCGACCGTCGAATATCGCGCCAACGGCACCATGGTGTCGCCATGTCCGCCGAGCACGAATGCGGTCACGTTCTCCACACTAACGTTCAACTCCGCAGCGATAAACGTCCGAAAGCGGGCCGAATCGAGCACTCCAGCCATCCCGATGACGCGCTCACGCGGGAACCCGCTCATCTTGAAAGCGGCCTGGGCCATGGCGTCCAGGGGATTCGACACCACAATCAGAATGCTGTTGGGCGAGTATTTCACGGCTTCGCCGACCACTGCTTTCATGATGTTGTGGTTAATATTCAACAGGTCGTCACGGCTCATGCCGGGCTTGCGCGGTACGCCGGCCGTTATAACCACGATGTCGGAGTTCGCCGTATCTCTGTAATCCTGGGTTCCCAGGATGTGGGAGTCGCGTTTCTCGATCGGCATCGCCTCCAACAGATCAAGGCCCTTCCCTTGCGGGACGCCCTCGACGATGTCGATCAGTACGACATCGGCCAATTCCTTGGACGCAATCCAGTGCGCGGCTGTCGCGCCCACGTTTCCGGAGCCTACAATCGTTACTTTTTTTCGCATGAATGAATCCTTTCGCATGACTTCGGAAGCCTCAGTCGTTCTCGCGCATGGCTTGGCATCCGAAACACCTTGAGTGTTGCTCTACTTGCAGGGACTTCTTCCCTACTGCACGCCCGCGAGCACCTTCGCATCCATGTTCTCGATGATGTAGCCGGCGAACTCGCTGGTCTTGACCTTGGTTGCGCCTTCCATCAGGCGCTCGAAGTCGTAGGTGACCTTTTTCTGCTCGATGGTGCGCTCCATGCCGCGCTCGATCAGGTCTGCCGCTTCGTTCCATCCCAGGAAGCGGAACATCATGACTCCGGAAAGAATTACCGATCCGGGGTTTATTACGTCTTTGTCCGCATACTTCGGCGCTGTTCCGTGAGTGGCTTCAAAGATCGCGTAGCCGGCGCCGATGTTGGCTCCGGGTGCGATCCCCAGTCCACCCACCTGTGCCGCACAAGCATCCGAGATGTAGTCCCCGTTCAGGTTCGGGGTCGCCAGAACCGTGTATTCGTCGGCCCGGGTCACGACCTGCTGAAAGATCGAGTCTGCAATGCGGTCGTTGATCATCAACTTTTTCTTCCACGCGCCATGCCCGTGCGTGGCGTAGATTGTGGCCAGCACGTCCTTGACTTCGTTGTAGACTGACTGCCGAAAGTCCGGAGTCGCAAACTCCAGGCCCGGCTCGATCAGGTTGGCGTTCTCCTCAACGGACAGATTCGGATTCTTGTCCTTGTTGTCGAGGATCCAGCTCTCCCGCTCCGTGACGACCTTATCGCGGAACTCCTCGGTTGCCAGCTCGTAGCCCCACTTGCGGAATGCGCCTTCGGTGAATTTTTGAATATTACCTTTGTGTACCAACGTTACACTCTTGCGTCCGTTCTCCAGCGCGTGTTCGATTGCCATACGCACCAGGCGCTTGGTGCCGGTCACGGAAATCGGCTTGATGCCTACGCCGGAGTCGAGTCGCACCTGTTTCTTGCCGCCTTTGAGCATGTCCTTGTTGAGAAACTCAATCAGCTTTGCCGCCTCAGCCGTTCCCTGCTCCCACTCGATCCCGGCGTACACGTCCTCCGTGTTCTCCCTGAAGATCACGAGGTCCATGCGCTCGGGGTGTTTAACGGGCGAGGGCACCCCCGCGTAGTACTTCACCGGGCGCACGCACGCGTACAGGTCCAGAATCTGTCGTAAGGCGACATTCAGTGACCGGATCCCGCCTCCTACTGGCGTCGTCAACGGCCCCTTGATCGCAACTCTGAACTCCTTCACAGCGCTCACGGTGTCATCGGGCAGCCAGTTATCAAACTTCGCCTTGGCTTTCTCACCCGCGAACACTTCGTACCAGACGACGCGTCGCTTGCCCTTGTAGGCCTTTTCGACCGCGGCGTTGAACACGCGCGCCGAGGCTTTCCAGATGTCCCGTCCGGTCCCGTCGCCTTCGATGAAGGGGACGATCGGGTTGTCAGGGATCTGGTACCGGCCATCTTTGTAGGTAATTCGCGCGCCGTCCGCAGGCACGGTTACGCCATTGAAGGAATCCGCCATAGAACACCTCTTGCACTTGATGGAAAACCAATCATTATAAAGAAAATACGCGCATCGTCGAGAAGTGATTAAGCGAACCCGTCGGCTGTCGGCTATCGTGTGTGGGCATTGCGGAAGCTCGTGGAGATCAGGCTTGACCCTGACTTGGGTGCTCCAACCTCGTCAGCTTGACAACACCCTGTCCCGGCCCCAGAATTTGAACATTCTGTGAGGCAGTCGCCGATCGGGCGAAAAGGAGTTGTTACTCGCCATGAAGCAGGTTGCTTTCTTTCGTCTCCCAATGCTTGTCGTCCTACTTCTGGCCTGCGTGGCGCCTCGCGCAATCGCGAAAAACAACTCCGAATACACTCAGTTTGGCCACGACATCCGCATCGGAGCGACCCAGAAGACCAACGATCTCACCTGTATCAATTGCTCTATCTACGTGCACGGGCAGGTGGCGGGCGACGTCACGGCCATTCACGGCAACGTCGTGATTGACGGCGACGCATCGGTTGCCGGGGACGTGACCGCGATATTGGGTGACGTCCGCGTCGACAAGGGGACCAAAGTAGCCGGGGATCTGACCGCAGTCGGCGGGAAGGTCTCCCGGCAGCCGGAAGCGACGGTCGCAGGTGACGTCACGTCCCTGGAAGGTCAGGCGTGGTTCTGGCTGATTCTAGGTTTTCCCATACTCCTCGTTGCCGGGATCGTCACTCTCATTGTCTGGCTCGTCCAGCGCAGCAGAACTCCAGCGACGTCCCTGGCTCGCGCGGCCTGATGCGTGTCTAGCTGGCGTCCTGCAAGAGCCGGTCATAGATCCCGCGGACCTCGACGCAGGCGCCGTCCAATTCAGATTCGAGGTCATCTCCAAACGATCGGTCAAGAGCCCGCCCGGTCAAATCCGCGATGACCCGTCGCGGATGATCCGCGGCTGGAAGCCATTTACCACCGCGCCCAACGACCAGGCGCACGAAATGCTCGGCCGTTCGGAGCAACTCGGCAGCGTGGTCCAGTCGTGCCGCGTCTTTCTTTTCCAGGAGGCCGGCCGCCACGCACCGCCACAGCCGGTCACGCAAGGTGCCGCTCTTCTCCCCGATGCCGTGCTTCACCAGCAGGTAACCGGTGATGAAATCAATGTCGTAGCTCGCGCCAGGCATGGTCTTGAAGTGTTTCTCAGCCGCATGCGTGCTTTCCAACTTTCTCCGCATTGCCCGCAACGCTGGCAGGAAAGCTGGGTCCGCCACAAATCGCTTGAAGAGCAGGTTCGTAGCCTGCGCCGCCCGGAATGCCAGTTCCTTCGTCCCCGCCAGGAACCGAAGCTTGGTGTAAAGCAGCGCCTCCCACTCTTCCGCCTCGCTCTCAAAGTACGCTTCCAATTGGGGTACGGTGATGAGCAATTCGCCCTCCGCGCCCCGTGGCCGCAAGCGGGTGTCAACGGCAAACACCATGCCGTCGCGCGTGTAGGAAGACAACGCGCGAGTCATTTCCTCCACGAAACGAGTAAGGCCGAGGACGTCGGTGTTTTCCTCACACAAGAAAATCAGGTCGGCATCTGAATAGATATCGAATTCGGCGGTGCCCAGTCGACCTAAAGCCATCACGGCCACACCCGGCGGACTCCCGGCAATGCCGAAAGCCGACGCGATCGCGTCTTCGCCAGCGGCTGTCATCGCTCCCAGTGAACTGTAGACATCTCGCAAACCGGTCAGGTCGCTTGCCCCCTCAGCGAGAACTCGATGGCGGAAGTGTCTGCGCAACAGGGCCAGTTTCTCGGTTCGTGGGAGCGTCGAACCGGCGAGATAGTCAAAAACTGGGTCCCGGGTAGGCTGACCAAGATTAATCGGAGTCTCGAAGAGATAGCCGCTGCCTGAGCGTGACTCGACGTTCTGCAGCTCGACCAGCGTCCCGATCTCCTCCGGATGCCGCACTAAGACCTCGGTAAGGTACTCACTCACGTCAAAGACGCGGAGCGCCTGCCGCACTGCCTCAGGTTGCCGAATGGCCGCTGCGTAGCGTTCGGAACTGGTCAATGCGGAGCTCAGGAAGCGGAAGAGATTTCTCCTTGCCACCGGCGTCATGTCCTTCCGGTTCGCGATTTCGTACAGCGCGGGCGAATCTATCGCGAGGCGCTCCATGATCTGCTGGTTGGACTCATCGGAAGAGATTCCTTCGACGGTGCCCCGCAGCGCAAACTGCGCATCGGGAATCACCTCCCGCTCGCGTGCCTGTTGCTGGAAGATCACCCGCTTGTAGATTTCCGACACCGCCGCCATTCGAGCTCGAACCGTCGCTATTAAATCGAATTTCGGCCCGGCGGCGACATACGCGCGAATTGAGTTCTGAACGATGCGAAGTTCGTCCTGCGCGGAAGGCAGTTCATGCGTTTGCCTGCCATGGCGAAGCTGCAAGCGGTGTTCAAGGTGGCGAAGGAACTCGTATGCAAGGCTAAGGTCCTGGAACTCTCCGGAGCTCAGATGTCCCTTATCGTGCAACTTCTGGAGAGTGAACAGGGTTCCGCGCGAGCGCAACCAAGGCTCGCGCCCGCCATACACGCGCTGCAAACATTGCACCAAGAACTCGATATCCCGGATGCCCCCGTGATTAATCTTGATATCGATGGGCCACGGTTCCTGGCTGGACTGCAGTCGCCGCTTGTGGGAATGCATCCGTTCCCGGGCAACCAGGGCAGTCTTGATCGCCGAGAAGTTGATTTTCTCAGCGTACACGCACTGCTGCACCCCGCGAATAAAGGCTCGGGCCAGGGCAGCATCCCCGGCGGAGAGGCGTACTTTGATGAGCGCTTGCCGCTCCCAGTCTTCTGCAGCCTCGGTGTAGTAGCGCAACGCCTGGGACAGACTGACCGCCAACTCGCCGTCCCGTCCGCGCGGGCGAAGGCGCAGGTCGACCCGGAAAACTGCACCCTCCCGCGTCACCCGGGAAAGGATGTCCGTGACCCGTTGCGCCAGGCCGATGAAGTGCGCCTGTGCCGGACCTTCGTCCTCGTCCTCTTGAAACAGGTACATCAGGTCCACATCGGAGCTGTAGTTCAATTCATTCCCACCCAGTTTTCCGAGGGACAATATTGCGAATTGCCGAAACAAAGGGGCTTGCGAAGCGGCGTCATTTCGTAGCGATGGATTCCTACGCAACAGACTTGCCTGGGCTTCACGCAGTGCCTCGGCGATCAGCACATCGGCCAAGCACGAAATCTCCGCAGTGTTTTCAGCCAGAGGCGCGATCTTCAGCAGGTCGCGTAGTACGATGCGCACGTATTCGCGGCGCTTGAATCGCGCCAGCAAGGTGGAGAGGTCCATCTCCTGCGTCTGCGCTCGATGGGCTTTCAGGGCTTCGAGGAAGTCCTCGCGTGAATAACTTCGATCGAGGCTGCCCTGCCTCACCCAGGTTTGCATGAGATCGAGGTTACGCAGCAGCGTTTCGCCCAGGAAACGGCTATGCCCAAACACCACCACTGCATAGTGAAGCAGCGGAGGATGGCGTTCGATCAAACGGGCAACCTGCTCGTCGCATTCGGTCAGCAACTGCGCAACCATGAGCAGCGCAGCATCTGGATCGGGCGAATCACGCAGCAGGCCGGGGAGGGCAGCCGTAAGTTCGTCGGAGAATTGCCCGGCCAGACCATGCCAGTGCTGCCGGGCATAGTCGGGGTTTTGGAAAGAGATGCCCGAGATCAGGCGTTCGTCGAACATCGCGAGGAAGCGTCCATGCAAGCTTTGGTGACGTTCACAGGGCCAAGGGCCACTCGTCTCCCCCGATACGAAAGGTTCGGTGGGAACATTGCCTCAACCAAATCGCCTGAAGTCATTGTTCGGCCCTGTGTCCAAAATACTTTCTCACTCCGATTACGCTGTACCGACCCCAGGGGCCGTTGGTTCCGAGGTCCGCCGGTCCCAGGTAACGGTCGCGCGACCCGAAACGCTGAAATAAAAAGTGTTGTGTGACGCGCATTTCGAAGCCGTGGCCCACTTCGATGCCGGCTCCCCAGGATCGTTCCCAGCCGATGGCGGCGGGCGACCAGGTGTAAAGGGTCTGCGGGACGTTCTTCCCGAATGCGAATGTCGGTGCGCCGAAGAAGAACAGGCGGCGCAACTGTGTCCGCGCGAAGGGCCGGACCTCGACGTACCCAGAGAGGAGGTATCGGGCAAACGCATTGCAGGGCGCATCCTTTCCACCGTACTGTCCCGCATTCGCCGCACACAGGTTAGGGTCAGGCTCGTTGTGCGGTGGAGCAACATCAAACTGGCTATATCCCCAAATGAAATTCCTGGGAAAGAAAAGTCGACCGCCACCCACCGCGGGTGTAGGGCTTTGTTGCGCAACAGCTCCACAGGCTACCGCCAGAAAGCACACAGCCGCCAGCGAACATTTCATGAAGGCTCCGTCGGGACCGCTAGTTTTTGCTCGCCTGGTTGGGAAACGGATCTCGATGTGCCGCGAACCGCTACCCGCGCGCCCGTGAAGGAGTCTGCGAGCCCGCCCAATTCGAAGAGAGCGGGCTATTTTAGCCTGAACTTTTCATTGCTCCCTAACGTTATTCGCCGACTGGGAGGAGCCACCGATCAACGACATTCCCTAGATGTCGTAATAGAGGGCGAACTCATAGGGATGAGGCCGCAGGCGTACTGCGTCCACTTCTTTCTCGCGCTTGTACTCGACGTAGGTGCGCAACAACTCCTCGGTGAACACGTCGCCTTTGAGAAGGAAAGTCGAATCCCTCTCCAGCGCCTCCAGGGCTTCTTCCAAAGATCCCGGCATGGAAGGTACTTTGGCCAACTCTTCGGGCCCCAGGTCGTAGATGTCCTTGTCGAGGGGCGAACCCGGATCGATTTTGTTCTCGATGCCGTCGAGTCCAGCCATCATCATGGCCGCGAATGCGAGGTAAGGGTTGCAGCTTGGGTCCGGTGGTCGAAACTCCACCCGCTTGGCCTTCGGCGAAGCGGAATACATGGGAATGCGGCACGCCGCAGAGCGGTTTCGACGCGAGTACGCCAGGTTTACGGGCGCTTCGAATCCCGGGACCAGCCGCTTGTAGGAATTGGTGGTGGGTGCGATCAGCGCCGCCAGGGCCGGGCCGTGCTTGATCAAGCCCCCGATATACCACAACGCCGTTTGCGACAGGCCGGCGTAGCCGTCGCCTGCGAATAGGGGCTTTCCGCCCTTCCACAATGACTGGTGCGTGTGCATGCCACTGCCGTTATCGCCGTAGATGGGCTTCGGCATGAAAGTCACGGTCTTGCCGTACTGGTTCGCAACGTTCTTCGTGATGTACTTGTAGAGCAGCATGCTGTCGGCAGACTTGACCAGTGAATTAAATTGCAGATCGATCTCCGTCTGGCCTCCAGAGGCCACTTCGTGATGATGGCACTCCACAATGAGGCCCGCGTTCTGCATGGTGACGACCATCTCGCTGCGCAGGTCCTGGTAGTGGTCGGTCGGCGGCACAGGGAAGTAGCCTTCTTTATAGCGAGGCCGGTAGCCCAGGTTGTTCCCTTCCCGGCCCGAGTTCCAACGGCCCTCTTCCGCGTCAATGAAGTAGAAGCCATGCTGCTCGCGCTGGTCGAAGCGCACGCTATCGAAGATGAAGAACTCCGCTTCCGCGCCGAAATAGGCGGTATCGGCAATCCCGGTTGAGCTGAGATAGAGTTCAGCCTTTCGCGCGATGTAGCGCGGATCGCGGTCGTAACGCTGCTTGGTGACCGGATCGAGAACATCCGCGACCATGACCAGAGTCGAGACCTCGGTAAAGGGATCCAGCAGGTAGAAGCTCGGGTCCGGGATCAGCAGCATGTCGCTTTCATGGATCGCCGCCCACCCCCGAATGGACGAGCCATCCATGCCGAAGCCCTCTTCGAACGAGGCCTCGCTCAACTGCTCAATTGGGTAGGAAACGTGGTGCCAGAGGCCCGGCAGATCGGTAAACCGTAAATCCAGAATCCGAACCTCGTTCTTCTTGGCAAACTCCAGCACCGTCTTCGCATCCGCCATGTCGGTCTCCTGTTGAGTGCGTCGCGGGTACACGAAACCGCGAGAAGGCGGGACAGGGGTCTTATCACCAGTGCGAAGTCACCGCCAGGGCACAGCCGTAGAATCCACCGCAGGCTCTGTCTCGCCCCTTCAGGTCGCCGGCAGGAAGCGGTGGTCGCTACTCTTCTGTTCGTCTGGAGTGTAGAAGGCCTGGGCGACGGCACATAAATTGATTGTTTTTATGAGCTTGATAAGGGTGGCTTATGCGGCTTAAATTACTCTGACTCTTATAGTTCCAAAGCTTGCCAGGAGGGTGGGAAACAAAAAAGCAGGGCCAAGCACTTCGACCCTGCTGCTCACGCGGTTTCTCGATGCCAGTCATCGTACCTTCGAGCACGGCCGCTTTGACAATTGAATCTTTCGATGGGGCCCAAACAAAGCGTTTATGATGGTGCCGCAAAACGGCGCGGCAGTGGACACTTCGTCGACGCGCAGGCCGGACTCTGAGCGCTGCGGGGCAATTCGCCATACCATGGATTTTGACCAGCTAGAGACCTTTCTCGAGGTAGCGCGACTCTGTTCCTTCTCCCGTGCCGCCGAGAGGCGTTTTCGGACTCAGCCCGCCGTCTCTTCCCAGATCCGCGCGCTTGAGGAGGAAGTTGGAGCAAAGCTTCTCGATCGCTCCGGCGGCAAGGTCTCCATTACCCAATCTGGGAAGCTCTTTATGAAGTACGCCGAAGAAACCATCGAAGCCCGCAAAGCGGCCTGCGTGGCCATCGCTGAAACCGAGCGTATTCCGCGCGGCGAACTGGTGGTTGGGGCGAATGAGGGGACCTGTCTTCACGTGCTTCCGGAGGTTTTTGCGGACTTCAAGAAAACGTACCCGGAAGTCGCGGTCGGCATCAAGCGTGCCGACTACGCGAAGACGCTTGACTCGGTCATCGACAACTCGGTGGATTTCGGCGTGGTCTCCCTGCCCGTGAACGACGCTCGACTGACCGTGGTTCCCATTCATTGGGATGAACTGGTGATTATCGCACCACCCTCTCATCCTCTCGCCCTGATGAAAGCGGCGACTATCGGCGAAGTCGCCAGCTTTCCCCTTTTGGTGCCCAAGAGCGGCCATACCCGGGATGCGCTCGAGAACCTGTTTCACGAACGTCGCCTGAAGCCGCAGATTTCCATGGAACTCGATTCCAGCGAACTGCTGAAGCGCTTCGTTGCCGCGGACGTGGGTGTCGGTTTCATCGCCCGCTCCAACGTGGCCGAGGACGTCCGAGCGGGCGTTCTCGCAGTGATCCCCATCTCCGACGCCCAGGTTCGCCGCGACTTGGCCCTGATCTTTCGCAAGGACAAGGCTCTGAGCCGTGCCGCGCTGGCGTTCATCGACACCGCGGTAAGGCACAAAACCGCCGATCCTGCCATAGAACCCGTCAAGCGCCGCTGATCTGGCGCCGGGCCCTCTAGCGCACTCCGGCCCTTTTGCCTCAACACGAAGTCCACATCGACCCCAAACGTTCGCGTCGGCTAAAATCCCTGTGCGTGACGAATTCCACTCGCATCGCCACTTTTGCTGTCTGCTTTGTCTCCCTGATCTCATCCGCGCAAACTTCGCGGAAACCAGCGCCCAAAGATTCTGCCAATGACCATAAGCTGATCTCGGTTCGAGTAACCGGCAGCCAGCGCTACAGCCCGGAAGAGATCACGGCAGCCTGCGGACTCAAGATCGGTTCGAATGCCACCGAGGATGACTTCAAGAAGGCGACCCAGAGCCTCGGGGAAACCGGACTCTTCTCCAACATTTCCTACAGCTTCGCTTACTCTCCCGTCGGCACCAAGCTCGACCTCCAGCTCACTGACAACGACAAGATGGTACCCACACGCTTCGAAAACTTCGTCTGGTTCTCCGACCAGGAGCTGATTGCCAAGATTCACGAGAGCCTACCCCTGTTTCGAGGACAGGTTCCGGTGGGAGGTGATTTTTCCGATCAGGTTTCCGATGCTCTCCAGGCTCTCCTGCTGCAGCATAGCTTGGCGGCTCGGGCGGACTACATCCGCGAAGCCGAGGAAAACGACGGGCCCATCGTCGCAGTGAATTTTCGGGTTACTGGAATAAACCTGCGGGTTCACGAACTGACGGTGCCCAACGCGTCACCTGCGGAACAAGCGCCGCTTGCAGCGGCTGCCAAGAAACTTGAGGGCGCAGAATACCTGCGTTCGCAAGTCGCCCTCTTCGCCAAAGCCACACTGCTCCCGATCTACCGGGAGCGGGGTTTCTTGCAGGCGAACTTCTCCGACCCTCAGACCAAGGTCTTCCAGGAAGACCAAGGCGACGCACAAGTGGATATCGCCCTGCCGGTCAATCCGGGCCTTCAATACAAAACCGGCAAACTCGCCTGGGACGGAAACACAGCCTTTCCGGCGGAAAAGCTCCAGAGCCTGATTCGCCTGCAGCCCGGACAGCCCGCCAACGCCGTACAACTCGATTGGGACCTCGAGGCCATCCACAAGCTCTACGGAACCGTTGGCCGCATGACCGAGGCGGTGATCCCCGAAGCCGAATTCGACGACGCGGCCGGTTCCGTTGCTTACAAGTTCCATGTGCACGAGGGCGATGTTTTCCACCTTGGGGATCTGGATATTCGGGGACTGGATTCAAAATTGACCGATCGCGTGCGGGACACCTGGACGCTTCAGCCGGAGGATCCCTACGATAGCGGCTACGCCAAGCGCTTCGTGGAACAAGCTTGGAAACTTCTGCCGGCCAACATGAACTGGACCGTAAATATTCATGAGGGCGTCAACGAAAAGGACAAAACCGTGGACGTTACGGTTCGCTATGGTCAGAAGCCCTGAGCGCTCGAGGACAATGAATGTCAAAATTGCGGCTCCGCCCGTAATCCGAACCGCTATCTGGTAATCTTTAGAGACAGCTCCTCCTGACGAAGACGCTCGGGCAGGGAGCACTTAAATCCCTAGGAGAAAGCTGCATGAGTTCTCGCATTCCGAAATTCGTTGCGACAGTGACTCTGGCGCTCGGTCCCATACTCCTGGCCTCCGCGGCGGCCGACAAGCCCCAGAGTTTCACCGGCAAGGTCAGCGACGCGATGTGTGGAAAGGCGCACATGATGTCCGGCTCCGAAGCCGATTGCACGCACGCCTGTGTTGGCAAGGGCTCCAGATATGCCCTCGTGGTCGGCGACAAGGTTTATACGCTCGATGCCAGCGACAAGGCGGCTCTGGGTACGCTCGACAAGCTGGCGGGCAGCAACGCCAAGGTATCCGGCACGCTCAACGGGGACACCATCCAGGTGACTTCGGTCGCGGCCGCCAAGTAGTTGCTTTACCGCCTCTGCTGCCCTCCCCCAAATCCGGCAGACGCGTTGCGGGAGCCTTTGTGGCTCCCGCAATTTTCTTGGTACCTCCCGCAAATTTATCCAATGTTCACAAATCGCTATGTTAGATTTGCGTTTTCTCTCACTTCGGCAGATCTCTGGAGGCAAATGAATTGAGCAAGGACATGGTCCCCAAGCGGATTTTCTTCACCAAGGGGGTCGGTAAACATCGGGAACGCCTCACTTCCTTCGAACTCGCCCTGCGGGACGCCGGCATCGCTGCTCAAAACCTGGTGCGCGTTTCTTCCATCTTCCCGCCCAATTGCAAGCTTGTCCCCCGCTCCACGGGCTTGAAATTTCTTCACCCGGGTGAAGTCGTCTTTGCCGTGGTCGCCGAAAACAGTACCCGCGAGCCGCACCGTCTGCTGGCGTCCAGCATCGGCGTGGCCATTCCCTCGGACCGCAATACCTACGGCTATCTCAGCGAGCACCACTCGTTCGGAGAATCCGAAGACGCAGCCGGCGATTACGCCGAAGAACTGGCCGCGGAAATGCTAGCTACCACTCTTAACGTGGAATTCGATCCCGACCGTTCCTGGGACGAGAAAAAGCAGATCTACCGGCTGTCGAACAAAATCGTCCGGACCGCCAACGTCACCCAGTCTGCCGTCGGCGATAAGCGCGGGCTGTGGACTACGGTGATCGCGTCAGCTGTGTTGATTTTCGACTGAGACCCGCGTATCAGCAAAACGGCCCGTCCACTCGTTGTTGGACGGGCCGCAACTTTTTGATCCCATCTGCCTCTACTTTGCCGCCATCTTCTTCTTTGCCTTCCCCTTGAGTGTCTTGTCTTTGTCCAAACGCTCCAGAACGGCGGCGACGATGATTGGCAGCCCAACGGTCGCATCCACGAATACTTCCCCGAACTTCCCGCCTTCGGACGGAGGAACGAACTTTCCCCAGGAAATGGCCTCGCTATACGGGCTGCCCGACAAACCGCCCCAAAACACGGGTTCCGGGCAGATCCGGACGCCGTAGTGGTAGCGCTTGAGCGGGATATTCTCTCCCAGCCGCCGATGTCGCAGTTCCAGGAACGGGCCGAACTGCTGCGACCAGTTCCGGGGCACGCCGCCGCCGATGGTCAGAATACCCAGCCGTTTCTGCCGCAGCAGCGTTGCTGCAAAGTGTTCCAAATCCAGAAATGGATCGAAACGGATCTTGTGCCGTCCCGTGGATTCCCGCAGCCGGTTGTTAAGGGCGACGTCCAGACCCAGCTCGGAGTCGGTGAAGGCAGGCACAAAAACTGGCACGCCCTGCTCGAAAGCTGATTTCAGAATGCCGCGCTGGTCCTTGGCGCTCTTAGCCAGGAACGCCCCCACCGTGTGGTTCAGCTTGTACGAGGACATCGGCTCGTTGTGGTCCCAGCCCTCCAGAACCTCCGACATGACTTCTTCGACGTCATCGAGGTTCTGCTCCGGTTCCAGCGTGTCATAGACGCGGTTGTAGCCCTGTTTGTACAGTTCTTCGTCGGAAACTTCAGGGTTCACCCGGAAATGCGCACGCCCGGTCGCTTCGACAAGCCCGTGGGCCATCAGCGCCCCCGTCGAAACGATGGCGTTCACGATTCCTCGATCGATCAACTCGGAGATGATCAACCCCTGCTTGGCAACCGTCATGGCGCCCGCCAGGGTCATGACCACGAAGCATTCCTCGTCGCGGGCCATGGCCTCAAGCACGTCGGCCGCTTCCCCGAGTTGGCGCCCGGTGAACGCGGTCTTCGACATGGCGCGCACCAGATCGTCGATTGAGCGCACCTTGCCGAGATCGAGCGGCTCCAGCGGAATCAACCGGTCTTCGATGGGGTTGTGCAACTTCCGGTCAATGCCTGAGCCCTCGTTGTGGCTCCCATTGCTGTGTTTCTCAGGATGATTGTGCTTATCATGATTTCCCTGCTTCACACCTACCTCCAAGCCGATCCCATAGTAGTCGCAGAAATACTCTACTAGAAGCGGGCGAGGTGCCGCCAACGGCGGAATTCCTTTGGAGATTTGCTTGCGATCCGTGCTTCGTGATCCGCATTTGGGTTAACGTTCCCTTAACAATCAACCGTGCGCGCTCTCCTCTGCGTGGCGTTTGTTATGCTATTCCCCGTTCCGCCCAGGGAGGCGCTCCGCGTGGCACTAGAGAGATTCACCGTTGGACTCGTACAGATGTCGTGCGGTCCGGTTCCGGAAGACAACTTGGCGAGGGCGATCGCGCGCGTCGGCGACGCGGCCGCAAAGGGTGCGAACGTTGTCTGCCTGCCGGAACTGTTTCAGACCCAGTACTTTTGCCAGCGCGAAGACCACGCTTTGTTCGATCTGGCAGAATCCATTCCGGGACCCACGACGGAAAGGCTCTCCGACGTCGCCGAGAAGCAAGGTGTCGTGCTGATCGCGTCGTTGTTCGAAAAGCGTGCTGCTGGCGTTTATCACAATACGGCTGCCATCTTCGATACTGACGGTGCCCTTCGCGGGATCTACCGCAAGATGCACATCCCGGATGACCCGCTCTACTACGAGAAGTTCTACTTCACCCCCGGCGACCTAGGCTTCCGCGCCTTCGACACCAAGCCCGGCAAAATAGGAACTTTGGTCTGCTGGGACCAGTGGTACCCCGAGGGCGCTCGTCTCACCGCCCTGCAAGGCGCCACGATTCTCTTCTACCCCACCGCCATAGGATGGCATCCTGCCGAGAAAGCCGAATTCGGCGAGGCCCAGTACGACGCCTGGCGCACCATCCAGCGCGCCCACGCCATCGCGAACGGTGTGTATGTGGGCGTAGTGAACCGGGTGGGATTTGAAACCGGCAACATTCGCGGGAACGAAGCAAAAGGTGCGGGCCTGGAATTCTGGGGAGGCTCGTTCATCGCCGACCCCTTTGGCCGCGTTTTGGCGCAAGGCTCCCACGACAAGGAAGAGATCCTGATCGCGGAAGTCGATCTGCGCAAGATGGAGGATATCCGCCGCAACTGGCCATTTCTGCGCGACCGCCGCATCGACGCGTACGCCCCCATCACCAGCCGCTTGATCGATTGAGTCCAGGAGCGCCGAGTCCCCTCGTGAAATCCAGCAAACTAGCGACTTCAAGTAATACTTCAACTCCTGGGTCGGGCTTCCGAATGCCTGCCGAGTGGGCTCCGCACGACTCCACCTGGCTCGCGTGGCCACATTTTCACGGTGACTGGCCCGGGAAGTTTGACCCCATTCCCTGGGTTTATGCCGAAATCATCCGGAACCTTACCCGTCACGAGCGCGTCGACCTGATCGTCAACAACGCCGACGCGGAAAAACGCGCCCGCAAGACACTCAAGCTTGCCAACGCCTTGAACAAGAACCTCCGCTTCCACCGCTGGCCCACCAACCGTGTCTGGACCCGCGACAGCGGCTGCACCTTCGTCACGCCCCACGTGGGGACGGACGCCCCGTCCGTCCAGGCCGAGCGCCGCTCGGCTCTTCTGCAGGCCATCAAGTGGCGCTTCAACGCCTGGTCCAAGTACTCCAACTACCGCCACGACGAGAAAATCGGGTCCCTGATGGCGAAGGCCGCCCACGACGAAGAAGTCCGCGCCCAGCACCGCGATACTCGCGTCGTCTTGGAAGGCGGGTCAATCGACGTCAACGGCGAAGGCACCCTGCTGACCACCGAAGAGTGTCTCCTGAGCAAAATCCAGCAACGCAACCCCGGGTTTCGCCGCCAAGACTACGAGCAAGTCTTTGCCGCCTACCTCGGCATCAAGAAAGTGATCTGGCTAGGCCGGGGCATCGCCGGCGACGACACTCACGGCCACGTCGACGACATCAGTCGTTTTGGGGCTCCCGACACCGTCGTAACGATGATTGAGTCCAACCCGAAAGACGAGAACTATGCGCCGCTGCTGGAGAACCTCGAGCGCCTCAAGTCTGCCACCGACCAGGATGGCAGACATTTGTGCGTCGTCGAGCTGCCGATGCCGTCGCCAGTCATCTTCGAGGGCCGCCGCCTGCCGGCCAGCTACGGAAACTTCTACATCGCGAACGGCGTCGTGCTAGTGCCGGTCTTCAACGACCCGAACGACCGCATCGCGCTTAACATCCTCGCGGATGTCTTCCCCGATCGCGAAATCGTCCCCATCTATTCCGGAGACCTGATCTGGGGCTTCGGCGCGCTGCACTGCATGACGCAACAACAGCCGAAGGTCAGTCGCTAGTCACTAGCCGCTAGCCGAACCTCGAATCCATCGGCGGCTGAATGAGCCTTCGGTTTCCCAACAGTCAGCCGTTCTCGGCTAGGATAAGGCCTTATGCCGAACGCGAAGATGGGGACCGGGCGGATCGAGGCTTTCAGCGACGGGGTCATCGCCATCATCGTGACCATCATGGTCCTGCAGTTGACCAACCCCTCCCAGCCGACATTCCCCGCCCTGCTGAAACAAGCCCCCATCTTCCTCAGCTACGCGCTCAGCTTCCTCGTGGTCGCCATCATGTGGGTGAACCATCACCATCTCATCCACGCCGTCCGGGAAGTCAACGCGCGCCTGCTTTGGTCCAACATCAACCTGCTCTTCTGGATGTCGCTGACCCCGTTCGTGACTGACTTCATGGGACGCAATCCACACGCGCCGTTTCCGGTAGCACTCTATGGTCTCAGCCTCGCGATGTGTGGATTCGCCTTCTGGTTGCTGCGCATCGAGATCGCCCGCCAGCATCGCCACGATCCGGAGATGAGCGAATGCCATTCGCGCGTCCAGTTGAAGAACCTGTTTTCCGGGTTCCTCTCCTGAGCGCGGCGGCCATGGCGCACGTTTCCGTCTACATTTCCTATTTCATCTACGTGCTGATTCCGGCGATTTACTTCTTGCCGGAGAAGAAGCTGGCGGCGGATTCGGAGTAGAGGCTGCTGGTAGGGACTTGCCCGCTGGTGGTGGAATGGACGTTGCTCCCACAGTTGCTCTAGTCGATTACTGGACCTTCGTTGTCCCCCGCCACTATTGTTACGGAGTGAAAAGACTGGAAGGACACCACATCCTTCCCGGGGGAAAGCCGAAACTCGAATGTCGTTTCATATCTGTGTTCAACCGCGTCGTGATTCTCAAATCTCAACGTTTTCACATTCTCCACGGCCGATTCCTTCAATAGCTCCACTGCCTTCCCTTCCGACGGCTGAGGTCCGGATACTAGCTCCACGTGCATCGGCCGTCCCGCATGTGGCGGCAGGGTGAAAGCCACCTTAACAATTCCTTGAACGCGGGCTTGTCGAGCCATCCGTGTATAGCGCGGCATGTTCAGCATGGTCAGCGTGGGTTCGACCTGAGCCGCCATCGTGATACAAGCACCAGCCACTAGGGAAAGAGTGGCACCAATTCGCCTCGTCATCAGAGCACCTTGCACTGACGATTTTATCTGGACTGTTGGGAACCGTTGTTGGTCGTGTCACAGGTGCGGAATCAGATCTGACCAGAGAGACTTTCCTACTTCCTGTACACCGTCGGCCGCGGACCCTTTTCGAGCGCTTCGCGATCCCAGATCATGTCCTCGCGGGAGTAGTTGGCGAGTTCGAAATCCTGGGTGAGTTCCAGCGCATCCGTGGGACACGCATCCTCGCACAACCCGCAGAACATGCAGCGGCTCAGGTCGTAGGTGAAGTTGGTGAGTTCCTTGCGGCGGGTTTTCTCGTTGCGTTCGCTTGAGACCACGATGAGGTGCTCCGGGCACGCCAGCGCGCACAGGTCGCAGGCAATGCACATGGTCTCGTTGGTGTCGGGGTTGACGTTCAGACGCGGTGCCCCGCGGTAGCGCTCGGCCACCTGCGGCCGTTCCATCGGATACTGCTCGGTGTAATTCTCTTTCGGATCCTGGTATCGGAACGTCACCTTCAGTCCCTGGATCAGGTCCAGCAACAACACCTTGCGGAGCAGGTTCGGCATCCCCATATCGTGGTTAGGATACCACGGCCCACGTAGGGGGCAGACGCCCCCGTCTGCCCAGCCGGGCGAAGCTCGGCGGCCCCGAAACGGGGAGTCCAGCGGGAACTTTTCCTCCCCCTGGTCCGTATCTACCCCCAGGACGCAGCCATGAGGGCCCTCCTGACATCCCGACCTGAAATCCGCTGGGCCGCCGCAGCCATCCCCGCGATCCTGGCAGCTCACTGGATTCTGACAGTCCTCGGTTTGCGCCTGGCCAACCTGCTGCCTGAAAGCGTGCGTACCATCCTGCAACTGCTCTGATTCCCGCCCGGCCTCGCGACACGAGTCGACTAAGCCCCCGTTACAATGTCTAGTAGACGCGGTCTTTCAGCGCGTCTCGGTGCCCTGCGTGGCGAACGACCAACAACCAGCGACCAGCGACGAGCTTTTCATGGAAGAGGCGCTCCGTGCCGCCCAGCGCGCGCTGGAGGCCGGCGAAGTTCCCGTGGGCGCCGTTGTCGTTTGCGACGGCCGAGTCATCGCATGCGGCGGGAATCGCAACCTTACCGGCAACGACCCCACGGCCCATGCCGAAGTTGTGGCTTTGCGCGAAGCCGGTGCCGTCGTCGGCAACCATCGCCTGGGAGACTGTGAACTGTTTGCTACAATTGAACCGTGCGCCATGTGCGCCGGTGCCTTGGTCCACGCACGCATTCGGCGCCTGGTCTACGGCGCCGACGACCCCAAGGCCGGTGCAGTTCACTCAGTAATGCAGGTACTGAACCACACGCAACTGAACCACCGCATGGAGGTCAAGGGAGGCGTACTAGGAGGGCGTTGCGCAGAGCTAGTGCAGTCTTTCTTTCGCCAGCGGCGACAGGACAGTCGCTAGTCGTCAGTCGCAAGTCGTCAAGCGGATCGAAAGAACCTTGGGAATTTACGCAGTCTGATGTTTCTGCTTCGCACATGAGGGTTTGCTAACGACAAACGACTAACGACCAGCGCCTGGCTTTCCACGCGGAGAGGTGCGTGAGCGGTTGAAACGATCCGCCTCGAAAGCGGACATACCTTAACGGGTATCGTGGGTTCAAATCCCACCCTCTCCGCCAGATTCTTCCCCTAAGATCCTTCCACCCAAGAAAAATGCCTCGCACGGGGTGCGAGGCACAGGTCTTTCTGACTATTAAGCCGTTCTAGTTTCGACTCCTCAATTTCGATAGCAAGCGCAGAATCTCCAGGTACAACCAGATCAGCGTCACCATCAGGGCAAACGCGCCGTACCACTCCATATACTTCGGGGCACCGGCTTGGGCGCCGCGCTCGATCATATCGAAGTCGAGCACCAGGTTCAGGGCCGCCACGATCACGACAAATACGCTGATGCCGATCCCTAGCGGTCCCGCCCCGAACACCGATGGGAAACGAACCCCGAAGAAGCCCATCACCATCGTCGCCAGATAAAACAGCGCAATCCCGCCCGTGGCCGCCACCACTCCCAACCGGAAGTTATCCGTGACTTTGATGATTCCGGAGCGGTACACCAGCAGCAGCGCCACCAGCGTTCCGAACGTTAGCCCCACCGCCTGCATGGGGATGCCGGGAAAGCGCAACTCGGTCATCGCCGAGATTCCGCCAAGCACCAAGCCTTCCATCAGCGCATAGATCGGAGCCGTGACCGGCGACCACTCCTTCTTGAAGATGGTCACTAGCGCTACAACAAAGCCGCCGACTCCGCCGAGGACCAGCAACGGAAGCACCGCTGCAGTTGCGCCGTCGACGTCCCCAGCGTTCAGGAACCGACTCCAAGTCCAGGCTGCGGTCAAAACCACGCAGATCCCCAGGACGCCGGTTTTGTTAACCGTACCGGAAACCGTCATTCTCTCGCCAAGAACCAAGTCCCCGGACTGGAATGAGCCGCGCAATGCCGGATTCGAGGTTCGCATCCATCCCGCCACTGAACACCTCCTATGCGGACTGTCTGGATAGCATTATGACGTGCGCGGGTGAAATTGTCACAGCGCCCCTCTTCGCCTACGCCCGCATCTTCTCCCCGAACTTCTTCTCGAACTTCATCAGCTTGGGCGCGATCACAACCTGACAGTAGGGTTGTGTCGCGTTGTTGTCGTAGTAGAGCTGGTGGTAGTCCTCGGCAGGATAGAATTCACCCGCCGGTTCGAGACTGGTCACGATGGGTTCGGGGAATACTTTGGCGGCGTTCAGCGAAGCAATCGTCTCTTCCGCTTCCTGCTCCTGTTCGTCCGAGGTGTAGAAGATCACGGACCGGTACTGTTCGCCCACGTCGTTACCTTGGCGATTCAGGGTCGTTGGATCGTGCACGGTGAAGAACACTTCCAGCAGATCGCGGTAACTGATCTCGGTCGGATCGAAAGTCACCTGCACGACTTCCACATGGCCGGTGTCCCCGCCGCAAACCTGACGATACGTCGGTTTGTCGATGTGCCCACCCATGTACCCCGACACCGCGGACTTAACGCCCGTTAGCCGGTTAAACACCGCCTCGATGCACCAGAAACAACCGCCTCCGAAAAATGCAATCTGTTCATTGTCCATGATTGATTGGATGCGTTGCTGGCTGGGAAGTTCCGCAGTATGTTTTGAGTATGCCTCCTTCCCTGTGAGCCTGGCGCCGAGGCCACAGAAACCCGGGTACGCACGCGGGCTGCCGCTGCGTTAGAATGCCTCCGCCGCCAATCCATGCATTGATTCGGAGATCAACCATGATCCAACTTAAGGTCAATGCTGTCCAACGCTCATTCGATGGCGAGCCCGACATGCCTCTGCTCTGGTATTTGCGGGATGTGCTCGCGCTCACGGGAACGAAATTCGGTTGCGGGATGGCGCTGTGCGGCGCCTGCACCGTGCACCAGAATGGCAAGGCCATTCGATCGTGCATCACCACCATGCAGCGCGCGGCGGGCAGCGACATTCGCACCATCGAAGACATCGCCTCCAATGGTTTGCATCCCGTGCAGAAGTCGTGGGTGGAGGTCAACGTTCCACAGTGCGGCTACTGCCAGTCGGGGCAGATCATGCAGGCGATCTCGCTCCTCAACGACAAACCGAAGCCCACCGACGAAGACATCGACGATGTGATGTCGGGCAACATTTGCCGGTGCGGTACCTACCAACGCATTCGCGCGGCCATCAAGAATGCGGCGGGAGAACGTGCATGAACCACATTGCCAATGTCAGTCGCCGCGGCTTCCTGCAGGGAATGCTTTCCACCGGCGCGTTCGTGCTCAGCGTCCGCATCATGCCCGAAGCTCTCTGGGCGGCCGACGGCCTGTCGGGCTCCCGCGCAGACCAGTCGCCGCTTCATCCCAGTGTGTATCTCGGCGTCGACACCGACGGGACCGTCTACATCGTGGCGCATCGCTCCGAAATGGGCACAACCAGCCGTACTTCCCTTCCGTTGGTGCTGGCCGAGGAACTCGATGCCGACTGGAGCCGCGTGAAGGTGCAGCAGGGGATCGGAGACCCGCGCTATGGGTCGCAGGATACCGACGGCTCGCACTCCATCCGCGATTTCTATCAACCGATGCGGGAAGCGGGCGCCACTGCTCGCCTGATGCTGGTCCGCGCGGCTGCGCAGCAATGGGGCATGCCGGAGACGGAATGTGAGACCGAACCGCATCTAGTCGTGCACAAGGCCAGCGGCAAGAAAGCCGGCTATGGAGAGCTTGCAGCTGCGGCAGCAAAGCTCCCCGTTCCCAAGAAAGACGAACTGAAGTTCAAACCAGCATCGACCTGGCGTTACGTCGGCAAAGGGCAAGCCAGCTACGACCTCGAGGACATCTGCACCGGAAAAGCAAAGTTTGGCATGGACGCCCGCATCGATGGGATGCTGTACGCATCGATTGAGCATCCGCCTGTTTTAGGCGCGAAGGTCAAATCCTTCGACGACAAAGCGCCGTTACAAGTGAAGGGTGTCAGTCAGACCGTCGTCATCGACACGTTCACACCGCCCCATCATTTTCAACCGCTAGGCGGAATCGCGGTGATCGCCGACAACACCTGGTCTGCGATGACGGGCCGGAAGAAACTCAAAGCGGTGTGGGATAACGGCCCCCACGCGCTTTACAGCTCCGACCAGTTCAAGAAAGGGCTGCAGGCAACCGCGCGCAAGCCCGGAAAGGCCGCACGCAACCAGGGAGATGTGGATGCCGTGTTTGCGCAAGGCGGCAAGATCCTCGAAGCCGAATACTACGTGCCGCATCTGGCGCACGCTTCGATGGAGCCTCCCGTTGCCCTCGCCGATTATCGCGACGGCAAAGTCGAGGTGTGGGCATCCACCCAGAACCCGCAGGCGGTGCAAGAGACACTCTCTGAAAAATTGGGCATCGCCAAGGAAGCGGTGACGTGTCACGTCCCGCTGCTGGGTGGAGGCTTCGGCCGGAAATCCAAGCCCGACTACGCCGCCGAGGCGGCTATCTTGTCCAGGAAAGTGGGCCGCCCGGTCAAGGTGGTCTGGAGCCGCGAAGACGATATTCGTTTCGACTATTACCACACGGTCTCGGCGATGTACATGAAAGCGGCTTTGGGCGCCGATGGCCTGCCGACCGCATGGCTGCAGCGTTCTGTCTTCCCCAGCATCGGCTCGACCTTCAACGTCAACGGAACTGCCGCTGGCGCCGGCGAACTGCAACAGGGCTGGACGGACCTTCCTTTCAACATTCCCAATCTGCGTGCGGAGAACAGCGGTGCGGCCGCCCACGTGCGCATCGGCTGGCTTCGCTCAGTAGCTAATATTTACCACGCGTTTGCCGCACAGTCGTTCGCCGACGAGTGCGCCCATGCCGCCGGCCGCGATTCAGTTGACTACCTGCTGGCCCTGGTCGGACCAGCGCGGATCGTAGACGTGAAGAAATCCGCGCCTGATTATCCAAACTACGGAGGATCGCTCGAGGACTATCCGATCGACACCGCCCGTTATCGGCGTGTGATCGAGCTAGCCGCGGAAAAATCAGGCTGGGGAAAACACACGCTCGGCAAGGGCCAAGGCATGGGTATCGCCGTTCATCGCAGTTTTCTCACCTACGTGGCCACGGTCGTCCAAGTCGAGGTCAATGACCAGGGCGAACTACGCATCCCGCGGGTCGATACGGCGGTTGACGCCGGACTGGTCGTCAATCCAGAGGCCACGCGAAACCAGTTTGAAGGCGCAGCTGTCTTTGGCACTAGCCTGGCTCGCTTCGGCGAGATCACCGCCACCAACGGCGTAATCGATCAGTCCAACTTCGATACCTATCCCGTCTCGCGCATGAACGAGGCTCCGTACCAGACCAACGTATACATCGTGGAGAGCAGCGCTCCGCCGGCGGGTGTGGGAGAGCCGGGAGTTCCGCCCTTTGCGCCGGCTCTGTGCAACGCGATTTTCGCGGCGACGGGAAAGCGTGTCCGGGAGCTGCCGTTGTCCAGAAGCAAACTTGGTTCCTGAAAGGGGTAGCCGAGAAGAGGGACGAGAGAAAGAGGCGACTGGCGCGGACCTCCGCGGACAGTTACTTGAGGAGGTAAACCCTCACTGTACTTCTACGGATATCACGTCTCCCTCTGCATCTGCCGTCGCCCGGTAGTTCACGGCCACTTTCTGGTTGGCCCATCCGCACGAGAGGGCGTCAGCTCCGATCACGATCACACGTTTCAAGTCGTTCACGTGCAACTTGAGCGTCTTGGTTCCACTCGTCAAGGTCAGCACGGCACCCGGAGCAGCGGAACAATCCACGTTAACCACCTTCCCTTTGACGAACTGGGCCGTGAACTGGGCAGTAGTGTTCGCCGGACTAGGTGTGACTGTGATTTCCTTTCTTGCCGGCGCCCGCTTGTCCGCCTCTTCCGAGCGATTTGTTTCGAC
>CAZXKO010000065.1:0-13085 GCA_964641665.1 uncultured Acidobacteriaceae bacterium
GGAACCGGCACAATGGCTAGATCTCACTTCTTTCTACTTTGCGAAACGCATAGAATCCAGAGTCGCTCTAACATCACGCGTGTAACAATGGTTCACTGCATGTCCAAATCTGCGGAGATCATATTAATCTCGTTGCTCGCACCTTCTCATCGAAATATGATCAGTTCGATGACGATGGCGACAACATACACAGCGGCACAGTTGAGGAATTCCGGGCCGGCCCAAAGAAATACAGAATTAGCTACAACTTTCGGCTCGGCGATCAGCGCTGGCCCAACGCTGCTGAAATGCAGGTTCGGACTGAGGTAGTCGAGCCCTTTTTCTATGCGACCACTCTTCAGGGTTTTCATGTAAGCAACGTGGAGCGACAGTCGGCGCGCATAGCCTCCGTTGCGTTGTCTTCGAGAATAAAACCGCCGTCAGCATCCCGGCGCAGTACTGCTTTGATCCGGATGGTCCCCTTCGTTACGTCCGTGGATCCGGATGGAATCCGACGGTCTACAACGACATCACTTCCGTCGCGGGACACAAAATAGGGCGGGATGTGGAAGTCACCAAAGCTGGTAAACCCTATCTCAAGCTTCACGTAAAGACGATTGAGTTGCTTCCCCAGATCGATGCGAAGGAACTCGTGCCGCCGCCCGATGCGGTCAGCCTCGTCGGAAGCAGGGTTTCGGGTGTCACTCCGACCGTTGTTAAGACAGGCTTCCCCGAATGGCCGTCATCTCTTCGGCGAGAGCATTTTTCAGTGGAGGTGGAGTTAGTAATCGGGAAGGATGGGCACGTTGTCAGCGCCCACGCCGTGGGCGGTCCCCCTGGTTGCCACAAAGCAGCCGAAGCCACCGCGCGGAAGTGGGTGTTTCGACCCTATCGGGTGGTGGTCGAGCCCGCTGCAATGGAGACCAAAATAATTCTTAACAATCAATGACGGGTGCGGCTCTTGCCGATGGTTTTCAGAATCTCGTCCCCAATCTGCTCCTGAAACGCCCGAAACGCCGGCAAGGAATAAAGCCGCAAGCTGAGTTCTTCCTCAGACGCGGCTGAGGCATGCTGCTCACGCGGCGTGGTGCGCACCGCACTACTCAGCTTGGCGGCGGTGGCACTGTCGAAGCTCTCGGAGACGATGACGGTGTTGTCTGGCCATTCTTCCACGATCACCGGCCCTTCTTCCGTCGACACCAGCGCGGCCCCTACCGGGCACGGAGCGGTGGAGCACACCGGCACCGGCTGCACCGAAGCGTTCTTGTAGCGTTTGGCGACGGTGGTCGCGTAGAAGCGCGCAAAGTGCTCGGCGGCCTCCGCATTCTTCCAGTGGGAAACGTACAGCAGCGCGACATCGGCGGTCGTCGGTTGCGCCCCCGCAGCGGCCTGCGCGCGTTTGAATGCGATGTACGCTCCGCCCTGCCAGGCCGGAGCAAAATCGGTGGCTCCGTGCTTGTCGCCGAACTGTTTCAGCAAGGCCCGCACATCCAATTCGCCGAACGAGCCTGAGTCGAACACTTCATAGTCGTTGCTCAGCAGCGGCCGCACGTCGGGGATGACGACCGGCGTCAGCTTGGCGCGCTCGAGATAAGCGTTGGAATCGAAGACTTCATGGGTGTTTCGCGGCGGCTGGGCGAATACGCCCTGGAACGCCGCCTGTTTGCCGCGCTTCCCCAGAACGTCCGCTTCAAAGAACAAACCCTCGCGATAGGGAAAGCTCCCGGCCTCGCGCAGCACCATCGGAGCCTTATGCATGAGTTCGGTGTCGATGGTTGCCGACACCGCCGTATCTTCCATCGACGCCACCACGCCCGGCGTGTCTTTCAGATTGCGTCCGAACGGCGCCAGCAGATAGTCGATGTACACCACCATCGCCTGGCCTTCGACGATGGCGTGCCGCGCCGTCGTGCTCTCATCGACGACGCCGTTGTCGTCGTGTCCCGCTTTCGCTTTGCCCGTTGGCCGTTCGCCGCCCTTCGCCCAGCGGCCCAGGTCGTAATTCTGGTCCTGCAGGGCATGGGTCAGTTCGTGGGCCAGGATCGGGCCCTGCTTGTCGAATGAAACCGTGTTCAGCAACCAGATCGTCTTGGTCTCTTCGTCGTAGAGTCCCGCGATCGACTGCCCGTTGGCCTTAACCAGAAATTCCTTCAGATCGAAATCCCGGGGCAGCAGCCCGAACTTCTTCATCGTCAGTTCCGACCGCGCAAAGCGCTGGGAATATTCGGCGCGCGCCAAACGGTTCTTGGTGAACTTCTCGATGTCCGCCTGGCCCACCACTGCTTTCTTGACCGCGTTATGCTTCGGGAAGCCCGTGTCCTCGCTGGCAAAGTCAAGCACCTTGTCGACGGAACTGAACAGCTCCTTGCCCTCGGCCTCGGTCATGCGGACGTCGCCGGGCCTGTCTTTGCGAACCTTGCGGGCGATGTCGGCCAGGCTCGGTTGCTCCTGCGCCGTCTGCTCCGCTTGTGTCGACGCGGTTGAGGAACCTTGGCTGATCACGGCAGTCGATCCGGTCTGTTGGCCAACGGCGGCAGTTAGGAAAGCGAGATAGAAACTGAGCGCGACACACGTAGGGTGGAAAGACATACACGTCTCCGAAATACAGGGTTCTCTAGAAATTTTCCGTGAATCTGGGCGGGAATCGAACCCCAATCTGGACGGCCGCGTTACCCCGGTAATCGCTCGACCCTTTATTCCGGCCCTGCGAATGCCTTTTTGCGGAGCTGTCCAAAAAACAGCGCTGCACCAGTCCCCCGGCTGCTAAACTCCGCCTATGCTTTCCGGCTTTGCCACGCCCGAAGGTACGGCGCGCTATCGCGACCGCTTTCCCCAGTTTCGTGAAGCGGAACACTTTCGCCGTGCGGAAAACGTGCCGGGCGCGGGCGAGCTGTGGCTGTCTTCGATCGGATTGGGTACGTATCTCGGCGAGCCGGACGACTCCGCAGACGCAGCCTACATCGAGGCCATCAGCACCGCGTTGCGTTGCGGGATCAACGTCCTCGATACCGCAATCAACTACCGTCACCAGCGCTCGGAGCGGAACATAGGCGCAGCTTTGGGTGCTGCCGTCGCCTCCGGAGATGTGCAACGTGACGAAGTGTTCGTGTGCACCAAGGCCGGCTATCTCTCGTTTGATGGCGAGCTTCCCGCTGACCGCCGTGGCTACTTCGTGCGGGAGTACATCGAACCCGGTGTGCTCGATCCCAAAGAGCTTGCCGGTGGCATGCACTGCATGTCCCCGGCCTATCTCGAAAACCAGATCGACCGTTCCCGTCGCAATCTCGGCCTTGAGACCATCGATCTCTTCTACCTGCACAACCCGGAATCGCAACTCGCCGACGTTTCTCAGGAGGAATTTCGGGAGCGCCTGAAGCGCGCCTTCGGACTGCTTGAGCACAACGTGAAAGCGGGCAAGCTGCGTTACTACGGGATGGCGACGTGGAATGCGTTTCGCGTTCCCATCGGCACGCAGGACTACATCAGCCTGGCTGAGTCAATGGAACTCGCCCGCGAGGTCGGCGGCGACGACCATCACTTCCGCTTCATCCAGTTGCCCTTCAACCTCGCCATGCTCGAGGCCTACGCCTTGACCAACCAATCCCTATACAAAAAGAATGTTTCCGTGCTCACGGCCGCTGGGCAATTGGGCGTCGCCGTCATGGGCAGTGCGACACTTTACCAGGGGCGGCTCACCCACGGCTTGCCCGGCTTCATTCAGCAGACGCTGGGGATGAAGAACGACAACGAGAACGCGATTCAGTTCGCGCGCTCCGCGCCCGGCCTGACGATTTCCTTGATTGGGATGGGAAACAAAGACCACGTCGCGGTAAACCTGAAGCCCGCCTTGCTGCAGCCCGCGCGTGTGGAGGAATGGACCCGGCTGTTCACCGAGCGGGAAGCGTAAAGTCCGAAAAGCTCTCCGGGAACTTGCCCGCGCCCTATTTCAAAGCCTGAAGCTTCTGCTGCGCCATCGACTCGGCTTCAGTCTTCGGATTCTCTTTCACGATCTGCTCGTAAATCTTCTTGGCTTCCGCCGGCTGCTGCGACGATTCGTAGAGCGCCGCCAGCTGCAACTGCGCCATCACCTTGCTGACCGTGGCCGTGGGCTTGTCGATGAGCTGCTTGTACAGGTCAAGCGCGTCTTTGGTGCGATTGGTATTACTGTAGAGCGAGGCCAGCGCCAGCTTCGCCAGCGCAGCGATGTCGCTGTTGTGCCTGGACGCGACGTCCTTCAGTTCCTGCTCGGCCGCGGTGTTATCGCCGAGCGCAACCGACGTTGTACCCAGAAGGTAGCGCGAGACGTCGGCGGTGTGGGTGTGCGGATACTTGTCGATGATCGCCTGCAGCTGCTTCTTGGCGGCGGCCGCACGTTCCTGGGCCGACCCAAAGCTGGGGAAGTCAGGAGTTGCGGGCATCCCCGCAGGCCGAATTTGAGTTTCCATCGTGCGTACGGCCTGGGTCAGCTCAAAGTTGGCTTTCTCGTCCTGCTGGCTGATGTAGTACCAGGTGCCGCCCACGGCGACGATCACTACCACGGCAATCACCGTCGCCGTGATGATTTTGGCTTTGTGCTCGACGCTCCAATGCGCCGTGGCTTCGGCCGCGCCGATCGTGGCTCGGGTGAACTTATCTGCTTTCAGTTGATGGCGGGTTTCTGCGCGCACGTACTCCTCTTCTCTTCAAAACAACGGGCTGGCAAACCTTCAGTCTAGCAGGCGCAAAATGGCAGCGTCAAAGGCTCGTATCGAGCCATGCTAAATGTAACCGGAGGAGGGGCCGTCGAGACACATAGGATGTAACCCGACTCAAAAGACGATTTTGAGGAGGGTAGATTGGGGCACAAGGCGAAGTGGGAATATTTCCGAGCCGTCTACGAGCGTTACCGTAAAGCTGGGCGCGAAGCCAAGCAAGTGATGTTAAACGAATTTTGCCTGAACACTGGATACAACCGGAAATATGCGATTCGTCTGCTGAACGGCCCGCCTCCGGGAAAGCAAGCAGAGCGGCGGCGGCCGCGAGGACGACGGCCGCGCTACGGGCTGCAAGTGCTCTCCATCCTGGCGGCGATCTGGGAAGCGGCAGGATATCCCTGGTCGGTGCGGCTGAAGGCCTTGCTGCCCAACTGGATGCCCTGGATCCGCAAACGCTACCGCATGAGCCCTGCGCTGGAGAAGCAGCTGCTGGGCATCAGTGCTCGGCAAATCGACCGGCGGCTCAAGGCCAGGAAGAGCGAGCGGAAACGACGGATCTATGGGCGCACCCAGCCGGGGTCGCTGCTGAAGCACCACATCCCGGTGAAGACCGACAGTTGGGACGTGACCACACCCGGATTCAGCGAGATCGACCTGGTCGCCCATTGCGGGAATTCGGGAAAGGGAGAATTCGCCCATTCTCTGAACCTCACCGACATCCATAGCGGGTGGACGGAGACACGCGCCCTGTTGGGGAAAAGTGAAGTGGCGGTGCAGCAAGCGTTGGATGAGATCGTAAGCGTGTTGCCCTTCCGTCTTCTGGGGGTGGATTCGGACAACGGATCGGAATTTATCAACTGGCATCTGAAGCATTGGTGTGAGGCGAACCAGATCCAGCTCACGCGCGGACGGCCCTACAAGAAAGATGACAACGCGCATGTGGAGCAGAAGAACTGGACGCATGTGCGGAAGCTGTTGGGCTGGCAACGCTACGATTCGCAAGGTGCGCTAGACGCCATCAACGATCTCTACCGCCACGAGCTGCGCTTGTGGCTGAACCTGTACCTGCCCTCGGTGAAGCTGGTGAAGAAAGTTCGCGTGGGATCGAAAGTGCGACGCATTTATGACGCCGCGCAGACGCCGTGGGAGCGTGTGCTGGCTGGTGGACAGTTCAAGAGGGATCAGGTGGCAGAACTAAAAAAGCTCCACCTGTCTTTGGATCCGTTTCAGCTGGGGAAGGTAATTGATCAGAAGCTGGAACGCATTTACGAGAGGGCGAATCGGCGGCTCAGTCCAAAAGCACCGCAGGAAAGCCAGGCCGCGCATAACCAGAGGAAAACACAACGCAGCCGGCGAAACGGCTGTGGAAAAGCCGCTCCGTGGAAAAGTCCCAAACCAGACTTTTCCGCCGAGCTTGCAAATCGCGCAAAAAGCGCGCGATTCGCACTTTCCCACAGCCGCGACGACGGCGGGTCTACGGTTACATTTCCAATGTCTCGACGGCAAGGCCTCCGGTTACATTCTTAAATGGCGTGACGCGTGCTGCTCTAAGAAACTGTCTAGCGAGTTGCGGCCTGGCCAGTGCCCGGGGATGAGGCGAGCCCCCCACGTTCCCTGTAACGGCGGCGAAGCTATTGCGGTGGACAGGAGAAGCTTGCGACAAATATCTGTTTCCGGTACGCCGAAACAAGTGACGGAACTGGCGCGACCGCTGGGCATTCTAAGCTCTCCAATGGCGCAAAACAGGCTACTGGCGGAAGGGAGCGATATACCAGGCGTAGTAAGTCCCTATGCCGCTAATCACAACAACTAACCAGAGCACCAATTCCACTCGCATCCATTGCTTCCAGTTCTTGACCCGCAGCCATGCTGGAAGGAGGTTGGTGCCCGCCACGAGAACGATATATAGTCCCAAAAGCTCGGCCACCATGCCCAGAGCCGCGTGAACCATTGGCGCAGCGTAATAGTACCTGCGAAGGGCCTTCGAAATCGTTGGATTCGCTTGCCGGAATGCGGGCCACATCACGAATCCGATTATTAGCAAGTTCAGGAGCAGCACGGTCGTTTGACAAATACCGTGCGCTCGGTAACGTTGCTGTTTCGCAAGACGTACGCCTGCGAGCAGTGCCGCTCCCATCACCAGCTGCACGACGAGGTTGAAATCGGCCCCGAACGTCGCCCCGGTTCCGAGGAATCCTTTGACTGGCAACGAAGACCCCCAATCATGTAGCGGTTCCAATCGAACCTCTAGGCGCCGCCGCCAAACCCTTCTGTCTGATTGTCGCCCTCATCCTCCCGAAGCAGGATTCCGTGATCGATCGAATCCGCTACCCGCCGGCCCAAAGCCTTGCCCGCAATATGATCAAATCTGAAATGTTGCCCCGCATAAATTCGACTCAACCCCGCTTCCTCCGCCGCCGCAGAGAACTTCCTGAAGTGACGCGTGACCCCTGCCAGCGACTCGGAAGTGACATCAAAGGTGAACCGGTCTCCAAAGTAGTCGCTCAACACCGTCGCGCCAGCTTTGCTGATTGCGCTATGCGCGCCGGGGTATGAAGGATCGGGAGCAGTCTTGGTACCCAGCGGGAGCCATGCTGGATCCGAGTCAGTCTGCGGATTTCCATCAGTGTCCGCCAGTCGCACTGCAGTCACTGGACGCCAAAAGTTGTACACGTACTTGGCCTCGAAGAAGGCGATCGTAGTGTCGGCAAGGCTGATATTCAGCAGAGCGAAAAGCCGGGCGCTGTCCTCCAGATTGAGGTGGTGCGCAAGCGCGGCAGTCTGCGCGATCTCGTTCCAGAAGTCCTGGATGTTACCGTTCCAGAACTTCCCTATTTCAGTTTGATCCGCGGTTCGGGTTGAGCTGTTGATGAACCCCAGGACTCTGACCTCATTGAATGCGTCGGTATAGGTGGCGCTGGTGAGTGCCGGAGGAGGGTCAGGACGAAACTCGTTGGCTCGCTTTAGTGCAAATGGCGTGACATTAGGCCACTGGGTGAAATCCGCCGGCGCTAAGTTAGGCGGCGTCAACTGATAGTCGCCGGGCTGGGTCCCCGGAACGTACAACGGTTGCTTTGCATTCGCTCCATCAACAGCGCGCGCGGCAAGGATTTGGCTGGCAACTGCATGTCCGACGGCTATACCGTCCTCTTTTCGATCATTGTCGGGAAGCTGCGCCAAGTCCTGCTGCAGTTCGGTGTCCAACGATGCTTGAAACGCGGGGTAGAGGAACACGAGGACATCACGAGCCGCCGCATCGGCGGCCGCTATCTGGGAGGCACGCCTGGGAATGTCGGGAAGACGAACCAGGTACGGATTGAACTTTGGATCGATGTTATTGACCGCGTCGTAGATGGCCGCGTGCAAAATTGCAAAATTGCGAGTTGAGTGAATGGTAGCGGGCTGCGCGCCGGGGGTGCGAACGATCGCGAGAAGACTTCTATTCCACTCGATAACCGCATTGACCTGCTGAGCCGAATCCCCATCTTCATCCCTCGCTGCATTCGCAAGTGGAGCGACCTGCAAGAAAACCCAAATCAGCGCAATCGTGGGCAATAGTCTGGACATGGCTTTGTAATCTCCATTTTGTTGTTTGTGCAAAGGCCAGCGCTTACCAAGGTGAGGAATCCCACCCGGCTCCGCCTTGCATATTGTCAAACTGGAGCGCCAAGGGAAATATTCCTGGATGGCCGTAAATAATTTGTAATTATTGCGCGCTTCCTCTCTCGTTCTATTCGGAGGGAAGACGAGAAAAGCTCACCCCAAAAGGGGTTTGGGGCGTGTTGCCACCGCGCAGCCAGCTGCGGCGGAGGATGAAGCGATAGCGGATGAGGGTCCAGATGGCTAACCATCCATCGGAATGGCGGATTTTCTTGCCTTCCACGGCGGAGCGCGGATTGTAGGAGATGGGGACTTCGGCGATTTTCTCGCCCATGCGGCAGAGTTTTGCGGTCACTTCGGGGCAGAATTCGAAGCGGCGACATTTGAGCTGGAGCTGTGCCAGAAGCGAGCGGCGAACGACCTTGTAGCACGTCGCTTCGTCGTGAATGCCGGCGCGGTAAAGAAGGTTGGTGAGGTGGGTCAGCAGCTTGGCACCGAGGAAGAAGCGCAGGCCGCGTTCCGGACGATCGGGGCGCACGCCGTAGACGACGTTCGCTTTGCCTTCCTCGAGGGGACGCAGCAACTTGGGATAATCCTGCGGGTCGTATTCCAGATCGGAGTCCTGGATCAGCACATACTCGCCGCGGGCATGGGCTAGGGCGGTGCGAATGGCGGCACCCTTTCCGTAGTTTTTTTCGTGGAACAGGATTGTTACTTGGTCTACCGGCGGCAAGGCTTGTAGTTTCTCGCGGGTGCCGTCGGTGGATCCGTCGTCGACGATGATGATTTCTTTCTTTACGGGTGAGGCTTGGATCGCGCGCAACAGCTCGTCCAGGTGGGCGGCCTCGTTGTAAACCGGCACGATTACCGAGACGGACTCCTTCCAGCGGCTGGTTGCTTGGTCGCGCTGTGGTGCGGTTGCCGGGGACGTCATGGTCATGGTCGTGTTCGTCTCAGTGTTGCCGGTCTACGCGCCAGATCCCTTCGCCTGAAGAGCGGCCCCGGTCAGGATGACGCCTTCAACAAGGATTCGGGAATTTCTTAGCATAGTATCATCTGGGGGTTGAACCGCCTTACCTCCAGCACGCGGCCATTCGCGGTGAAACCAAGCGCCAGTGCTTTAGCGCTTCCTCCGGCCGTTATTCCTTGGGCTCACTGGGTGACACTTCTTCTGCTGGCGACGGTGGCTACCGCGGTTCGGTTTCTTCACCTTGTCAGCAAGCCCTTCTGGTTTGATGAGTGTTTCAGCGTGGAAGTCGCGCGGATTGGCCTGGGCAACTTTCTGCGCCTGCTGTGGTGGCGCGAAGCCAATATGTCGTTGTACTACGTGCTGCTGCGGATGTGGCTGCATTTTGGGCACAGCGAGTTTTTCATTCGTAGCTTGTCGGTGGTGATTGCCGTGGCCACGCTGCCGGCGATTTACTGGCTGGCGCGGCTGCTATATGACCGTCGAGTTGCGTTGATTGCGGCGGCGTTGTTCAGCTTCAATGCTTACAGCGTCCGTTACGCTCAGGAAGCGCGGAGCTACGCGCTTTTTCTGCTGCTAGCGACGCTCTCTTCGGGATTTCTGATTGCCTCTCTGCGCGAGCCTGCGCGGCGCAACTGGGTGGGGTACGTCGTCTTCAGCATTCTCGCTGTCTACGCGCATTTTTACGCGCTGCTGCTGGTTGTGGTGCACTGGCTCGCTCTACGCTGGCGGGACAGAGGAGCAACTGAAATCGGTGCTGCCGTTTCTGCGCAATTGCGGCGCGCATGGATGGTGATCGGCGTCGCGGTGCTGCCTTTGCTGGTGTTTGTGGCCAAGACGGGGGCTGGGCCGATCAAGTGGATTCAACGGCCAGGGCTTCGCGACGTGCTTGAGTTCTACAAGCATTTGGCGGGCGGCAGCAATTGGGTTTTGCTTGGAATCTGCGGCTTCGCTTGTATCGCCGCGGTGATTCCTGCGGGGAAAAAATTGTTGGCACCCGATCGGAATTGGGAGACTCGGCGAATACAGTTTCTGCTGATCTGGCTGTTTTTTCCCGTCGGGTTGACGGTTTTGTTGTCGTTCGGGCGTCCGGTATTCTTGGGGCGCTACATGATCTTCTGCCTGCCGGCGCTGCTGATTCTGGTGGCGGCGGGGCTGGCGCGGCTGCGGCAATCGTGGCTGCTGGGAACGGTGCTCGCGGGAATACTGCTTCTTTGCTCGCAGGGGATTCTATTCGTTTACGGTCACGATTACGACAATGAACGGGACGCCTCGGGAGCGGCGACTGACTTCATTCTGGGGCACAGCGAGCCGGGAGACGGGATTGTTTTTCATATTGCGGGGACGCGCCTTGCTTATGAATTCTTCCGTTCGGTGCGCGCGGGGGAAGAAACGGCTCGTCCAGATTTCAGGGGGCAATTTGGGCCCGAGATTTTATTCCCGCGTCACGGAGCCGGGCTCGACTATCGCGATTTCACGGGGAAGCCTACGGAGGATTGGGTGCGGACGATTGGGTACAGGCGTGTGTGGGTCATGCTGATGAACAATGCGACTGCGGAGAAGCCTGATGCTACTACCGTGATGTTGACTCGAGCTCTTGGGGAATCGTTTCCTCGGATGGTGCGGTGGCGGTTCACGAAAGTTGAGGTGCGGGTATACAGCAGGGAATAGACGGCTTCCGTGGCACGCGCAACAGAAAAGCTTGAACCGCAGAGATCGCAAAGAGAGGCGCGGAGAACGTGGAGAAACCTGCCGCGCGGAGTTGGAACAGAGTTTTTCTTTCGCCCCTTCGGGGCTTGTTCATGTGTACACTCGGCACCCACGGCTTTCGCCGCTTCGCGGCTTGGGTTGTTTGCACGTACGTCGCGACCTCGGGCTACGCACCACAATATGGCCCCAATGGAAAAGCCTCCTTCGCTTAAAGGACGAAGGAGGTTGAATGCCAGGAACTGCGCCGATCTTGCTCTGGTCTTATTTTTGGTCTACCGTGATTCCGCCTTGCGCACTTTGGGCGGCTTTTTCGGCTTTGGCTTTCTTTACTCTGAGGGTTTCGTCGACCCAGTGGTCGGCGGTTTTGAGATCTTCGGCGCGGGCGGACAAGTCGTCGCACTCAACGTCGCCCTTTTCGCGGTACATGAGGTTCAGGTAGGCCATGGCATCGTCATAGTCTGGACGGAGTTGGATGGCCTTGTTGAGGCTGTCGATGCCTTCCTGGATGGCGGCCGTATTTTGTGTTTTCAATTCTTCGCAGACCTTCTTCTGGTCTTTGTTCTTGGGATTCAGATTCTCTTCCGGCTTCATGCCCAGCGCGGCGCGCTTCTCCATGCGGGGCTGGTAGGCCGCGGTCCAGTCGATGACGCCGATCGAGTAGTAAGGTTCGGGATCGTTGGGGTCGAGGTCGGAAGCCATGCGATAGTACTTTTTGGCGTCGTCCCATTTCTTCTCGTTGAGGTAAAGGTATGCGATGCCCTTCGCCGCATTGACCTTTTGATCGCGAGAGGGATTGGCGTCGATCACCCTTTGATATTCGTCGATGGCCTGCTGCGCGGTGCGCAGATTTTCGGGCGAGTCAACGCCGGGAATATATTGCGATACGAAGGCTGTGGCCAGATACATACGCGCGTTGATCAGGCTGGGATCAAGTTGAACCGCCTGCTGGAAGTGATCGATGGCCTGCTCGTAATGGTTGTTCTTGTACGATTCCACGCCCTTGTTGAGCTGGTCGCGCGCCCGTAGCTTGTCACATCCCAGAGAAGGAAAGAGCGCCAGCACTAATGCCGCCAGCGTGATAAGTCTTGCATGGTTATTCATTGCGGTATAGGTCTCCCTCGACAAAGCATCCTAGGCCCAGAGACATCGATTTGACAAGCGCGGTTTGACAAGGCGCGCGGACCGGGGAGCACGGAAGCGTGGAGCTTCCGTGCAGTGGCCGAATACGAAATTCGCAACTCCGAGCTTTTACTGGACGGGCAGATCAGGCGCCCGCTTCGATCTTCGCGGTAATCAGACCGACTTTGTCCACGCCGGCAGCATGGGCAATGTCAATGACATTGGCTACGTTGGCGAAGGGGATAGCGTCATCGCCCTTCACGAACATGACCTTTTCCGCGCGCTGCTTGTAAATGTCGGTGAGCCGGCCCTGGAGGTTGTCCCAGGTCGCATCTTCGTTATTGATCTTGACGCCCGGCGCCTGTCCCGCACCCCGGTCGATCAACTGCACGACGATCGTACGGTCGGGCGTGTTGTTCTTGGGGGCGTTGGGCGGAGGCGGCTGAGGAACCAGCGCGTCCAGTCCTTTGGGAGTGACGGGCGAGATCACCATGAAGATGATCAGTAGGACCAGCAATACGTCAATGAGCGGTGTGACGTTGATGTTTGCACTTTGGCCTCCGCTCGGGCCGACTGCCATACCCATGATCGTTCTCCTCTTATCGAACCCTCACTGCCCTGGCGTCGCAGGGGGCGGCGGCGGGGTTTGAGCCGTTTTCTTCTGCTCGGTCAGCAAGCCAAGGTCATCGACCCCGGCGGCACGAACGGAATCCACAACCTGCACCACGCTGCCAAAGCGGGCTCGCATGTCCGCCTTCACGTACACGCGTTTGTCCTGTTTGTTAGCGAGGCGATCTTTTACCTTGCCGGTAAGGTTGTCGACTGCCATCTGTTCGCTGCCGAAATAGACTTTGCCATCCCGAGTAATGGATACCAGGAGTGCGTCTTCCTTGTCGGCATCCGGCATCTGTTCCGGATTGTTGACCGGAGCCATATCCACGCTGATGCCTTTTTGCAACATGGGCGTGACCACCATGAAGATGATCAGCAGGACAAGCATCACATCCACCATGGGC
>CAZXKO010000066.1:0-99149 GCA_964641665.1 uncultured Acidobacteriaceae bacterium
GTGCCGACCTCGCGAGCCACACGCGTAACCTCGGACGCAAAGGAGCGAAGCTGATCCACCATGGTGTTCAGCGTGTCTTTGAGTTCGAGAATCTCTCCCTTTACATCGACCGTGATCTTGCGCGACAAGTCGCCGCGGGCCACGGCCGTGGCAACTTCAGCAATGTTGCGAACCAGCCCGGTCAGGTTCGACGCCATGAAGTTGACGTTGTGGGTTAAGTCTTTACAAGTTCCCCCAACGCCGGGCACGTTCGCTTGTCCCCCCAACCGTCCTTCGGTGCCGACCTCGCGCGCCACGCGGGTCACTTCACCGGCGAACCGGTTGAGCTGGTCCACCATCGTATTGAGGGTCTCCTTTAGCTGCAGGATTTCGCCGCGTACGTCAACGGTGATCTTGCGAGAAAGGTCGCCACTGGCTATTGCCGCTGCCACTTCTGCAATGTTGCGCACCTGGCCTGTGAGATTGCTGGCCATTAGGTTCACGTTGTCTGTGAGGTCTTTCCAGGTTCCGCCGACTCCGAGTACCTGCGCCTGGCCGCCGAGTTTCCCCTCGGTGCCAACCTCGCGCGCTACGCGCGTTACTTCACCTGCGAATCCGTTGAGCTGATCCACCATCGTGTTGATGGTGTTCTTGAGCTCAAGAATTTCACCCTTCACGTCTACCGTGATTTTGCGCGACAAGTCGCCGCGCGCGACTGCGGTCGTCACTTCGGCGATGTTGCGCACCTGTGCGGTCAAGTTCCCGGCCATCGCATTCACTGAGTCGGTAAGATCTTTCCAGGTACCGGCTACGCCAGGCACGACGGCTTGGCCGCCGAGCTTTCCGTCGGAACCGACTTCGCGCGCCACCCGCGTGACTTCTGACGCAAACGAGCGCAATTGGTCCACCATCGTGTTGATGGCTTCCTTGAGTTGGAGAATTTCGCCCCGCACGTCAACGGTAATTTTCCGCGACAGATCACCGCTCGCGACGGCCGTCGCCACCTCGGCGATGTTGCGTACCTGGCCGGTCAAGTTGCTGGCCATCGAATTGACGGAGTCGGTCAGGTCTTTCCACGTACCGGCCACGCCGGGAACCTGCGCCTGCCCGCCTAGCTTCCCGTCGGTGCCCACTTCGCGCGCGACGCGCGTGACCTCAGCGGTGAAGACCCCCAACTGCTGGATCATCGTGTTCACGATATTGGCCGACCGCATGAACTCGCCCTCCAGCGGGCGCCCGTCGACGTCGAGTCGCACCGTCTGGGTGAGGTTGCCTTGCGCAACTGCCGCAATCGCTCGGTTAACCTCCGCTGTCGGCCGGAGCAAATCCTCCACCAGGGTATTGACCGAGACTTCCATTTCGGCCCATGCGCCCCGCGACTCGTGAAAGCGGGTGCGCTCGCGCGTCTTTCCCTCCTTGCCGACCGCTTTCCCGACACGTTTCAGCTCTTGTGCCATCTGCTGGTTGGCGGCAACAATCTCATTGAACGTATCTGCGATCTTGCCGGCGAGTCCGACCCACGCGCTGGGCAATCGCACCGAAAAGTCGCCATTCCGCATGGTCTGAAGCCCCGCCAAGATCATGGCGAGATCGGCTGGTTCGGCGACAACAGCGGGTCGTCCGTTACTCTTCGGAATTGCACTTGGTGAAAGGTCGGCGCTGGCACTTGCTACGCTCTGTGTGCTTCGTTTCATCGTCATCGCCTGATTGAAAAGGGGTGGTGGGACGCACAACTTCGACAGCCGTTTTTGCGCTGGCCGGTCCGGACCAGCCCCCGGGCTAAAATGAGGCTGAAACGCACACGTCCAGCGCGTTCGTTGCCGAATAACGGTTGTCTACCACGAAACCCGGAGGGGCGCCCTACAGTGTTTGCTGTATATTTTGCGCGAGACATTGCAGATTCACCCGCCCGCGCACGGTTATCCGGTTGATTCAATTATGGTTACGGGCTCGAAATCCACATCTGGCGATATTGCCCCACCGAGAGTGATATGGGTGCATCGCCGAAGATCATTCGATGGGCGCATTGAACAAGCTCCGCGCCGTCCCCACAAGTTTGGCCAGGGCCTCGTCCTTCGAGACCAGCGCAGAAATCCCCACTGATTTTGCCTCTTCCTCCTGAAAGACCGCGCTGTAACAGCTGAACAGAATTACTGGAACTGAAGGCAGGATCCGGCGCAAAATCCGGGCCCCGTCGATTCCGTTCATCACAGGCATGGAAAGATCAAGAATGATCAGGTCCGGCTGTAATTGTTCCGCTTTTTCGACTCCTTCGCGCCCATTCCCCGCCTCCCCACACACCTCGAGGCCCTCGGCGGAGTCGAACAGATTGCGCAGTCTTTCGCGCACCCACAGGGAATCGTCCACCACCAGGACCATCTTCGCCATACCCACCTCCGCCGCTTGCAGGCCTGGGTGGTGGGATGAAAATCCTGCGCCGAACAGTAAGTCCGAAAATCAAGTAGTGCCTCTTCCTTAGTGACTTAAGGTGAGCGCTGGACCTACGCGGCGAAGGTGTGGTTCCGGCCTTGACCGCCCTGAGACGGCGTGCCCGGCAACCACCGCTCTATTTGGGTGCGATCTGCAGCTGGCTTCTGACTCTGTCTTCACCGGCGACAGCGATCGCCTTCCCTTCCACGATTCTCTTCTCTCCGATCGATCGCACCGGCCCCTTCAGGATGACGTTTCCATCTCGGGTGATGATCTTCACGTTGTGGGCGTAGGTCGAAAGTGACTTGTCTTGAAGAATCGCCCTTTCGAACTCGCTGAGTGATCGCTTCGTCCGAAGAGTCGTCTTTTTGCTGATCGGCGGTTGCCTCGGATTCGCTTCGATCCCGCTCGTTGGTTCTCGTGTTGTCGGGGGCGGTCTGGGAGGCTGAGCCGTTATCTTGAGCCCAAACCAGGGCACTTGAACTGGTCAGAAGGGCGGTCCATGAGGAGCAACCGCACGGATCTATATTTCGAAGTCATATTCAGTCCTCTCGTCGGCTGTGCGCCAACTCAATCACAACCAACCACGGTAGCGGCCTGGTGTGGAACGCACCATCGAGCTTTTGCCCTAAACGTGACTAGTTTGCGTCTCGCTGACGACCTCAAAATTAGGGGGTGAGCGGAATGTTCGAGGTTCGGACAAGACAAATACAGTATCCCCTGTATTGACTTGGCCCGCTGGCAAGAGCAACATGCAAACACTCTCACCCCGAAACGAAAGAGCTCATGGCATCGTGCTGCGCAAATGCTTCTTGTGGGGCAGGGTTCGGGTATCTGCACCAAGGCCATCTGTACCATTATTCCTCGGACGGCGCGTTTGCCGGGCCAACTAAACGACTATCCGCTCGCATGTTTTGCTGGTGGCTGTGCCCCGGCGGTTGCCCATTCATGGGAACTGGTGCAAGAATACGGGGGACAGAGTCACGGTGGTTTCGCTGCGAAGTGGCGACAAGGGCACATCCAGAAAAAAATCCGACCGAACGAGAGCTACCTTATGAACAAGTTGCGCATATTGGTTGCTGACGATCACGAAATCGTCCGTCATGGATTGGTCGCACTGGTGAAATCGCACCCAGGTTGGGAGATCTGCGCTGAGGCAGACAACGGGCGCCAAGCCGTAGAACTGGCCCGGGACTTGAAGCCAGACATCGCGATTCTCGATATCGGTATGCCCACCCTGAATGGTCTGGAGGTTACGCGGCTGATCTTGCGGGACAACCCAAGAATCAAAGTCTTAATCCTGACGATCAACGACGCGGACCAGGCGGTGCGCGCCGTGCTTGATGCGGGGGCTCGTGGATTCCTGTTGAAGTCCGATGCTGCCAGGGAACTGGTTGCTGCCGTGGAAGCCCTTCAGCATAACAAGACTTTCTTCACCGCCCGCGTTGCTGAAATGGTGCTCTCCGGCTACCTTGACCGGGCTCATACTTCATCCAAGCCAACGCCCACTCTGCCCTCCCTTACACCTCGGGAACGCCAGGTAGTGCAACTGTTGGCTGAAGGCAAGTCAACAAAGGAAGTGGCTGTTCACCTGGATTTGAGCGTGAAGACTGCGGAAACTCACCGCAGCAACATCATGCGAAAGCTCAAACTGCATTCGGTTAGCGAGCTCGTGCTGTACGCGGTTCGCAACAATATCATCCAAGTTGCGATTGGCGCGCCTGCGTTCTGGCTGCCGGCTTCATCGCAACCGACATAAGAGATCGCACTCCCCGCACCGTCGATCCGTCAGCGAACATCGCCGCCTATACTTTCTTAGCAGATCTCAGTATCTCTCCGATCGCTAGTGGCACTTCGTGGTCCGCCATCTAGCAGTGCAATCATTTCATCCGTAGTCATGACTTCGAGCGGTGGTATCCAGGAGTGCGCCAGCCTATCTTGTACCGCACGAGGCGGGTTGAACAGCTTCATCCTGATGTCGTGATTGTGAGCCCAGCGGTGAACGTATCCCAGCATTCCCAGCCCTCCCCCCTCGATGGCGTTCACTTCCGACAGGTCGACCACAACTACGCGCGCGTTTCGTTGAGACATCACCGCATCCCGTAACTCAAAAGCTGCTTCGCTGCGTACCAATCTTCCCGCGCACTGGACCACCGCCACATCACCTACGGTCTCTATGCAAATGTTGAACACAGCTTCCTCCCGGCCCACGGGAAGAAGGAAGAGCAAGCGGCGCACCATGGGTGGCGAGCTTGTCTTTTCTGCAAGATGCGCGAATGTGCCGTTCGCTGGGCCGGAAGGTCTTGCATAGCAACCGGAAGTCTTGCGCTACGGGAAGGGCGGTAGAGCGTTCCACCCCCAGCGCGCGTCCGCGAATATCATAGTTCGGCTCGCACATCCGACGAGCAGATTCTTATCCGGAAAACTACAGAATCTACCCGACGCTTTTACCGGGCAGTCTGGCGTAGCTTGCAAGAAGGCGGCCTGTCGCTACGCCGTTTCAATCATGAAGGAGGCAATAAAACTATGAACTGGGATCAAGCAAAGGGCCAGTGGAAGCAACTGAAAGGGTCCGTCCGGAAGCAGTGGGGCAAACTGACGGACGATGACCTGGACGTGATAGCCGGTGAGCGTCAACGCCTGGCCGGCATCATTCAGGAACGGTACGGCATCACGAAGGAGGAGGCCGAAAGGCAGATTCGATTCCTTTGATCCTTCTCGGGTTGATCCTTCTCGTGTCGAAACCACCAAGGACTACCAACGCAAGGCAGGGTAACAGGCCGGTTCGCGTACGAATTTTGTAAAGCGGAGGAACAAAGCATGAAAAAACTGTTGATCACTTCCCTATCTATCTTGCTGGCGGCGCCAGTGATTGCCTTAGCGTAAGCCTCGGCGCGGCAAAATGCAGACCCGATGAAACAGAGCAGTGCCCCGACCTCCGGTCGAGCTACGGCCGTCAAGGGCACGATCAGCGAAGACGGAAAGACACTGGTGAGCGATGCCGACGGTAAGAGCTGGACACTTGCCAATCCGGACGCCGTAAAAGGGCATAAGGGTCACCATGTCGAACTGAAGGGCAGCGCCGACGCCAGCACTGGCCAAATCGAGGTTACCTCGGTGAAAATGCTGAAGGCGGCCAAGAACTCCATGCAGAAAAGCAACGCTCCACCGCAGCAGTGAGCGCGTAAACGAAGGACTTTTCTTCTCAGGGCCGGCGATGACCGCCGGCCCTGCTTCTTCACGTCGATCTGCGGAGAGATGCAGCAATCGCAAAGAGGACTGATACAGGGCATTCGGGTGACATCTCCCGAACCAGTAATATCCTCAACTCGCTTCCCCCTGAACCAGGGTTCATTGGCTCGCGAGAGCTTCCTCCTCCCGCTCCAAAGATTGCTCTCGACGCATGCTGGCCCTCTTTCGCGCGGGAGTCCCCCTTGCTTGTCTATTGAGCACTCTGAGCGCGCACGTGCTGGTGCGCTCTGACAGCAATCGGTTAGAATTCGGACCTGCCGGCGGAAACGATATCGAGTATTTCAGGCATTTAGGTGTTTGCAGCGTTTCCTGTTGTGTCGTCCGCTTTTCATTTCTGCGGCAAAGTTTTCTGCTCGATTCGCATCCTAATTGGTATTGAATCGCACATGGCGAGAAAGGAGATGCCCCATGGACCTCCGAAAGTTTGCTTTCGTTGTGCTGGTAGTGGTGCCGTTGGCGGAAATACCAGTGCTATCTCAGAAGCCCGCCACATCACCGAGCACAGGATCCGAGACAGCGAGCGCTTCTTCCGCACCACAACGGAACGATGGCGCCAACGGGATCCCTGCAGGGACGATCATTCCCGTCGCGCTGTCGAAATCGGTGGACGCCAAGAAGGCAAAGCCGGGTGACAAGATCGAGGCAAGAATTACCATGGACCTGCTCTCCAACGGTAAGATAGTAATCCCCAGGGATACCAAGGTGATCGGCCATGTGACCGAGGCCAAGCCGCGTACCAAAGAATCGCCGGACTCGAGAGTGGGGATGTCCTTTGATCACATTTCGCTGAAGGACGGACGCGAACTATCGATCCGCGCCGCCATCCAGGCGATGGGACCCTCGCTAAACAACGCTGTCGCTCCGGGCATTCATCAGATGGGCCAGAGGTCAACCGGTGTGTCGTCCGCGGGCCCACCAGACTCGCGTGGCCCGATGGGAGGATCGGCCCGCCCGGGTGGATCGACTGGATCGCCCCTCCCAGACGCGAGTTCACGAGATGCCTCCCCGAGCGATTCTGCTTCAGAGGGATCAGCACCCACAGCCTTGGACCCGCACAGCCAGGGAGTTGTGGGGCTACGAGGACTCTCACTGAGCCCATCGAACCAAGGTTCACTGGTCGGCTCCGACAGTCATAACGTTCATTTGGACAGTGGCACACAGTTGATACTTCGGACCGAATAGCGCTGTGTGTCCGGAGCCGTCTTGGAGGGACCACGAAAGAGCACTAAGCAGGGGCCACCCGGTTGGGGTGGTTATGCGACCCTGAAACTCTGTCAGAGCTCGATGGCGTGGTACAAGCCCGGACTTGGCGCAGTTAGAATCTGAGTCACAACCTGGCTCGGCAGCTAAGGCCTCAATTTCTTTGGAGCGTTTCTGCCCGACACTAAGCCTCCGGCATGGGCGATTGTGTAGATGGTGGCGGCGTTGTCCTGAAAAGGAGAACGGCCCGACCCCGCTGGGGAGAGTGAGTAGGTTTCGCCGACCGGGCCGGGCCACGTTGAATTCAACGTTGGAGAGGTTAGCATGAAAGCCAAGCCACCGCAGAAGATCCAGAAAGCAGCCAACCCTTCAACGCGCGGCCATTGGAATGAGATGAACCGCAAGCAACGGCGCGAGATGATGCGGAAGATCCAGAGCGAAGACTTCAGCTTGGAAGTGGTCCATCCCCATGCTGCAGGCATTGACATCGGCAACGAATCCCACGATGTAGCTGTACCGCCGAGCCGGGACAGCCAACCGATACGGTGCTTCGGGTGCACTACGGCCGAGCTGAAGGCGATGGCGGATTGGCGGAAGCAATGCGGGATTCGGACCGTGGCAATGCAATCCACTGGCGTGTACTGGATCGCGGTATACGACATTCTCGAACAAGCTGGTCTGGAAGTGTAGCTGGTGAATGCCCGGGATACGAAGAATCTGCCCGGGCGGAAGAGCGACGTGCAGGAGAGCCCATGGCGGATGAAGCTGCACACCTACGGTCTAGAGCGGAATTCGTTCCGGCCGTCGCAGGAGATCCGCACGATGCGGAGCTACTGGCGGCAGCGCAATGATCTGGTGCAGAGTGCAGGCCGACATATTCAACGGATGCAGAAGGCGCTGACCCAGATGAATATCCAGTTGGCCAATGTGTTAAGCGATGTGAGCGGAGTAACCGGACAGGCCATCATCAAAGCCATTCTGGGAGGTCAACGCGATCCCGATAAGCTGGCTGCGTTTCGTAATCCTCGGGTGAGAGCGAGTGAGGAGGAGATCGCGCGGAGCCTGGAGGGGCACTGGCAAGAAGATCTGCTGTTTGTGTTGCAGCAGGAGCAGGATGGTTATGAGTTCTGCCAGAAGCAAATGGCCGAGTGCGATCGGCAACTCAACCACTATCTCGAGCAGAGCGAGGATCGGAGTCACGGTGCCCCTCTACCCGACGAAAAACGGAAGGGGCGACGCAAGAAAAAGAGCGGCAATAAGCCGCAGGTCGACTTGCGAACCGGGTTGTTTCGCATGAGCGGAACTGACCTAACCCGGATCGACAGAATTGATGTCATGACCGCGACCACCATCCTTAGCGAAGCAGGATGGGATATGAGCAAATGGAAGACCGAGGACCATTTCGTTTCCTAGTTGCGGCTGTGTCCGGACAATCGTATCAGCGGGAACAAGGTCATTGGGAAAGGGCGCCTGCCCACCAACAACAGGCTGACCATCGCTTTAAAGATGGCGGCCAGCAGCTTGCGCTCAGCGATACCTATCTGGGAGCGCAGTTCCGTCGATTCAGAACCAAGCTAGGGGCTCCCGTCGCCATTAAGTTTGCGCGCCTCTGGCGGAGCGGGAATCTTACCTCCGTTCGCCCGTGGGGGAGCCGCATGCTCAGCTTCATGTCCACCCTCAGGCGGACGGTGTTCCTGAGTGAAAGCTGGAATACACACAAGTAAGGCCGAAGCCAAAACAAGACCCATCAATGTCTTCATAGTCTTGCGCGATGATCGCCGTAAGGTTGAAGGGGAGAGTATCTCCGCCGCCAGGCACGCAACCCGTAGGCGTCCACTACGAGAGAGACGCGTTGGCGTTCGCTGGCGCGCTTCAGCACTTCAAGGGCGGCTCGACTTCAAGCCGGGCCACTCATTTCAGGGGGGCCGTCATGGTATCTGCGGCTGCTGTACGTTTCTTCGGTCGTAGACTTACTTCTTTCATTGTGTTCTTTGACTTTGCCGCCTGCGTATGAAGTGGTTTGACGCACTCCGCGTACCTGTCGTTATCGAACTCCTTGCCGCTCGGCCACCAGATCAAGTATCCGTGCGGACACTTCACGCTTGGGTAAGGTTGGAATACGCGAATGGGAGGAATGGATACAACGCCTTGCAAAACGGCTAGCAGAATCACAGTTTTCATGTCAGCCTCCATCTGCCGGCGACGGAACCCTTAGCGGAACAGCAGCCAGTGTCCCGGAGGTCGAGCGCGTCGCTCGTTGGCGAATCCCGCGTGGGCTTGTCTCCACTGCTAAGTCGCCGCAACACTTGTCGCTTGGAAATACGCTATAGGCATCACCGTCCCTGCAACATACAGCGAATTCCGTAGAAGAGGCCCGGCAATAGCGGAGGAACCTCGCCTCAAAGAAACCGCTAATCCGGTCGTCGAACCCGCTTTTTCTCCTCGAACATGCAACCCTCGCTACCGAAACCACCCGATGACCCGATCGTCGAGTCGGCGGTATATAAAACACGAGCCACTTGACACGTCGGCAGGGGCACTCCTTGTTGCACCACATGGTGTCGCGCCGGGGGAATCAGTTTCCCCTACTTCTTTTTACCCTGGTCATTTTGTTCGCCAGCCATTTCGCAACCACAGCGCTTGCTCAGATCTCTCTCGATGAAGTTCACGTCACCCCCAATTCTTCCTCTTCCCGGCTCCCGCCCTTCGGATTTGATCGGCCTTTGCCCGCTTCCGCAAAACCGATCAAGGTCAACGTCGACCTCGTGCTCGTACCGGTTACTGTGACCGATCCAATGGATCGAATCGTTACAGGTCTCGAGCGTGAAGACTTCGAAATCCAGGATGGAAAGGAGGCGCAGGGGATCAAACATTTCTCCCGGGAGGACGTTCCGGTCTCGTTGGGGATAATTCTCGATAGCAGCGGGAGCATGAAGAGCAAGATAGAGCGCGCGAGGGAGGCTGTGGCCGAGTTCATGACAACCGCCAGTCCGCAGGACGAATTCTTCCTCACATTTTCCGACAAACCGGAAACGGTCTCCAGTTTTGGCGCTTCTGCGGACGACATACAGTCTCATCTTGTCTTGACGATCCCCAAGGGACGCACAGCCTTGCTTGATGCGGTTTACCTGGGCATCAGCCAGATGAAGCAAGCGAAGTTTCAGAGAAGAGCCTTGCTGATAATTTCCGATGGCGGGGACAACCACAGTCGTTACACCGAGCGTGAGCTGAAGTCTTTGGTCAAGGAAGCCGATGTCACCATCTATGCCATTGGCATCTACGATCACTACTTCACGACCCAGGAAGACGCGCTCGGCCCGACCCTATTGGATGAGATTGCTGCATCGACCGGTGGCCGCGCCTTCACCGTCGACAACCCTAACGAGCTGAGCAACGTTGCCAGAAGAATCGGGATCGAGCTCCGCGATCAATATCTTCTTGGCTATCGGCCAACCGCCGTCCGCCGAGACGGGAAATGGCACAAAAATACGAGTGAGAATGAGATTGCGGAAGCACTCACCTCAATTTCGCGTCTACGCGAAGAGCGGGTACTACGCGCCCTCCGAATAGGTCACGCTTTCTGGCTCGTCCTTATTTGTTCGGTTTTCCAACTGAGTCCGGCTCGGTCCTTATTCAAAAACCAACGGGATCCCTTGCTCGAAGGATCCCGTTGATGGCTCGCACGGGGCTAACCCGCCTCTTTCATTTCTTCGACGCGGATTGTGCCGCTGGTTTCGTCCAGGCTCCCGGTTACCTGGACTTGTTTTCCTTCGTATTTCTTCGCTCGCGCCTGGTCGTCGAGCTGGTACGTGACGTTGTCCGCAGTCCTGACACATATTGGTTGCCCGATTTCATGATTGTTCCCGCGAACGTCTGGCTGGCATTTTGTTTCTGCATATCGTCGTGCTGGCGCGAGGCCGGCTGCTGACCTGACTGCTGGGCTTCGCGACGTGGTTCCGCCTGTTGAGACGTCTCGGCCGAGAGCACAGGCTCGGGTTGTTGAGCTTGCGTCCATGCAATCAACTGGGTACCGGGCTGGCCTATGTCCGGCTTTGCGTTCTTAGAGTTTTGTGCCAGCACTGTGGGCACAACACATGCGCACAGCACTAGCGTGATGAGTTTCAGCGTTCTTTGTTTCATTCTGAACCTCCTTGGTTTGGTCGCGGAGCGGCACCACCGCGGCCCAAGGGTGCTAGCCCGTTGCCATCAGGACAAGCACTTTGCTTTTCTTCACTTTCGCTCTCATGCGAAGCCATCGAAGTAAATTTGACGCGGTTCCGGAAAAAGTCTCGATACAGAAGACACTGTATAGACGCCGCACCATCAGCTAGCGACAATGGCGCAATTGATCGCTCGTTTGCGAAAGGAACTGAGTCACATCGAAGAGTGAAGAAAGAACCTGGAGATTGCACAGGGCGTGAAATCGCGAACGCACGATTCTCTCCGATTTCCCGGCGCTTCCTGTCGATGCTTGTGTGGATTCAAGACGTGGACAACCTCTCGCGTACCGCGTTCCGAAGGAGCCTTCCCTATGATCTTAAGCACGACCGCGGCGTATGCGATCTATCCGATGGCCACCCAAATCGACGAGGTCATCGAAAATCTCAACAGCGCTGGTTGTCGTGATGAGGATGTCTGCGTACTGCTAACTCCAACACACCGGCTGGCGCAGGCTGTAAGAGACGCAAAGGTAGCGCCCATGGTGCTGAATTCGGAATCGCCGACGTCTGACTTACTCCGATGGCTCTCGCGCTTTGGGGCCGTGATCATTCCGGGAGTGGCGTTCTTCGTGAGCTCCCGCGTCTTCTTGCGGGCGGTGCTTGCGCCTTGTCCTGCAACTCACAACTCCGCGTACGCAGACAGTCTGATCGGGCTGGGACTTCCCCCGCAGGAAGCAGACCGGTATGGCGTTCGCTTGAGTCGCGATGCAATCATTGTATTTGTCTGCTGCGCCGGCGCGGCGAGAGCGCACTGGATCCGCGAGGTTCTGCGAACGACCGGCGCCGAGGAAGCGGCCTGCCTGCAGGAGGCCGTAGGAACCGAGTACGCAGTGGATCTCGAGAGCCCGCTGCTGGCTGTAACTTAAACGTACTCAATACTTTCCTACCCACACTCTGGGTGATCTCTACCGGAAACACCTGATTGCCTCCTCTGGTGGATGACGTGATACTTCCCAACGCTCGACAACACTACGTTTCAGACCTGAGTCGAGCGCCGACTTGGCGGCATTCCTTAAGTGCTTTAAGACGGAAGGAAGCCATATGAGAAATGTTCACGAAGTCTTGCGAGAAAAAGAAATCGCTTTAACGCGACTCAAAAAGGAAGTTGCAGCGCTAAGGATTGCGGCCCCTTTATTGGCGGACGATGATCTTCGTCCCGTTATGCCGAGTGAGTCAAACGCTGGGGAGGCTGCCGAGCATGTTGACGGGGATAACTTACGCTCAAAACGATCTGCTCGTGCCGGCGGCAAAGATGTTCTTGGCGAGCGAGTTCACTGGGGCATAGAGGTCGCGAACCGCGCTGTGGCGGGAACCGCAAGGAAAATCTCCAATCGACTGAAGCGAATGACCACGCCGCTAGCGAGCGCGACTCGATCCGTAGCCCAATCTTCGTAGCCCAAGAGTTTTCGGCCGAGTCATTGGCGTGACTCGGAACCCAAGGCCCCAGCGCAGCGGTACGCACTCCGTTCTTAGCGGAAAACGCTTGCGCCGCCGAGGTGATAATGAGGGCAAGAAGCCGCCCCGCATGCGATAGGCATGGCAACCTGCAGATGATCCCGTGTTCCCTAGAGAAGCCTGCAGGGACTGTCTCCGGGCATATCTGCCCCGTCCCCAGTTGCGGACGTCGTCACGATGGCCGGAGGTACTACGATGAAGAGCCAATGGCCTCCGTCCCTCAAAGATCCGCCTCGGTCAACCGTCAGGCCGCCGCAAGGTCCGCAATTCTGAGCGCAATCCAGGACACCCCAACTCCAATCCCCTTCAACTTCGTATCCCTGGAAGACCATTGACTGCCGATGCCCACGCCAGTGGCCCCACTGACCGTGTCTCAGGTAAACCCTGTATATCTCCAAAGGCAGCACCGATGCATAATTCGTGAGCCTTGCTGCAACCTAGCCGCAAAGCGCGGTAGCGCAGCACGGGGAACGGAGCAGTTAGTATGAATTACCTCAGCACTCGGCTCTCCCTTCTCGTAGTGATTCCCTTTTTCACCGCGATTCTCTCGTGGGCACAGTACGGAGCCAGCCTGCAAGGCACGGTGGCAGACCGTAGTGGTGCAGTGGTGCCGGGTGCTTCCGTCACCGTCATCAATCAAGAGACCGGAGTTGAGCACAACACGGTCAGCGGCGGCTCCGGCTTCTATCGGATCTCGGGACTCAACCCGGGTTTGTACCGTATCGAGGTGCAAGCCGGAAGCTTCAAGAAGAACGTCACGCCTAACGTGGTCGTCCCCGCTGAGGCAGTGACCGGATTGAACGTAACGCTGGACGCAGGGTCCGCGGAGGAAGTGGTGCAAGTCGTCGCCGAGAACGTGCAACTTCAAACCGAAAACGCAAACGTCACGAACACCTTGAGTACGCGAGAGGTCGTCAACCTGCCGCAGTATGGCCGCGACCCGTACGAACTCATCCGCCTTACGCCCGGAGTCTTCGCGGATGGAGCACGCCAGGGCAATGGCAATTCACAGGCGATCCCGCAGCAGGTTGGGCCGGGTGGATCTAACTTTCAGCTTTTCCAAACGGAGAATCAGGTACAGGCCATCGCCGCCGGCCAGCGGGTCTCCGCCAATGACTTCACCCTAGACGGAGTCAGCGTGAACAGCTTGGAGTGGGGAGGCACGGCCGTCATAACTCCCAATCAGGAGTCGGTCCAGGAAATCTCAATCGCTTCCAATAGCTACTCCGCCCAGGACGGACGCAATTCCGGCGCCCAGGTCAAAGTAATCTCGCAGAATGGCGCAAACATCCTTCACGGGAGTCTGTTCGCGAAGTTCAATGATAAAGGCTTGAACGCCTTCAACAAGTTTTACGGTCCAACCACTGGCACGCTGAGCACGATCACGTGTGAGGCCGGGACGCCCAGCCAATTCACCATCACCGCCAGCCACTGTCCGACGCGTGTGGATCAGAGGTATCGGGACTATGCCGGCAGTCTCGGAGGGCCGATCGCGAAGGACCGCCTGTTCTTCTTCTTCTCTTACGAGGGGGTGCGGGAATCTGGGACCTCTATCACACGCGATGCTCACCTGGAGACGCCGCAGTTCGAGCAGTATGTCATTCAGAACAACCCTAGCAGTCTCGCTGCCAAAATCTTCAGCACGCCGGGCGTCAAGCCCCGCATCGCAACCGTGAGTTCGCAGACAGACTGCTGCTCGCTGATCCCCGGCTACGGTCTCGGTAAGTGGTATATCGCGGGGAACCAAGCCGGGCAAGCGATTGGCAACGGTCCGGACGGAATTCCGGATTGGGGAATCTACGACTTGACGATCCCGAGTTCGAGCAATGGGGATCAGTACAACGGCCGCATCGACTACACGCGTGGTCGCAACCAGTTCTTTGTCAGTACTTATATCGTCCGGCTCAACCAGCTGGGAGGCGGCAACCGCCCTATTGAAGACGTCACCCTGAAGCCTCATAACTACGTCGGCACCGTGGGTTGGACGCGCACGCTCGGTTCCACCATGCTAAACGAGTTACGGGCGAACTTCACCCGCTACGACTTCAGCCAACTCCAGCCGGTGGGGGGTACGAATTACGGAATCCCGCAAGTCGAGTTGTTTGACTTCGACATTGCCGGGCCGACACCCGGCGCACCCGGGTTCGGAAACGCCGGCACGGGTGGCACCCTGTTGGGAGTTGCGCAGAGTTCCACAACTCCGAGCGCGCTTGCGCAGAACACTTACAGTTTTGCCGATACCTTCAGCCTGGTTCGCGGAAAGCACGCCTGGAAGGCGGGTGTGCAGATCAGCCGCGAGCAGAACAACAACGACCAACCCGGTACCGAGCGGCCCCTTTATCAGTTTCGCGGCCTGCTGAACTTCGCCAACGATGCTTGCTGCTTTTTTGAAGGGCTGGGCGTCAATCCCGCAACCGGTGGCGTTCCCAATGGCCAGCGCTACTTTCGCACCGCCGACTATGCCGTGTTCGCGCAGGATGACTGGAAGGTTCGCCGCAATCTAACCCTAAATCTGGGCTTGCGCTGGGAATACTTCTCGCCTGACAACGAAGCCAAAGGGATGATGAGCAACTACATTATGGGTTCGCAGGGAGTGATCAACGGTACAGTACAGCGCGTAAACCACCTTTACAACGGTGACTACAAGAATTTCGGACCTCGCATTGGTTTTGCGTGGAGTCCGGCCTCTGGCCAGGGACACGTGGTGTTCCGCGGAGGCTTCGGACTTCTCTACAATCGCTACGCTGGCGTCATCTTCGACAACATCCGGCAGAACACTCCCTTCTTCGCACAGGTCGGTACTTGCTGTTTCTTCGATCCTGGTCCTATCACTGGCCCACCTCCGACTTCAAACATTCTCTACGCTCTCGGGACGAGCAGCTTAGCCAACAGCTATCCAGCGAATCCCGCGCTGTCGTTTGGTGTTGCTCCCGACGGAGCCCTGTGCGGCGACGCCGCGTGCGACACCGTCACGAAAGTCGACATCTACGGCGCGCGGCCGAACACTCCGATCCCCTACGTTTATGTTTTCTCGTACGAAGCGCAACTGGAACCGATCAAAGACGTCATCGCCAAGATAGGTTATCAGGGCAACCGGAGTCGCAAGCTGGTTCGCACCATCGACATGAACCGCTACATTCCCGGGGATACCTTCGACGGCACTCAGGACAAATTCCAAAACGATGGATCGAACGGCCAGCCCTGTGGACCGACGAACCCTACGTGTCTGGCTCCCCATGCAACCGGGAATAACCGTTTCAACCGCATCTTCTTTCCTCTGCCTGACGTCAACGCCAGCTACGACGCGATGGTCGTAAATGTGACTCGCCGTTTCAATCATGGCCTCGAACTCATTGGCACCTACACCTGGTCCCATTCGATCGATACGGCGTCATACGAGGTGGGATATCAGCAGACCGACCCCGCCGATCCCGCTCTCAACCGCGCCAATGCAGACTTCGATGTGCGACACAATTTCTCGATGGCTGCCTATTGGGAGTTGCCGTTCTTACGACACCGGCGTGGCTTCGTGGGGAGCGCTTTGGGTGGGTGGACAGTGACTGGTATTGTCAGCAAACATACCGGCTACCCCTTCTCGGCGTTGATCGGGAGCTGCAACACAAACGCGGACCGAAACGGCGACGGCTACTGCCCCGATCTACCATTCGCGTATTTTGGTGGTGCCATTTCCAGTCCCAGCAAGCAGCAATGGATCAATGGGATATTCCCAAGTCCGTCGACCGAATTTGACACTACTACCCGGGGCCCCGGTTGCCGCTGCCGTAACATCTTCACCGGACCCGGCTACACTTCCATCGACATGACGGCCGGGAAAAACTTCAGCCTGCCCCACGTCGGATTCCTGGGCGATGGATCCAAGCTCGACCTGCGGGCAAACTTCTTTAACATTTTCAATATCCTTAACCTTGCACCCTTGATCCCGGCTACTGCGCCAACGGACATCATGAACACTAACAGCTTCGGACGTCCGTCCGATGGCCTGGCTGGACGCGTTATCGAATTTCAGGCGCGTCTTAGTTTTTGAGGAGTGAAGGTTGGCACGATGGGGTCAGGTCGTCGAGCGATCGGAGCTTTCACGTGCAGTCGATTTCGCGATTGCGAAGTCCGTCGTCAGTACGGCTGGAAAAGCTGTTGGGTGGCGCGTGTGATGTAGGGCGAACGATTGAACCAACGCCAGACGCGTCGGGAGCGCAGATTTTCTGCACTCAAGAGCATGATGCCCACATCAATACCGACAACGTCGGGATCCACCCAAAGGGTTTGGGGATGAAAGGCGTCCGCAAACCCGTAGCGACCGTACACATCTCGGCCGAATTGCTCACGCATGTACCGAAGTGCGGGCAAGCAGATTTCCGGAGCGAACATCAGGGATCCCCCGGCCGCGCAAGGGACGACCGTACCGTCCACGTCGCGTCTCGAAAGAGGGTCTCCCCAGATCAGGTACCCAATATCGCTGTCGGAGGCAGTAATGCCCCACAGGTTCTCGGAGTAATTAGGATAGATGCTGCGAAGGCTGAGGCAGTAGGCCCGGTGAGCGTAAGTAGCAGCCACCGAATTGTGGAAGTAATCAATGCCAAAAGGTGGCCCGTCGCGGAGACCCGCAAGATCAAGCCACGCTTGTGAGTATTGATGCGTAAACAGGGGTCCTCGACCCACGACTCTGTAGCCAAAGTTTTCTATCACGGGACGATCGAAGCGGTACCAGGAACTCGCAGGGATTGCAAAGACAGGTGAACCGATGCCGAGCACGTACAGGATGGCTTGCTCATCGTACGCCGTCCATTCAGCGCGCAAGAAACCTGTTTCCGGACGCCATCCCATATGCAGGAGACCGGTGTGCTCGTCCAGCATCCACCTGAAATCCACCCGCTCGTAAATTGCGGAGGCGAGACGGAAGATCTCGTCGTCGTCCCGGTGATATTGCTGTGCGGTCAAGACGCCCGCTAGCAGGAGCGCCGTGTCGATGGTGGAAAGTTCCGAGTTCCACACGCGCTCCCCGCTCCTGCGGTTTACAAAATGGTAGTACCAACCCTGCACGTGCTCTTGGTCGTAGGCAAAATGCCGGAGTGTGGCGCGGACCTGCTCTCGAAGCTGATTGGGATCCATCCATCGCCGGTCAGAGGCAATACACATTGCGGTCAGCCCAAAACCCGTGAGCGCGACGCTGGCGGCCTCCAGATTTCGCCCTGGGACCTTGTCACCATTCGTGCGGACCCGATCCAGCACGAGACCAGTATGAGGATCGCTGTGTTCCGAAAAGAAAAGAAATGCGCGAAAGGATAGATTCTCCAGAAATGCTTCATCGGAGCTGGAAATCAGCGTCCGTAAGCTGGAAAATGCCGGCAGTGCGGCCGCAAGCGACAGGAACTCGCGACGGGAGAAGCTTTTCATTGCACTTCATCCAGGCCGCGCTCGGCGCGTTCCATACGCCGAAACCCTCTGGCTCCCGCGACCATGAAGGAGAGTTTAGCCCGAAACCGGGCGCCTTAGCATTCGACAGACGATTCTCAACATCTTCGCAGCGGTGAGTCTCTTCAGCCGCATGCTCAGGAAACGCTATGGCTACGATGAATGCCCAACGCTTTTCGTGGACAAGTCACCTTTGTCTTTCGCCTATACTCCTTTCCATGTGTCACTTTGATGTGTTACGGCCTAGACATCCACGGAAATGTATTCTGCAATTCGTGGTTATCTTGCTGGCGTGCGTAGCGGGGGTGCAATCGCAGGAGGCACCACAGCGAGGTGAGTCAGCATCGGTGCGGGTACACGGCCAAGCCAACCTAGCGGTCGAGCCGGAGCAGGCACAATTTGATATTGGCGTTGTGACTCAGGCGGCTACAGCGAAAGCGGCTGCTGATCAAAGCACCATGCAATCCGATGCCCTGGTTAAGCAGCTCGCTGCCGCGTTTCGGTCAGCCAACATAAAGAGCATCAATTTCTCGGTCAACCCGAACTACCAATATCCTCGCGATGCGCCGCCCACAATTGCCGGCTACACCGCCAGCAATACGGTACGCCTCATTTTGGATGACATTTCCAAGCTGCAGACCGTGATTGACATCGCCATCAGGTCCGGAGCGAACAGTATTAACCGCCTGACCTTCTCGCTGCACAACGAAAACGCAGCTAGGGCCAAGGCCTTAGCCGACGCTGCCAACCAGGCGCGAGCCGCGGCTGAAGCCCTTGCGGCCGCGCTGAACCTGAAACTGGGCAAGCTGTTGACCGTCGAGGAAGGTCAGCCAGTCGTTGTCTCTCCACCACGCGACTTCAGCTTCGAGAACCTTCAATCCACCAATCTCGCGCCCGTCGCGGTTGGCGCGATTGATGTGCATGCCGATGTAGAGTTAACTTACGAACTGGTTCCCGTCGCCGAGCGCTTCGGCGCAAAAAGATCCCCGACTGGACGACCTCCGACCCAAGCCAAACAGCCTTGACACCCGACAATCCATGAGTTGTCCAGGGCAAATGCGGCAACGAGAGAACTTGGGAAGCGCATGGGCCCGATTAGAAATCCGATGCTCTATCCGTTTGAGCTGCCCGCCTTCGTGATAGGCACATCTATTCTGACCCATTCTCGCATAATGATCTCCCTGGGCCTCTGGCAAAACCCCGCCTAAACGTCAGCACAGGCCTCCGGAGAATCATTCATTGGCGGAAGTCGGTGCCCTTCCGCGGCCAAACGCGAATCTCTCTGATTGGCGTTCGATTTTGTCGGAATAAGAATGGCCCGCGCCAGTTATCAACTCAGAATGCCGGAAATCACGTAGTGCAAATGAAAGACACGCCGCTCAGAGACTTGGTCCCTGCGGCTTCAGTCAACGGAACGCGGCTTGGCCGCGGTTGGCCTCGAACGTTGAGGTAGACGGGTAAGGATCCGGCCAGACAAGAAACATCAAGCAAGCAGACAAGCTAGAGAGAAAATAGAAATATGACCAACAAGAACGTGCGGATTGCAGGTTTAGCGACGCCGGTAATGATTGCGATTTTGCTGTTAGCTGGATTGACGAGCGTCACGGCTACTGACCAGCCCTCTGTGGCAAACGCAGAGGTGAAAATCGATAATTTTAGTTTTGGGCCGGAGACCTTCAAGGTTTCGGTCGGAACGAAAGTGACGTGGACCAACCATGATGACGTCCCCCACACGGTGGTGAGCACAGACGGGGTGTTCAGGTCCAAGGCGCAGGATACGGACGAGAAGTTCTCTTACACATTCACCAAAGCGGGGACCTATCCCTACTTTTGCTCAGTCCACCCGAAGATGACCGGGAAAGTCGTGGTTCAGTGAGACGGCACTGCTTCTAGACGGCATCGCAACAGTTGCAGCTTACCGTTTGGGGCTGCACCAACGGCAAGTCCTCGGTTATGGGGGTAACGACTTGAGCATGTTGCCCTTCTTTCCAATAAAAGGATTTCTCGGCACGGGCGCCACGTTTGAGGCGGATCTCAACCTGCTGGTACAGGTGATCATGGGAGCAGCGTTAATCGCGGGATCTTGTCTCGCCAAACGAAAGCGCTACGCAGCTCACGGAATTTGCCAGACGACGGTGCTGCTCTCGAATCTGGGGATGATCGGTTTGGTGATGTGGCCTTCATTTGAACAGCAAGTGACGCCAGTGCTTCCTAAGGGTTTGCATAAGTGGTATTTCGCGGTGGCTACAATTCACGCGCTTTTGGGGTTAACCGCCGAGCTCCTGGGAATCTAGTTTCTCATCGTTGCGGGTACACGAGCTCTTCCGCAGTCACTACGCTTCAAAGACTGGAAGCGGTGGATGCGGACGGAGCTGATGCTCTGGTCCATTGTTGTGCTGACGGGTCTGGGTACTTACTACGCTTGGTGTATAGCGCCATTCCGGTAGTTGCCGGGTTAGGTGTGTCCGGCACGATGACCAATTGTCAGATGGCTGAGCGAGGATAGGGAATTCAACGACACCTAGGTGTTTGGGGAATATTTCTCCGCTAGCGGAGTTTTGGCTAGTAGCTGGACGACGCGGCAACGCGATCAAACAAGAATTGAAGTGTAAGGCGTGAAGAAGGAGAAAAGGTTATGTTTGAAGGATTGTTTCAGCCCATGCATATGCTTGTTATTTTCGGGATTGCCCTGCTCGTGTTCGGCCCGAAAAAGCTTCCGGAACTCGGTAAAGGAATTGGAGAGGGCATCCGTGGCTTCAAAGCAGCCATTGGAGATGGCAAGGAGGCAGACACTACAACAACCACCATTGGCAACGACTAACACCTGAACGAAACGTGAATCGACGGATTTGGAGCGAAGATCAGTTCGAGAACACTTCAGCGTTTGGAAAGGCGGGAACCCGTTTAGAGGTTCCTTCACTTGTCTAGCGAAGCGCCATTATCCTCCAACGCCGCCTTTGGCCAGCTATCAACCCACACTAGAGTGGAGATCCGCAGAGATGGTTTGCCCGTCGTCCCGTCATAGGCGTGAAAGACGATGATGTCGTGGTCCTTCTGCAACAGGACTGATTCTCCCCCTGGCCCCTTCCACCGGGAATTCCCTTCGAGCAATGGCGTCCCGCCTCCTGCCATCATCGCTTTGCCGGCCGCGTCAACGTAGGGCCCGGTGATTTCCCGGGAGCGTCCGACCATCGTTTTGTAAGTGCTCTTGGTCCCTCGACAGCAGAGATCGAAAGAGACAAACAGGTAGTAATAGGTGTCGTGATGAACGATGAACGGCGCTTCGAGCGCCTGCCAATCGGCCGGCAGATCGGGGTGGGGCTTGTCGGGTTCCATGGGCGGCTTTCGACTTGCCAGGGAGTAAAGCTTCGTGTCCTCGCTGGACAGTTCGCCGGTCTTGGGATCGATTCGCCGCATCTTGATCCCGCTCCAGAAGCTGCCGAAAGCGAGCCAGGCTCGGTCCTGCCCGTCGATCACCAGGTTCGGATCAATCGCGTTGAAATCGTCGCTGGCCTGGGAGCGTAACACGAGTCCACGGTCGATCCAGCGAAACTGAGGGCTGCTCGGATCGAGCGTCTTGTTCGTCAGCAGTGCAATGCCCGAAGTGTTTTTGCCGAAGACTGAGAACGCGTAGTAGAGGTGAAACTCGCCGCTAAAGTAAGAAATATCAGGAGCCCAGAGGTTTTTCGTTTCCGGGCTTTCCTTCTTGATCCAGTCCGGGACATCGGGAAGCACGTATCCGCAGCGCTGCCACCTTTGTAGATCCTTCGAGCAACGGACGGGAAGTTCTCCTTCGCGCGGCCGTTCCGTGGTGGTCGCGAACACGTACCAGGTATCACCTTCTTTGAGAATCGAGGGATCGTGGGTTCCCTCGACATCGCCCGTGACTTTGATGGCGTGAGGAGACGGCTGTTCGGCTGCGGGTGCAAGAGTGCCTCCGGCCACGAAGGTGGCGGCCATCGAAAGCAGCTGGACCAGGCGAGCAGCGACGGTAACGCTTCTTTCTCTCATGAGGCGCACTCCCGTGCTGCCGGATTATACGAAATCAGCACAGATGACTTGCCGGGAAATCGACAAGGCAAAGACGTGGCTGACGCCGCACGGGATTGCCCGGGATCATCGACTTGGAAATAGCCACACTACGAACTGGGACTCAATACCAGGACCTTATCCGGAATCGCCCGCCGTTGATGGAAGTCGTTGAGACGAACGATCAGCGGATAGGACACTTCCTGCCCACGGCCCACCAGCAGCATCCCAACATTGGTGCGGATCTCTTCCTGCAGAATCATTCCGGTCGCCAGGTCGGTGATGCGCACCGCTTTCAGTTCCATGTTGCTCGCTTGGGGACGCAGACTGGTCAGGGCGCGCACGATTTGCGGATCAAAGCGTGGATCGTGCTGCAATTTCGCGAGCGCTTCCGAATCGTTGTTGCCCTTGATCTTCAGGTCATCGAAAGCAATCGCGGCTCGCAAAATGTCGGCTCCGATTCTGATGCTGTGCGGCACCTGGGCATCGGGTGTGGCAGGGCCGAAGCGCTGTTGTCCCACAATCCACGCGATGCCGTCCAGACCCGGAATGTTGCTCAGCAGATTCCGGGCCACACTGGGGTGCATGTCGAAAGCGGTTTGCTCTTCTCGTGACAATTCGCTCCCGCAGTACGCCGCCTCGATCACTTCCGGAGCCAGCGTTACACACCCTAACTGGGAGAGCATCGCTGCGATCTCGTACTTCCACGGAGTCTCCAGCTTCAGTTCCGCAACCACATGTTGTACATAGCGACGGATGCGGATCGCCCGGCTGAAAGCGGCCGGATTGGCCAGGCTCAGCACGTCGGTAAGAACTTTGATGGCGCCCATCAGAGTGTTCTCCAGCAACTCCTTCTCGGCAGTCACCAGGCGATACTGCACCAGGCAAGTGGTGAGAGCTTTTTTCAGAACATCGGCTTCGCAAGGCTTGGTCAGAAAGCGGAAGATACGGCCTTCATTCACTGCTCCGATCGCGCTCTGCAGGTCGGGGTGTCCGGTAAGGATCACGCGCACCGTGTTGGGGGACTCGTGGCTCACGCGCGCCAGGAACTGGACTCCATCCATTCCGGGCATGCGCATGTCCGACACTACGACGGCGTACGGGCCCGCCTTCGCGATGGCGGCTAAACCTTCCTCGGCCCCAACCGCTGTATCGGGGCGAAAATCTTTGTGCAGGGCGCGCTTGTAACCGTCCAGCACTGCCGGTTCGTCATCCACGAACAGAATCTTTTCGCTCACGTGCTTCTCCTTCCAGCTGGGCGGCGCGGCGGTCTTCGTGGAGAGTCCGCCAAGCCGCTTCCTTGTCGCGCAATCCCAGACGCTCCAGATGCTGCAGGTCCAATTCGATGTCGTGGTTCAGAGGAAGCGCATCGGCCGCACTCACGATGGCGTCGGCGACGTGCACGGCCGTCACTGAAGAAAAACCGGCGTCGGCGCACTCTGAGGGGTTATGGTGAAAGGCAACGGCATGCACTAGTGGCGCAGGGAGACCCCAGATGCTCATCAGGTACGCACCCGCTTGCGCGTGAGTGCAACCCAGAACTTGACGTTCCAGAGCTAGAGTGCCAGCGGGATCGGTTGCCGCCGACTCCACAACGCGACCGTACTCACGGGGGATCTCCGCCAGCAGAACTACCTTGCCGACTTCGTGCAGCAATCCCGCCGTGAAGCTCTCCTCCACCATGGCCTTCTTGCGAGTCTCGGAACCGGCGATTCGCTGCGCGATAGCTGCTACTGCGACGCTATGGTCCCAGAGCGCGGGCAGGTAGGCCGCGATCTCGGGGTTCCCGTCGAACTGTGAAAAGACATGCACGGACAGGACTAGGGTGCGCACGGTCGGTAGTGACCACCGACACCGATGTCCCGAAAGGTCCAAATCCGTCCGTGATGTTTGCCGTTCTTGTCGACGACGGGAGAGGAATACCGGTCCAGGATCTTCGGGCTGATGTAGATCGTCCCGCCGCGCTGGTCAGCGGTCCAGGTCACATCTGGGACGCTCGCCAGGATTCGCCGGAACTTCTCCTCGCTCTGACGCAGGACGTCTATCGTTCGCAACGCGTCGGCCAACTCGGCCTGTAAGTCTCTGTAGCGGCTCTTGAACAACCGACTCAGTGGCATGGGAGGGTCCGTGTTAGTACATCGGCACGGTCGGCGTGATCGTCTAGATAAAAGTCCCAACGGCGGGATTACGAAGGTCACTGGCCGAACCGGTCTGTCCCTAACTATCGGGATCAGGCAAGAAGGGTCGAGGAAAGCGCACAGGCAGAGGCCGGATCTTCTGAACGAATTCCGGCGGAACTCGCAACTAAAATGTGTTGACCACGGTGGTTCCACCGCGGAACGACTGCAAGAACCGCTGCCGCCCCGCTCGGCCCACAGTGCTATACGAGACATGATTCGCTTCCAGCTTGATTTCCGGGCTCTTGGGCGCTAAACCCACGGGACGTGCAATGAACAGTAAACAACAGCGCGATTGGCAAGAATTGTGTCTGCGTGCCGTGAAGGAGCCCGACCCCGACAAGCAGCTGGAAATTGTTGCCGAACTCGACCGCTTGCTGCAGACTTCCAGAAAAACATCCTCGATCCCACTGACGCGTGTCGCGAAGCAAGGCCGCTAGGGACTACGCCTCCTTCCAGCGTCTCGCCACCGCTCACCCCGAGGGCCCGGCTCGACTGTTCTTCGCCACAGTCAGGGCCGCGTTGCCTTCCGAACGTCCTCTAAGAGATAATCCATGCTTTAAATCCAAACCATTCGAGGAATCCATATGAAACTGCGACTGGTATCTCTGCTGCTTGCTGTTTTCGCGTTCGGCGCGATGGCTTTGGCGCAGGACGTAAAAGCGGACGCCGACAAAACCGCCAAGGATACGGCGGAGGTCACCAAGAAAGCCGCCAAGAAAACCGCGGATGTGACCAAGAAGGCCGCCACCAAGACTGCGGACGCAACCGAGGACACCGCCAAAAAGGCTGGTCACGCCACCAAGGAAGCCGCAGTCAAGACCGAAGATGCGACCGAGAGCGCTGCCAAGAAAACCGGGCATGCCGTAAAGAAGGGCACCAAAAAGACCGTCGATAAAACCAAGGAAGGGGCTGAGAAGACCAAGGATGCGGTGAAGTAAGCGCAGGAGTGCCGTCGCGGCGCCAAGAGCTTCCGACTCGACTGGCTCGGCTTGCCGCTGACAAGGCGGATCGCCGCCCGATTCGTGCTATCAGTAAAGCGACCCTTTAGAACTCGGCCTGCCTCGGCAAGAACGCTAGCGGGTGAATCGGGTACGGTTTTCGATTACGAGCAGGAACGAATGTCCGGCTCACGATCAAGGAACACTTCCTCGACGAGAGAATTCTCTCCCGCCGAGTACGTGACCCTGGCGGAATTCCGCTATCGCCTAGCACGCTTTCTGCGCCGACGAAAAGATGCAGCCCGATCGGAGGGGCTGCAGGCCCAGCAGTACGAATTGCTGTTGGCAGTTTCAGGACTGCCTCCCGACAAACTGCCTACGATCAAGGAACTGGCCTCGCAACTCCGTCTTGAACACCACACGGTGGTGGAATTGGCGGATCGTCTCGAAAAACGCGGCCGGCTGACGCGCCGCCGTTCTGCCGACGATCGACGCGTGGTCCTGTTGGAGGTGACGCTCGCTGGCCAGACTTCCCCTGACCGCGTCGTGCGCTTCAGTTTCTCCGAACTGCGCGACGATGGCCCGGAGTTGATTCGGGCGTTGCGTCTCATCCTGAGCAGAGCGAAGCGACCGTAGCTGCGAGGTTCGTCTCTCCCTGACCCCTGCCACAACATCACGGCTCTCCTATATCGACTGGATGCGCGGCCTGGCCTGCGTGCTCATGTTCCAGACCCACTGCTTCGATTCCTGGCTGTCTCCAGCGGCGCGTAAGACGACCTTCTTCATGTATTCCCAGCTGGGTGGAACCCTGCCCGCCCCGCTGTTTCTCTTTCTGGCCGGCATTTCTTTCTCGCTGGTGACGGACAAGTTGGTCCGCAAGGGCGTCGTTCCCGGGCAGATTGCGAAGATAACCATCCGTCGTGGCGCGGAGATCTTTGCTCTCGGGTTGTTGTTTCGCCTGCAGGAATACGTCATCGCCTGGGGATGGTCACCTTGGACCGACCTCTTCCGGGTCGACATCCTGAACACCATCGGCGTTTCCATGATGCTGATGGGGGTGATGTGCTGGGCCGTTCTGGCGGGCGCAGCGCCTGGGGAACCTCGAACTCGGCTTGGGACATGCGCTGCCGGGGTGGCTCTGAGCATTTCGCTTCTCACCCCGCTGCTTTGGACCGCCTGGCGGCCGAACTGGCTGCCCTGGCCGCTGCAGTCGTACGTGAACGGCGTGCACAACCTGGGTGAGCCGCAATCGTGGCTCTTTCCGATTTTTCCCTGGGCAGCGTTCGCCTTTGTCGGACTCGCGGTGGGATTTTCCTTACAGGAAGACTGGGCGCAGCGTCACGAAGCGGTGGTCTTTCTGTCGGCAGGACTGGGAGGAGTGACGTTGATGGCGGTCGCGCGCTGGCTCGACGCGCAACCCCGGCAAATGTATCCGGTTTACGATTTCTGGCACACCAGCCCGAATTTCTTTCTGATCCGGTCGGGACTGTTGCTCGTCATCCTGGCGGCGAGCTACGCGTGGTGCCGGTGGGGCGCGGCGCAACTGGGATTCAGTCCGCTGATCCAGTTGGGACAGACCTCATTGCTAGTGTATTGGGTGCACATTGAACTGGTGTATGGGCGATTGTCGATCCTGCCCAAGCGGGTGGAAGGCATCCGCGGGGCGACACTCGGATTGAGCGGGATCTTTCTGATGATGACAGCGCTCTCGCTCGCGCGGACCAGACTCAAGGGACGCGGTGTGATGATGTGGGCGTGGCTCAGAAGGCGCGCCGGCTTCGAAGCGGCTTCGCCGACGTGTTAGAGGGCGCCGGCTTTCAGGCCTGCACCTCCGCCCAGTTGCTGCGCTCGAGAAAGGTCGGTGGCTCGTAGGTGCGGCCAGCGGCCAGGCGCCGTTCCTCGCGGCGCGATGTCCATAGAAGAAGCGGGCCTCCGAGGCGGGAAGCGACTCGCGCTGCCGTGCCGAATTCCCTTTCGACTTCCAGACGTAGTCCCCGAATTTCCTCGCTTACGCTTCGATTGACATCGCGGAATTGTCTCTCCATAGCCCAGAGGGCGGCGTTGTAGGCGGTACGCAGCTTTTCCGCCTCGCGCGCAAAGCGCTCGCGGACACGCAGGTCGGAATGGTCCTTGTAGCGACGCCAGCCTTGCAGCGTAGTCTGGCACATCCGGTACAGGCTGGGCCCGTTTTGCTCGTAGTCGCGCCGGAAAGCCCAGTCGAGGAAACGCTTAGAGTCGTCGCGCGAAATGGCCGCGTGCTGAAAGTTGAACTTGTGCTGGCCGTGGACGTCGGCGAGGTCGACATTGTCGAGCATACGGCCCTGCTCCGACATTTCCTTGAAAAGAGGCGTGCCGGGCACGGGCGTGTAGAGCATGAACTGGTGAAAGTCAGTATGGTGGCTGACGGCGTAGCCGATTTCGTCGCCGATGTTCTCGCGGGTGTGGTGTTCCAGGCCGATGATGGTCGAGCCCTGAACGCGAATGCCGTGTTCGCGAAGTTCGCGCGTGAGCTGGCGCGTGTCAGTGCCCTGGAGTTTGGTGTAGTGAGACTTAGGAGATTCCAGGCCCATCCATATCCATGAGACGCCCAGATCGACCAGTTCCTGCAGCGTGTACTTGCGGATCGCGTTAGCCGAGGCAAACACCGCCATTCCCCAACTCTTGCCGGTCCTCTTCATGCGCTGGAGCAGCTGCATGGCGCGCTCGCGATGCAGCAGAAAATTTTCGTCCATGACAAAGAAAGTCTGGACCTTCAGGGCGCTCTCCATGTGGCTCATCACCTCGAAGAGTTCGTCGCCGGTTTCGTAGAAGTTCACGAACTTTCCTTTGCCGCCAAAAAAAGACGACGTCGTGCAGAAGTTGCAGCCCATGGGGCAGCCGACCGACGGGATGATCGTCGCGGCTGTAGCGCCTTTCCGGTCGGGAAGGCTCACGCCGAGAATGCGGGTTTTCAGGCCCGAGACGATTTCCGGGTGGCGGATCGGCGCCTCCGGATTCTCGCCGAGGTACTCGCGCATCCAGCGGATGCCCTCGCCGCGGACAATGTGATCGGCGTCGATCATGGTCTCGATCCCGGGAATGGCGGCGACGTGGCCCCCTACCACGATCGCGGACTGCGGCGAAAGCTCGCGTACCACACGGCACATCTCGCGCACTTTCCCAACATTCACGATGATCGAAGAAATCCCCACGATGTCGTAATCATGCGCGGTCAGCTCGCGCACAAAGGCCTCGCGGGTGGGAAAATCGAGCACGGTGCAGGGGGCGGAAATATTCGCCTGGATCATCATGATCCCCCAGGAACGGTGGAACATGCGCAGAGAGAACGCGCCCTGGACCCGCGTGACCTGGTTGTGGTAAAGCTCCATCGGGTTGATGGACCGGCTGCCGAACTCGTCATCCTGCGCGTAAGGCCCGAAAACAGATGTGAACAGCACGCGTGCGCGCGCGCCCTTGGGGTGAGGCTTCATTTGAGGAATGCTCCTGCGTCCAGATTAAGCACCTGCGGAGGAGCAGGTATGTGAGCTCCCAGCGAAAATACAAAACTATTACACAGAGAAGTGGCGCGAAGATAACTGGACAATTGCGCTGCCGACCAGCCTGAGGCCGATTCCCCACAGCTGCCGGGCCGTGGCCTCGTCGCTGCCGTACCCGAACAGGTAGAAGGTCACATAAAAGCCTTCGCGGACAGCTTCTCCTTCGCGGAAGAAGCACCGGCGCAGCAGGAATTCCGCCGACGCAGGAATTTCCGGGACACGTTTGAGCAAAGCAGTCAGTTTGCCTAAGAATTTTTCATGATCGTCGAATGAGTACCGGGCGGATTGGCCCGAGAAAACAAAGTCGACATAGGACCCGAATTTCCAGGGCGCGCCGAAGATTTCTTCCTCGGGATGGATTTCCGTACTCGCCCAGGCATCGCATTTCGCTGTCTCTAGCGGGCTCGCTGGGGAGTTTGCAGCCACAAGGAATTCTCTGAGGTCGGGAAAACGCTCAGCCTCTTCCAACAGGCTGAGCGCCTCGGGTTCACGCTTCAAGTCGTGATAGCGCGGGCCGCCAGCCGGGGTTGCCCAGGGGAATTCCAGGGTCTCATCGTCAGCGCCGAGTTCGACGGCAAAGTCGACTTGCATGAGCGAGTCTGCAGAAGCAAGGAACCGAGGATTTCCGCTGAGATGTGCGCCCCCGGTCCCCGCTCGCGAACTACTTCGCCGGCGCCGGCTGCGGCGCTGCCCCGGGAGCTGGCGTCCCGAAATTCACCTTAGGCACTTCCCGCGAACCTTCAGCCGCCTTGAAGTAGGCATCGTTGGGCTTGAAGCCTGCCCATCCGGCAAAGACGCTGGCGGGGAATTGCTGAACGTAGGTGTTGTAGTCCTGCAAGGTGTCGTTGTAGCGCTTGCGTTCGACCGAGATGCGGTTCTCCGTGCCCGCCAGCTCATCCTGCAAGCGGAGGAAGTTCTCGTTCGACTTCAGCTGGGGATAGTTCTCGACAATCACCAACAGACGGCCGATCGCGCCATCGAGTTGGTTGTTGGCCGCAATCTTCTCTGAAGGTGAACCCGCTGATAGCAGCGCCGACCGGGCCTTCGCGATGTCGCCGAAGACGGTCTGCTCCTGTTTCGCGAACCCCTTCACCGTTTCCACCAGGTTCGGGATGAGGTCGGCGCGGCGTTGCAGAACGATATCGACCTGCGACCACGCGGCCTTCACCGCCTCGTTCTTGGTGACAAGCGTGTTGCGCACTCCGACGTACTGCCCGAAAACGGCCAGCACGATGAGCGCCAGAATGATCACTACGATTAAACCTTTACCCATATCTCTCTCCTCCACACAAACTCTGGGAAAACCGCCGCGAAGCCTAGGCGAAGCACTCTATCGGACTCGCAACCTACCGGTCCAGCATTCTATCGACGGCGCCCGTCACCTGCTCTACCGCGGCCAGGTAGCGCGCGGCGACTTCCTGAACACGGAACTGCTTGCGTTCAGCACGATGTTCGCGAATGTCGAGCAAGTGCTCGAAAGCGCTGGCATCGAAGCCGAGGCTGGCCGCCAGCGCCTTCACCGACTCACGCTTGGTGGCCGGCACAGGCTGCCCTTGCGCGATGAGCACGTGACGAAACAAGGTCGTAAAAGCGGACAACGAGTGCAGCATCAAATCCCAGGTGCGCCTTTCGTCCCTCGCGTCTAACAGCAAACGCTGCCGGAGCAGAATGAGTTTCTCACGCAACTCGTATTCCACCTGCGCCCGGTGAAACTGCATCGGGATCTCAAGCGACGCGATCACATCGGGACCGAAGAGCACGCGATGTTTTTCGCGCATGTCCATCCACTCGATCGCAAACACATCCGCCGAGCGCTCGAGTTCGTTTTTCGTGATCAGCAATGGGGCATGATGTCCTTGCTTCGTCCACCACTCCACAACCGGGGCAAGCGCAAGCAGTTTGGGCAAAGAGGTGTCCTGCAAGACGCACAGCAGGTTGATATTCGAAAACTCCGGATCGTAGCCGCCGGACGCGGCCGAACCGTACAGGATCACGCTCACCAGGTTCGCCCCGGCGCCCTGCTGCAGGCGCGTAACGAACTCGCTGATCTGCTTTTCGGGAATAACGTTTTCAGGAGCCATAGCGTTCCTCAATGCTTCCGTCCTACCAGCTTCCGTCCGCGCCGCCGCCGCCCGTGCTGCCGCCACCGAAGCCACCAAATCCGCCACCGCCCCCTCCGAAGCCCCCACCCCAACCGCCCCCACCGCGGCCGCCTCCGCCACCGAACAGGAGCATGTAGAAGAGCAGCCGGCGCAGCGGCGGCACCGCCAGAACGATGATTATGACGACGATGATCGCAACCACCTGGCTGGGCGAGAGATTCGTCCCACGTGGCCGGGCGCCCGGTTCGACGCTGCGCGGTTGCGAGGTGGCGATCTCAACCCCAGCGTCCTGCGCGATCACATCGACGATTCTCGATGTAAGCAGACTTACGGCCCCGTCGTAATCCCCGTGTTGCAGGTAGGGCACGGCCTCACGTCCGAAACCTCCCACCTTGCCATCGGGCAGGATTGATTCCATGCCATAGCCAACCCGGATGGATCGCTTGTGATCCTGCACAGCGAGCAGGATCAGGACGCCCCTATCTTTGCTTTTCTGCCCGATACCCCACTTCTGGTAGAGATCAACCGAGTAGTCGAAAATTTCCCGCCCGTCGCTGGACTTGATCGTGACAACAACGATCTGCGCTTGCGTTTTCTGCTCGACCTCGCGGCACAATCCGTTGAGCCGATCTTGCGTGGCACTGCTCAGCACGCCCGCGAAATCGTTGACATAATTGGTGGGCTTCAGCGAAGAGACAGGCTCAGCAGACGCGAACGTGGCGCATGCGACCGCCGCCAGAAGAATCGACAGAAATTGCAGGCGCAGCCGCATCGCGGAGATTGTACAGGAGTGCCGAGTTGCGAGTGCGGGGATGCGAGTCCGAACGGGACTGCGAAAGCGAGATGTCCCGAATAACGACTTGATCAAGGCTTTGCTTGCGACTGACGGCTAGCGCCTGCCGACTGAAAAGTCAGAAGCGCCTCAGGAACTCAACGATCTGTTGCTCGGCCCAGCGGCCATCATAGCCGTTGGGGCGTGCGAGAAACGAACAGTGCCCCCCATCCGCCGTCTCGATGAATGTCAAATTCGGATTGGCGGCAATCTTGCTCCGGGTCTCCGGAATGAGATGAACGAACGGGTCCGTGGCTGCGTGCAGGATGAGCCCGGGCACCGCAAGCCGACCCACGACGTTCGACGCGGCCGCACGCGCATAGTAGTCCACCGCGCCTTCGAAGCCACAATAGTAGGCGGTAACTTTGTCGTCGAACTCGCGCAGGCTTTTCACACCCCGCAGACGCTTCACATCGAAGTGCTCCGGGAAAAGCTTCGCCTTGGCGCGGAATCGCTGCCTCAGCTTGACCATGAAATATTCTTCGTAAATGCGGTTGCCGGGAAGGTGCAACGCATCGGCCGAGGCTGCCAGATCCATCGCCGGGCACACCGCGGCCACCGCGGAAAATTCCGGGGGCCCTTCCCTGCCCCATTCGCCCGCCGTCTTCAAGACCAGGTTGCCGCCCATGGAGAATCCCGCCAGAGCAAAGCGCGTGATCTTGTCGCGCTCGATCAGGTTGCGCGCAACCGCGGCAATGTCGCCCGACAAGCTCGAGTTATAGAGCGTGGGCGCGAGGTGATCGGTGCCGCCGCAGTTCCTCTGGTTGACGCGAACCACGTTCATGCCCGCGGCCAGTCCCTTCTGCGCGACACCCACCATGTACCCGGAATCACTGGAGCCTTCGAGGCCATGCACGACGATCAGCGTTAAGACATCGCGCCACTCCGCCTGCCAGTGGCAGTGGCATAGGACACTGACGCCGGGTTCAACTTCGACATGCCGCTCTTCGGGAGCCGGCAGCCGAATGTTGCGGAACAAGAAGAATCCGGCCAGGGTCTGCAGGTGCCCTCCGCGGAGAAAACGGCGCGGTTCAAACGCGGGCGGCTGAAACTGGGTTTGCGTGGCGGCCACCCTCTGATTTTAAATAGAGACGGCGGTTCCTGCCGCCGGATTTCCCGGGAGCGGATTTATGCCGATTTTCGAATACATCTGCAAGGAATGTGACCACTCGTTCGAAGCCTTGGTATACGGCCAGCAGAAGGCCGAGTGCCCAAAGTGCCACAGCAAGCAGCTCGCACCGCAACTCTCGACCTTTGCCGTGTCCAGCAAGGGCTCCCCTTCGAGCCAGCCCTCCGCCGGAGCCTGTGGATCGTGCGGCGATCCCCGCGGGCCCGGCGCCTGCTCAATGCGCAATATGAATTGATTTCCGCTCCAGCTCCCATCTTCCCAACCTCTTTCCCAGTCGTGTGACTTTGGAGACCAGCCAGCCGGTAACGGCTGTTACTTTGCAGGATCCTGAAAGCCAAGTATCCTCGCTTCATTCCTGTGCTGTTCGTTTGGGAGGCAGCGCTCATGGACCGCGAACGCGAAATGCTGGTCAACACGTCCTTGCCCGTACGCATCTGGGGGGTGGACAGCTACTGCCAACCCTTCATGCAGCTGGCCAGCGTGCGCAATATCGGCAGCCTGGGTGCGGTCGTCAAGAACGTGCGCTCGCAGGTAAAACCCGGCGAGGTCCTCGACGTGCAATACGACGGGAACAAAGCCCAGTTCCGCGTAATCTGGGCGGGCAAGCCGGGAACGATCGAAGCCGGCGAACTTGGCCTGGAGCGCTTGCCCGAAGAACCCTACATCTGGGGCGTCGATCCGGTGCGCTGCGCACTGGTAGGAAACGGGTAAACAAAAACGGAGCAGCTTTCGCCGCCCCGCTTCCTTTCCACTGAGAACCGCGAACTGCCCTCTAGGTTCCTTCCGACCAGCCCGCCAGGTACTCTTCCTGCTCGGGCGTCAAACGGTCGATCTTGATGCCCATCGACTCGAGCTTCAGCTTGGCAACCCGCTTATCAAGATCAACTGGCACGGTGTAGACCGTCTTTTCCAGCTTGTCGTGATTCTTCACCATGTACTCAACCGAAAGCGCCTGGTCGGCGAAGCTCATATCCATCACCGACGGCGGGTGGCCTTCAGCAGCGGCCAGGTTGATCAAGCGTCCTTCGCCCAACAGGTTTATCTTGCGCCCGTCCTTCATCGAATACTCTTCGACAAAGTTGCGGGTGGTGCGCTTGGACGACGACATCTTCTCCAGCGTGGGGATGTCGATTTCGACGTTGAAGTGCCCCGAGTTCGAAATGATGGCGCCGTTCTTCATGACTTCGAAGTGTTCCTTGGTGAGCACGTTCTTGTTACCCGTAACCGTGCAGAAGACATCGCCGATCTTCGCAGCCTCGGTCATCGACATCACCCGGAAGCCGTCCATCACGGCTTCGAGCGCCTTGGTCGGGTCGATCTCGGTGACGATGACTTCAGCGCCTGTCCCGCGTGCGCGGCTGGCGAGACCGCGACCGCACCAGCCGTAGCCGGCGACCACGAACTTCGATCCTGCCAGCAGGAAATTGGTGGCGCGGATAATCCCATCAATGGTCGACTGCCCCGTGCCATAACGATTGTCGAACAGGTGCTTCGTATCGGCATCATTGACGGCAACGATCGGGTACCGCAGTACACCTTCCTTCGCCATTGCCCGCAGCCGGATGACTCCCGTGGTGGTTTCTTCTGTGCCCCCAATCACGCCCTCCAGAACGTCGTCGCGTTTGGTGTGCAGCACGCTGACCAGGTCCGCGCCGTCGTCCATGGTGATCTGCGGACGGTGGTCGATGGCCGCGACAATGTGCTGGTAATACGTCTCGTTGTCTTCGCCCTTGATGGCGAAAACCGGAATGCTGTAGTCGCGCACCAGGCTCGCCGCCACGTCGTCCTGGGTCGAGAGCGGGTTCGACGCGCACAGAACCATGTCTGCCCCGCCGTCGCGCAGGCAGATCGCCAGGTTCGCGGTCTCGGCCGTTACGTGCAGGCAGGCGGAAATACGCACGCCCTTGAGCGGCTGGTTCTTGATGAATTCCTTGCGAATGATCTGCAGCACGTTCATGGACTGGTTCGCCCATTCAATGCGTTTTTTGCCGAGGTCTGCCAGATCGAGATTCTTGACGTCGCAGCTGACTTGCGTCGGTGTCGTCGACATACTTCTCCTATTGATGCTTGCGGCCAGATTTGGACTGCTGATTCAAAGGCTTGACCATCAGAATACACGAATCATGGGGACGGATTTCCCAGACTCGCTCGCTCCGGAGGTTACGAGGGGACGCCGCCAAACGTCCCCTTGTCTTATTTACCGTCTCGCGGTCTGCAAAGCCGGCTCGCGTAAGCCGGCGTCCGATGCCAGCTTGGCGGCCTTGTCTGTCGCTTCCCAGGTGAAGTCCTTGTCGTTACGGCCGAAGTGCCCGTACGCCGCAGTCTTCCGGTAAATGGGACGCCGCAGGTCGAGCGACTCGATAATGCCCTTGGGCGTCAACTGGAAGTTGGCCCGCACCAGGTCCGGAATGATCTCCGGATCGACCTTGGCCGTGCCAAACGTTTCCACCAGCACGCTGACCGGTTCGGCGACGCCGATGGCATAGGCCAACTGCAGTTCGCACTTGTCCGCCAAACCAGCAGCCACGATGTTCTTCGCGATGTAGCGGGCAACGTAGGCCGCAGACCGATCAACCTTGGTCGGATCTTTGCCGCTGAACGCCCCGCCGCCGTGACGGCCCATCCCGCCATAGGTGTCGACGATGATCTTGCGTCCAGTAAGTCCGGTATCGCCCATCGGCCCGCCAATCACGAAGCGCCCGGTCGGATTGATGTGGTACTTGGTGTCGGCGTCGAGCAGTTTCGCCGGGATCACGGCCTGAATCACGTACTTCAGGATCTCGGCCCGTAGCTGATCGTTGCCGACCGTCTCGGCGTGCTGCGTCGAGATCACCACGGCGTCCACCCGGAAGGGCTTCCCGCTGGCATCGTATTCCACCGTAACTTGGGATTTTCCGTCGGGCCGAAGGTAAGGGCAGAGGCCGCTCTTTCTTACTTCTGTGAGGCGCTGCGTCAGTTTGTGGGCGAGGGCGATCGGAGTAGGCATCAGTTCTGGATTCTCGTTCACCGCAAAGCCGAACATCATGCCCTGATCCCCGGCTCCGCCGGTGTCCACGCCCATCGCAATATCGCCTGACTGCTTGTTTATGCTGGAAATCACCGCACAGGTGTTGCAGTCGAAGCCGTAGAGCGCGTTGTCGTAGCCAATCGACTGGATCACGCCGCGCACCAGCGTCTGGAAGTCCACGTACGCCTTGGTTGTAATTTCTCCCGCGATGACGACCAGTCCGGTGGCGGTCAAGGTTTCGCAGGCGACGCGGCTGGTGCGGTCCTCGGTCAGGCAGGCATCGAGAATGGCGTCGGAAATCTGGTCAGCGATCTTATCCGGGTGGCCTTCGGTCACTGATTCCGACGTAAACAAATAACGATTTTTAGACGGCAAAGTTGTTTCTCCTTGCAACTATTTAGGACGTTCTATGGCGGGAAAATGAGAGCACTACGGCTGTCTTTTCGCGCATTTTCGCGTATTTCGGAGTCTATAAAAAGCTACCAGAGAAGAATAGGGCGCGCAACGATTTTGGGTCGAGTTGGAGCGGGGAGACCTTAGCGGTGGTGCATAAGGGGCAAACGGCAGATCGCGAGGGTTAAACGGCGGTCAGCGGCACGTTGCCGGGGGCGGCGTCGGTTCGCATCAGGGCGCGTCTTCAGACGCGCCGCAACAGCATGAGAGCTGAACCGGCTTTAGCCGTGGCCCCAGGCGTCTCTCGAACCGGTACGCACGGGAAGGGCACGAGTTCACTCGTGCCACCAAGAGTCGGGAAATATGTCGCGCTTTAGCGCCTGAGGTCAGCTCGCGAGTTTTCCGCAGACTCTTCGGCCGTGACGCCGGGTGCGCACGCGAGGTCAGTGGTCAGTCACCAACGCCTTCGGCGCCTCCGGTTGCAGCCCGTCGGAACGAAACGTAAGCGTCTTCACTGCCCGGTAGTCCCCCTGCGGAGGCAGCCTCTTCCCATTGAAGAAGAAATCCAACGCGCCCACGTTGCCGGCCTTCACCACCACTTCGTCCCGCGCCTGGATTCGTTTCTCGTACGGAACCGCCATCGTTGCTTCCTCGGCGGGCCCGCCATCCACGGCAACAGAAACCCAGCACTCCTCCGACTCTGTGTTGGGCTTCAGCAATACGGTGAACGTTCCAGTGGCGCCGCTGGATGCAGGACTCAGCGACGCGGCCTTCCGCACCGTTTGCGCCGCTGAAAGCGACCCAGCGCCCGGCGGCTGCATCGGTCGAACCGGGACGGAATTCTCGCCATTGAGCGCGGGGCTCGTCTGCAGTTTCTGCGATGCCGCTTCCAGGCTGGCCGGAGTTTCCCCCGGAGATCCCGGCGCGGTCGTGTCCCCCATCGGTGCAGGCTCCGGCGTCCGGTTTCGATCCACCCGCTGCTCGCGGTGGTAGTAGCTCCAACCGGCAAACGCAAGAGCGATCAGTAACAGCAGGATCGCAAGCAGGCCCCAGGGGATGCCGCCCTCCGAATCCTGCTGGCGAGCTTCCCGTACTACATGAATTTGCGACTCTTGGGGCGGCTCGGGCTCGCGATTGTTGGGTTGGGAATGCGCCGTCTCCTCGGCAACTGTCGGAATTTGGTTCGCGTCGATCGTGGAGATGTAGTCGGCCACGGCCTGATCTTCGTCGATGCCGACGTGGCGAGCGTAAGCGCGCACGAAACCTTTGTTGAAGATGCCCCCGGGAAGCTGGTCGAATTTCTCTTCTTCCAGGGCGCGCAGCAGACGGGTGCCGATCTTGGTGTTAAGCGAGATGTCATCGAGCGTGATGCCGCGCTGCTCCCGCTCTTTTTTCAGACGATCGCCGAACGATCCCATGCGACGCCTTCTCCGTCTCCGCCAGCCTACCGCAGCATACTAAACAAATGTCAGCCGCGCGAGAGGGACTTGGCGGGAAACCAAACCCAGCCCGCGCCAGCCGCCGAACTGGGGTCGTGGGGTTGTCTGGGCGCCCAAGATCGCCCCAAGGCCATCAAGACACGTGGCTTTGCGGGTACTTGTTACTTAAGGTCGTTGCCCCCTCTTCTGAGCGCCGCATATAATTTGACCACTTCCTCTCGCGCAAATGAGGGAATCCGTTCCATGCCTGAGGCCACCGGAGCCGACCGTAAGCGGCAGAGTCAAGAACTCAATATCTTCCACGATGTGGCCAAGGCCCTGACGTCGTCGCTGGACCTCGATTCCATCCTGCAAACCATCATGGAGAAAATGGCGGAGTACTTCCGCCCCGATACCTGGTCGCTCCTGATGGTTGACGAGGAACACAACGAACTCTATTTCGCGATTGCCGTCGGCGATGCAGCCGAAGCCCTCAAAGACGTCCGCCTGAAGGTGGGCGAGGGCATTGCTGGCTGGGTAGCCAAGAACGGCGAGCAGTTGATCGTTCCCGACGTCTACACCGATCCGCGCTTCGCCAAGCGCATCGACGAAGTCACCCAATGGGAGACGCGCTCCATCATCTGCGTGCCCTTGAATTCCAAGCATCGCGTCCTGGGTGTAATTCAACTAGTCAACGTCGACATGAAAGGCTTCGGCGACCAGGAGATCTTCTTCCTGCAGGCGCTGTGCGATTACGCCGCGATCGCCATCGAGAACTCCCGCGCCGTCGAGAAAATTCAGGAACTCACCATCACCGACGACTGCACGGGACTCTACAACGCCCGTCATCTCTATAAGACGCTCGAAACCGAGGTCTACCGCTCGTCCCGTTTCGGCTACGAATTCAGCGTGCTGTTCATCGATCTCGACCACTTCAAACAGGTCAACGACACCCACGGACACCTCATCGGCAGCAAATTGCTGGCCGAGATCGGATACCTCATCAAAGCCCAGTTGCGCTTGATCGACTACGCCTTCCGCTACGGCGGCGACGAGTTCGTCGTCCTGCTCCCGCAAACTGGAAAAGACCAGGCCCTGCACGTCGCCAAGCGCCTGCGCGACGCCCTCCGGGTCAGCATGTTCTGTAAGGAGGAAGGGCTCAATCTGAACGTGCGCGCCTCCATCGGCCTCGCCACCTATCCGCACGACGCGAAATCCCCGCACGACGTGATCCGCCAGGCCGACGAAATGATGTACCTGGTCAAGAACACGACCCGCGACAACATCGGCATCGCCCAACGCGGAGTGATGAAGTAGCTGGCGCTAGGTCTTGGGTGTTAGGTGTTCGGTACAAGGGCTAGGTCGATCACAATTTTTCAAATCTGTCATCCTGAGCGCAGTGAGGCGAAGGCCGAACGGAGTCGAAGGATGCCTGTCAGCAGCACCACCGGCCTGGACAACTTCTTAACCACGGACATCGGCGACCGCTGCCCCAGCAGCCGGATCACTGCTTCTTGCGACGCTGCAACTCCACCGCCTTGTCCGCTTCCTGCCGCGCCGCCGCCGGATCCGGCTTGAACGCCACGCTGTTAGCGGGAGCGTTGGGATTCACCCCGAAATCCCACACGTAAAGATTCATTCCCCCTTTCCCCAACATCTCCACCACCGCGTACTCTCCGACCGGCAGCTCTTCGGTCGGCGTCAGTTTTACCCATCCGCCTGTCATCGGCTGAGAAGTGGTGGGCACGAACTTCGCGTCCTGGCTGATCTTCCCGTACACGGCAACCTTAATATCTCCAACCACCCGCTTCTCGCCCTTGGTCTCCAGGCGAGCAATCCGGAAGCGCTCGGTCAGGGGCAGAGGCTCATTCTCTTTTTCTTTCTCACCGGCGGCCGGAGCCGGCGTTTCGCCCTCCTCATTCCGATCCAGATTGACGTAGAGCGCAGGGACCGCCACGTGCGACTGCACCGGGGCATGCTTTCCCGGCACCTCGACCGTCTGGTGGGCGCTCGCGATCGGATTCACCGCCGCGCGCAGAATGTTACCCTTCATGTTCTTGTTGATCGACCCGCCCAGTTGGTCGATCGGAACCAGTTCCGGTTTGTTTTCGTAGGTGTCGAGCAGAAACACGCCGCCTTCCTCCGGAAGCTGCAACCCCGGCAGCACGTGCGGTGACCGCGCCTCCTCCGCCTGACGATCCGCTTCCAGCTGCTTGTCGAGTTCTACGGCCTCGGGCGTCGAGGCGCCGGCTGCCCGGTCTTTCTCGTATTTCTCGGTGGCAGGCCAGTCCACCATGGACTTGGGCAGCTCCTCCCACTCTCCGCGTTCGGCGCTCAGGTAGCGCACACGCTCGCCCTTCAACTCGTACTTCGTGACCGACTGGTAGGAACCGTCCTTCAGGATGAGACGCTTGGCGAGGTCCTGGCCGCGGGCGACGGGGGATGAAAGTAGGAACAAAACAGCGCAAGTCACAAGCCAGACGGCGCGAGAGGTAGAGAGACGGAGCATACGCCCAACCCGTTTACTCGGATGCAAGCCTGTTGTGGCCAGATGCTTACCCTGTCAGCTTCCAGAATTCTCCCACAAGTCCGACTTCCCGAAACACAGATTCCGCTTCCGCCGCGGTTTTCGGACGCCACTTGGTACTGAGACGGTCGCCGTACCACAACTGCGCCAGCTTCCATCCCTGGGCCAGCGAAAGCGTCCCGCCGCGCTGGCGCCCCCACTGCTCGCACCAGCGATCCACATGCTGCTCCGACCGGAACAGGAGCATGGTGCGTCAGGTAAACGCAACGTCCTTGTACCATTCGCGAGCAGGCACGGCGATGTGAATGATCCCATCCGTCGTTAAGAGTTTTCCGGCCTTCACCGTCACCGGCATCGCCAGGTTGCAGCACCCGCACGCGGCGCCGATCCGCGCATCTTTAGCGAGCATAGCCGGAATGCCAAGGGCATCCCAGATGCAGTTGGCAAACCAGGTACGCCTGCCAACCGTCACCGGAAAAGCGGTAGGAATCGCCGAAAAGGGAGCGGCACGCCAGAGTTCCCCGTCTTCCTGGAGCATGAACGCATGGCTCTCGCTCAAGCGCGCCAGGCTGGCACGAACTTTCGGAATCGTCGTGGCCACACCCTTTGCGATCTCCGAGACGAAAGGGCATCTTCCCCGCCGCAAGAGGTAGCGATAGACGAAAAGCCGTAGTCGGCCGTCGAACTGCTCGAGGAGTTTGCTAGCTGAGGACATAAGCTCTGGCTCTGGCTCTGAACTGGAGGCTCTAAACTTTGAGGTTCTGCCTCTGGGCCTTGGGCTTTAGGCCTTAGGCCTTGGGCTTTAGGCCTTAGGCCTTAGGCCTTTAGGCACCAGTCACAAGGCATCCAACGCAATACTCCCTTTGGTCTGTCATCCCGAGCGCAGTGAGGCGCCAGCCGAACGAAGACGAGGGACCCTGTGTTCCTCTGCGATACCGGCGGCCCCGTTTGATTTCTCTACCATCGACGATGGGCAGAGCGTGAGCAAGAACCCCTCGATCACCCCGTATTGTGCAACCCCGCCGCGATCCCATTCATCGTAGCCCCGATCGCATAGTCCAGAGAGCTGTCCGACACCCCGCTCCGCTTCCGCCGCAGCAGGTCCACCTGGATCAGGCTCATTGGATCGACATACGGATTCCGCAGCCGAATCGATCGAAACAAGACGGAATTGTTCTCCAGCAGCTCCCGCTGTCCGGTCACGCCGAGAATCTGCCGCCGCGTGCGCTCGAATTCATCGAGCAACATCCCAAACACGCGCTCCCGGATCCCGGCATCGGCCACCAGACCCGCATAGAGCCGCGCGATGCTCATATCGGCCTTAGCCATGGCGATCTCGACGCTGCGCACCAGGCTCGAGAACAACGGGAAGCCACGCATCATTTCCCGCAACAACTGAACCTGCTCCGCACCGCTCGCGGCAAATCGCTGCAAAGCGTATCCCACGCCGAACCACGCCGGAACCGCGTGCCGGCTCTGCATCCAGCCGAACACCCACGGGATCGCTCGCAGGTCTTCCAGACTGCGATTCTGCGAACGCCGCGCCGGCCGGGAACCGATCCGCGCATGCTCGAGTTCGTTCACCGGCGTCGCTTGCTCGAAATACTCGAGAACATCGGCATTCTCAGCGATGTGTTCCCGGTAGAACGCAAATGCCTCCCGCGACATCGTCTCCATCGCCTCGTCCCAGCCCCTGGCGACTTCAGCCGGAGGCCGGTTCGGACTCACCAACGCCTCGAGGCAAGCCGCAATCATGATTTCGAGGTTCCACTCCGCGAGCACCGGGTCGGAATATTTCCAGGTCAGCACTTCTCCCTGCTCGGTGATGCGGATCTCCCCCGAGAAATCTCCGGGAGGCTGCGCGAGAATTGCCGCGTGCGTGGGGCCTCCGCCGCGGCCGACGGTCCCGCCTCGCCCGTGAAACAGCCGCAGATGGACGTGGTTCTCACGTGCCGCCTGATGCAACTCGCGCTGAGCCTTGTGCAGTTCCCAGGTGCTGGTGAGCATGCCACCATCTTTATTCGAATCGGAATAGCCGAGCATCACTTCCTGCCTGCGCTCCCAGGAATCAAGCAGCGGCCTATATTCCTCCGAGTTCCACAGCCGCCCCATCACAGCTCCCGCACCGCGCAGCGCCTCGATCGACTCGAACAGCGGCACCGGCATCAGCCCTGGGTCACCCTCGCTACCCGCGGCCGCCACGCCGCACACCGACGCCAGCCGCACCACGGTCAGCACATCCTCCTCCGACTGCGTGTTGCTGATGATGAAGTGGCGAATCGCTTCCGGGGCATCGTGTCGCTTAACCTTGGCGATGGCCCGGAACGTCTCCAGCAGTTCCCCCGCCGGCTCCGGCAGGTTCTTCGATCCCTCGGCCACCACCCCCGACGCCAGTGCTGCCAGCCCTTGCCCCAACACTCGCGAGTGCTGCCGGATGTCGAGCGTGTGCAGGTGAAAACCAAACGTCCGCACCTGCCGCAAAAGCGGATCGATCAGCAACTCGGCCAGGCGCAGGCCCCGGTTCGCGCACAGACTCTCGCGCATCAGCGTCAGATCGCCTTCGAACTCCCGCGATGATTCGTAAGCGTGAACGTGCGACGACGAATCCCGGCTGTAGCGCAGCCGCGCCGCCACAAATTCCAGAAAATGCCGGTAGAGTTCGGCCTCGGTAATCCGCATCCAGCGGGAATGCTCCTCGCCCAGGCTGTTCTCGTACACGCACACGCGGGCCACCAGCGCCTCCGACGTCCCAATGCGGCGCAACGACATGCTCAGCTGTCCCACCAGCCGCGTGATTTCCGCGACGTAATGATCGATGATCACGTGCCGCGTCGTGCGCAGCGCGTCGCGCGTCGAGTCCGCCGTCACGTACGGATTGCCGTCACGGTCGCCGCCAATCCACGACCCAAACTGCAGCAGTTCGGGAAGTCGCGCCTGCCGCGCGTCCAGGCCATACACCGCCTGCAGCGACTCCCCCAGTTCGTCATAGAGCCGCGGCAGCGACTCGAACAGCACCATTGGGAAGTAGTCGAGCCCCATGTGAACTTCGTCGCGCACCGTCGGCTTCTTCAGGCGCACCTCGTCGGTCTGCCACAGCGCAGTGATCTCGGCCATGATTTGGGATTCGTGTTCGAGGTCATCGGCGCGCGATAACGGCACCTGGTCGAGCCGCTCCAGATAGCGCGCAATCCGCCGCCGCTTCAGCCGGATCGTGTGCCGCGTAATCTCGGTAGGATGCGCCGTGAAAACCGGCGTAACCCGCACGCGGCGAAGAGCGTCCAGAATCTTATCGGCTGCGAGCCCGGCGGAACGCAGCCGCACCAGCGTCCCGCGAAACGATCCTTCAATCGGCGCCTTGCCTTCCAACAGCCGCGCCGCCCGTCGCCGGCGCTTTCGATGATTGGTTTCCGCCAGATTCGTCAGCTCGAAGTAAATCGCGAACGCCTTGGTAATCCGGTATGCGTCATTGACAGAAAGACTCCGGATCACTTCGTGCGCCTGCGCCATCAGCGGGTCGCCCGATGGCGAGTCGCGGGCGGCTGCCGGCTCGCGATGCTGAATCAGCAACCGCCGCAGCCGCTCCACCACCTCGAAGAACGCCTCCCCCTCCTGCTCCACCAGGACGCGGCCAAGCAGCATGCCCAGCGAACGAACGTCCCGCCGCAGCGGAAGTTCCTTGGCCGGGTTCGAAGTGTCAGCCGTAAGCTCGGCCAGGCGGGCGGACTGGTCGTCGTCACTCCACAGTGGGGTGTCGAGCATGGGCTATTCTAGCGAATCAGGGAAAAACCGCGTCTGAGGGGCCGTTCTCGTATCGCAGGCTGCGAAAAAACTGGTGATTTGTATCAGGGCATCGCTTCAGCGATGCCGTAAATCGCACGTCTCAATAGCCCCTTTAGGGGCTGGCGGAATGGAACTCTTCCCTCAGTCGGTTCCGGAATCCGGTTTGTCCTTGTCCCCCACTCACTCGTTGTGGCGGACCCGCAACACCTGCGCGGCTTCGGTCTCAGCCTTGAGGTCAACGGACGCAAGAGCACACTTCTGCTCGACACCGGCGCCTCTGGCATCCTGATCAATCGCCGCCTGGCGGAGAAAGCCGGCGTCACCCGCCTCGCGAATGTCGATATCGGGGGCATCGGTGACAAAGGCAGTAAGAACGGCTATCGCGCCTTGGCCGATTCCTTGAAGATCGGCGGGCTCGAATTTCAAAACTGCCCCGTGGAGGTTCTCGACCAGCGCTCGGTGGTCGGAGAGGACGGCCTCATCGGCGCCGACGTCTTCTCCAGTTTCCTGGTCGACCTCGACTTCCCCAACGAGAAGTTGCGCCTGACCCAGTTGCCGAAACGGCCTGAGGAAACCGCGACCACCATTAATCTGCAGACCGACGAGGATGACTCAGAACAAGAAGGAGAATCGGCTGACAGCAACGCAAGCCAACGGCGTCAAACCCGCTCCCTCCGGCCCCCAGGACCGTTACATCGCTCCCGAGATGCAGTTCTACACCAGGATTTTCCGCTTCGGTCACATGCTGATCGTGCCTACGGCGGTCGAGGACGTGCAGGGAAAGCTCTTCTTACTCGATTCCGGAGCCGATATGAATTGCATCGCTCCCGCCACCGCGCGCGAGGTCACCAAGGTCCACGGTAGCTCCAATACGATCGTTCACGGCCTCAGCGGTTCCGTGAAAAATGTCTATCGCGCCGACAAAGCCGTACTCCAGTTCGGCCGTCTGCGCCAGGAGAATCAGGACCTGGTCGCCTTCGACCTCACCCATATGAGTACGAAGTAGGCACCGAAATTTCCGGCACCCTCGGCTTCGTCGTGCTGCGCTTCCTCGACGTCAAGATCGACTACCGCGACGGCCTGGTCGACTTCGCTTACGACCCAAAACGGTGGGGACAGTAGCCTGCCGGCTCGACAGGAACCGGCATTGGTGCAGCACGCCGCGGCAGCGAATGAAATTGCTTGCGATGAAATACCAACATAGGCTGCGAAAGAAAAACTTCAGATCAGGACCCTTTTTACTGTCCCTGAAAAAAACGCACTGTCATCCCGAGCGAAGTGAGGCGACAGCCGAACGTAGTCGAGAGCTTGCCCTGAGCGAAGTCGAAGGGGACCTCGTGTTCACGTGCGACGCCACCGGCCCTGCCGAGCTTTTTCTCCATCAACGGCGGAGGCGGCGGCTTGCGCGATTCGTCTCCCCGTGCGCCGTCCCTCGCGAACATGATTAGCAACCTTCGGATTCTAGCCGCTCCCCCACGCCGCGGTGCTACGCTGTCTCTTACGATGCGGGTTCGACCATTTGTATTCTCATTCTTCCTGCCGGTCGCGTTCTTGTTAGCGGTGGGCCCTGTGCCGGCACAGGAGAAAGCCCCCGCAAAGGAGCCCATCGCCGCCTGGACGGTTCGTGCCACTCCGCCCCGCCCATTCAACGGCGCCCCCGTTTTTCTCGAAGTGACACCCCCGACCCGCCTGCAGTCCCTCACCGCAACGTGGCTGGGGCACAACGTTATGTTTTCACAGAGCACCGGCAGAACCTGGTTCGCGCTCGCAGGCACCAGCCTTGAGACTCGGCCAGGAAGCTATCCCCTGGCTCTCGATGCGACCACCACCTCGGGTAGCCACATCCACTTCCTGCGCAACCTGACGATCGCGCGCGCGAAATATCCCGTCATCCGGCTCACTGTGTCCAAGGAATTTACCGAGCCCAACCCCGAGCAGCAGCAGAAAATCCAGGCCGACCAGCAAGTCAAACGCGAAACCTTCACCAAGCCCTCCGCCCCCGACCGCGAGTGGTCCGGTTCGTTTGAAGCTCCCGTGAGCGCGCCCGTTTCCGACGTCTTCGGCATAAGACGCGTCTTTAACGGCGTGACAAAGAGCGTGCACCAGGGCCTCGACTACCGCGTGCCCGCGGGAACACCCGTCGCCGCCGTCAACAGCGGGACTGTGCTCCTCGCTCGGCCGCTCTATTTTGAAGGAAATTGCGTGATGCTCGATCACGGCCAGGGCCTGATCACGCTCTACCTGCATCTATCCGAGATCGACGTCAAAGAAGGAGACCACATCGAGCGCGGCCAACTCCTCGGCCGCAGCGGCGCCACCGGCCGCGCCACCGGCCCGCATCTGCACTTGGCGGTTCGCTGGCAGGGCGTCTATTTAAACCCCGCAGGATTGCTCGCCCTTCACCTGCCCGACTCCGCCGCACAAAGAGCCAGTCCCGCAAACTGATTGTGCGTAGCGCCCGCGTCCCGCCGACTGATGCGTGGACGATTTCAGAGCCGAGGCTTTTCTCTGCGTCCTCTGCGGCTCTTCTTTTTTGCGACCTCAGCGGTAAAAAAGCTTTTTCTCGGATTGCGAAAGCTTTACGACCCACCAGCTTCAGCGCCTCGCGGGGGCATCCTGCCCTCGCATCGCCAGAGACAAACAAAAAAACTGTCATCCCGACCGAAGTGAGGCGAACGCCGAACGTAGTGGAGGGACCTTGCGTCTCTTCCTACGCGCGCCGCCGCTGCGGCGCCGTCGCGCCCTTCACCGACTCCTTCAAATCCAGATTGCGGATTAGCCGGTGCAAATAATTCGGATGCACCCCCAGCAAACGTGCCGCCTCGGTGTAATTCCCACGAGCTTCCTCCAGCGCATTCTGGATCAGCCGCTTCTTTAAGTCCTTCACCGCCGCGTGATACTTGGCCTCCTGCATGCCCGTTGCCAGGTCGCGCTCCAGCAGCGACTCCGGCAGATCCTCCGGCAGGATGTCATCCGCCGTTCCCAGCACCAGCGCCCGCTCCACCACGTTCTCCAGTTCGCGCACATTTCCCGGCCAGTCGTAATTCATCAGGATCGCCAGTGCCTCGCGCGACAGCGGCTTCAGCTTCGAGCCGCATTTCTTGCAATGCTTTTCCACGAAGAAGCTCACCAGCAAGGGAATGTCTTCCTTGTGCTCGCGCAGCGGCGGCATCGTGAGGCTCACCACGTTCAGCCGGAAATACAGATCCTGCCGGAATCTTCCCCCACGCACCTCTTCTTCGAGGTTCCGGTTGGTGGCCGCAATTAGCCGGATATCCACCCGGATCGGCCGATTGCCCCCTACCCGCTCAAACTCGCGCTCCTGCAGTACCCGGAGTAGCTTGACCTGAAGCGCCGGCGCCAGTTCCCCGATCTCGTCGAGAAACACCACCCCGCCATCGGCAATCTCCAGACGTCCCTTCTTCTGCGTTGCCGCCCCGGTGAAAGCGCCCTTCTCATATCCGAACAGCTCGCTTTCCAGCAGGTTTTCAGGAATCGCCGCGCAATTGATGGCTACAAAAGCTTGCTTACTGCGCGGGCTCTTGCGATGCGCCGCCCGTGCCGCCAGTTCCTTGCCCGTGCCACTTTCACCGCCGATCAGGATGGTCGCTTCCGTCGGCGCCACCCGGGCCAGGAACTGGAACACGTTCTTCATGCGCGGGCTTTCGCCCACAAGGCTGCGATCCAGCGTGATCTCATTCATCAGCCGCTGGTTTTCCTGTTCCAGCCACGCCAGCCGACGCGCGTTTTCCAGCGCCACCGCGGAGATCCCGGCAATCGCCGTTACCAGCTGCAAGTGATCCTCATTGAAGCGGTTGGCGATATTCACCGTGTCGAGGTAAATGCACCCTACCGACCGTTGAAACAACATCAACGGAACGCACAGCAGCGACCGCACCTGCGACGCAATCAGGCTCTCCACTCCACCCAACCCGCTGCTGCCCGGAACGTCCGACCCCAGGATCGCAACTCCCTCCTCCAGCACCCTCCGGGTAATCGTGCGGCTTACCCGCACCGGCCGGTCGTTGGTCGCATCGCGGTTCCGTCCGAACACCGAGTTGAATTCGTGCCCGTTGGTCCCGTCGAGCAGGATCGCCCCGCGCTCCGCCGGAGCCACCTCAAAAATCAGGCTCAGAAGCTGCCCCTGCAGTTCGTCGAGGTCGCGGATGGAATGGACCGCGCGGCTTATCTTCAACAGCACATTCAGGTTGCGCGCCAGCCGAGAAGTGGCCGGCAACTCGCTCAGGATTTTATCCGGCTGCAGATAGAGCACGTCCTGCGGACGGATCTGCGCGGTGGCGTGGGTTGCCTTTTCGTCCTCGAATTCCACCACCCGGCTCGAGCCCGCGGGCTTGTCCCCGTCCTCTTCCGTTAGGAAGAGAAACACCGAGTCGCCGACGGCAACTTCGTCCAAATGGTGCAGCCAGCTCTCTTTGATGGGCTGGCCGTTGACCGTAGTGCCGTTGCGGCTGTCCTGATCGGTGACGCGGAATCCGCTCCCATCCCGGCGGATAGTGCAATGGCGGCGCGAAACCGAAGGGTCGCTGATGGGCAGGCCGTTCGACGCGTCGCGGCCCAGCGACAGCTCTTCCGCTGGGAGCGCGAAAATAGAATCCTTCAAGGGCCCAGACAACGCGACCAGTCGAGGGTTCACCCGAATTTCTCCCAAGCCACTTGCCCGCCGGTCCGGATCCTGACCGGCTCCCGAACTATCCACCCGGATAGGCCACTATCCGATCGGATAGCTCACACACTATAAGTGAAACCAAATCAAAAAGCGCTTCATACATTTCCACATAGTTTAAGTCAATTGTTATCACTCGCTTACATTGCACGAAACCCGCTGCCCGCACGCCTCCGGCATTGTGGCGAGGCAATTGCAACCTCTCACGGCGACGACTGGCCTGGCAAAAGCGACGGGGGAAGCGCTTCAAAGTTCGCTAGGCGGTGTTGAATCGGGGACACCGAGGGACCCCCTCATCGGATCCCCGATTCTTTTTTGTGTTGCGACGCTCAGCTCGGTAGCAATTCTCACTTCTCAAGTGTGTCATCACGACCGAAGCGAAGGCGCCAGCCGAACGTAGTGGAGGGACCTTGCGCTTTGGTCCCGTTGCCTCGACTTCTACGAATCGCGGAACACTCTAGCTTTACTCACGCCCTCCGCAACTCTGCACTCGGCGCCGCGCCTTCCGGCGCCATTGCTGCGACCGCAACCCCATCTCGGAAGGCCACTGTCTTGCCCGAAATCGCCGGTACCCGTTCCCCCGGCACCAGAATTCCCACCAGGTTCAACGGGTCGGCCGCCGAGATCGTGATCGCCTCCCCCGACGGCGCGAGCTTCCGCATCGCACGCACCGATTCCACCGCGATTGGCAGTGCAAACTGTTCGCCGAGAAAACCATTCACGAAACGCCCGCCTCGAATTTCCCCTCGATCCTCAAGTCTCCGGAAGGCCGCCAGCAACTCCCGCCACGTAGGAAGATTCGCCTCCCGGGCCAGCACATCGCGGAAGACGATGCCGTATCGTTTCAACAGCATCCAGCACGTGGCTTCCATCGCGCGGTTTTTCTCGACTTGCTGATCGGTGAAGAGCAGCGCCCAGCGCCCGGAACTGTGCCGCGGACGCGTCGTCCGCCCGCTACCCTGTCCGGAGCGCCGTTTTGGATCGATCAACGCGCGCAGGTTGTCGAAGCCATCGGCGGTGACCAGCCCGCCCGCCACCAGCTCCCAGAGCGCGGTCTCGATCTCGGCCTTGAGCTTGCCCGTCCCGCGCACAATGTCGGCGAAAAACGAAGCCCCACGCTGGTGCAGGAACTCAAGCACCTGCTTCGCTCCATGACTCAATCCTCGCGCCTCCGGCTGCTCCGCGCCCGGATGCTTCGGTGTCATCCAGTCCATTTCCTCGCGCACGAAAAACGTGATCGGTGCCACGCTGGTCGGGATCACGCGCCGCTTGCCTTCTGCGGAATCTTCGAGCGTCGCCGGATGCGGCGAAAGCCGTCCCCAACCCACAGCGCCGGTCAGGCAGAGCTGGTCGAGCCAACGCGGATCGTAGTCGACGATCCGGCGCGCCAGAACCTGCTTCTCCCACGCGTTTGCGGGAATCTCGAACCCCTGTAACTGGCGCAGAACTTCCAGCGCTCCCCGCTCGCCTCCAACCTGCGAACCCGGCTCGATATGTTGCCATCGCAACAGCCAGCGCATGAACTGCGCCGCCGTTACCGGCTCGATCTGCTTGCGCAGCGTAGCGATGGTTAGACGATGAATCCGCGCCAGCAACCGCCGGTCACACCATTCCGTCTCGTCAACCTTGGGGTCTGTGAACTTGCCGCGCAAGACAGAGCCGCTCGCCTCCATGCGCAGCAAAGCCTTTTCGATTTCAGATGCGGGCAGCCCCAGCGACTGTCCCAGCTGCGTCGCGCTCGTGGGTCCCAGATGCGAGACCCAACCCATCACCAGCGACAAAAGCGCATCGTCGTGGGAAGAAATCTTCCCGCCAATCTCCGGCAAGCTCTGCTCGAACTGAGCGGTCGGGAAAAGCAAAGCAAAGCTCGACGCTTTCTCCGCCGCAACCCAGCAGCGCCGGCATCCTGCCGGCTGTCCGGAGGGCGTCTCGCCCTCCGCTACGGTAGCGACACCCGCGCGCCCCTCGAACACCAGCCGATCAAAGTATTTCCTCCACCCCTCGGTGGCGCTCCGACTCGACGATAACGCAGCGCCCTCCGACATCGCCGGCCCCAAATAGTCTTCCGGCAAAGCCACCAGCGTATGCAACACATCGTGCAGCTCATCCGCATCGCGCACATCGGGCCAAGCCTCTTCGCGCACCCGCGCAATCGCCGACGGCTCCAGCTTCCCCACTTCCTCCAGCACCGACTCCGGCAGCATCCGCCGCATTTCCACCGCGCGCGCCCGCCGTTCTTCCAGCGGCGCGTCATCCAGGTAGGCGTACGGATTCGCATTCAGAATCTCGTGCGAGAACTGCGAGGGCACCGGCGTATCGACCGCGATGCACCGGATGGTTCCGTCCGCCATGCGCCGCAGCAGGTTCTGCAGGCCTGCGAGGTCCATCGCCTCGGTGAGCACGTCTTTCATCACCTCATGCACCAGCGGATGGTCCGGGATCTGGATGTCGCCTTCGATATTTTCCTGGCACGCGGCCACATCCGGAAACACCGACGCCAGCAAATCATCCGAGCGGATGCGCTGAATCTGGGGTGGTACTTTCTTGCCGTTCTGAAAGCGCAGCAGCGCCAACGCGCGCGACGCGTCCCAGCGCCAGCGCGTGCCGAAGATCGGCGAAGCCAGTGCGGCCTGCTCCAGGATGGGCTGCACCGTCTCCGCCTGCAGGAACTGAAAGACGTCCGCCAGCGGGAAGCTGTGCTGCTCGGCGAGAGCGATGTTCAGTCCATTGTCGGTGGCCGCCGCCTGCAATTCGAAATTAAAGCTGCGGCAGAAACGCTTGCGCAGGGCCAGTCCCCAGGCCTTATTGATCCTGCCGCCAAAAGGCGCGTGGATCACCAGTTGCATCCCGCCACCTTCGTCGAAGAACCGTTCCGCGATCACCGTGTTCTGCGTGGGTACAGCTCCGAGCACGGCGCGCCCCTGCAGGATGTATTCGACGGTCTGCTCGGCGGCCGAATCGTCGAGCCCGCATTCGTCTTTCAGCCACGCCACCGCTGCGGCCACTTTCGGATTGTTCTGCGACACGGCAACGGGAGACGTGTCGCCGAGCAGATCGCTCACCGTCTGCCGCAATTCGGCCACATGTCCCGATAGTTCCTCAGTGCGCGCCGGCGCTTCCCCAAGCCAGAAGGGAACACTCGGAGGCGCGCCGTGAGCATCCTGCACCAGCACCCGGCCCGAACCGGACTCCACCCGCCGGATCATCCACGAAGTATTGCCCAGCAGGATGACGTCGCCTTTGTTGCTCTCGACCGCGAAGTCTTCGTCCACGGTCCCGATCACTGTGCCCTCAGGCTCCGCAACCACGGTAAATAGCGCCGTATCCGGGATCGCGCCACCGCTCGTGATGGCCGCCAGCCGGCTACCGCGCCGCGCCCGCAGCTTGCCGTTCACGCGGTCGCGGTGCAGGTACGCGCCGTAACGGCCTCGCCGCGCAGCAATTCCCTCCGACAACATCTCGACCAGGCCCTGGTAGGTTTCCACGGAAAGATTGCGGTATGGGTAGGCGCGGCGCAGCAATTCGAAGAGTTCGTCTTCGCTCCACTCCTCGGCGGCGCAGGCGGCAACCATCTGCTGTGCCAGCACGTCCAGCGGAGATTCTGGAATGATCAGCCGGTCGAGATCGCCATGCTTGATGGCGCGTACCAGCGCGGCGTTCTCGATCAGGTCGTCGCGAGTGGTGACGAAGAATCTTCCCTTCGGAACGGCCCCTCGCCAGTGGCCGGAACGTCCCACGCGTTGCAGCGCCACGGCAATCGCCCGCGGAGAGTTGATCTGCGCCACCAGGTCGACGGCGCCGATGTCGATTCCGAGTTCGAGAGAAGCGGTCGCGACCAGCACCTTCACCTGGCCGTCTTTCAGCTTCTTCTCCGCCGCCAGGCGCAGCTTGCGCGAGAGGCTGCCGTGGTGCGCGGCCACGTTGTCCTCGCCAATGCGCTCCCCCAGTTGATGCGCCAGCCGTTCCGCCATCCGGCGCGTGTTGACGAACACCAGCGTGGAACGGTGCTGCACGACCAGTTCGATCAACCGCGCGTAGATCTCGTCCCACATTTCGTTCGAGGCAATCGGTCCCAGCGGACTTCCCGGCACCTCCACTGCCAGGTCGAGTTGCCGCTTGTGCCCGATGTTCACGATGACTGGATCGGGGCGGCCATTGCCGGTCAGGAAATGTGCCACGGCCTCAATGGGCTTCTGCGTCGCCGAGAGGCCGATGCGAACCGGAGACACGCCGCACAGGGCTTCGAGTCTTTCGAGCGAGATGGCCAGGTGCGCCCCGCGCTTGTCGTCGGCCACTGCATGAATCTCGTCGACGATGACGGTCTCCACTGCGCGCAGGATGGCCCGGCTCTTTTCCGCGGTCAGCAGAATGTACAGCGATTCTGGAGTGGTGACGAGAATATGCGGCGGCCGCTTCAGCATCGCCCGCCGTTCGTGCATAAGCGTGTCACCGGTGCGGACTGCCGTACGGATCTCCGGCATCAACAGCCCGCGCTCGCCTGCCATCTGCAGAATTTCGCCGAGGGGAACTTCGAGGTTCTTCTGGATATCGTTGCCCAGCGCTTTGAGTGGAGACACGTAGAGAACTTCCGTCCGGTCCTGCAGATCGCCAGCCAGCGCCTTGCGGACCAGTCGATCGATGCAGGCGAGGAACGCCGCCAGGGTCTTGCCCGATCCGGTGGGCGCGGAGATCAGCGTGGTGCGCCCCGCCAGAATGTGCGGCCAGCCCAGTTCCTGGGGTTCGGTCGGTGTGCCGAAGCGCCCGACAAACCAGTCCTGTACCAGGGGATGAGCCCAGGCGAGGGAGCTGGGAACAGGCAGGGACATTCCCGATATTTTATCCGCATTCCGGGCTTTCGTAAAATGTTCGCCTGTGTGCTTTGGAGGCGCGTTTCATCGCGTACCGCAGCAAAACCCTTTCACCACGGAGGGCACGGGGGTCACAGGGGAAGAAGCCAAAGCCTTTAACCGCAAAGGCCGCAAAGAGAACCTCGCAGAGTTCGCAGAGGCCCGTGGAGGATCGAAGTTCTTCTCAGCGCCCTTCGCGGCCTTTCTCTGCGATCTCTGCGGTTAAGAGCTTCTTGTCTGTGTGCTCGACTGTAGTATTTTGTAATTAGCTACGAGAGAATGAATCGCGTTTAAATGCACGTAGGCACCTCGCTCAGGCCTGTAGCGATCTGCTCTTCTTCTCTAGCATCTGCTTTCGGAGCTGATACCGCACCACTCATGGTGCCTGTGGCGCTCTTTGCAATCTGGCGATAAGCCATTTCTGAAAGCGATAACCACTCTTGCTCTTTGGGGCACCAGAAGCGGGTTTCATCCGCTCTTTGTGATCTGTTGGACATCCTGCACTGGTTTCTTGGAACGCCGCGATAGCCCACTACCGGATGTCCGGTAGCAGGCTATCGTTAGTTTTCCGAGTTGTTAGACGTGAGCGGCTGCTTGGGTACCAGCGGACGATTTCGGCGGCGGAGTAAGCTCCTCCTTAACTTCTTGTTTGGAAGCTTCCGCTGCTGCTTTCTCCTTCGCCAGACCTTCCGAGTAAACCTTGAACATTTCCGGAAGCATGTAGCAACTTCCCTTCCCTGGAACGGACGGTCTTGACGTCCAGCTTCAGAATCGACCGGACGTAATAAATTGGATCGCTTGGGTATTTGTCGTTCAGGGCCTTCAGTTGCGCCTGACTGACTGGGCCTGCGTTCAGCAGTTCCAGCGCCTGAAGCGCTTGCTGGCGACTTTTGGAAGCCGGTTTCTGCTTGTCCAGCTCTTCCACTCTCTTTGTAAGTCCAGCGATCTGTTCGTCCTTCTTGGCCAGCTCCTGCTTCAGCCTGTCGTTCTCCTGGGACAACTCTTTAGGTCTCATTGTCATATCCTGTCATATGCGAGATAGGGAAGGTTAGAAAGGAGCAGAGCAGGTAAAGGAGTCATCCACTTTTCTGTCCAGATTCCGTCAAAGCTCAACCTGCTCTTTGACTTGGAGTTGCTCTGGCATCCCCAGTTGGAGTAACCGATGCAGATGCTTGACGGGGCGTCCTTCTAACTACTCTAGGTCATCAACCTAGCAGTGATCTGCCGTCAACTCTGCCACTATCTCTGCTCTTATCTAACCTCCCCTTCAAAGCAATGGTAAGATAGTAACTACAGAGTAATTGGCATCTATTTGGAAGTAAGATCTGGCTGGAGCAGCAAAAGAGCGGCAGCGGAAGGTGGTGATTTCTTTGTGGTTACCTAATATAAATCAAATGTTTTCACGCCAAATGCCGGACTCGCGTTCCTGTGGCCCGGATGAGGTTTTGGGATCGTCCGGAAGGGCGATCGTCGCTCAGAACGCGTCCTAACGCAAAGAACTGGCATTCTACGCGACGGTCGCGGTCGAGATTTTGGCTCCCACAGACCCTCCAGCGAACTTTTAACAACTTAGCTCATAGTGAATCAAAATGGGAGTGATCAAGCGACGCCAATTGGAAGACCGAGCCGCGCCCCAGTCGTCGGCCCGTCGAGCGGTCGTTGGCCAAGATAGGTTTTCCTGACGACTGGGAGACTGAAGACTGACGACTGGGGTGCTAGAATCCCGGCCATGTCCAAAGTCCGTGCCCAGAAAATCAAGTTGATCCTGTTCGATGTAGACGGCGTTCTCACCGACGGCAAGATCTGGATCTTTCCCGCGCCCGCGGGCGCACAACAAGCCACCCAGGAACATGCCCACAAACACGCCGATGACGCCGGATTCGGCTTGCTGAGCCAGAGCATGATTGAAGCCAAGGGATTTAATGCGCACGATGGCACGGCGTTTTCGCTGGCGCGGTTGGCCGGGATCAAGACCGGCCTCGTCACCAAACGCATTTCGGAAACGGTGGCCCTGCGCGCCCGGGAGCTGAAACTCGAACACGTTCACCAGGGCATCCAGGACAAGCTCACCTGCTTTGAAGAAATCCTCAAACAAGAAAACTTGAAGGCCTCCGAAGCAGCGTTTGTCGGCGACGACGTGATCGACCTCCCCGTCATGCGTAATTGCGGACTGGCCATTGCCGTAGCGAATGCGCGCAAAGAAGTGAAAAAAGAAGCACACATCGTCACCGAGCACGCCGGCGGCGACGGCGCGGCGCGCGATGCCGTCGAGTACATCCTCAAAGCACAGGGGAAGTGGAAACGCGTGGTAAGCGAATACATCTGCGAGCGGAGTCCGAAGAAGAGCTCATGAGCTTTGAGCCATGAGCTACGAGCTTCGAAAAATCAACAGCCCCAGGATCCCCAGTTGATATTGGCGACAACTTTGACAAAAGAAGTGATGGCAAGAAGTTGAGAGATTTCAGGAAAGGCTTAAAGCTCGCAGCTCAGAGCTCACGGCTAAGAACAAAAAACCCACCGATTGCCTGCTTGGGGCGTGCTCGGGTCGGCAATCGGTGGGCTACCGTTTCTCCTTACTCACCCTGTTGTTTTCAGGAGTATTGAAAACACTCTAACTCGCAGAAGTGGGCTATGTGTCAGGTTTTACAAAACTTTACCTTTGCCTGAAGGGGTCGTGAAAGGTGTTTCGGGGCGGAGCAAAGACGCCCACCATCAGGCGCTGAAGCGCGACGTACTTTCAAAGTCTCAGCGGCACGACTTCAACTCGTGCCTTTCCAGCAAAGCGCTCTCTTCAACGGTTGCATCTAACGATGAACAGCAGATTCCTCCTGCCTCGCTACGCTCGCGCGTCGGAATGACAAAGTGGCAGGCAGAGAGCACCATCGGGGGAGGGAGCGAATTTCCGCAACCTGTGAACTCGTGCCCTTTCCATGCGCTGCTGCCGAGTAGAAGCCCCCTTTCAAGTTCGGCACAACTCTGGAGCCAGCGACTAAAGCCGGCTCAATTTTCGTGCCGTTGCGGCGCGTCTGAAGACGCGCCCTGATACGAAGCCGGGAGTTCTCCGCAGCCTCTGAACTCGCGCCCTTCCCGTCATTCGTGGGGCTAAGAGTTTTGTGAGGTACTAGATCCGTGTTCGCGGCTTCTCCAAGCTGCTAGTCAGGAATGCCGGGGGGTCTCGCGTTCATCAGGTCGGTGAAACGTTTGTCCTTGCGCAGGCCGGCGAACTCTTCATCTTTGAAGACGTTGTCGATGCTCTTGTAGCCCTCTTCCATGGCTTTGCGCAGGTACTCGAGCGAACGGTCGGCTTCGCCCATCTTAGCGTAGAGTTTCGCGACCACGTAGTCGTAGTGGGCGCGGTCCTCGGGCTTCGACATTTGCGCGGCGACCCCCGCCTTCGAGGTTCTCTCAAAGACGTCGGGATCGATCGCAAGGGCGCGGGAGTAAGCGAGCACCGACTTGTCGAATTCTTTCTTGGAGAACAAGGCGGCGCCGAGATTGCTGTAGTACGACGCCGTGTCTTCGTGCAACTGGATGGCCTTGTTGTAGCGATCGATGGCCCGGCTGTACTTCTTCCCGATGTAGAAGATCACGCCGAGGTTGTTGTAGGCGTCGGCGTACTGGTGGTCGACCTTGATGGCGCGCTCGAAGCTCTTCTTGGCTTCTGGATAGCGCTGAATCAGGAGTTCGGCGATGCCCATCTTGTTGTAGATCGCGGCGGAGTTGGGATGCTTGCTGAGCGCGGCGTGATAGTAGTCGAGGGCGTCGAGATAGTTTTTCTCGGCGCGCAATTCATCGCCGCGGCGCTCGAGTTGTTCGGCGGTTGCGCCGGGCGATGGCGGCTCGATCGCGCGCACCGTCGAAGGCGGGAGCTGAACCTGATCGGCAGCAGGAGGTTGCGCCGAGGACGCACTCACGGTGAAGGCGATGACGGAAACAAAGAACAGAGCGACAACAGTCGATTGGCGGAGAGGCATGGACACACCCCCTGAACAAAACCCGGCCACCTGAGAGGATCCCACATTTGCGCCGCCCAGGCCGCGGGCGCTAAATCAATCGTCCCTAGTGAGGATCGGTTCCCCCACTATCCGGTGGTTTGGACGGCGGGGACGACGATTTGTCTTCCTTAAAGATACCCACAATCTTGCCCAATAAACCTTTTTTCTTTTTGTCGGCGTCCGCGGCGGCCTGGCCAGTGGCTTGGGCCTGCGCGCCGGGAGGCGGAGGGGGCAGGGGTTTGTCGCCGAGGCCGAGCAGGTGAGTGAAGAATCCGCCTACGCCGGAGCTCTGATCGCAGGTCTCGCGGGGCTCGGTTCCGGCCACGAACGCCACCGTGTAAGTCTCAGGACAGGAAGGAGTTGCCAGGCGGTTGGTGGTCTTGTCGAGTTGCACATCAACAACCCCGGCGGGCTGGCTGAAGCCATGCATATCGGAGTACTGAGACAGCACCGCGGCCTTCTTCATGAACTCGGTCCAGATGGGGGCGGCGGTCTGGGCGCCACTGAGGTGAAGATCGCTGTAGTCGTCGTAGCCAACCCAAACAATGCACAGGAGGTTGCTGGTGTAGCCGGCGAACCAGCCGTCGTGGGAACTGCCGGTCTTGCCGGCGGCCGGGGCCTGGAAGCCGCGGCCGCGCACGGCAGAGAAGCCGAGGCCGAAGTTCACCACGCCCTGCATCATGTCGGTCATGACATAGGCGATGCGCGGGTCGAGGATCTGGCGGCGGTCGCTGTTGAAGTCGACCAGGACGTCACCCTTAGCGTTGCGGACGGAACGCACCAGGATCGGGGAAAGGCGTGTGCCTTCGTTGGCGAAGGCGGTGTAGGCGCCAGCCATTTCGAGAGGGGTGGCGTCATAGGCGCCCAGCGCCATCGCAGGCGTGGCTTTGACGGAGTTGATGCCGGCGGTTTTCGCGAGGTCGGCGACTTTATCGTAGCCCACTTCCTCGGCAAGCTTCACGGTGGCGTTGTTGAGCGACATGGCGAGCGCGTAACGCAGCGTGACCGGCCCGTGGTATTCCTCTTTATAATTTCTGGGCTCGTAGATTTGGTCGCCGTAGGCGAAGGTGGACGCGGTGTCGTCGACCATCGACGCTGGAGTCATCACGGTGGTGGCGCCGTCGAGAGCGGTGTTCATGGCGGCGGCGTACACGAAGGGCTTAAAGATGGATCCGGTGGGACGCTTCGCGATGGCGTGGTTCAGCTGGCTGAAGCCATAGTTGCGTCCGCCGACCAGGGCGAGCACCGCTCCGGTGTGGGGATCGAGCGCAACCAGGGCCACCTGGGCCTGCGGCCCGGGCGTCACCTGGGTTTCGTACTTGCCTTTCCCGACTTTCACCTTGTGGGTGCGCATCCGGGTGACCTGGTCGTCGACTAGCTTGATGCCGGTTTCGACCGACTGCGCCGCTGCGCGCTGCAAGTCGGGATCGAGCGTGGTGTAGATGCGGGAAGACTGGTCGTTCAACTCGCGCTCGTTAAACTTGTTAACGAGGGTGTCGCGGACCAGGTCGACGAAGTAGGGCGCGTCACTGGCTTCCACGTTGGGCGGGGCGAGTTTGAGCGGGGTGGCTTTGGCTTTCTCGGCATCGGCCCGGGTGATGGCGTGGGTTTCGACCATCGCGTCGAGGACGACGTTACGGCGGTCTTTCGCGCGATCCGGATGGCGGTAGGGAGAGAGATAACTTGGGGCCTGGATGAGGCCGGCGAGCAGGGCGGCCTCGGGGAGGGTGATGTCTTTCAGGTCCTTGTTGAAATACGACTTACTGGCTTCGGCAAAGCCGCTGATGGTGAACGAGCCGCGCTGTCCCAGATCGACGCGATTGGCGTAGAACTCGAAGATCTGTTGCTTGCTGAATTTCTGTTCGAGCTCGAGCGCGATCATGATCTCGGAGAGTTTGCGCTTGATGGTCTTCTCCGGGGTCAGGAAGAAAGCGCGGGACAGCTGCATGGTAATGGTCGAGCCGCCCTGCTCATGGCGCTGGCGAGTCACGTCAATCAGGAAGGCTTCGCCGAGCCGGATGAAGTTGACGCCGCTGTGCTGGAAGAAGCGCCGGTCTTCGATGGAGAGCACGGCGTCAACCATGATCTTGGGAATGTCGTCGTACTTCACGAGCTGGCGCTTGGAGCGCTGCTCGGCATCGAACAGGGCGGTGATGAGCTGCGGCTCCATTTCGTAGGCGGAGAGTTCGTTGCCGCGGCTGGTGATGGTGTCGATCTTGCCCTCGCTGATCACGATGCGAGCCGGGTCGGGGCTGTGGTAGGACTCGGGGCCGGGGGAGATTTCGATCCCGTTGCGGAACAGCCGGTAAGTTCCGAGCTGGGACTGGCCGTCTTTATCGGCGTAGCCAGCGTGCCGCAGTTCGGCAGCGATGGCGCGCACATCGGCGGTCTGGCCGGGCCGCAGAGTCTTGGGGATGGCGTAGATCTGGGCGGCGTTGCTGAAGACCGGGTTGCTGAAGCGCTTCTCGATAACGCGGTCGTACTTGACGTAGAAATACGAAAACACGCCGACGACTCCCACCGCTACGATGAGAAACGCAAACAGGGAGGCGCGAATCACGGGATCGCGCGACAGGAAGGTCTTCCCGCTCTTGGGGTTGCCGTTCGTCTTCGGGATCTTGAGTCTGATAGCCACGTTTTGGGGGCGGAGTTACCGCTGTTGCAATGGGACGTTCACTTCATTCCCATGGTTGTATGCCGGGGCGCGCATGGTTTGTCTTCCCGGCCAGAGCGCGGCAGCTGTCTCGACAGACGCCAGTTTCGGGAAGGATGCCACCATTCTACCGCGACGCCAGCGGTTTTGCGCCGCGCCAAAAGAACAACCCCCTGACCGACTATAGGCCAGAGGGTTGAAATGACATTGCGCGCCGGCCTGTCGGTTTCTTAGTTGGTAACGGCGTATCTCTCGTCGTGGCCCACCTGCAAGGCTGGGAGCGGACTGGTGGGTACGCCGGTGGTACCGTCGACCGCGAACACCGTGAAGGCAGCACCGGTGACGCCGATCATGGTAGTCCCTGCCTGGTCAAATACCGCGGTCACAACCTTGGGCAGAGTGGAGAACGGCGAATTCGCCATGGTGGTCAGTGTTCCGGTAGTGGCGTCGAAGGTGAAGCCTTCGAGCGGTAGAGGCTGCAGGTTGTTGTCTTCGGCAAAGGTGAAGAGGAACTTTCCGTTCGGAGATAACGCCAGGAATTCCGGGCCGGCCGTAGTGGGAAAAGCGGTGGGCACTCCCAGGCTGCCGGTACCCGGAGCGATGGGGATCACGTAGGCGTTGTTGTCGGTGGAGAATCCGTTGCCGGTTACTCCGAGCAGGTACGCCCCGGTTGGGTCTGCCTGGAGTTGTTTCATGGGTATGGCGAATGGGCTGCTAAACAGAGGCGTCAAGGACCCGGTGTTCTGGTCGATGCTGAAGCCGTAGATGAAGTTTCCGTAAGGGAAATAGAGATAGCTGCCAGTTCCATCCACGGTCATCACCGTGGGAGATGAACCGGTACTCACGGGAGAGCCGCTGGGGGTGAGCACGCCGGTGTTCTGGTCGATGGTGAACACGGCGATGGTCCCGGCACCCTTGTCCGATACGAACAGGAAGCGGCCCTGAGGATCGGCCACGGCGATATCGGCGTTCGGTGTGGAGGTGGCGAAGGGGCTGGAACCGATGACCGACAAGGCGCCGCTGGAACGCGTGATGCCGTAGGCCCAGACCGCTCCGGCAGCAACATTACCCGGAGGCGTGACCGGCACGTACAGGAACTTCTTGTTGACGATCCAGAAGTTTTCACCGAAGCCGGTCCCGTTGGGAAATGCGACGGGGGTGTATCCGGTCATGTTGGAGAAAGTGCTGCTGGAGACGCCGGCGGCGGCAATGACTGTGCCAGTCCCGAGGTAGTAGACGATATCGGCGACGCTGGTTCCGCCACTGCCGTTGGAGCCGGGGCCGCAGACCGAACCGCCGGTGTTAAAGGTGCCGCCACTGCCGCTGCCGCCGCCACCGCCGAAGGTGAGGCCTTTGCAGTTGGAGGACTGTCCGCAGCTGGCGAGAATCAGGCAAGCCGCCACGAGCAGCAGTGAAAAGGAAAAGATCGCGCTACGGTGTTTCATCCAGATCTCCTGCCGAAACCAGCTCCGCGAAGTGAGTCAGTCAGTCGAATCTCTCGCGTCCGTCCTTCGGTGAACACTCCGGCCCTGGGGTAGAACCGTGGGCAGACCACTTGGTGCGATGGTCTTTTCTCGCCTTTCGATAGTAGGACGGGGGGCGGGGGGTAACAACGTTACGCATGTCGCAGACAATTAGTAACCAGGGGCTTACAGGGAGGGGAGGAGCGGCATTTGTGCGGAGGCGGGCGAGGACGGCCGCCCGACAGCCGCCGGGACGGCGGCGCTACGTGGGTTCGTGCAGATTATTGAGACTGCGGCTAAGGCCGGGTTGTTTTTGGCGATGGTACGGCGCGCCTGATACGAACCCCTTGTGGGAGACGTCGGTTCTTTAGCGGGGGCGGCGACGGGGGGGCGCGGAAAAACACAAGGTCCCTCGACTTCGTTCGGCTGCGCCTCACTGCGCTCGGGATGACAGAGTTAGGAACTAAGCAGAGCTGATCGACTTCGCAGGTTTATTCGGGAACCTGCAGGACACCCGCTACCGATCAGGCAGAACGCTAGAAGACGCTTTTGTTCTTGCTCTCCGGGTGGAAGTGAAGGTCCATGGGGTAGCCGGGCAGATCGACGTGGACGGTGTAGTCGGTTTCGATGACAACGCTGCCGTTGCCGAGGTTGCCGCTGCGCTGGACCTTGATCTGGTCCTTGGAGACGGGGATCTCCAGGTCTTGCGCTTTGCGGAAGCAGGCGTCGCGAATCACGTCATCACCCTTGGTGCTGTAGGTGCCGAGACGGGCTTCGGTATCGAGCGTGTCCTGAAACTCGTAGTTGGCGAAGTAGGGCGGGATGAGTTCCGCGCCTACGTAAACCGAGGCCGCGAGCAATCCGAAGGTTAGAACCAGCTTAATGGTACCCATAGCACTTTCCGCCTGCGGCCGCGCGCCGAAGACGAAAAGCTTCAGTGAGCAGGCCTCAGCAATTTCTCGAAGTAATCGGTAATTGCGCTGATGCTAGCATCGTGCATTTCTCGAGTCGAGCGCTGAACGACTTCGATAGTACCTTCGGTAACCTTCTTCCCGACGGTGACACGAAAGGGTATGCCCACCAGGTCAGCGTCTTTGAACTTGACCCCTGGCCGTTCGTCCCTGTCGTCCAGTAACACGTCGAATCCGGCGGAATCGAGGCGGCGGGCGATGTCTTCTCCAGCAGCGCGAATCTTGTCGTCGCCCACGTTGACTGGGACGACAACGATCTCGAAGGGAGCCACCTGGGGCGGGAGCCAGAAGCCGTTGTCGTCGTGGTTCTGCTCGATGATGGCGGTCAGGATGCGCTCGATGCCGATGCCGTAGCAACCCATGATGGGTGTAACTTCTTTCCCGTTGCGATCAAGAACGCGTGCACCCATGGACTCGGAGTACTTGTAGCCGAGCTTGAAAATGTGGCCGATCTCAACCGCCATGTCGATGCGCAGGGGCGCGCCGCAATTCGGACATCCCTCGCTCGCCGTGACGCTGCGCAGATCGGCGTAGGCCGTGGGCTGGAAGGTCTCACCCGGCGTGATGTTCTTGACGTGATAGTCCTCTTTGTTCGCGCCGGAGATGAGGTTCCTGCGGCCCTTGAGTGCGTCGTCGACGATGAGGATCGGCTTTTCGGTGTCGTCGAGACCCTTCGCCCAGTCGATGCCGAGAGGGCCGAGGAATCCCGCAGGCGAGCGGAAGAGCGCCTGGATCTCTTCTTCCTGCATAGGGCGCGTTTCTCGACCCGCAACCGCGGTGGATAACTTCGCTTCGTTCATCTGGTGATCGCCGCGCATGAGCAGGATGACCGCACGCGCTTTCGTTTTCTTTGATTTCGAGTCCGTTTCGTTGGCCATCAGCGCCAGCGTCTTGATCTTGTTCTTGGGCGACACTCCGAGAAAGCGGGCGACATCTTCGATCGTCTTCTGCCCGGGCGTGTGCACAAGCAGCGGCTTGCCGTCACCCTCCGGCTTGAGGTCCTCGACTGGTTCGAGTTTCGAGGTGGCTTTTTCCATGTTCGCCGCGTAGTTGCACTTCTCGCAGCTGACGATCTGGTCTTCGCCGGCGTGCGTGCGGACCATGAACTCATGGGACTGCGACCCGCCCATAGCACCGGAGTGGGCCTCGACCACCATGTACCTCAATCCGCAGCGGTCGAAGATGCGGCAGTAGACGTCGTAGTGCTTCTTGTAGGAGACGTCGAGTCCGGCGGCATCGATGTCGAAGGAGTAGGAGTCCTTCATGATGAACTGGCGGACGCGCAACAGGCCGGACCTGGGGCGGGGCTCGTCGCGGAACTTGGTCTGGATCTGGTACCAGATTTGCGGCAGTTGCTTGTAGCTACGGAGCTCTTTACGCGCAATATCGGTCATAACTTCTTCGTGGGTCATGCCGAGGACGAATTCGGCGCCCTTGCGGTCTTTGAGGCGGAACATGTTGTCGCCCATGACGGCCCAGCGGCCGCTGGCTTCCCAGAGTTCGCGCGGGTGGATGGCGGGGAGAAAGAATTCCTGGCCGATGGTGTCCATCTCGTGGCGGACGACGGCCATGATTTTGTTGAAGGAGCGCTGCCCCATGAAGAGATAGGAATAGATGCCGGCGGCCAGCTGGCGGACATAGCCGGCACGCACGAGGAATTTGTGGCTGGCAACCTCGGCGTCGGCGGGGGCTTCGCGGAGGGTGGGGATGAAGAGTTCGGACCAACGATGCATAGGTTCTATGAAGTACAGCTCTGAAGTCGCAAAAACCGAGCAACGGACAGTCGCAATTCAGCAAGAAGAATCGCTTATTGTACATGTGTCCTTGACAAAGGTCAGTAGTGTCCTTGACGAAGGTAGTAACCTCCTTGACAAAGGCTAATGATTGCATTGGAATCAAAGTATGGCGAAGGCACGCTATCACTACAACGTCATGCTGCGGCCTGAGCCCGAGGGCGGGTACACAGCGCTCGTACCAGCACTACCCGGTTGCGTGACCTACGGACGCACTTTGAAGGAGGCCCGCGAACTGGCCAAGGACGCTATCGCCGTGTATGTCGCCAGCTTGCGCAAGCACAACGACCCTGTACCGACTGACGAGGATACGCTTTTGGCGTCGCTAGATGTTGAGTACGCCCGCTGAAGGGCTGCCCAGAGAGACTCAGAAGACCGTCTGCGTTTCGAAGGACGAACGGTTCCGCGCCCTGCGAGAGCTTAAACGCAAGCCCTTGGTTTTCAAGGGTCTCGTCGCCCGCGACCCACAAATAATCTCCGGCTTTTTCCGAGCGTGTTGAAATAATCCGGCTATGGCGAAGCTACCCGCAGTGAAGCCACGACAGATCATACGTTTCCTCGAACAAAACGGCTTCGTCCTCGACCACTCGTCCGGCAGCCATCGTCTATTACCATCCCACGTCTCGGCGCCGAGCGGTTGTTCCCAGGCACAGTCGGGATTTGCCGAGGAACAGTCATGTCGCTGCTGCGTGAAGCAGGTTTTACCCGAGAAGAACCGACCGCCTTCTTGAGCAACAGATAGAGCGCTGGTTCTGCGGTGCGTCGGGTAGTACTCAGTTGGCCAGCTGCGCAAGTATCTGCTTGCCCAACTTCTGTGTCTCACCGAAAAATTTCTGATACTCCATGAAGAGCCGGTTCAGTTCGAGTGACTCTTCCGGCTTCAGGCGCTTGCGCAGGATCATGTCGCGCAGGTGGACGGGGTTGGGGAGAGTCGCGTCTTCGTTCAGTTCTTCGAGAGCGGTACTAACGTCGTAGTGATACATGGAGGGCACCCCCTGCCTCGAATTGTATCGCCGCGGAGGGCAGGATGCCCTCCGGACAGCCGGCGGGACGCCGGCGCTACATCATTTCCGTTCCCCAGAGATCGTGCAGGTGGACGACGCCTTCGAGCTTGCGGTTGCCGTCGACCACAACCAGCGACGTGATTTTCTTTTCTTCCATGATGGCGAGCGCGGTGGCGGCGAACTCGTGGGGATGGATTGTCTTGGGGTCGCGGGTCATGCACTCGGCGGCGGTCAGGTCGAGGACGTCTTTGCCGCGTCTTTCGAGAAGGCGGCGGAGGTCGCCGTCGCTGATCAGGCCGAGCAGCTTTTCGGCTTCGACGACCGTCGTCATTCCCAGCTTCTTGCGCGACATTTCGTAGATCACTTCCGACATGCGGGTGGTGGGAGCCACGCGGGGGACGGCGTCTCCGGTGTGCATGACGGTTTCGACCCGCGCGAGTTGCTTGCCGAGCTTGCCGCCGGGATGCAGGTTCGCGAAATCTTCTTCCTTGAAGCCGCGTTTTTCGGAGAGGGCGACGGCAAGCGCGTCGCCTAAGGCGAGCATGGTGGTGGTCGAGGCAGTCGGAGCGAGGCCCAGCGAGCAGGCTTCTTTGGCCACGGAGCAGTCGAGGGCGACGTCGGCGGCTTCGGCGAGGGTGGAGAGCTTGGCGCGAGCGTTCTGGCCGGCGTCGGCGACGCAGATTCCATCGCCAGTCATGCTGATGAGGGAGACTTGCAGGCGTTTGATGGTTGCGAGCAGGCGAAGAATTTCTTCGGTTTCGCCGCTGGCGGAGAGGGCGAGAACGACGTCGCCGCGCACGACCATGCCGAGGTCGCCGTGGACGGCGTCGACGGGGTGCATGAAAAGCGCAGGCGTTCCGATGGAGCTGAGCGTGGCGGCGATCTTGCGCGCGATGATGCCGCTCTTCCCCATGCCGGTGACGACCACGCGGCCGCGGCAGGCGTCCATCAACTCGAGGGCGCGCTCGAAGGCAGCGGCCATGGGTCCGGCGATGCGGTCGGCCAAGGCGCGCAGGGCCTCGGCTTCGATGCGGACCACGTTTTCGCCGGTGTGCTTCATGAGAAGGAGGATGTTATCAAAAAGCGGTATCTGCGTTCGTACTCGTGGCCGGGGTTTTTCCGCAGGCTCTGAAGTCGTGTCCGTCGCGGTGAAGGAATTTCGTTTCGAGGCTGCAGCCGGAACCAAAAGCAGATTCCTCCTGTCTCGCTGCGCTCGCGCGTCGGAATGACAAGGTGATGGGCAGCGGCTTGCGAATCGGGACAGCGAGGCAGCGTCGAATGAACGGGGGATCAGGATTAGAACGATCGCGGTTCGCTAGAAGTGTTCGTCGATGACTCGCACTTTCTCGCCGAGTCCCTTGGCCTGGATGGCCCGGTCCCAGGGGCCGCTTTGCCAGTTGTCTTTCTTCTTTTCGTCGCGGAACCAGGACGGCACGGTGAGCAATAAGCGGCGACCGAGGCCCTCGCAGTAGGGCTCGTAGAGAGAGCGGAGCTTCAGCAGCTTTTGATCGGCTTCCTCGTCTTGTTTGGGGCGCATTCCCGCGGCGACGAGTCGCTTGCGCAATTGCTCCAGGTCGTCGGGCGCGAGGCGGTCGGGGGCATGCGCGTCGTAGAGCGCGTTCACGACCTGCGCCAGATCAACCGCCGCGTGGCGAGCCATCGCGAAAGTCAGCTTGGCCTGCTCCTTGGGGATGCCATCGATTCCGGCCAGCACCAGCGAGGTCACATCCAGCATGGTCGTCAGTGCGCCCAGCCAGGACTGGTTGCTGTGCTGCGAGCGGAAGAAGCACAGCACGGGATAGGAGATATGGCTGGAGAGCAGGTCGGCCGACCAGCGTTCCCAGTCGCGGAAGATGTTGTCGAGGACGATGGGGTCGGGGCAGCAACCGAGGCGCGCGAGCAACTCGCCGGCCGAGGGCGGAGAACCGGCGCGGGAGTCGAGCAGGGAAATCTCGAGCTCGCGGGCCGAGAATGAGGAGTAGATGACGGGCAAATAGCCCACCACGACGCCGAGGAAGGCGAAGCCCATGCCGGCTTCCATGACGGCAAGCGTGCGGGCCAGCGGGGAAGTCGGGGTAATGTCGCCGTAACCGAGGGTGAAGAAGGTTTCGCCGCTGTGATAGAGGAGAATGCCGAAGGTGATGGGTTCATTGCCCAGGCGCACATGTTCCCCGAGGCCGAATTGCATCAGGGCGAAGCCGAGAATCAAACCGATCGCCCAGAACACCAACAGCAGGATCAGGGAGAAAGGCCCGAAATAGCCGAGGAAATTTTCGCGCAAGCTGTTCGCGCGGATGTGCCGAGACACCTTCACCCAGGGGACCCAGGTGTGGCGGTAAAACCATGACGTCAGCCGGAAAGCCCGTTGCACCTTGCGGGGGAGGACGATGGTTTCGAAGGCGTCCAGCAGGACGGAAAGGATGATGAGGATGCCGAAAATGGCGGCGACGATGTGCATAGCTTAAGCGTGAGATGAGGGCAGGATGGTAACAGATTCACGGGGCGGAGACGGTGGTGTCGCGAGAAACCGTGCCGAAAACCCAAGGTCCCTCGACCGCGTTCGGCTGACGCCTCACTTCGCTCGGGATGACAGAGGGGGGGTGGTCGGAACAAGTCGCTTACGGCGTGGCGTGGGCTTTCGCCAGGCCCTTCTGAACGGCCAGCAGTTCTTTCAGCACGCCGCGGAGCTTCCTTGAGTCGAGGGCGTTGGCGCCGTCGGACTTGGCTTCTTTGGGATTGTCGTGGACTTCGAGGAAGACGCCGTCGACACCGGCGGCCACGGCGGCGCGCGCCAGAACGGGGATGAACTCGGGCTCGCCTCCGCTGGTGGCCTTGCCGTTTTCGTCGCCCTGGGACGCGGAGGGCAGTTGCACCGAGTGGGTCGCGTCGAACACGACCGGCGCGAACTTCCGCATGATGGCGAGGGAGCGCATGTCGACGACCAGGTTGTTGTAGCCGAAGCTGGACCCGCGCTCGGTGACGAAGACGCGCTTGTTGCCCGAGGCGTGGCACTTATCGATCGCGTGCTTCATGTCCCAGGGAGAGACGAATTGGCCCTTCTTAATATTGATCACTCGCTCGCTGAGCGCCGCGGCGACGATCAGGTCGGTTTGGCGGCAGAGGAACGCGGGGATCTGGAGGATGTCGGCGATCTCGGCCACGGTGGGGACGTCGGCGGCTTCGTGTACGTCAGTGAGAATGGGAACGCGGATTTCGTCTTTGACTTTCTTGAGGACGCGAAGGCCTTCTTTCAGGCCGGGGCCACGGAAGCTCTGGAGTGAAGTACGATTGGCCTTGTCGTAGGACGCCTTGAAAATGAAGGGGACGTTCAGCGAGCGGGTGACGCCCTTGATGATTTCCGCCATGCGGAGGGCGTGCTCTTCGCTCTCGATGACGCAAGGGCCCGCGATAAGGAACAGTGTGCCGGAGCCGATACGGACGTTGTCGAATTGGAAGCTGATGGCCATTTGTTAACCACAGAGGACACAGAGGTCACTGGGGAAAGCAACAACTACTAGCCGCGGATCGCGAATTCCGCAATGCTTGCCGGGTGCGGCGGGCTTTGCTATTGCCGCGGGAGAATCTTAAACCACGAAGGACACTAAGGTCACACGAAGGCCTGATACGTTCGACCTTCGTGTTGCCTTGGTGTGCTTTGTGGTTGAGCCTTACCGCCTTCCCACTTTCTCAGGGCGGTGGAACATTTCGACTTCGGCGGCGTCTTTTTCTGACCGACGCTTCAGGCCATGTTCGTATGCCGCACCGATGAATGCTTTAAAGAGCGGATGCGGCTCGAGGGGCTTCGACTTGAACTCGGGGTGGAACTGGCAGCCGATGAAATGCGGGTGCTCAGGAATCTCGACCATCTCGACGTAGGTGCCGTCGGGGGTCGATCCTGAAATACGCAGGCCACCGGCGGTCAGGGTGCTCTCGTACTCGCGGTTGAATTCGTAGCGATGGCGGTGACGTTCGCTGATCTCGGTTTTCCCGTAGATGTGATAGGCCAGCGTTCCGGGCTCGATCTTGCAGGGCCAGGCTCCGAGGCGCATGGTTCCGCCGAGTTCTTCGACGCCGCGCAGTTCGCGCAGTTTGTAGATCACGCGATGCGGCGTAGCGGGATCGAATTCACTCGAGTTGGCATCGGCCAAGCCACAGACGTTGCGGGCAAATTCGATGCACGCGGTCTGCATTCCCAGGCAAATGCCGAAGTAAGGAACTTTCTTTTCGCGAGCGTAGCGGATGGCGACGAGCATGCCTTCGATGCCACGCTTGCCGAAGCCGCCGGGAACGAGGATTCCGTCGTAGTCTTCGAGTTGCGCGTCGGAAGCGGCATCGCCCGCCTCGAGTCCTTCGGCCTCGACCCAGTTCACCTGCAGCTTCAGGTTGTGTGCCAGCGCGCCGTGGACCAAGGCTTCTTTCAGCGATTTGTAGGAATCTTCGTACTCGACATACTTGCCGACGATGCCGATGGTGACGTCGGCCTTGGGGTTGTAGACGCGGTGCACGATGTCTTCCCACTTCGACAGGTCGCGCTCTTTGGCTTCAAGGTGGAGATATTTGAGCGCGAGGGTGTCGACGTTCTCGCGCGAGAAGACCAGCGGCACTTCGTAGATGGAAGCCACGTCTTTGGCAGTAATGACTGCCTCTTCCTCGACGTTGCAGAACAGCGCGATCTTCGACTTGATGTCTTTCGCGAGGAAGCGGTCGGTGCGGCAGAGCAGGATGTCGGGCTGAATTCCGATGCTGAGCAGTTCTTTGACGGAATGCTGCGTGGGCTTGGTTTTCAGTTCCTGGGCGGCGGCGATGAAGGGAACGAGGGTGACGTGGACGAAGAGCGTATGTTCCCGGCCCAGTTCCTGGCGCATCTGGCGGATGGCTTCCATGAAGGGCAAGGATTCGATGTCGCCGACGGTGCCGCCGATTTCGACGATGGCCACGTCCACATCCTGCGCGACCTTCTTCATGGCGGCCTTAATTTCGTTGGTGACGTGGGGGATGACCTGCACGGTTTTGCCGAGGTAGTCGCCGCGGCGTTCCTTGGCGATGATCTGCTCGTAGATGCGTCCGGTGGTCCAGTTATTATCGCGGGAGAGTTTGGCGTGAGTGAAGCGCTCGTAGTGTCCGAGGTCGAGGTCAGTTTCGGCGCCGTCGTCGGTGACAAAGACTTCGCCGTGCTGGAAGGGAGACATGGTGCCGGGGTCGACGTTGAGATAGGGGTCGAACTTCATCAGGTTGACCTTGAGGCCGCGGCTTTCGAGGAGGCAGCCCATGGAGGCTGCCGCGAGACCCTTGCCCAATGAAGACACAACTCCGCCCGTCACAAAGATGTACTTTGCCGACATCGCTTCCTCACTTTATTTTGGTGTGGAAAATTGTGCAGCCGGGGCCTCCGGCGCGCCCCGTTTGGCCCAAAGGAAAAAGCCAACCGGAGTCCCCTACGCCCGGAATTATTGGGCGCGCTGGGGTGGAGGTTGGCGTGCACGATCAATTATGGCAGAGAATGGGGCGGAAGGGAATGTGGAAAAATGGGGGGCGCGTTATGTTTCCGAGGCCTGATGACACATCTCCCTTCTCACCGCACGATGTAAACCGGTTCCTCGTCCTCTGCTACGCGATGCTTCTTCTATGGCCGGCCGGTTTGCGGGCTGAGGAGCGTCTCGCACCAGGTGCACGGGCGGATCGCGTGCTGGTTGAGAAGCGAGAACCCACTTGACGCTGCTCGACCACGGCAAAGTGTTGAAGAAGTGCCGCGTGGCGCTCGGGGGAGATCCGGTCGGACCGAAAGCGCGGCAGGGAGATCACAAGACACCCGAGGGCGTGTACGACCTCGACCGCCGGAACGCGCATAGCCAGTTCTACCGCTCGATTCACATTTCCTATCCGAATGCTCGGGACCGCGCCCGGGCGCGCAAGGCCGGAGTGGCGCCGGGAGGCGACGTGATGATTCATGGGTTGCCGAAAGGCTATGGCTGGCTAGGCAGCGGGCATCGGGCCAGGGACTGGACGGATGGCTGCATCGCGGTCACGAATGCGGAGATGGATGAAATCTGGAAGGCGGTGCCGGATGGTACACCGATCGAGATCCGGCCCTAGGGCGTTCGGCAGCGCGCGGCTTCGCGGCGGAGTTCTTCAAGCTCGAGGAGCGCTGCTTCGTACCGATGAGTGAGATCGGCGCAGCTTGGGCTCAGTGGAGCTTGGCGGCAAGCCGCGTCGCGCTGAACCCGCAATCGCTCCACCTCCTGTTCCTGTGTGGCCAACACCGCGGTCGACGGCCCGGCGCAGGGGGCGACAAGCCTACTCGACTCACAACGTCCAGTCGGGTCAATGGCGTTGGCACAATCATTCACGTACGGTTGGAACACCGGTACGCAGGCGGAACCGGACGCTACTTGACCCGCCGGACACGTGACCTTGCAGTTCTTGCCCCGGCATGGCGGTTGAGGTGGGCAGTCTTTGCCCTGGCACGGTGGATGCTTCCGGAGGAACGAGAATAGCCCGGGGTGTGCTTTGGCCTTCTGTTCGGTCTTCGACTCAGTTTTCGGCTCTTGTTTTTGCCCGACTTTCTGGCCCGGCGTGGCGGCCAGTCCCTGGACCGGTTTCTTCGCGGGCTCGTTGACTCCGCGATTTGGACGGTCGGTCGCGGACCTGAGGTCGCTACCGCGAGCGTCGGAGCGTGACGAGGCGCGAGATCCGGACAGCGCGCTGGAAGACGCACTGGAACCGCTGCCACGAGAAGGGCTCGAACCGGAGTATGAGCCCGAGTGACCTCCTCCACTGGAGGAGCCGGAACTCCCCGATGAATGCCAACTTCCGCCGGCATTCCCGTAGGAACCGGCGCTCGAGGAAGTGGAGCTTCCCGACGAATGCGAGCCTCCGCTGTAACTGCCGGAAGAACTCGAACTTCCCGAGGGCGAACTGCTACTCGACGAGCTTGAGCTGCTCGATGAACTGGTTGAGTGTTGGGCAAGAAGGTAAGTTGGGAGGATCAGTGCGAGGAAGAACCCGCAAGCGGCGCGGCGCATAGCAGCCCCCCGGGGGAGAATGCCAGACCCGTTACCACAGAGGATCATGGGAGCATTGAAAAGGTTGCACGAAATCGTCAGGTGACGCTTCCATTTTGGGAATCAGTGCCTCTCCATCGGAGGAGGTATGCCCGGCAAATCTCAGGCTGCCCGGTGATCGTTCGGGGAGGAATGCGGTGCGCGTGTAGTTGGGCCCGGCACGTCGTTCGCGGGAATCAGGGGCACGAAAAGAAGGCAATAGCCGCGGCGGAAGCAGTCGGCGCAGCGGACGGGCTGAAGCAGCACGAAGGGAAGAAAATATTCCCATATCCTTCTGCGCGAGCGAACTCCGTTGTGGCTGCCGCAGTCCCTGCAAGTGAATCGGTTGCGCAGACGAACGATGATGCGTCCCATGGCGGAACCGGAGATGTCAGACCGGTTCTGAGGTGAGGATAGCAGGCTGCGGACCCCCAGAGCACGCGGCAAAGAGAAACACGGCCACACGGTAGTCCCATGGTGGTTCACGTCATCGGCGAGGAACCGAATCTTCCCGAAGCCTGGGCGTGAACCCGCGCGCGAAATCAGGATGTGCGTTGTTTTTCGTCCGAAACGTTCGAAGAGATTGGTGGACCTGGTCGGGTTCGAACCGACGACCTCTTCCATGCCATGGAAGCGCGCTCCCAACTGCGCCACAGGCCCACTCGGTGCGGAGAAACCCGCGTTAGAGGAAGGATGAACCAGAGACATTGTCCCGCTTCCATTGCGGATAGTCAAACGCAGAGGGCGGCAGACTTTCGGAATGTGTGGAAACTTAGTATTCTTGGGACGCGCGCTCCCAGTCCTCAACAATGAACCTGACGCTAGTTCGAGCCCCAATTTTCCTCTCTCTGCTTTTCTCCCCCTGTTTTCTCGGCGCGCAGGGCACGCCGTCTAGCACCGCACCGGTTCCGTACGAGTCGGTCAGTCAACTGAACGGACTGCTGGCGCAACTGGAGCAGGCGTCACAAACGACGCAGGCGGACCTGAGCAAGCTGCGCATCGAGAAGTGGAAGGCGGACTCGGGCTACAAGAAGCAGATTCTGGGGAACGTGGATTCCGTCAAACGAAATCTGGAGTCGGCGCTTCCGGAAATTGTGAGCCAGCTGCGGAACTCGCCGGAAGATCTGGCGGCGAGCTTCAAGCTGTATCGCAATCTCGACGCGCTCTATGACGTGCTCGGAAGCGTGGCTGAAGCGGCGGGCGCGTTCGGGTCCAAGGATGAATTTCAGGGACTCTCCAATGACTTGAATTCATTTGAGAGAGCGCGCCGTTCGTTCGCGGAGCGGATGGAGAGTCTGACGACTTCGAAGGAAGCGGAGCTCAATCAGCTGCGCACGCAGGTGAAGACCTTGCAGGCCGCGACTCCACCGCCGGCGCCGAAGAAAATCATCGTGGACGACGACGAGCCGAAAAAGCCCGTGGCCAAGAAGAAGCCGGTGCCGAAACCTCCCGTGAAGCCGGCGACTGCCACCCCCACCCAGCCGGTCCCGCAGCCGGCTCAGCAGAAACCTTCGCAGTAAGGCAGTCCCCAGTCTTCAGTCGTCAGTCGTTAGGAAGATCAAAGTCGTCGGTTTTCGGTCGTCGGGCAGACACGTCGCCGGTCGTAGGGAATCGTTGCCCGCCTGAAAACCACCTTCCTCTCCAAGGGCAGAGCTGCTCGAAATCCTTGCATCTAGCTGTAAATCAAAGTCTTATGTCGTAATCCCACTGGGGAAGGGAGGGGTTGGCTGACGACTTGCGACTGACGACTAGTGACTGAAGTTTGGGAACTCCTGACAGGGTACTGGGGTCTATGTATTGCAGGTGTCGGTTCCTGGTTGGGCTTTGAGGCAGCAGAGCGGAACAGTTTTCGGTCGGTTCTGAGGCGCGGAAAATTTATAATACGGGGTGCGCCGTGAAAGTCATGGCGGGAGCAGCCACCTTGGGGAATCTCGTAAGCGCGATCGGAGCCCGCGAACAGGAAGCGGCGATCGTCGCAGAACTGAAAGCCGGGTCTGAGGAAGCGTACGCGTGGCTGATCGGGGAATTTCACCAACCGATTTACGGGCTGGTGTATCGCATCCTGACGGATCCTGCGGATGCCGCCGATACGGCACAGGAAGTCTTCCTGAAGGTCTTTCGCGGGATGAAGCACTTCCACGGCGAGTCGAGTTTGAAGACGTGGATTTACCGGATCGCAGTGCACGAGGCTTCAAACCGGCGGCGGTGGTGGTTCCGGCACAAGGCCCACGAGACGTCGATGGAACCGCTGGGCAACGAATCGCACCAGGGTAGCGGTTTAGCGATGCAAGAGACCCTGGTGGATGAACGGGAGTCGCCGTTCGACAGGGCTGCGCACGAGGAAGTGCGGGCGCGGGTAGAAGACGAGTTGCGGAAAGTGCCCGAGCCGTATCGCAGCACCCTGATCCTGCGCGATCTGGAGGGTATGTCGTACGAAGAGATCGCCGAGGTGATGGAGGTGTCGCTGGGCACGGTGAAGTCGCGCCTGACGCGCGGGCGGGAGGCGCTGAAGCAGCGGCTGACCAGTTACGTGCGGGAAGTCGCGCCGGAGCTAGGGCTGTTGAGCCCGGAAGATCCGAAGCTGGGTTCCCGATGCCGGGTGTCACGTGGTGGGGAGGAAATCGAGGTGACGTCATGAAGTGCGCCGAGGCCAAATCGATGTTCTCGCCGTACCTTGACGGAGCTGTCACCGGGACCCAGATGCACGCTTTCGGGCGGCATCTGGACGAGTGTTCGCATTGCGACCGGGAGTATGCGCTGCTCCGTCAGACCCAGGATCTGCTGGCCAGCGTGGGCCGCCGCAAGGCGCCCGCGGATCTGGCACTGAGGCTGCGGGTTGCGATATCGCGCGAAGCCGCGGAAGCCCGCCGGCCGCGCTTCCAGGGAATACTCGCCCGAGTGGAGAATGCCTTGCACGCGTTCATGGTTCCGGCCACGGTCGGGATGATCGCGGCGGTCGTGATTTTTGGATTCGTCATGGGGATGACGCTGACGGATTTGCAGGCCCGCAGCCGCAACGATGTGCCCTTGATGCTGTACACCGGTCCCGAACTGCAGGACACTTCCTTCGCAGCGACTCTGAGCTCGGTGAATGAAGACTCGCTGGTGATCGAAGCCTACGTGGACGCGAATGGGAGGGTGCAGGACTACCGGATCCTCTCCGACAATTCCCAGAACCTGCTGCCCGAAGTGAAGCGGATGCTGATCTTCACCACGTTCCGCCCGGCGATGTCGATGGGGCGCCCGACGACGGGGCACGCGGTGCTTTCGTTCTCGAAGATCAGCGTTCGGGGGTAGGACCAGGTTTCAGGTCTCAGGTGTTGGGTGGGTGGTGGAGTAGGGGCACGGCTGCTCAAAGTTCGCCAGAGGGCGAGGACCCGAGACCTAAGACCTAACACCTGACACCTGACCTAACACCCGCCTTCCAATTGACCCCCTGAACAGAAGCTCTTAAACTATCGTGGTATCCCCACAGCGTGCTGCCCTGCTGGAGGTTTTCCCTGGGTTTCCGGTTGCGACATTCGATTTTGGGTGCGTTGTTCGCGCTGCTGGCAGGGGTGTGCTCGGCACAGAATACGCCTAAAGTCACGCTGGATACGAACGAGACGCTGTTCACGATCCTGGCTTCGATGAACGCCTGTGGGTACGACGAGGAGTTAAGCGTTTCCGATTCGCTGCGGCGCCAGATCCGCGAGGAAATTGCCACGGCAGCGCGCGATTCCGATGAGGCGCTGGCGGCACTGAGCCCGATGTGCCAGTTTTACCGCGAGCACGTATGGCCGGAGCCGTCGAGGACTTTGTCGCAATATGTCTCGTTAAGCTTGTATCTGGGCGCCGCGCCCAATTTCCTTCCGAAGGTAAAAGAAGAGGAATTGCCGCCGGACGCCATGATCGTGGTCGGCTTCGCGAAACTGGCCACCGCGTTTTATGAGAAGGCTGGGCTGCACGGGATCTGGCAGAGGCATCGCGAGGCGTACACCCGGCTGACGGATCAGTATCACGAGCCGCTCTCGAAGATGCTGTTCGATACTGAGATCTATCTGAAACTGCCGTCGGCAGGCTATCTGGGCCGCGGATTCACGGTGTACATGGAACCGATGGGGGCACCGGGACAGGTCAACGCACGAAATTACGGGTCGGACTACTACGTGGTCATCACGCCGGGTGGTTCGGCGCTGAAGGTGGATCAGATCCGCCACACTTACCTGCATTACCTGCTCGATCCGCTGTCATTGAAGTACCCCGCCGCGGTTAAGCGGCTGGAGCCGCTGCTGGATTCGGTACAGCGGACGCCGATGGACGAGGCGTTCAAGGTCGATGTGTCGCTGCTGATCACGGAGTGCCTGATAAGGGCAATCGAGATCCGGACGGAGGGGGCGAGCAAGACTCCGGAGGCGGTGCGTTCTGATGATGTGCAGAAAGCGATGGAGCAGGGCTTCATCCTGACGCGCTATTTCTATGATTCGATGACGCAGTTCGAGAAGGATCCGGCCGGCATTCGCAATGCCTTCGCGGACCTGTTGAATGCGGTCGATTTGAAAAAGGAGGCGAAGCGGGCCTCGGAGACTCATTTCGCCAGCGCCGCCTCGCCCGAACTGCTGAATTACTCGCGGCTCAAGAATCCGCACCTGCTGCAGGCGGCCGAGAAGCGTTTGGCGGCGGGGGATTTAAAGGCAGCGCAGGAACTGGCGCAACAGGCGCTGGACGGAAATCACGAGGACAAGGGGCGAGCGCTGTTTATCATGGCGCAGGTGGCGACGGCGAACAAGGATATGGCGGGCGCTACGGGATATTTCGAGCAGGCGCTCAAACTGGCGCAGGAACCCAAAGTGGTGGCCTGGTCGCACATCTACCTGGGGAGAATTTTCGATTTGCAGGAACAGCGTGAGGCCGCCGTGGATCATTATCGGGCTGCGCTGACGGCGGCGGGCACGCTGCCCGAAGTGAAGGCGGCCGCCGAGCGTGGCCTGCAGCAACCATACGAGCCACCAGCGACGCGCTAGTAGTCCCAAGAAGCGAACGAATCGCGACTTTCGAGAAGAGAGGGTCGCCAACCCAAGGAGAGAGCATGAAGCGAGCAGCGATGATCGGTGCTGTGCTGGCAGTTGCGACGTGGAGTTTGGCTCAGACCAAGCCGCCGGGGACACAGAACACGCCGGCCGCACAATCCAGCCCGACACCGGCCGTGGCGCCCCAGGGCAAGCGTCCTCCAGCCGCCAAGACCACTCCCGAGTACGAAGCCTACAAGGCTGCGGCCGCGCTGACCGATCCAGCGGCAGCGGAAAATGCTGCGAATGATTTCGCGGTGAAGTTCAAAGACAGCGAACTGCGGATCGTCCTCTTCAAGAATGTGATGCGCGATTACCAGCGCGCGGGCAACTCCGACAAGATCATCGAAATGGGCCGCAAGGCACTGGCGATCGACGGCGACGATCCGGAGGCGCTGGTCACGGTGGCCGGCGAACTGGCGGAAAAGACGCGGGACACCGATCTCGACAAGGATCAGCGGCTGGACGAAGCCATGAAGATGGCGCAGAAGGCGGTGCAGACGGTCGATACCGACGTGGCGATCCCGCAGGGCACGCCGCAGGACCAGGTCGACACCTACAAGTCGCAACTGCGCTCGTTCGCGTTTTCCATCATCGGGACGCTGGAATTCAAAAAGGATAATTTTGCCGACGCCGAGACTGACCTGCGCAAGTCGATTGACGCGTTTCCGTCGGCGCCGGATCCAGTAGTCGTGTTGCGGCTGGCGATCTCGCTGGACCGCCAGAACAAGTACGCGGACGCGCTGAAGGAAGCCAACCGCGCCGTCGATATGACGCAGGAGACTACGAGCGCGGGGAAACTGGCGCGTCAGGAGCGCGACCGGCTGACGCAGTTAGCCGGCACACCGGGCCAGCCGAAGTAAGCGGCAGTCTGGCAGGAATCCTCCCGGTTGCCGGCGCGATAGCTGACGAGACCGGCAACGGTATCGCTCCCTTTTTTTGGGCTGGGGTCTTTTGCAACCGGCTGACATCTGCATGAAAGTCAGAGAAATCGCGGCGCTGGAGAAGCTGTTGGGATATCACTTCCAGCGTCGCGAACTCATCGATCAGGCCCTCACGCACAGTTCGCAGGCGCGGGAACTGGAAGCCGCCAACGAAAGCGCGAAGGCCGGAGATAACGAACAACTTGAGTTTCTAGGCGACACGGTGCTGGCGCTGGTTACCAGCGAGGAGTTGTTCCGGCGCTTTCCGGATTTTCGGGAAGGTGAACTCTCCAAGCTGCGAGCCCACCTGGTGAGCGAAAAACACCTGATCCGGGTCGCGCAAGAACTGGAACTTGGGCATTACCTTCGGCTGGGGCGCGGTGAGGAAAAGAGCGGAGGGCGCAGTAAAACCGCGCTGCTGGTGGATGCACTCGAGGCGGTGCTCGCCGCGATGTACCTGGATGGCGGTCTGGATGCGGCGCGCCGGTTCATTCTGGATAGCGTGGTCATTCCTGAGCTGGAGCGGATGAATCCGGGCACGGTGGGAGTTCCCGTGATGGACTTCAAATCGGCGCTCCAGGAAACGTTGCAGGCGATCGGGCGGGCGCAAGCATCGTACGTATTGGTGAAGGAAGCCGGTCCGGAGCACAGCAAGACGTTTACGGTGGAGGCGCGGCTGCATGCGGCGACGGGCACGAAGGTGGAGTTCACGGGACGCGCCGAGGGCTCGACCAAGAAGAAGGCGGAGCAGGACGCCGCCCGGCAAGTGCTCGACTATCTGGCCTCATCCGCCGCGGTGGTTGACCTGAAGGCGACCGAGAAGAATCCTTCGCCCACTCATTAGCCTCATGACAACGCCTGCGACGCCTCCGACCCCGGTGAACGATTCCAGCACGGACTGGATCACGTCCATTCAGTCGCTGCTGGCGACGCTGGTGATCGCGGTCTTCGTAATCACCTACATCGTGCAGGCGTTTCAGATCCCTTCGGAATCGATGGAGAACACGCTGCTCATCGGGGACTACCTGCTGGTGGATAAACTCTGCTATGGCGGGGGAGGCGTGGGCGACAACCTGATTCCCTACCGGCAGATTCATCGGGGCGACATCATCGTGTTCCACTACCCGGTCAATCCCGCGCAGCATTTCGTGAAACGGGTGGTGGGAATTCCGGGCGACCGGATTCACCTGATCAGAAAGCGCGTTTTCGTCAATGGGCAGCCGCTGAACGAGCCATATGCCAGATTCTTCAAGCCGGAGCCGAACCCGTTTCGCGACGACTTTCCGCGGCTGGACGTGCTTGACCCCGGCATCAATGCCGACTGGTGGGTGCAGATGCCGAAGCTAGTGGAGGACGGGCAGTTGATCGTCCCTGAAGGCCACTACTTCGCGATGGGCGACAACCGCGATGACAGTTCCGACAGCCGGTACTGGGGCTTCGTGCCTCGGGCGAATATTATCGGCCGGCCGCTGCTGATTTACTGGTCCATCAGCGACCCGGACGATGCTATGCCGCCCGCACCGACGCTGGGTGATAAACTCTATCACCTTGCCTATGCGGTGACTCACTTCTTCCAGATCACCCGCTGGGGACGCACGTTTCGGCTGGTCAGCTAAGGCTGTCAACATTTCCAATCTGGGGATAAGGCACAAGTGGCGAAGAAAGAAGATGGGGTGGTGGAAGAGAAGCAGCGCGAGACCACGGTGGAGTTCCTCGCTTCGCTGGCCGCGGTGCTGGTCACGGGCCTTTTCATCATTACGTTTGTTCTGCAGGCATTCGAGATCCCGTCCAGTTCGATGGAGGACACCCTGCTGATCGGGGATCACGTGTTCGTGAACCGCGAACAGTTTGCTCCCCGCACCACTTGGCTGGGCCCGCTGATGCCTTACCGGGACATCAAGCGGGGCGACATCGTGGTGTTTCTCTCTCCGTCGGAACCGGGGCTGTACGTGGTGAAGAGGATCATGGGAATCCCCGGGGACCGGATTCACTTGCGCGATGGCGTGGTGTATCGCAACGGAGAGAAGCTGAACGAGCCGTATGTGATGCACAAAGGGCCGCTCTTCTACGATCCCTATCGCGACAATTTCCCCGCGGTGGCGCCTTCGGAGGCCTACAACGTGACGGCAGAGTGGAAGCTGCTTCTGCCCTCCAACGTGGAGGGCGACGATGTCGTCGTTCCGAAGGACAGTTATTTCGGGATGGGCGACAACCGGGACGTCAGCCTGGACAGCCGCTACTGGGGTTTCATCCCGAAAGAGAATGTGATTGGGCGGCCGATGTTCGTGTACTGGTCGTTTAACACGCCACCGGATCAATATCGTCACACCGATTTCAGCGAACGGATCGGATTCTTGGCCCATGTGGTCATTCACTTCTTTGACCAGACGAGGTGGCGGCGAACCTTCAGGATTGTTCAGTGAGTTTCCTGCGCTCCAAACGCGGATGGATGTTGGTGTGCGCCGCGTTGCTGCTGGGGTTGTTTCTCATAAGACCCGGGGCAGCGCGTTTGAAACAGCGCATCGCAGGCTCCATCGCCATGGCCCTGCAGCGGCAGGTTGAGATCGGCAATGTACACATTCGCCTGCTTCCCCAACCGGGCTTCGATCTGGAAAACTTTGTCGTTCACGATGATCCCGCTTTCAGCGCAGAACCAGTACTGCGGGCGCAGGAAGTCACGGCCTTCCTGCGCCTGAGTTCCCTGCTGCGCGGGCACCTGGAGATTTCGCGCCTCAGCCTGACCGAGCCTAGCTTGAACCTCACGCGCAATGGCGAGGGCCGGTGGAATATCGAGAATCTGCTGGAGCGGACCGCGAAAACAGCGGTGGCGCCGACCAGCAAAGCACGCTCGGAGTCGCGGCCGGCATTCCCGTACATCGAGGCAGATCGAGGCCGGATCAACTTCAAGTCCGGTCCGGAGAAGAAGCCGTTTGCCCTGGCCGACGCCGACTATGCGTTCTGGCAGGATTCTGAAAACGCGTGGGGTATGCGGCTGCGAGCGCGACCGATCCGATCTGACTTGAACCTGAGCGACACCGGCCAGTTTCGTGTGAACGGAACCTGGCAGCGGGCCGAAACTCTCCGCGGAACGCCCCTCGAGTTCAACCTGTCGTGGCAGGACGCGCAGTTAGGACAACTTACCAAACTGCTTTCCGGTCAGGACAAGGGCTGGCGGGGAGGGGTGCGGGTGTCGGCGGCGCTGACCGGGACCCCGGCCGATCTGGCGGTGGACGGTGACGCCTCACTGGAGGACTTCCGGCGGTACGACATCGCCGGCGAGGCTCTTTCTCCGGTCCGGACGCATTGCGCCGCGCACTACAGCACGGTGGATCGCGGGTTTCATCAGATTCTATGCCAGACTCCGATGGGCGACGGCTTCATAACGGTGCGCGGGGAGGTCGTGAATCTTCCGGGACCGAGAAACTATGACCTCGGACTCGCGTTGGAGAAAGTACCGGCGGAGGTCCTGCTGGAAGTCGCACGCCACGCCAAAAAAGACCTGCCTGCGGATTTGCGGGCAACCGGGGTGGTCAAGGCCGACTTCCGGATGCACGGAGGAGGCGCAGCGGCGGCAGAGTTTACGGGCAACGGCCAGACCAGCAATCTGGTGCTGCGGTCTCCCTTGGCCAAGACGGAGTTGGCATTGAATGCGGTTCCCTTCTCGCTGATCTCGGGTGCTTCAGGGAAACCTCGAACCAGTCGCGCTCGGCGCGCCGCGCAGAAAGCGCCAGATGAGCCTCAACTGGTGTTGGGACCTTTTCCAATGAAGCTCGGCAGACCGTCACCGGCAAGCGTTGAGGGACGGATCACACGGTCAGGCTACGAGCTTTCGGTAGAAGGTGAAGCGGAAGTGCAGCGACTGCTGCAGGTGGCAAGAATCGCCGGGCTGCCAGCCAATCATCCGGCGGTCGTCGGGTGGGCGAAGGTGGCACTGCAAGTAGGGGGCCCCTGGTCGGCGTTCGCCGGTCCCATGATCAATGGCACCGCCAAGCTGCGTACGATACAGGCCGAACTGCGCGGTTTGAATGCTCCGATTGAAATCACTTCGGCAGACCTGAGTCTTGACCCGGACGGAACGAAGGTAAACGGGATCTCAGCGTCGTTTGCCGGGACTCGGTGGACCGGGTCGCTCGGGTTACCGCGCATGTGCGGTCCGGTGGAGTCGTGTCCGTTGAGCTTCGACCTCCACGTGGATGAAATCGCGACGGACACGCTTCACGAGTTGCTGAATCCCAATCCTCCCAGCCGGCCGTGGTATCGCTTCTTGTCCTCCGCGCCCATGACAGGCCCTTCCTTTCTTACGAGAATTCACGGGTCCGGGAAGCTGGCTGCGGACCGTGTGCTGATCCGGAACGTGGTGGCGACGAAGGTGACCGCCAACGTCGAGTTCGACGAAGGACGGGTGCGCCTGTCGGTCTTGCGCGGCGAGGTAATGAACGGAAAGCATCGCGGGGAATGGCAGGCGGATTTCACCACGAAACCGCCGACGTACGCCGGCACCGGAACTCTGGAGAATGTTTCGCTGGGTCATATCGCCGCGGCCATGAAGGATCCATGGATCACTGGCACAGCCAGCGGCAAATATCAGATCCGTATGACGGGGGCCACGTCGGTTGAGCTCCTTTCCTCCGCCGAAGGCAGCGTGCAGGTCAACATGCGGGACGGAGCACTTCCCCACATTGTGCTTGGGGACGACCCGCTCAAGGTTCGACGCTTTACCGCGGAGCTCGCCTTGCACGACGGTGAAATCTCGGTCCGCGACGGCGCTTTGATTTCCCCGACCGCGACCTACGCCGTAGGCGGCAAAGCCTCGTTGAAGGGCAAGCTGGATTTCCTGGTGGTACCAGAAGGGTCTCCGGGATTCAGCGTCAACGGCACGCTGGTGGAACCAAGGGTCGCAGTGGCTCATCATCCAGAGACCCGCGCCGCTCTCAAACCATAGTTCTCACGATGAAAAATTCGGCCTGCTCCGGCTCGAGCGAGCGTTCCCTTCGCACAGCGTGTTTCTGTCATAATCGGACCTGAACGCTATGGATCTGTCTTACGCAGCGTTGCGGACAAGGCTAAGCCGGTGGGGTCTCTGGCCCCGGAGCCGGGCCGCCTGGGGAGCTTGGTACGCGCTGGGCCTGGCCGGATTTCTGTTCGTGCTGCAAAAGCTGCTGGCGGCCTTGAAACAGGGCGGAGGACAGAGCCTTGGGTGGTGGGTCGGTTTTCTCAGCTTCATCGCCATTCTGCTGTTTCTGCTACTGGCTTTCCGCTGGCTGAAAACCAAGCTTCTCTGGCGTCTGCGCAACCGGCTGATTGTCACCTACGTTTTTATCGGTGTGGTTCCCGCAATACTGTTGATCGCGATGGCGTTCGGGACGTTGTATCTGTTCGGGGGGCAGTTCGCGAATTTCATTGTGACCTCGGAAATCCAGTTACAACTGCACAGCGTTGAGGCCGTGAATTCTGCGTTCGCCCATGATCTTGCGGCGCGGCTGGAGCGAGGAGACGCGCCCAACGTCGAGCTGCTCGCGCGTCTTCGAAAGAGCGAGGTGATCTGGAAGGACCGCCAGGTGTGCGCCTGGTTCGGGAGCAAGCCCCTGCCTGTCTGTGGCGATGCCAAAGGGACGCTGCCATTCTCGTTTCCTTCTTTCGTGCACGGGCCGTTCGGTGAGATCGTGCGGGACCGAGGCCAGCTGTACTTGCGCGCGGCCACAGTCCTTCCGGTTCGCTCTGAGAAGCTGACCGTCGTCTCGAGTGAAGCGCTGGACAAAGAGCTAGTGCAGGAAATCGCCACCAACCTTGGCGAGATCACGTTGTACACGACGGGTCTGCAGCTGCAGAACGAGAGTGTGCCCCCAAGTGGAGTTTCAGTTTCCACCGGGAAAGCTGCAACCCCGGGGATCACGCTTCGAGAAAACAGCTCTGGTCTGGCGATGGAAGCTGAAGGCGAGGCAGCTCACGCCACGTTCACTGCCGGAACGATCCCGGAGCAGGCCGGCATGCTCGATCACCAGATCACCTTCGGCACACCGCTTCCGGTGGTCGATTGGGACACAGGTGACCACGAACAGCGCTCTCCGCTGGTGCGCGTGCAAACCCGACCGTCCGTGCTTTACGGCCGTCTGTTTGCCGCTCTCGGTGACTTTGCCAAGGGCGCAGAACTGATTCTGCTGGGCTTTGCAATCGTCCTGGCCATCATCGAATTCCTTGCGCTGGTGATTGGCATGAGCCTGACCCGCTCGATCACGGGTGCGGTGGCGCACTTGTACCGGGCCACCCAGCACGTAGATCGCGGAGACTTCAGCCATCGCATCCCGGTGAAATCGAGCGACCAGCTGGCGGAACTGGCGAATTCGTTCAACTCGATGACGGCCTCGATCGAAAAACTGGTGCTGGAACAGAAGGAAAAGCAGCGTCTCGAAAACGAACTGGTAATCGCGCAGGAAGTGCAGGCCCAGCTTTTCCCACGAGAGATCTCTCAGCTGGAGTCGCTGGAGGTTCACGGATACTGCCGTCCGGCACGCACGGTGAGCGGCGACTATTACGATTTTCTGGCCGTGAGTTCCGACAAGCTGATTCTGGCGGCGGGGGATGTGAGCGGGAAAGGGATCTCAGCAGCGCTGCTGATGGCGACGATCCACTCGGCGGTGCGCGCCTATGGGATGGTGGGCATGCCGGTTTCGCGCGAGCCGGTTGCGGTGGGCGCCGCGACCGGGGCCCCTATGATGCTGGCCTCCGGGACCGAGGGAGTGGAAGTGTCGCCGGCCGCGCTGCTATCTCTTCTCAACCATCAACTCTACGACAGCACGCCGCAGGAGAAGTACGCGACTCTGTTTCTCGGCATCTATGACGGAGCCTCGCGGAACCTCAGCTACAGCAACGGCGGGCACCTGCCACCGATCATTATCAGTCCGGATGGTTCGATTCTCCGCCTGGATCAGGGCGGAACAGTCGTGGGGCTCTTCGACAACCTCTCCTTCGATGAGGCTTCGGTGCAGCTCAAGGCCGGAGATATTTTTCTGGCCTACAGTGACGGAATCACTGAGCCGGAGAATGATTTCGGCGAGTTCGGCGAGCAGAGGCTGATCGACCTGGTCCGCGACAATCGTGGGTTGCCGCTGACGGAAATCACCGCGCTCGTGACCGGCGCGGTGGATGACTGGATTGGCGACAAGGAACAGCCGGACGATATCACGCTGGTGCTGGCGCGGGCGCGCTAAATCGACATCAGGGTTGGGGCGGGAGGGCGGTTTCGAACCGCCTTCTCCGGGATGGTCTCCCGGCGCATTAACCGAAGCTATGCTACCCCCGCATCGCGGAAGAAAACCGCTCGCACTACGAAGCTGCGTACGCCTTGAATTCCAAACTAGTTGGCACGCTGGAATGACGCCGCCAGCGGCGGACAACGACTCCGGCACGGATCAACCTTCACAGGGAACAGCTACGGAGGAGAAACGGCTAGCACAGCATTGTGCAGAGAAGAGAACGGCGTCCGGCGGGAGTCATCCGTTCCGAAAAAGGGAGATCTCTCAGAATGCCTGACTGGATTTGACGTGGGGAGCCCGTCGGCAAATGCGTAAGGCTCGCTGAGATGACCGGGGCTGTGGTTACCTGCAGTTTGGCCAGGACCGGAGAATTGCCGTCGCGAAAGGCGGTGTCGGGCAAGTCCACGTCAGGTGAATCAGGATCACCACGAACAGGAACAGCTCGAAGATCAGCAGCACCCATCCCCAGCGTGTCATAGCGGGCCTAGAACAGCGCTTCGAGCTAATCGATGCTGCGAGCCCTGTCAATACCCAGAGCTACTCACCAGGCCTAAGTCCTTCAGCAGCAATCCGAACTCGGAATTTCATATCGTCATACGATCTGAAGGTGGACCATGGAATACGACTGCCCCCACGGTCCGGAGCGGCCAGTAGGGGCCGACTCACGCTTTGAGCTCCACGACGATCCGCCCGGGAGCGCGGACGCAAGACTGTGAGGTACCTCACGCTGGCACGTGGCTCGAATCACAGCCGGAATCCGGGCGGCATCGTCTAATCGGGTATGGGCTGGCCTTCTGTTCGCCCGTCCAGGGACTCCCAAAGTCCTGCTGAGGGAAAGAAAATCATGACCGACAGTCAAGGTGTGGTGAAGTGCCCGCTGTGCGAGGGACACGGAGAAATCCGGCGCGCGAAGCTAGTTGAGCGTCTAAGCGACGGTAAGCTCAAGTCCAAAGCCGACTCCGCCCTGGGGGAGCTCGTACCGTCCGAGGAAGAACTCGCAGCGGCGACGGCCGTCGGCCGTGGCAACGAATTCCGCGACGTTCAAAAGGATGTTCATAGTTGGAACCCGCAGCTGCCCATGTGGCGAAGAAGCCCGAAGGAGTGAACCGGAGTCGGGGGTTGTCGGGATTGAGGCTGAGCTACGTCCGACTTCGGGTGTAAAGTTTCTGATCGCAGACTTTATCGATTTTAGGAGGTTATAACTTATGAGCGCAGGTACGCTGACACCGTCCGAAACCAGAATCTCGGGCGATTACATTGAACAAGTCCTAACCCAGGTGAAGGCAAAGAATCCGGCCGAGCCTGAATTCCACCAAGCTGTGCAAGAGGTCTTCGATTCGTTGCGGCTCGTGCTGCAGCGGCACCCGGAGTACCGGGAAGCAAAGATTCTCGAGCGCGTTGTCGAGCCCGAACGGGTCATGATGTTCCGCGTGCCCTGGTTTGACGATCAGGGAAAAATCCAGGTCAATCGCGGATTCCGCATCCAGATGAACAGCGCGATCGGCCCATACAAAGGCGGCCTGCGTTTCCATCCTTCGGTAACGCTGGGCATCCTGAAATTCCTGGCGTTCGAACAGGTGTTCAAGAACTCGCTGACCACGCTGCCCATGGGCGGCGGCAAAGGCGGGTCGGATTTCGATCCGAAGGGCAAGAGCGACAACGAAGTCATGCGCTTCTGCCAGAGCTTCATGACCGAACTTTATCGTCACATCGGACCTGACACCGACGTGCCGGCGGGTGACATCGGAGTCGGCGGCCGCGAAATCGGCTTCCTGTTCGGCCAATACAAGCGGCTCGCCAACGAATTCACTGGCGTGTTGACGGGCAAAGGGCTCGCCTGGGGCGGATCTCTGATTCGGCCCGAGGCCACTGGCTACGGCTGCGTGTACTTTGCCGCCGAGATGCTGAAGACCCGCAAGCACACGCTCGAAGGCAAGACTTGCCTGGTTTCCGGAAGCGGCAACGTCTCGCAATACACGGTTGAGAAGCTGCTCGATCTGGGCGCAAAGCCAATCACGCTCTCCGATTCCAACGGCGTGATTTGCGATCCGGATGGCATCGACCGCGAGAAGCTGGCCTATGTCATGGAGCTCAAGAATGCGCGTCGTGGACGCATCCGGGATTACGCGGAGAAGTTCAAGAAAGCGATCTTCCTGCCCACGGACATCAAGTCGGATTACAACCCGCTTTGGAACATCAAGGCCGATTGTGCGTTCCCGAGCGCCACGCAGAACGAAATCAACGCCAAGGATGCAGCAAACCTTATTAAGAACGGCGTGAAGGTGGTGGCGGAAGGCGCGAACATGCCGAGTACGCTCGAAGCGACCAAGCTGTTCCTGGAAGCTGGGATTCTCTACGGTCCTGCCAAGGCTGCCAATGCCGGTGGCGTGGCAACTTCAGGGCTGGAGATGGCCCAGAACAGCGCACGCTTGAGCTGGACGCGCGAGGAAGTCGATGATCGGTTGCACAAGATCATGATCGCGATCCATCAAAACTGCTTCGAGACGGCCGACAAGTACGGCACTCCGGGCAATCTCGTGAACGGCGCCAACATTGGCGGCTTCCTGAAGGTTGCCAATTCGATGCTCGACCAGGGACTGGTCTAAGTCTCGGGCCGGGAGAATTGATCGCAGGCGGGGTGGACGAATCCCTCCCCGCCTGTTTTTGTTATCGTGAACACCACTGGCCGGACCGGGACATGAACGTGACGAAATACATACCCGACGTCACGATGGACGCGCAACGGCTTTTTGAGGGCTTCGAGAACCTCATGCCCTTCCGCGTGCGCGACATTCTACTGGTCTCAAGCCTCTACGATTCGTTCATTCTGCGTGAAGACGGACGGCTCAACGAACTTTTGATTGGCGAATCGCTCGAACTCAACCTGCAGCAGATTCCGGGAATCACGCAGGTCTCGACCGGCGTGGAAGCGCTGGCCATCGCTCGCTCCAGTCCGCGCTTCAATCTGATCGTGACCAACCTGGAAGTGGGCGACATGGACGCCGCCCGCCTGGCTCGGGAAGTCAAGAAAGCCGGGCTCGATATTCCGGTGGTGGTCTTGGCCTACGACTACCGTGAACTCAAGAACTTTGTCGCACGCAATCCGGCCACCGACATCGAGCGGGTGTTTCTGTGGCAGGGCAACGTTCGCATGCTCATCGCGATCGTGAAGCACATCGAGGACAAGCGCAACGCTCAGCACGACACCGCTGCAATCGGCGTGCCGGTCATCCTGGTAGTGGAAGACAACATTCGGTACTACTCGTCGTTTCTGCCGGTCATTTACACCGAGTTGATCACTCAATCGCGCCGCGTCATCCGCGAAGGCATAAACGTTGCGCACAAGCTGTTGCGCATGCGCGCGCGCCCAAAGATCCTGCTGGCCTCGAACTATGAACAGGCTGAAGAGCTGGTGATGAAATACCAGCCTTACCTGCTGGGCGTGGTGTCGGACGTCGAATTTCCCCGTGGCGGCGTGCTCAGCGCCGAAGCCGGATTTGAACTGGCAAGACTGATCCGCGCGGACGTGCCTGATGTGCCCATCGTTCTCCAGTCGAGCCGGACGCAATTCCTCGAACGCGCGCATGTCGAGGGGCTGTCTTTTCTGCGCAAGCGTTCGCCCACGCTCCTCGCCGATCTGCGCCGCTTTCTGACCGAACAGTTTGGCTTCGGCGACTTCATATTTCGCTTGCCAGACCTCTCCGAAGTCGGGCGCGCCACCGACCTCAGTTCGCTCGAGACCATGCTGCAAACGGTGCCGGCTGAGAGCATTGTGTACCACGCACAGAGCAACCACTTCTCGCACTGGCTTATGGCGAGAACGGAATTCGTGCTGGCGCAGAAACTTCGTCCGCGCAAGGTTTCGGATTTTGAAAGCTCCGAGCACCTGCGCCGTGACCTGATCGCTTCCATCGCGGACTATCGCAGCGAGCAAAGCGAGGTGCTGATCGGGGATTTCAGTTCTGCCGCTCTCACCTCGACCGATGCCTTTTTCCTCCGCATCGGCGGCGGATCTTTGGGAGGCAAGGCGCGCGGCCTGGCCTTCATGCGCCACCTGCTTTGCAAACACCGCGTCCAGCAATTGTTCCCTGGTGTGCGGGTCACGGTGCCGCCCGCTGTGGTGCTGGCCACCGATGTCTTCGACCGCTTTATCAACGAGAGCGGCCTGGCGGATTTCGCATTGCACTGTGCCGATGACCAGGAGATCCAACAGCGCTTTCTCGATGCGACGCTCCCCGCTTCGGTGCGCGAAAACCTGCTGGAATTTCTAGCAGAGGTCCACTATCCGCTCGCTGTCCGCTCATCGAGCCTGTTGGAGGATTCGCAATATCAGCCCTTCACGGGCGTGTACGAGACTTTCATGCTCGCCAATCATGACGCGGATCTTTCCACGCGGCTCGAGCAACTGATGGAAGCCATCAAGCGCGTCTACGCTTCCACCTTCAGCCAGCACGCGAAAGCCTACGTCCGCGCGACACCCTATCGGCTGGAGGAAGAGAAGATGGCGGTGATCCTTCAGCAGGTGGTGGGCACGGTCCACCGGGAGCGGTTCTATCCGGATTTCTCGGGAGTCGTGCGCTCTTACAATTTCTATCCGGTGCCGCCGATGAGCTACGGCGACGGCATCGCCGCGGTCGTGCTGGGGCTAGGACGCGCTGTAGTCGATGGCGGCAAGTGCCTGTCGTTCTGTCCGCGGTACCCACGGCACCTGGTTCAGTTCTCTTCGGTGGAAGACATCCTGGCGAACTCGCAGTCGGATTTCCTCGCACTTGAACTGAATCACATTCAACGCAGCGAAGACGATTCGGTGGCCGCATTGCGCGAGGTTCGGTTCGGGCTCGACGCCGCCGAGGCCGACGGCACGTTACACCAGGTCGGATCCACCTACTCGGCCGACAATCACGCCGTCTACGACGGCCTCAGCCGGCCGGGGGTCCGCCTGGTGAGTTTTGCCGGGGTGCTGAAACATGATGTCTTTCCGCTGGCGCCGCTTCTGGACCAACTGACGAAAATCGGCGAGGACGCCTTCGGACGTCCGGTGGAGATTGAATTTGCGGTTCGTTTGCCCTCTCACCCTGGCGACGCCGCGGACTTCGGATTTCTCCAGATCCGTCCGCTTGTGCCGTCGCGCGAGGGAGAAGAGTTGCGCATGGACGAAGTGGACCGCGCCAGCCTTGTCTGCCAGAGTTCGAAGGTGCTGGGAAACGGCCGCGTCAGCGACCTGCGCGATGTCGTGGTGGTCGACTTCCATCGCTTTGAACGGGGCCGCAGCCCGGAAGTCGCGCGTGGCGTCGCTCATCTCAATTCAAAACTTAACCAGGAAGAAAGGCCCTACCTTTTGATTGGGGTCGGGCGATGGGGTTCGACGGAGCCATGGCTGGGGATTCCGGTGGAATGGGATGAAATCTCTGGGGCGCGCGTGATCGTGGAAGCCGGATTCCGCGACTTTCGCGTGATCCCCTCGCAAGGCAGCTACTTCTTTCAGAATCTCACCGCGTTCCAGGTCGGATATTTCACGGTCAATCCTGACGCTGGCGAAGGCTTTGTCGATTGGCAGTGGCTGACGTCGACCCCGGCAATCGAGGAAGACGGCTGCGTGCGCCACTTGCGCTTTGAAGATCCCATTACGGTGGTAATGAACGGCAAAACGAGTCAAGGACTGATCTTTAAACCGGCACCATCCACGTAGGCCCAGACGCCCCCGTCTGGGCAGCCGAGCGATAGCTCGGCAGGGTTTTCGCCGATTGTGAGTAATCAGAATCAAGCCGGGCTTCGCCCGGCAGGGCAGACGAGGGCGTCTGCCCCTACGCAATCGGTGATCCTCCTCGCCCTTGCTCGTGACCCACGTCACAGCCCCTGCGGACTAGGTTTCGCCACAATCAGGATGAGTTCATACGGGGTAAACGTGTTCAAAATTGTTCGCGCTGAATTCATCGCCCCTGGAATCAAACGGTTCGTTATTGAGGCTCCGCGCATTGCCCGCAAGCAGAAGCCGGGACAGTTCGTGATCCTCCGGCTGTTTGAGCTCGGCGAGCGCATCCCCCTGACCATCGAACGTTCCGATCCCGAGCGCGGTACCGTCAACATCGTGGTGCAGTCAGCCGGCAAGACCACTCACCTGCTCAACCTGTTGGAGAGCGGCGACCACATCCTCGACGTCGTGGGGCCGCTTGGAAAGCCTTCCGAGATCAAGAACTTCGGCACGGTGGTGGTCATGGGCGGGGGCGTGGGCACGGCCATGGCGTACCCGACGGCGTCGGCTCTTAAGCGTGCGGGGAACCGGGTGATTGCCATTGTGGGCGCGCGCAGCAAAGAACTGGTCATCCTGGAGCGCGAAATGAGCGAGGTCAGCGACGCGCTCATGATCACGACCGATGACGGCAGCTACGCCGACAAGGGATTCGTCACGGACAAGCTCCGTCAGTTGATCGACCACGGGACGCACATTGACCTGGTGCTGGCCGTGGGGCCCATTCCCATGATGAAAGCGGTGGCGGACGTGACGCGGAAGGCGAATATCCGCACGATCGTGAGCCTGAACCCGATCATGATCGACGGGACCGGCATGTGCGGCGGTTGCCGCGTGCTCGTCGACGGCAAGAGCGAGTTTGCCTGCGTGGATGGACCAGAGTTCGAGGCGCAGCGTGTCGACTTCGACGTGCTCGTGCAACGCAACGCGATGTATCGGGAGGCCGAGCGCAAATCCATGGCCCTGTTTCAGGAAGAGCCGAATCACCAGTTAAGCCTGCTGCGCAAGGAGCACGAGCAACTGTGCGTTATGGCCGGAGGCAAGCGATGACGCCGACGAAGACGGTTTCGCTCAATCCTCTGCCACTGAAAGAGCGGATGAAGGTGCCACGGCAGCATATGCCCGAGCAGGCTGCACAGTTGCGCTCCACTAACTTCACGGAAGTGAATCTCGGCTACTCGATGGAACTGGCGCAGCAGGAAGCGAAGCGCTGCCTGGAATGCGCCAAGCCGGCCTGCAATGACCGGTGTCCGGTGGGTGTGAAAGTGCGCGAGTTCGTACAGCTGATCGTCGCGGGCGACTTCCTGGGCGCGGCCGCCAAGATTCGCGAAGACAACGTGCTCCCGGCGATCATCGGGCGAGTGTGCCCGCAGGAGGATCACTGTGAAGGCGGATGCCTGATGGGCAAGAAGGTGCAGTCCCTGGGCATCGGTTATCTCGAACGGTTCGTCGCCGACTACGAACAGCAGCACATGGATCGCAGTCGCATTCGGAGAGCGTCATCCACCGGAAAGAAGGTCGCGATCGTTGGGAGCGGCCCGTCTGGGCTCACCGCAGCCGGCGACCTGGTGCAGAAGGGCCATGCAGTGCACGTGTTCGAGGCCCTGCACGAAATCGGGGGAGTGCTGGTGTACGGCATTCCGGAGTTCCGGTTGCCTAAGCAGATTATCCGTGAGCAAGTCGACTACATGCGCGCCATGGGCGTTGAGTTCGAGACCGACGTCGTGGTCGGACGAACAGTCACCATCGATGAACTGATGGGCGAAGAAGGCTACGACGCGGTGTTCATCGGCACCGGAGCGGGCTTGCCGCAATTCATGGGCATTCCCGGCGAGCATTTGAACGGGGTGTATTCGGCGAACGAATTCCTCACCCGCATCAACCTGATGCACGCTTACGAATTCCCGCGCTACGACGAGCCCATGCTCGATCTGGCGGGCAAGAATGTCGCGGTGATCGGCGGCGGCAATACGGCACTCGACGCGATTCGCTCCGCTCGACGCCTGGGCGCCGGCAATGCCTTCGTTCTATACCGTCGCAGTGAGAACGAGATGCCCGCGCGGGCGGAAGAAGTGAAACACGCCAAGCAGGAAGGCATCGATTTCCAGGTACTGACCGCGCCCGTCGAGTTTCTTTCCGACGGAAAGGGCTGGCTGAGCGGCGCCCGCTGCGTGCGCATGGAGTTGGGCGAACCCGACGCATCTGGCCGGCGCCGACCGGTGCCGATCCAAGGGTCGGGGTTCGATCTGCCACTTTCGGTCGCGGTGATTGCCATCGGCACCAGCGCGAATCCGATCGTGCAGAGCACAACCCCAGGACTGCAGACCAACAAGCGAGGCTACATCGACGCAGACCCGGTCACGCAGCGGACGTCACGCAAGGGAGTCTTTGCCGGAGGCGACATCGTGACCGGCAGCGCCACGGTGATTTTGGCGATGGGCGCCGGGCGCCGCTCGGCGAAATCAATTCATGAGTATCTGACAACTGGTGTCTGGTGAGGCAATCGCCTTTTCGTCCTGAGAATACATTGCGAGGTGCAACATGAGTGAACGTGTAACGTTTTCCACATTTGATCCAGTCCGGTTCGACTCACCCTCTCGCTGCGACCTGTGCACCTCGCGCGCGCCCGCGTTCCATTACGAGCACACCGTGGATGAAGCTGTGAGGCAGTCGCCCAAGCGAGGATTCTGCTGCGGCTCTTGCGCGGCCCGGCTGCTCGCGACGTTACAGAACGCGGAGTCGCAAGCATGGGCCGAACAAGAGGCATCGCTGAAAGCCGACGATGCCGACGCGAGCGATCTCGAAGAACGGCGGCTGGCGACGTTCGGCAATGTTCGGCGGTAGTGCTTGGCCCGGCGCGCTCGGGCCGGGCCGTTTGGATATCATTATCCCAATAGAAGAGGCGGACTGCCGTTTTCGCGGCCCGCCCCTTCCCATCAGGAGGTCTTAGTTCTTTTCCTTGGTTGCGTTTTGATCCTACCGGGAGTCGTGCTCTGCGCGAGATCACCGAGGGCCGTAGCAGCGCCAACCGCCTTCCGCCCTCAATCAGTTGCGCGGAATCAGTTGCACCTTCGCGGTCACCTGCTGGCCTTTCTCCATCCCTCCAAGAACCACCAGACTGTCGTGCGTGAGCAGCAGGCCACGATGATCCATGGTTGGGTTGTCGGTGTTCTCGTTGAGGGTCTCCCATTTCGCGGCACGGACGTCGAAGGCAAACGTCACCGGCGAAGGCTCGGCAGGCTGCCCATCATAGCCAATTCCGTTGTAGTTGTAGGGATTGTCACTGCCGCCGGCGAAGTAGATCCTGTGGTCTTTCTCCGAAGCACCGGCGGCGATGCGAAAATGGGCATTCCCCGGATGCTCGGGCAATTGGGTCCACTCGATTTTGGTGATGTTCTTGCGGTCGATCTTACCCATCCAGCACTCGTCGGACGACACATAGGCCGGAGTTCCGGCGGGATTCTTCCGCGCGCCATCCACGTAAACGATGGTGTCGTCGAGGATCGCCCCGGCGTGGCCGAACACGGGCGTCCCCGGAATGGGCGTGGCCTGGGACCACGTGTTTTTGTCGATGTCGTAGACCTGGACGCTGGCGACCAGATCGTGCTTCGTACGGCCGCCGATCACATAGAGAAAGCGGTCGCGATAGACGCCGAGTACGGCGTCATCGATCGCCACGGGCAGGTCGGCCCCGCGATACCATTTGTGCACCTCGGGTTCGTACACCGAAACATCGGAGACTGTGATCTCGTCGCCGTGACCGTCGACGGCATAGCCACCGACCAGGAAAATCTGCTGGCGCGCGGCGGCGGCTGAAGCACCGATGCGGCCAGCGGGACCCGGGACCGGGTGCAGTTCGGTCCACTTTCCCTTGGTCAGATCGAGCGAGTAGGCAGAGTTGGTGATCGCGTCCCAAGTCTTCTTCGCGCCGATCCCCATGAAAGAAAACAAAACCTCGTGTTTGCCGACCTTCGCGCCCGCCACCGCGTTATTCGACACGGGTACCGGCAATGGCGCCATCTGGGACCAGGCCCGGGGGGGAAGTTGAACAAAAAACAGGAGGGCAAGAATAAGGAGCCGCGGTTGGTTTGTGGGCATAGCAAATCGCGAAGTTTACACGGCGGCGAAGCCTGGGAAAAGCAGAATCGCGAGCTCAGAACCAGGTTCGGGCGCGGTAGGCTCGGTACTCGTCGCCAAACTTTGCTTCCAGAACCTGCGCTTCTTTGCGGGCACGGGCCATCTGGATCACCACCACGAGCAAAGGTAGCAACCACAGACAGGGCCGTTGCAGGATCAGGCACAGGCCCACAATCGCGAGTGTGCCAAAAACGTAGATCGGATTGCGGATTCTAGAATACAAACCGTGCGTGACTAATTTTCGTGCCTGGGGAGTCAGAGAGAACGACTTTCCGAGTTGCAAGCGCGCCGTGAATACGAGCGATATTCCGACCAGAAGGAACAGGGATCCAGCGAGGCGCTGCCCATTCCAAGGCCCCGGCCACGCAACCGCAAAGATGACCAGGACTAGAAACGCCAGGCCCTGCACGCCTAGAAACAGATAGAACTTGAGATCATCCATCACGCGTTTTGCACCAGCCCCTGCCGCACGCCGTGAATGAAGTCGGTGTAGGCCGGCACGTGGCCGGCCTGGCGCACGTCGGCGGCGATTTGGCCGCGATGATAGGTCGAGTGCATGAACACGTGCGTGAGTATGTCCCTCGTTGTGCTGTTCCAGGGCTCGCCCTTGCTATTCTTGTAGGCCACGAGTTGCTCGAGCAAGTCTGGCGACCCGTTCGCGAGAAGATTCTGCCACTGGCTCGCGAGCGCGCGCACGTGTTCCTCGCAGCCCTCCACGGAAAGGTCGGGCCACACAGGAAGCGGTGGCGGTTGCTGCCGGAGGCGGGCCAGCCAAACATACTCTGCCCCCACGATGTGCGCCATGAACCGTAGAGCTCGCGCAGGCGGAGAGCCCAGAGTGCGAAACGAGGTCACGATTTCAAGGTTCGCCCATTCGTCGTAGCGCGCCAGCTGGCGGTAGTGCTGAAGCAGGTCCATCGTGCCCCTCCTCGCCATTGCTGGCATCGGGCCTCATCTTTTGCCGTGACCGGACTTCGCGATTCTCTCAATCTGTTGCAGGTGGTTCAGGTCGTGCCCGGCGAACATGCGAACGATGTGCGCAATGGTCTCCTTGCCGCGTTCGGAGTGCACGCCGTGGTATTCCCACAACTTCGGCGGAATAGATTTCAGCAGGGACAGGTTGTTCTCCCGCAAGACGCGGAAGACTCTCAGCGAGTGTTTGGGATCCCGGTCGGCGTAGGCGAAGGTCTTGGCCCACACATCCTGGTCGAACCCGATAACAGGCGTGCCATCGCTACCCATGATCAGCCGCATCCGCCAGCTTCCCACCACTTCAGTGTCGGCCAGGTGGGCCAGGATCTCAGCAATCGACCACTTTTCGGGCGCCGGCCGTCGCCGTATTTGTTTGCGCGACAGCGGCTTGATCAGCTTCTGCAGCTTCTTGGCTGTGCTCTTCTGGATCTTCAGCGGGTCCTTTCCCTCCAGGTATCCCAGGATCCGCTTGACATACTGCTGCGGCGTTTCCTTCATCGATTCACCTTTCATTGTACGGAGGCAGGCTTCGTAAATCGCCTGATTGGCGCGGCACCAAGCGCTTCATTGTTCGAACCCGACGGCGCCGGGCCTCGTCTTGGTCTTGGAAATTTCGACCGCAAATTATACATGGCAGCGGATTGGCGGTTGTCAGGGCCCCGCACGCCCACAATGCACTCTGAGAACGGATGCGAACCGATCGACGGTCACCTTCCCTTGGTTTTAACCATTTATTCATATACCGTGTTTACAATCGAGAACTAGCATCGAGGGTGCCGAACTCCCGTCGCGTGCTGGCCTTCCGCCACTTATGCCCCGAAAAGCCGTCCGTTCCCCGGAACTCGAAGCAAGGACTTCAACCTCTCCCAGGGTGCCTTCTCCGAAAACCAAGCCCAAGGTGGCGAAGAATCCGCGCGACCAAAAACCGGACGGCACCCAGGGCGAACTCATGCGAATGACCCTGCGGGCCTGCCTGATTGCGCGCGATGCAACTTTCAATATCCAGGATCTGCTCACCAACTCGTCCCGCATGGCCTTCCTCGCCATCCGCGATTGCGAGAAGGAACTCGACCAGATCGAACGGCAAATTGATGAACAGCTGCCCGGGGCAATCACGCGCGTCAACGAGAGACGAGCCCGCCAGTTGCTGGCCTGCCTGAAGTGCATCACAGATCTGGAGCGCATCGGGGACCTGGTGATGGGCGTGGCCCACCGGGTACAGGCCCGGAGCGGCCAACTGCCCGGCAGCGATGTGCGGTACCTGGTTCAGATGTCGGCGATCGTGCACGACATGCTGGAAGATATCCACCGGGGGTTCATTTCGCTCGACCTGGAAAGCGCGCGGAAAGTGCTGCGCACGGACGCCGAACTCGACCACATCTGCCACACCCTCTTCCAGAAACACTTAGCTGACAACGTACGCGAGAAAGATTCCTTGAGTTTTGATGTGTTGCTGATGGCCCAGGCGCTGGAACGATCAGGAGACCATGCCAAGAATCTGGCGGAGGAACTCTACGGACTGATCGAGGGCCACACGTTGCGCCATTCGCCGAAAAGAACTCGCGCACAATAGGGGCTTTACCGTCGTCGGCTACTTGTGAAAGGGCGGGATGCTGTTTTGCCTTTCACGGCTGCATCCGGGCTCGAAATTAACCGATCGTTAACAGAGGTGAAACAATCGCGCAACATTCCAGGCTTAGAGTTCCTGCACAAGGGGTGACCCTCGAGAAATCGTGGGCCGTGAGCCCTTTGTTGCCCGGCGGGACCAGACAGCATAGGAATGCAGCCAGCGATCGATGTCTCGGAGTTTCGCGCGGGTGCGAACCGGCACCGCATCTTCGTCGTGGAAGACGAAGAGGATATCGCGCGTCTGATCCGGCATAACCTGCAGGCTGCGGGATACGAAGTGCAATCGTTCATCAGTGGCACTGCGGTTCTTGCCCACGCGCTGCGGGAACAGCCGTCGTTGTTTCTGCTGGACGTAATGCTCCCCGGGACCGACGGCTTCGATCTGTGCCGCCAGATTCGCGAGAGCGAGAAGCTGGCCAAGACCCCGATTATCTTTCTGACCGCGAGGAGCGATGAATCCGACCGGGTGAAGGGGCTCGAGCTGGGCGGCGATGACTACATCACCAAGCCTTTCAGTCCACGCGAACTCGTGGCCCGAGTACGAACCGTGTTGCGCACCGTACCTGAGACCCCGCCTCCCGAGGTGCTGCAGTTGGGCGATCTCGAAATCGACGCCTCATCAATGACCGTAAAGATCGAAGGCCGCACCGTGTTCACGACGGTACGCGAGTTCCGTCTGCTGGAGTATCTGGCCGCACATCGCGGACGAGTTTTTACGCGCGACCAACTGCTGGATGCCGTCTGGAAAGAAACTGCTTTTGTCACGCCGCGGTCCGTGGATGTGTATGTCCGTCGGTTGCGCGAAAAGATCGAGAGCGACCCTCGGCACCCCCGCTACCTGAAGACGCTGCGCGGAATCGGCTACCGGCTGGAAAGCCCGAAGTAAACTCAGCGCAACAGCTTTGCTTGCCGCCTTTAGGAGGCGAGGAAATCGCACGCCATCGGACACCGAACAGCTTTGCTATAATTTTAAGGCCGCTCCGTGGCGCTATCGTCTAGGGGTTAGGACGGAAGATTCTCAATCTTCAAACCCGGGTTCGATTCCCGGTAGCGCTACCAGCTATCATCCGGTAAAGCCCGCTAAATCAGCGGGCTCTCTTCTGCTCCAAAACCTGCCTGATCCTCCCTAGCGGTGCTTGGCGTCAACCGTG
>CAZXKO010000067.1:0-70205 GCA_964641665.1 uncultured Acidobacteriaceae bacterium
GAAACACCCTGTTCCAGCCGCTGGATCGCGGCCAACTTGAACTCCCGTGTGAACCGCCTGCGAGACAATCCCATGACTCATTTTCTCCATTCCATGGATTTTGTCTCTTAACCGGTTGTCTCATTTTTGGGGGCAAGTCCAACAGCATCTTTAAGTGAGTTGAAAAAGAAGCTGGCCGCAAAGTGGAAGGGTGAATTGGCGGAAGTAACCGATTGGAATGAGTGGCAAGCGACCGTAAGGAAAAGCAAGCCCACCCTTCTTGTTATCCTGCCTCATGCAGAAGGAACAGGGAATAACATCGCACTTGAGATCAGCGGCAAAACCCAGCAGAGCGTGTACATCACCCCAGCATACGTGTGTGGTCAGGACGACATGCACCCGATTGTCCTTCTGCTCGGGTGCGATACGACCGGAACCAGTTCGGTGGACGCGTATACAAGCAATCTTTCGATATTTCGCCAAGCAAATGCAGCGATCGTGCTCGGAACGGTGGCCACGGTCTTCGGGAACGATGTCGCGGAAGTGGCGGGCACCCTTATCGAATTCCTGGCTGAAGCAGCACAGAACTCTTCTGAATGCTTTGGGGAAGTCCTGGTGCAAGCGAAGCGCGAGGCAATCGCCAGCAGCAAGATGGTAGCTCTCTGCATGGTGGCTTTTGGGGATGCCGACTGGAGACTCAAGTAAGGAGGCAATATGGCAGAGCCTTTCCTCTGCATCGAAATGCTGCCGGCCCGTAATGGAGACTGCCTGTGGATCGAGTATGGCAGAGACGATGACGTTCATCGGGTCCTGGTCGATGGGGGGCCTGTAAGTACATATGACAACATTGTGCAGCGAATCGATGCTATGCCTTCGGACGATCGCGCATTTGAATTGGTCGTTTTGACGCATGTTGACGCCGACCACGTTGAAGGGCTTGTGAGGTTGTTTGCAGACTCACCGCTGACCTTCAATGTTGCCGAAGTGTGGTTCAACGGGTGGAGGCAGATGAAAAAGTCTCACGGCCTGTTGGGGGCTGTGCAGGGTGAATTCCTAAGCGCATTGCTTGTGAACCGAACACCACGGGCTTGGAAAGCCGATGCGCCACCTTGGGTAGTAACTTCAAAAGGTGTTCTACCATCCTACTTGCTCCCGGGTGGAATGAACCTGACGCTTCTGTCGCCAACCGTGAACACTCTTCAGAAAATGGCTCAGGCTTGGGAGCCCGTGGTGAAAAAGGCAGGTATCCCGCCTGGCGATCTCGCTGCGGCTTGGAAGGCGCTGGCCGCGACGAAGAAATTCCTGCCGAAGAAAGGGCTCCTCGGAGCAGCTCCAGACTTGGATAGTTTATTAGAGAAGCAGTTCCTGAAAGATGATGCTGTTCCTAACGGCAGCAGCATTGCTTTCCTGGCGGAATACGGAGGAAAGAGTGCGTTACTGCTAGGGGACGCGCACCCCGAGGTGGTAACCAGCGCAATTCGACGCGTGTGCAAGGACCGCGGGCTTCAGCGGCTTTCAGTGGATGTCGTGAAGGTCGCACACCATGGAAGCAAGCACAACACCAGCAAGGAGCTACTCGACGTTCTTGAAAGTCCATCTTACCTGATCAGCACGAATGGCGACCAATTCAAACATCCCGACAAAGAATGCTTAGCTCGGATTATCGAGTTTGGGAAGCCAAGACAAATCTATTTCAACTACGATACCAAGTACACGCGACCATGGTTGTCCAAAGCGGCACAAACGAAATATCACTACACCGCGATTGTCCGCGACAAAGCCGCACTCTCGCTTCACCTCGCTTTGCTGTGAGCGCTCTAGCGCATCACACCCGAGCTCTAGAGCCAACCAGTTCTGGGGGCGCGATCCCACCGCCCGGCTTCTCTCCTCCCAAAATCGGGGTTTGGAGGGGCTGTGGAAGTATGGCCGATCCGGCTTAACCCGTTTGATCATGGGTAGCGTTGCCGAGTATGTGGTTAGCCACAGCAAGGTTCCCGTGCTGACCGTCCGTGCCTAGGTTAGCGACCAAACTGATATTGTCTGTAGGAATTTAGACCCCAAATCGACTCTGTGAATTCTAGGGCGTCAGTCATTACTGTTGAAATATCGCCATTGCATCAACTACTGGCCAGCGAGTACGGATGCTGCAGATCAGTCCCACCCAATTTGGCAGCCGACAGGGCTGGCCCTTTTTTGGGGCTTGCTGAAATACATGGTCTGAACGTCGTTGAAGGCAACCTGAGAACCGGGTGTAGAATCGGAGGCAAAGGGAGTGCTTTATGCGATTTGACGCCCTTCCGCTGGCTACCCTTCTTCTTGGCCTGGGAGCGGATCAGGGCTTGCCCACTGAGAGGAATACGCCCGCGCGGGAGGAGCGATTGACAAAAGGATCGAACGCTATTGCAGGGTCTTCTGTTTTTCCGCCTTCTTTCCTGAACTTCGGTCAGACATCCGCCTCGCGTTCACACAATTTCCACGCCAAGCCAGGACCCCGCGATCATTTTTAGATTGCGCTTGTAGGCACGGCCCACGGGATGATCGCTGCCATCAATTGTACGTAGGACATACGTCCCTGTGCTGTCGCGTCGCAAGTCCTTGACCAGGGTTGTATTAACCAGAATGGACCGATGAATTCGCACGAATCCAAAAGGTGCCAATTTCTGTTCAGTGATAGCCATCGTCTCTCGCACAAGATAAGCACCGGACTTGTGCACAAGAGCGACATAGTTCCCCTCGGCTTTGGCCACGGTCACATCCAACGGGTTTACAAAGAGAACCCTGCCTTTTGCCTTAATTGCAATTCGCGAAATCGCGCCTGCCCCATTTTTAGATAGGGGACCATCATCATCTACGAACACTTCTCCCATTTGTGCCGAGGCTCCCGTCGTCTCGGCCCATCCTCGGGTACTCATACAAGTATGAGCCAACTTAGGTGCCAGACGGTCAAGCCGATCGGCGATCAACCGACTGTTGTCTTTGCCAAAATCTGCTTCCGTTGCGAAGGAACGTGTCAGCTTCTCCATACTCCACCAATCTGTTCAGGATAGTGACAAGCGATGAATACTGATTCCCTGGCCTGCGGAAGAGATCGGGGAACTCTTCCTTAAGAATCGCAGAAATGTCCTGGGCACTCAGGGATGTGTCGGCCCGAGTCAACACAAGACGACATGCATTTGTGAGTCCGCGCCTGCGCTCTCGGTTTGCGCCGTTGTTGGGCGCACGTGGCAACTGCTCACCATATAAAAATACAAGGCCGTTGATAGTGCGCTTTATAATGGCAATCCTTTGGGCGATCTGTTGACGCTCCCGCATCAGTTGCATCAGCTGAACTTGTGCGTGCTCCACTACAGTTCGCAGATCATGGTTGTGCAGTGGCTGAGGGATGTTTACTGCATCCACGGTGGGGAACGAGTGTGAGACCTCTGGTGCTGACATGACGATGTTTTGCTTCCGTAACTTCGTGTTAAGACCGGATGTCAGTGATGATCCGTGGACGCCAGTGTTCCGTCCGACCACTCGGACACGGGAATGATGAACTCGGTCACTGGCTCCGGAGCACCATTAAATTGTGGATTCAGCAGAACCGGGGAGCCCGGCACGCCTGCACCCCAAGTCATCGCGTCTGCCACTGGAACGTAAAACATGAGATGGGGAAGCCAGTGCCCGGCGCGGTCGTTCAGTCGCCCTTGCTTCGACATCATGTAGGTCATCGCACCCGGCTCGAGGGCCGGCAGCTCCTTGTTCTGAAATGCCTTTTTGATACCGTCCATGATCTGAGCTTTGGACAGCCCAGCCAATGCCAAGTCTGTCCTCTTCAAAGTGATTGGCAGAACAGATCGTGCGGCTTGCGGATTAAAGCAGCTCGGACCCCGATTCTTAGCGTTCCAAAACTCGGGACTGTCGAACGCATCCATCCATGCGCGTTCTACGATGCAGACGAAGCCGTTCTTGCCTTCCACCGCCGTTTCATAACCATGCCTTCCGAGAACCATAACTGTGGCGTCGCTGGAGATGGACGGCGGAGCGGCTGACCGTGCCAGAGCAATCTCAGCATCTCGGTCCGCCATCAGGTACTGCTCCAGCGGAGCCATGCTGGGATATGGAGTTTCGGCATCTGCTGCGCGTCCTGTCCGCGCCGCGCATAATACGGCAACCAACGCGAAGGTTCTAAGTGTGATTGTCTTGACCATCTTTCGGTTCATGATTTTCCCCTTCGATACCGATTCCAATACACCTTCGAGACCTATGCTGCCCATTTGAATTGGTTTCCTGATTTCCACTCCCTGTTGCTGATGTGAAACCACTGTCGCGCTCTTCCTCAATGAGACATTCCTACATAACCGGTGCAACCGTTCCATCCGACCATTTGCTAACGGGAACCACGAACTCGGTGATGGGCTCCGGACCGCCCTCAAACTGCGGATTTAGCGTGACCGGCGAGTCGGGCAGATCCGCACCCCAGGAGGATTTGTCTGTCGGTGGAAAGTAGAACATCAAATGAGGTACGAAGTGTCCAACGGCGTCATTAAGGTAGCCTTCCCGCGACATCATGTAACACATCGCGCCCGGCTCCGGTGCCGATAGCTCTTTATTGTCGAATCCGGCCTTGATGCTGTCGATCATCTGAGCTTTCGACAAACCGGCTAATACCATCTCCGTCCGCTTGACGGTGAGAGGCAGAATGGATCGCGCGGCTGCCGGATTGAAGCAGGCCGGCCCACGCACCTTCGGGTTCCAAAACTGCGCGGAGTTGAAGGGGGACGTCCATGATCGTTCCACAACACAAACAAAACCGTTCTTTCCTTCGATGGCGGTCTCATAGCCCCGCCACCCGAGGACCAGGATCTTTGCGTCGCTGGATATAGATTCCGGGGCAGCGCTTCGCGCCATGGCGATCTCGGCGTTGCGATCCGGCATCAGATATTGCTCGATCGAAGCCATGCTCGGATACGCTGTCGAGTGGTCTTCATTCCGATTGCGGCTCGTAAGCGTTAACTTCAGTCCCACAGCCACGCAGACGATAGCCAAGGCTCCGGCCCAGACCCAACGGCTCGTCAGCACTCTGTTTCCCAGTCCCGGCGAGCTGACCTTTGCCGCTTCCAGCTTCTGGAGGCGCTCCCCAAGCGCCACATTGATCTCAGAGGAGATGCCTACTTCTGGTGGCTCAACTTCCCAGGCCATTAGATCTTGGGAAACACCCCGGAAATCGGCAACGAGGGTCTGGCACTCGGGACACAGTTCCACGTGCGACAGGGTCTCCGTGGCTCGGCCCGCAGGCAGTTCGCCGTCGAGATAAGCCATGAGTTCTTCCTGTTCGATCGGATGACTGTTCGTGCTCATTGCATGCCTCGTTTGCCTGGGTGCGGCTGTCCGCCACTCGTTCTCAGGGCAGGATTGGTTTTTGCCTCCGACTCTAGGTAACTCTTCAAGGCGAGACGCGATCGAAAAAGCCTGGAACGGACCGTGTTTACGGGAATTCGCAACAGCTCCGCAATTTCGGAGTAACTCAGCTGTTCGTATTCGCGCAGCATCAAGATTTCTCGCTCTTGTGCATCCAGCTTTTCCATGGCTTGCCGGACCCAAAGCACGCACTCGGGAGTTTCGTCAGTCTTAGGCTCCGAAGCGGACTGTCCGAATGTGCTACTCGTCAAGAACTTGCGCCGCTCCGCAGCCAGCAGCTTCAACGCAATGCCATACAGATACGTTCGAACCGAGGCTCGCGGCTCATAACGGGAGGCTGCGCGGATCACCGCGAGGAAAGTTTCCTGGGCGAGATCCTCCGCCCGCTCGGGGTTGTCCAGCCGGCGCCCGAAGAAGCCGTACAGTGGCTTGCGATAGCGGGCAAACAGCTCCTCGAAGGCTGCGCGTGATCCGCCCTGGAATTCCAGCATTAAGGCTTCGTCGCTAGTCATAGTCCGTGCGCCAGCTCAATCCGCGCAGTCCTGCTGCGGCGCTTTTCACACCGTTCATGCTTCTTTAATGTCACAAGAAAGCCAAAAGTTCCCGTTCCGTTCCGTTTCTTCTGTGTTTTGTGAATCTGATCAACATAGTCTCCACTGGTCGGGACTGGGCAAGGAAACTCAAACACCGTCCGCTTGCCGGGAGTCAAGGCCGCGAACTTCCAGATCTCCTACTCTTAATCGCCGGTTCGGCGTTGGCGGCCGGAGGTTTTGCGGGGAACAGTTACGACGCGGCATAGCCATCTCCAAACGCGTTACCAGTCGATAAAGGACCGTTGGTCTGCGGGAAGAGGATCTACGGCGACGGAATATTCCAACCTTTTCTACCCAAAACGACCGATGGGTTAACGGTACAAAGACTTTAACGGAGACAACCTAACCGACATTGCCGTTGGGCATATCGGTGGCGATGATCTGGTTCTTTTCACGAACGACGGGACGGGCAAGTACCAAATAACAAGCTACGCGATAGGAGTCAATTCGGTTTTTCTCCGTCGCTGCTGACCTAAATCATGACGGGAAACCAGATCTCGCGTTTCTGGACTTTGGATATACCTTTAAGACCCCTGAGCGTGACAGTGTTGCTGCACAAATAGATTGCACGCGGGCTCAGGTGTCGAGGGATGGTGGCTTCGAAACTGCGGAATTCGGCAATCTCGACGCCTTTCGATTAAAAAGGTTAACAGAATTGCCGTGATAAAAACGTGATAGATCCATGGCCCAAACGAATCAGAACGAAGCAAAACCCGTCAGAGCCCCATTCCTGGAAAGGGCGCAAAGAATGGGGTAGAGTAGAGAATTTTCAGAACCGAGCAGAACACTCCTGGTGATCTTCAAAACCGGGCCGCGGCAGGGACTGTAATGAAATTGTAATGAATCTACATTCAAGACCGGTGCAATTGGTTCAGAAGCAGTCAAACTGAGGCGACGTCAGCCTGGTTGGTAGACCGAGTAGAATAGAACATTGTCATAACCCATCAGATCCCTGCTGGGTTCTCATAATCCCTAGCTAGGTCGTTGGTTCGAGTCCAACCGCCGCCACCAATCTTAAGTAGTAATAAAATCAGCAAAATGTGACAGCGATCACAGACATTGTGCTAATTTTGCGCTAACGCGGGGCCCAGGAATAGCGAGGCCCAACGTGAACGCGCCGCTTGTTACAATCTTTGTCCGCCGCTCGGCAGAATGCAAGTACTCCGGAGATGAATTCTGAAAGCGGTGCAACTGCCGCAAGCATTTCCGCTGGACTCAGAACGGCAAGCAGTACCGCCGCAAGGCATGCGCCCGCTCATGGGCAGCGGCGGAAGAGGCCAAGCGACGCCTGGAGGGCGAGCTGGCAGGGCGGAAACCGGTCTCCAAGGACCCACAAGCCGAGGTGCTGATATCTGAAGGCCGTGGAAGTGTTCATGCAAACTGGTCGGAGCCGTTGCCCTGGCGGCGATGATTATGTCACCAAACCGTTCAAGGCCGCCGAACTCCTGGCCCGCATCGAAGTCCTGTTGCGCCGCGTCCCCATCCGTACTGGCCAGGGGGTCCATCAGTTCGGCTCCATCCGCGTCGACATGCGCCGCGGCGAAGTGACTCGAGGCGACAAGCCAGTCTATCTCTCGGCCCGTGAGTTCCAACTGCTGCGCTACTTGATCGAAAGGGCGGGCAACACTGTTCCACGAATCGAATTGTTGCGCTCGGTGTGGGGCTATGAGAGCGGAACCCTCACTCGCACTGTCGACATTCACGTCGCGAGCCTGCGCGACAAATTAGAGGAAAACGCCCGCCACCCCGTGCTCATCGTACCCGCCCCCGGCGTTGGCTATAAGTTCACCGGGTCCCGTGGCGTGTAGCTACGGGGGCCATGGCCCGCCTCGTTCGATCAGTCGCGCGTTGAACCAATTCTGTTCGACGTTTCGCCAATCGATCTCACCGCGCCACTAGCGCAGTTCCAATCTGTGTCCGGCAACCGTCGCGGACGGCCCGCAAATCTACCCGGTGACCGGGTTGTGACTTGCCGGTACCGCCAACGCGCCGGCGCAGATTTCATATAAGTATTGCCCGTGCGGTACTCTTTCTACATCTGTGCGAATCATTGGAACCTCGCTTCCATCGACGCGTTCAGTGATCAGCTGCCGAGCGGCAGCAGTGAGAAACTACGGGCAACGTAATCGAGGGCTGACAAGGTACCAATGGTTACCGTGCGGGATGTCTCTTGACTGCAATTAATTTGTCAATTTTTCTGACAATCGGGGACCTAAAAGAAGTAGCCGACTCCTACCAGTTGGTGAAAAATCGCCAAACACCAAGGCTGCCGATAGTAGATGGCCTCCTTGTCTTATATTCTTGCTTTCCACTCCTACTGCTCGTTTCTCAGCTCAAGCAGTACCAGCCCGTTGGCAGGAATTTGAATCGTAACTGATCCGTTCTTCAGGTCGTGGACTTCAGGCGCTGGAAGCTGAGCTGCAGCGCGCAGCTGCCGGACTTGCGCCTGGGTCGGATAGGGCGGCGAGCCCATTGCCTGGTAAGCGCGCTGGCTGTCTCCATGATGCGGATCGACGTGATAGATGTCGACTTGTGACGGAGCCTTCTGCCGGAAAACAACCGTAACATCTTTCGGAGGGCCCTCTGCTCCGGGCGACACCATGTTCCAAGCCGCGATCACAAGTGTTCCGTTTTTGCGACGGGTAACCAGCACGGAGTCTGAGGCGACGTCGAGACGCTCATCTCCGAGCTGGTGGAGGAGACGGAATGCATTAAAGGAAGGCTTGGGAATGCCGCCTGCTGCCATCAGGCCGAAACCGCCGTAGAACGGCTGCTTAACTACACCCTGTTCCTCAAAGACGTCGGAGAAGGTCCAGAACGACATTTCGTTCACGAGGCCATCGCATTGCCGGATCGTGTCAGCCAGCCAGGGCCCCATGTAAGACGAGTCTGTGACGTCGGGCTCATTCATATAGCTGGCGTTGAATTCACTCCACAACAGCGGCAAGGCGGGCATGGGCGACGTCTTGATCTGCTCATGCACCTTACCCACGGCACGGCACACCATGCGGTTGCGGGGTATGGTTTCGTGGGTGCCGAATACATCTTCGGACTTGTCATTTCCGTACACGTGGGAGGAAACGAAGTCGACGGGGATTTGGTTTTCTGCGCAGTGGCGAATGAACACGTCGGCCCAGGCGGCCTGCGCGGTGGCCGGGCCGCCGACGCGCAGGCGCGAGTTCACAGCTTTGATGGCGCGGGCGGTGTGATCGTACAGCTCGAAATAGGTCGCCTGTTTAGGATCGCCAGCCCAGAAGTCGATGTTGGGCTCGTTCCAGACCTCGAAATACCACTGCGACACTTCGTCGATGCCATAGCGATCGACCAAATGCCTCGCGAAATGGGTGACCAGATCGTCCCACTTGACATAGTCTTTTGGGGGGGCCACCGTGGGCTTGTACCAGAACGAATGCAGGACAGGGCTGGCAGCCAGCTTTTTCGGCATGAAGCTCAGTTCCACGAAGGGGCGAACCCCGTTTTCCAACAGGCCGTCATAGACTTGATCTACGTAGGAGAAGTTGTAGATCGGCTGTCCCTGCGCGTCCTCGTCATAGATGCCCATCTCATCGTGGAAGATGGCGTGGAAACGGACGTACTCGACCGCCGTGATCTGCTTGACTTCGCGAAGGTCCCTCCGGTAGCTGTCGCGCAACGTCAGCGCGGCGCGCCCGGAGCCGAACATGTGTTCCCAAAAATGTGGGAATGGATGGGTGGGAGCTGAGGCATCGATCACCACTGATTGCGGGTTTTGAGCGTGGAGCCCGAGTGACAGGAAAACCAGGGCGGCGCAGAGCCACGCCAGGAGAAATGCGGGGACCTTCTTGGAGCGACATTTGCGAGATCGTATCTGTCTTGTCATTGTGGGAACCGGTATCCGGGCTTGAGTTCACAGCGGTAGACCTTCGTCTGGTCGCGATTGACTCTCGCGTTACAGCTGGCCCAACTCAAGAACAGGTCTGGGCCAAGTGGGAAGATAATCGTTTCTCCGACAACGTCCGCTTCCAGGCTCACTCCCTCAGCGTCCGCCGGCAATGTGAAATTGAGTGCTGGGCCGAAAATCACCGGGTATGACTGATGGTCGATCTGGCTCTGCATAATGTGAATGACCTCCGCCTCGACCAGAAACGTTGCCGTGTTGGACCAGTTGAGAGCCGACGCCGTGATTTTTTGACTGGCTTTGGGAAACTGTTCGGTTTCGATCTTGGTAAAGGGACAGGGGCCCGCGATGCACGAGACGCGGGCGTTCTGAAATTCGTTGCCCATCCCGGCGTCGAGCGAAGTGGAACCGATCGCGGCTTTCCACTTCCCGTCGGGCGAGCACGGAGACCGACCCGCACAGGGGATGTTTCCGATATTTTCTAACTGAAAGGTTTTCACCGCGCTGCCGACGTTCATCGTGCGGGTCGCCTTGATGGAGTATCGAACCCGGATATTGCTGACTACGACTCTGGGTCGATTGGGGACATCCTCCGTATTCCTGGGAATCGGCGGCATGTGCGCGAGATAGAGTTTCCCATCAAACGGCTGTTCCATATCCAGGGGCTGATATTTGGGATGCCTGAATTTCAGCGTGACCATTTGCCCTTTGCGCGGTCTCTTGCGCAAGGTTAGTCGGAAGAACCCGGAAGCGTCCGACTTGATGGACGCATCGGCCAAACCATTCGTCGCGCTGACCTCCACATCGGCGATGGGTAATTGCTTCCTGGGGTCGGCATCTTGTACGGTAACCGCACCCGTGATGGTGGCAGGCTCTTGAAAGCGGCGGCGATAAAGGAAGACTGCGATGGCGAGAAGAACAATAGCGCCGGCCAGCACACCCCAAGTCGCGATTTTTCTGCCCTTGGTCATCAACCATGATTTCCAGATGTTTAGGGGAGATGGTACCTGAATGGCCTGCGATGTGCACCCGGCGGAAACCTATCCAAGAATTTTGCGATTGATACAAATCGTTTAAGATCGGTGCTACTCGATGAAGGCTTCTCGCGACAAGGGATCTTCCCGCCGCGATTTTGTGAGACGACTCCTGGGCGCAGGCGGCTGCCTGACACTCACTCAACTCACCTCTGCGGTCCCAAGTGGTCGGGCGCAACCCAAAAGCTCGACAAGCCTCTCCGGGCCAGATGCACTCACGCCGGAAGACCACCAGTTCCTGAACGATCTGGAGAAAGCCAACTTCCAGTTTTTTTGGGAACAAGCGAATCCAAAGACCGGCTTGGTCAAGGATCGGTGTAACGCCCGCACTAGTAGTGATGGAGGGATCGTCGGCAGCATCGCCGCCACCGGTTTCGGGTTAACGGCGCTGTGTATCGGAGATAAGCGCGGGTTCGTGCCGCGGGCGTGGGCGCAAGAACGGGTCGTGACCACTCTGCGTGCGCTTTGGGGTAAGCTGCCGAACCACCGTGGTTTCTTCTACCATTGGGCGAATATAAATACAGGCGAACGCGTCTGGGACGCCGAAGTATCCTCGGTCGACACGACCATCTTGCTGTGCGGCGTTTTGGCTTGCCGGGAATATTTTCAGGATGCCGAGGTTGACGCACTGGCCGGTGCCATCTTTGGTCGGGTAGAGTGGACCTGGCTATCGGAAGACACCGCCCTGTTGCCCCACGGGTGGACGCCGGAGATTGGATTCCTTCCTTACCGCTGGGACAATTACAGCGAATTGATGATGATGTACCTGCTGGGGTTAGGATCTACGTCGTACCCGCTGCGTGACGACACGTGGACCGCTTGGAAACGGCTGAAATTCGAATACGACGGTCTGCGTTATATCGGGTCGTTTGCGCCGCTGTTTGTCCATCAGTATTCGCAGGCCTGGTTTGATTTCCGCCGCAAGCGGGACAAGTACGCGGATTATTTTCAGAACTCCATCACCGCGACCGACGTCCATCGGCGGTTTTGCCTAGAGCTAGGCAAGCAGTTTCCGACGTACACCGATGATCTGTGGGGCATCACGGCCTCCGACTCGCCGAACGGCTATGTGATCTGGGGGGGCCCACCAGCGGTGGGGCCGATTGATGGCACGGTAGCCCCTAGTGCGGCGGGTGGGTCGTTGCCGTTTCTGCCGCAACCAGTGCTGCGGGTGCTTCGGACGATCAAGGAACATTACCCGTTTGCCTGGACCAAGTACGGGTTTGTGAACGCATTCAACCCGCTCACCAACTGGTACGACACCGATGTGATCGGGATTGATACCGGGATCACGATGCTGATGGCCGAAAATGTGCGCAGCGGTTTTGTTTGGAATACCTTCATGAAAAGTCCCGAAGCAAGGCGAGGAATGGAGCGGGCGGGGTTCAAGAGATACTGATTTGATGGGGATCGCCCGGGACGCATAAAAGGTTCTTTCCGAACGTTCTTTCCCGTACAGTGCATTTATTTCCCAGGCCGGACTTGCTGAGGCACGCGCACGATTTCAGCCGACCCCAAGGTCTACCCGCATAGCGCAGATTCAGATATCTGGTAACAACAACATTCCACAGCACATAGTGTGATTCTTCGAAATGCCGTGATCGCCGCCGGCAATCTTCCGGTCATATCGGAAGTTGGAACTTGAATCGGAACTAGAAATGAAATACCGCAAGCTGGTGCTTGGACAAAGCGACGGGAAATAATATCCTCAGGATGCATGCCTTCTTTGGCCTGCTCCAACACCCAGAGCCCTGTTTGGCATCCTTAGGTCAACGCAACTTCTTGGGAACATGAGAATGGCTGAGCCGGAACAATTCTGGAGGAGCTGGCGGGAGCGCCTCACTGCGCTTCGCAATGTACCGCCGGTTCTGCGGATCGTCTGGCAATCCGGGCCGGTCGTGGTCACCTTGGGGCTGATCTTCCGGCTGATCACGTCGCTCGTGCCGATTGCCGCTCTCTGGATCACCAAGCTCATCATTGATGGCATCGTCCATGCCACTTCGAGCCACCAGTCGGTGCCTTCCTCTCTGTGGTGGCTGGTCGCGGCCGAATTTGGCATCGCGATCTTTGGCAGTGTTCTCAACCGGGTCATTGATTTTCTGGACGCTTTGCTCGCGGACAAATACACCCGCTACGTCAGCATCGAGGTTATGCAACACGCTGCAGGACTGGATCTGATCGCTTACGAAGACCCCGTTTTCTATGACCGGCTGGAACGGGCACGGGTTCAAGCCACCGACCGGCTAGGCATGATTCAGTCTATCGGGCGGCTGGTGCAGCAGATGATTACAGCCGCCTCTCTGTCGGTTGCCATTGTCCTGTTCTCGCCATGGCTTTTGCTGTTATTGATTGCGGGCATTATCCCGGCATTTCTTGGAGAAAGCCACTTCGCATTTCTTGGATATGCGCGAAATTTCCGCCAGACCCCCATTCGCAGGGAACTCGACTACCTGCGCATACTGGGAGGAAGCCGGGAAGCGGCCAAGGAGCTCAAGCTCTTTGGACTGAAGGATTTCCTGATCGAGCGGTTCACGCGTCTTTCCGATCTGATCTATCGCGAGAACGTCGATCTGGCCCGCCGCCGGCTGATTGCAGGGTCTTTCCTGTCCACGATCGGGACCGCCGGTTACTACTCGGCCTATGTATATGTCATCTGGCGAACGGTCACGGGTTCACTGACCATCGGCGAGCTGACTTTCTTAACTGGCGCCATTGTGCAGGCGAGCGCAAACATTCAGCAGATTTTCTCCACCCTGTCGAGCATTGCGGATCAGGCGCTCTTCCTCACGGACCTGCTGGCCTTCTTTGCAATGCGGCCGACCATCCGTTCCAAGCCAAACGCCTTGCCGGCGCCGCGGCCCATCGCGCGGGGATTCGAATTTCGCAACGTGTCTTTCCGATACCCGGGTGCGTCGCGACTCGTGCTGAACGGTCTGAACGTAACCCTGCGAGCCGGCGAGCGTGTCGCCCTGGTTGGGGAGAATGGTGAGGGTAAGACTACCCTGGTCAAGCTGATGACGCGACTCTACGATCCGGTCGAGGGACAGGTGCTGCTCGATGGAGTTGACCTTCGCGAATACAGCCTTGAGGATCTTTACCGTGAGATCGGCGTCATCTTCCAGGATTTCATGCGGTACGAGATGACGGCACGGGAAAACATCGCCGTCGGGCGGGTCGATGAAATCGATAACCTGCCGCTTCTGCAGATCGCGGCTGACAAGAGCATGGCCGACGAGGTAATCGGAAAGCTTCCCCGCGAGTATGAGCAGATGCTGGGGCGTCGTTTTGAGAACGGAGTGGATCTGTCGGGCGGAGAGTGGCAGAAAGTAGCACTGGCGCGTGCCTACCTTCGCGACGCGCAAGTGCTGATTCTCGACGAACCCACAGCCGCCCTCGACGCCCGCAGCGAGTTTGAGGTCTTCCAGCGATTCGCCGAGCTTACCGCTGGGAAAACCGCCCTCTTTATTTCTCACCGCTTCTCCACGGTGCGCATGGCACAACGCATTCTGGTGCTGGAGAAGGGCCGGATCGCCGAGGATGGCAGTCACGAGCAGCTTTTTCGTCTCGGGGGCCGTTACGCGGAAATGTTCGAAATGCAGGCAGCCAGTTATCGCTAGGAAGACGAAAAGAGTTCAACGACCATCATGCCGCAGAATCGACATCTAGAAGTCATCCACGCGGACACCGGGAACCTGCCCGAGGCCCGTCAGGAGCCCCGCGGTCCTCAAGCGGTGCGCGAGAAAGCGGAGGAACTCGCGCGCACTTTACGGTGGCTGCCGAACTCGCCGGCCTCGCGCACATTTGCGGAACGCTGTTCCCTGGTGGCCCACGCCTTCAAACCGATCCTTGCGGCCCTGGACGTGCTGCCGCCGAAGGTCCCGATCTCAGATGATTTTCGCTGGCTTTATGACAATAGCCGGCTCTTGTCCACCGAAGTTCACAGTACGGCGAGAACCCTCATCTCGCGCGGCAAGACACCTCATGTGCGCACCTCGCTGGACGCGGTCATGCCCCGGTCGCTCGCACTCGCGGAAGGGTTTCTCGAAGCGGCCGCCTACGACTTCAGCGAACAAGCCTTCACTTCGTTCGTGGAGGAGTTCCAACGGACCACAGTGCTCAAGGTTAGCGAACTTTGGACGCTGGTCTCGGCCGTGAAGCTTATCCTTCTGGAGCAGATCGCGACCCGAAGCAAGGGCCTGCTGCAGGACCCCGGCGCGGATTCGACGGGAGTTGCGATTTGCGTACGCAGTCTGCGGAAAGTTGGAGAAGCACCGTGGCGGGATGTGCTCGAACCACTCATGGTGATCGATCAGATCTTGCGGCAGGACCCCGCGGATTGCTATTCCGGGATGGATCGCGAGAGCCGCGATCTGTATCGAAAAAAGCTGACCAACATCGCAGATCACTCTGACTACAGCGAGACGGAGGTTGCCCGGGAGGCGCTTGCCCTGGCCGAGGCTGCCCGTCTCCGGCAGCACCCAGATGTGCGCACTCACCAGCGGGAATCTCAGGTTGGGTTTTATCTCGTCGACAAAGGAGTCTCGCTGCTTCACCGCAAAGTTGGTTTCAGGCCGCCCCTGGTCCAGAAAATTCAGGGATGGTGGCGGAGGAATCCCGATGAGCTCTACCTGGTGGGGATCGAGATACTGACGCTTGTCATCATCGCCGCGGCGCTCCTGTTTCTGACGGATTCCTCCACTTCGCCCGAGCTCATTCTGTTTTCCATGTTGCTGTTGTTGTTGACGAGTTCCGAAAGTGCGGTGCAGTGGATGAATCACTTGGTCACATCGGTACTGCCGTCGGAGATTCTGCCCAAACTTGATTTTTCCGAAGGGGTTCCGGACGACTGCGTCACGATGGTCGCGGTTCCGAGCCTGCTTCTGGGGGAAGCGCAGGTGCGAGACCTGGTGGTGAGCCTGGAAGTACGCTTCCTTGGCAATCATGATCCCAACATTTGTTTCGCCCTTCTTACCGATTTGCCTGATACACGAGAGCCCGCACGAGAAGACAGTCCGCTGGTCACGTTATGCGGGGACCTGATCCGCGAGCTGAATGAGAAATATGCCCGTCAGGGGATGGGCTCGTTCTTCCTGTTTCACCGCCACCGGGTTTACAACCCACGCGAGAGATCATGGATGGGGTGGGAGCGAAAACGCGGCAAATTGCTCGACCTCAACAAACTGCTGCGCGGGCAACACGACAGCTTTCCCCTGAAGGTGGGGGATCTTGCCATTCTTCCCCGCGTCCGTTTCGTGATGACGCTCGACGCCGATACCGAGTTGCCGCGCGGCACAGCGTGCCGGATGATCGGAGCTTTGGCGCATCCCCTGAACCAGGCCGTTGTCGACCCGGAAAAGAAGATCGTTGTCGCCGGATACGGCATTCTGCAGCCACGGGTTGGAATCAGCGTGCAGAGCACAGCCCGTTCCCGACTCGCCGCCATCTACGCGGGTGAAACCGGCTTGGACATCTACACGCGCGCCGTTTCCGATGCGTATCAGGACCTGTACGGAGAGGGCATCTTCACGGGCAAGGGTATCTATGAAGTGGATACCGTTCATCGTGTTCTGGACCGGAGGTTTCCGGACAATGCGCTCCTGAGTCACGACCTGATTGAAGGGGCCTACGCGCGCGCCGGACTGGTGAGTGACATCGAAATCATTGAGGATTACCCGTCGCATTACAACGCCCACAATCGCCGCAAGCACCGCTGGTTGCGGGGCGACTGGCAGATCGCCGGATGGTTGCTTCCGCGGGTGCCGGCGGAGTCGGCGGAACGGGTGCCCAATCCCATTTCGTTCGTTTCGCGGTGGAAGATTTTCGACAACCTGCGTAGAAGTCTGGTGGAACCTTCTACCTTCCTGCTGCTGGTGGCCGGTTGGTTCCTCGGCCGGCGGCCGTGGCAGTGGACTCTCGCCACCATCTGTATTTTGTTCTTACCCACGTGGTTCCGGCTTGCCTTCAACCAGGTGCGGGCTATCGTTGATTTCAATTCAACGGTGGCTCGGGAGGCCTTCAGCGACTTTTACACCGCCAACGTCACCATCTTCTTCACGCTGATATTCCTGGCGCATCAGACCATGCTTGCGCTGGATGCGGTGGTGCGGGCGCTGCTGCGGCGTTTTGTCACTCACCGCCGGCTGCTGGAATGGGAGACCGCGGCCGAAGCGGATCTGAATGTTCGGAGGCACACGCCGGTAGAGGTGTACCTCAACTGGGTGCCGTTGCTCTCGATCGGGCTGGGACTTCTGGTCTGGGCAGCGCGGCCCCAGGCGCTTCCGGCGGCGCTGGCAGTCTTGTTGCTTTGGGCGTGCAGCAAACCGGTTTCGGCTTGGCTGAATCGGCCTCCGGCGGCGGCCCGAAATCGCACCTCCGCGAAGGACCTGGCCTTTCTCAGGCGTGCGGGTCTACAAACCTGGAGGTATTTCGCCGAGTTCAGCACTGCCGAGCACAACTGGCTGATCCCGGACAACGTTCAGGAACAACCAGCCGCGATTGCGGCTCGAGTGTCGCCCACGAATATCGGGATGCTGCTCAACGCTCGCCAGGTGGCATGCGAATTCGGATATCTAACTGTGCCGGAATTTTGCGAGCAGACCTCACGAACTCTGGCAACTTTGTCGAGTTTGAAGAAGCATCGTGGACACGCGCTGAATTGGTATGACACTCGCACACTGGAACCGCTGGCCCCGCTTCTTGTCTCTTCCGTGGACAGTGGCAACTTGCTGGCTTCGCTGTGGACGTTGCAACAAGGCTGCCTGGCCAGGTTGCGCCAGCCGGTGTTGCAGCCGTGTTTGTCGGAAGGCTTTCTGGACTATCTCCGGATGCTGAGGGAGGCTCGTGCGGTTCCGCGAAAGCTTCTCTCCAGATGCGAGAAGCAGCACGCCACCGACAACTGGCTGCAATCGATGCTCAGCGTGCCCGAAACAGCCTTTGAACAGAACACGCAAGGCCCCGGCAAGAACAAGGTTGGACCTCAGGCAGGATGGTTTGCAGCGGAGGCCAAGTCGCGGCTGCGTAACATTCAACAGACAGCGAGCGATTATGCCCCCTGGTATTCGCTTGAATTTGCAGCACTGCGAGAGGACTCCACTCTCAACCTCCCATTGATGGACAGCATCGCCCTCGAACAATTGCCGGAATTCATCAACAAGCTTGTCAGCAAGCTGAATTGGGCGGTCCAGTCGATGCCGCAGGACCAGCGAAGCTTGCACGAACGATTTCGCGACCAGCTTCTTGCAGCGCAGGGGAACGCAGAGCGGCTGATCGCGGACCTTCGTATGATCGCAACAATGGCGGGAAAGCTCGCTGATGAAATGGACTTCAAGTTTCTGCTCAATGGCCACCGCAAACTGGTGTCGGTCGGCTTCGACACAGAACAAGACCATCTTCACGATGCCTGTTATGACCTGCTGGCCACCGAATCTCGCACCGCGGTCTTTGTCGCCATTGCCAAGGAAGACGTCCCGCAAGAAAGCTGGTTCCTGCTTGGCCGGGCACATACCCTGGACGGCGGGCGGCCGGTTTTGCTGGCGTGGACGGGAACCATGTTTGAGTATCTGATGCCCTCACTTTGGATGCGTTCTTACTCCAATACTCTCCTGGAACGCTCGCGGGCCGCCGTCGTGCACTCGCAGCAGATATACGCTGAGCGAAAGGGTGTTCCCTGGGGGATTTCCGAGTCTGCCTACTACAAGTTGGACGAGTGCGGGAACTACCAGTATTCAGCGTTCGGCCTTCCCCATCTGGCGCTGCGCAAGCCCGAGAACAATGCGCTGGTCATCTCGCCGTATTCGACATTTCTCGCGCTGAATGAGGATCCAGCGGGAGCGGTCAGCAATCTGCGTCGTATGGCGGACATGGGGTGGTTCGGAAGTTATGGCTTCTACGAAGCGGCGGATTTTACTTCCGGACGGCGCAGGTTCTGGCAACGTCGCTATCAACTGGTGCGGTGCTGGATGGTCCACCACCAGGGAATGAGCCTGCTGGCGCTGGCGAATTTCCTGCGCGACAACGTCGTGCAGGAATGGTTCCATGCGGAACGGCGTGTGCAAGCGACCGAGTTGCTCTTGCACGAGAAACCGGTGGCGCACGTCCGGCGGAGGGATCTGCCGCGGCGACTGGCGGTCGCGTAAGCACAAAGCTGACACCAGGGTCTCTCTACGGGTTGAAAATGGCCCGCGTTGCAGGATACACGCGCCGGTAAGACGCGTAGGCGATATTCATCACGCCGATCGCTGCCGATTGCGGCGCGGTTCTTTGGGCAACACGGACGATCGAATTGCAGGCATCATCCACGGTGGGCCAGATCTTGGCTCCGACTCCAGCGAGAATCGCAGCTCCGTAAGCGGCACCCTCCTCGGCCTCCACAACTTCGACCTCACGCCCGTAGACGTCAGCCTGAATCTGGCGCCAGAGTTGGGATCGGGCGCCGCCGCCGCCCAGCCGGATCCCTTTTACCGGCACCTGCATCTCTTCGAAAATTGTGAAGGTATCGCGCAGACTGAAGGCGACTCCTTCCAGGACGGCTCGAATCAGGTGAGCGCGCGTGTGCGAGGCTGTCAGTCCGACGAGGGCTCCACGGGCATTGGCGTCGAGATGCGGGGTGCGCTCGCCCATGAGATACGGAGTCCACAGCAGGCCGTCAGACCCTGGGAGCACGGTCGCTGCCTCACCCGTCAACCGCTCGTAGGGGTCGCGCCCGTCATCCACACCCGCTCCAAATTGGTCGCGGAACCAACGAAGCGAGAGCCCGGCCGCTTGTGTGACGCCCATGACGTGCCACCTTCCGGGCACGGCGTGACAAAACGTGTGTATACGACCTTTGGGGTCGAGGGCAGGACGATCGGTGGACGCGAACACGACGCCCGAGGTGCCAATGGTCGCACTCACCGCCCCGGCGGCGACAATCCCCATGCCCGTCGCGCCCGCTGCCTGATCGCCGGCACCGGCTACCACCGGCGTGCCAATCTTCAGCCCGGTTGCAGCTGCTCCTTCGGCAGAAACCTTGCCACACACATCGGGGGACTCGTAAAGGGCGGGCAGCAAGCGGTCATCAATTTCCGCAGCCTCTAAGACCTCCCGGGACCAGCGGCGATGAGCGACATCGAGCATCAGCGTGCCCGAGGCATCGGCCATGTCGATAGCCCGATCACCCGTTAGACGAAAGCGGACGTAGTCTTTGGGCAGCATCACAGAATTGACACGCTGCCAATTCTCAGGCTCGTTCTCCCGCACCCAGAGAAACTTGGTGAGAGTGAAGTTCGGCAGTGCCGGGTTGCAGGTGAGCTGAATCAGCTGCTCGGCACCGATTTTCGCCGTGAGTTCGCGGCATTGCGGCTCCGTGCGCACGTCGCACCAGATCAGGGCAGGGCGCACGATTTGGGAACGCTCATCGAGCATCACCGCGCCATGCATCTGACCAGAGAAGCCAACGCAGGTGATGGCGTCTCCGGCCAAGCTCGACTTGGCCAATGCGTGCCGCACGGCCAAACCGCAAGCCCGCCACCAATCCTCGGGGCGTTGTTCGGCCCAGCCAATTTTCGGGGAACTGAAAGGCTCGTGCTCTTCCGTTGCGGAGGAGATCACCCGGCCATGCTCGTCGATGATGAGCGCCCGAGTACCGCCGGTGCCGACATCGATGCCGAGTACGTAAATGCTGTGTCTCCCTATTGGTCTGTACCACGCCACGCAACGCGTTGGTGGCAGTGGGCCGGAAATCAGGCTCGTCGCTTCGCGGTGGATTCCCGGATCACCAGTTCCGGCTCGATTGCAATCTCGCTGGGGTATTCCCCGCCGCCTTCAATACGCTCGAGTAGAGTCTGGGCGGCGATGCTGCCCATGCGGGTCAGGGGCTGCCGCACCGTTGTCAGACTGGGAGTGTTGTAGGCCGCGCCCTGGATGTCATCGAACCCAACTACCGAGACGTCGTAGGGGACACGTACGCCCTCCTCCTGAAACGCACGGATGGCGCCGATCGCCGAGAGATCGTTGTAGGCGAACAGGGCCGAAAATGGGACCTTGCGTTCGAGGAGCTTCTTGGCGTACGGATAGCCGACCTGTGGGGTGGGGTCGTCAATGTCGATTTGCACGGTGAGTTCGGGCTTGACCGTAATTCCCAACTCTTGTGCAACCTGGCAGTTCGCCGTCCACCGGTCTTCGGAGTCCGAGCTGTCCGGCTGACCCTTCATGAAGGCGATCTCCTTGTGCCCCAAATCTTGCAGATGCGACAGTGCGATCCGCGCTGCACGGTGATGATCCAACACAATGTTGGTTACACCGGGAAAGGGCCTGTGTCCCGCGACCGCAACGGTTGGCAGGGAAGGCGCTTCGCGCAACAGCATATCGACGGTGATAAACCCCTCAACGCCGCGCTCGAGGAGAATCTGAGCATAGCGATCCAGGAGCTCGGGATTGTGCCGGTGCACCACGGTGAGAAAGAAGTAGTTCTTCTGCCGGAGATACTGCTCGATGCCGCTGATTACGAGCGATCCATACGCGTCGCCGATTTCCTCAACGATCACACCGATGGTGTAGGTGCGTTTCTTGCGTAGTGATTGCGCGAAAAAATTCGGACGGTACTTCAGCTCACGCGCCGCTTCAAGAACACGATTCTTGGTGTGCTGCGGAATGGAGCGAGACGAAGGAGCATTGTTCAGAACCGCCGAGACCGTGCCGGGAGTCAGTCCGACGTGCTCTGCGACAGCTTTCAGAGTGACAACGGACGATTTTTTGGCCCTGGGTTTCCTATTCTTCATGCGCCTCTTGTTTGCTGCTCCCGACCTTCGACGCAAGCCTATGCGAATCGCTACAGCCGTCGAATTCTACACGAAAGCGAAGAAGGCGAGCCCCGCCAAATTACGGGGAGGGCGGGCTCTGTCCCGGCGGCGGGGCCGGAGGCGCGAACTTGGCCGCATCGATGGGGACGTTCTGTTCGACTTTATCTACCTGGATCGTGAAGCGGCCGCTCGGACGGGCAATGGTCCAATGGTAGGGGATCTTCACGCCGCCAGAGTCGCGGTAATCCGCATAGTCCACCTGCGTCGGGTTCAGGCCGAGAGCGGAGTCCCCATACCGGACCATCCGGACCAGGAGACCTGACTTATCGAAATAGAGTTTTACCGGCGGCTTGCCCTGGCGCAGGCCGCGTATCACGGTGAGATCCTGGGCCCCAACTTTTTCGGAAGGGGCGACGCGCAGTTCACTGAAGATTTCCTTCAAGTGGACAGGAAAGTAGAGGTCGGCGTCGAGGCGAGCGGCGTCGATTTCGGTGGGGCCCATCGGCCGCGACGGCCGTCCAGGATTGCCCAGCCACCCGCTGCGGCCGTCGAAAGCGGTGATACTGTCGCCACCGGGCAAATGCAGGATTGAGACGCGCTTATCCGGGCCTTGGGCGTAGATCTCGATTGGAATCTGCCTGCCACCCATACTGGCGTTGCCCTTCTCCACTCGGCTCGAAACCTTTTGGACCGCACTCGCGCCGCCCACGGCTGCCAGATACTTCTCCAGAATTGGATCGACAGGTTGGCTGGCCTCGTTCGATTCATCGGGCGACTCGCTGGGCTCGCCGTGCTCCATGGCTGCAGTCGTCGGTGCCTGATCTTCACTGGCGATCGCCGGAATGCTCACCGGATGGGCGCTGCCGCGATGGCAGGTGTTACAAGTCACCTCCCGATGGCCCTCGAAATTATCCTTGTCGATCGCAAGCATCATCTGGATCATCTTTCGGGCGGCCTCTTTCGGCTTCTTATCGTCCTTTTCGAACGCCCGTTCCACGTGGCAGAACTCGCACTCCACCCCCAGGGATGCCGAAATGAACTGCATCGAAGGAATCAGTTGGTCGGCGGGCAGGCCCTTCAGGACCTTGATGTTCTTGAAAACCTGTTCCGTCGTCTTGGGCTCTTCCGCGCGCGGCGCGCTTTGCGCCTGGCCGAGCGCACCGGTTCCGAGCGCCAGCAGAATCACCACCGCCGCCACCTCCTGAAATGCCCCACCTCGAATAGATCTCGTGCTCTGTTTCATATAGGCCGTTCCTGTTCGAAATTGAAGTGCGAAGTCTAGCAGACTGATTATCTTTCCTGCTCATGAGCCGCTGGGGTGGGCGCATTCGCCGGGGGAAGGGGAGTCTTGCTCTCGATTCCCTTACCCTCCACGATTGTGTAAATGAAGTCTGCGGGGACGCCGTGGAGAATTTCGCTTTCTCCGTTTGGCCAACGCACCGTGACCTCGTCGATTTTCTGGTTTTTCTCCAGACCGAAATGGAGCCTGAGATCGCTCTGCGAGATATAACTGGAGCCGCCCTTCACCTCGCTGAATTGCGTCAGTTTACCCGCGCGGATCGTCACGCGGGCCCCGATCGCGAGTCGATTGCTCCTGGTTCCCAACAACTTGAACAGCACGCGGTGGTTGCCGTTCTGGCAATGATTTAACAGCAACGAGGGAGGCTCACCTACGTTGAGGGTCACCACATCCACGCAACCATCGTTGTTGATGTCGCCAAAGGCGGCACCACGTCGCGACCGGAGTGGCACATCCTTCAGGCCAACGGAAGCCGCAACCTCCTCGAAGGTCCCGTTGTGTTTGTTTCTGAACAGCAGGATGGGTTGTTTGAAATGGGCGGCGTTGGGGATGGTGTCCACCTGCGGGTAGACATGCCCGTTCGCCACGAAGATATCGAGCCAGCCGCTGTTGTCCATGTCAAAGAAACCGGTGCCCCAGCCCACGTACGGATGACTGGGCTGCGCGATCTGCGAATTCCAGCTGACGTCGGCGAATCCGTCGGTGCCGTTGTTGCGGTAGAGCGTGTCGGACTGATCCACAAACTCTGTCACGAAAATATCCAGGCGGCCATCGTGGTCGTAGTCCCCCATATCGACACCCATCGAGCCCAGTTCCTGTCCGTCGCCGTTGAGGTCTGCCCCCATCATCAGCCCGACCTCCTCGAAGGTGTCGTCGTGCTTGTTGCGATAGAGATAGTTCGGACCGGCATCGTTGGCAACGTACAGGTCGGGCCAGCCGTCGTTGTCGAAATCCCCCCAAACCACGCCCATGCCGTAGTAGTGATGTGGATCGTCGACCCCGGCTTTCTTCGAAACGTCCTCGAAGGTACCGTCGCCGCGGTTGTGAAAGAGGAAGTCCGACTCTCCCTGCATGCCCCATGGCCCGCACTGCACCAGCACTCCGCGAAAGCGGCAGAATTTCTCGTCGCTGCCGAGTTCGGGTAGTTTGTTCATGTCGACGTGCACATAGCGCGAGACGAACAAATCCACGTGGCCATCCCGGTCATAGTCGCCCCAGGCCGCCCCCAGGCTCAGTCCTCCTACAGCGACCCCTGCCTTTTCAGTCACGTCTTCAAACCTGCAATTGCCCAGGTTGTGATAGAGCGCGTTCCCGTTGTAGCCCGTCACGTAGATGTCGGGAAGACCATCGTTGTCGTAGTCCGCGACGGCGACGCCCATGCCCCACCCTTTGCGAGTCAAGCCCGCCTCCTTCGTGATGTCTGAGAACTTGAGGTCGGCGCCCTGGTGGTAGAGGGTCACCATGGGATCGCCACCCTGTTTGCGGTAGCGGTCAACGTTGGAACCGTTGACCGCGATGATGTCCAGTCTGCCATCGTTGTCGCAGTCGATCAGGCCGATGCCTCCGCTCACCGACTCGATGATGTAGCGCTTGTCGGGGGAAGAAATGTGCGGGACGGTTAGACCAGCCTGCTGGGCAATGTCTTCGAAATGGGGTAGTGGAAGGGGAGCCGCCTGTTCTCCGGGGACGGATTTCTGGGCGGTTGGACCTGGTGCAGACTGCGCAAATGCAAGAGATGTCGAGAGAAAGCCCAGAAGAAGGAGGGTACGCATAGGACTGGAAGTCCCCGATTATAGCCCACGCGACCCGCGCTTCTGACGCCCAGAGGGCAGCCCGGAAAGCGATTTCGACGAGACTGCCCGGTGAATAATTCCGCTAGTAGAAAAACGATTTTGCTGGCAGAATAACCTCCCGCACAGAACTCGAGATCCGGAAGGGGTCCCTTTGACCGTAGGCCAGCCGAGTTGCTTGGGAGGATGTATGACGCAGTGGATCCGCAAGAGCGTGATGTTTCTGGTGCTACTCGGGGGCGTGCCGTGGTCATGGGGTGGCGATGCAATCCCAACGGCGGCGTGGCGACGGCCGATCGGTCAGCCGTTGGCGAATGCGGGCACACGGAAGCCTGCACTCTCTGACTTGATCGACGATGGCTACTGGCAGGGTGCTCCCGTGGGCGGATTTGGCGCAGGAACTTTCTCGCGAAGCTTTCGAGGAGACTTCTCCCGTTGGCACATCAAGACTGGCGCCCACAAGTACGAGACAGTCGACGTCAATCAGTTCGCCATGTACCAAAAAGTCGAAGGCGCATCGCAAGGCGTGGCCCAGGTGCTGACGGCGAGCCATCCCGGCGGCACTGGTTTGAGCAGTTGGAAATGGGACTATCCGGTCGGCGCAGGCGACTATTACTCGCTCTACCCGAAATCCTGGTTCGACTACCGCTGGGAGAAGTTCCCGGCGCATGTGACGCTCGAACAGCTCTCCCCAATCCTCCCCGACAATTACAAAGAGACTAGCTTTCCCGTTGCCGTCTATCGCTGGCACGCAGAAAATCCAACCGACCACGCCGTCACCGTGTCAGTGCTGCTTTCCTGGGCCAACATGCTGGGGTGGTTCCGAAATTTCAACCGCAACTTCACCGGCCGTATGAGCTATGGGAACCGCAACCGTTTTGTGAGTGAACCGCAAGGCGCCGACGGTGCCATGAGGGGCATCGTCTTTGACCGCAACCGCAGCGGCGCTGTCCAAGACGAGTGGGATGGCCAGTTCGTCATCGCGGCTCTCGCATCCCCGGGTGTGGAGGTCACCTACCAGTCCAGCTTCAATCCGCAAAGTGACGGCAGCGCGGTTTGGAAGCCGTTCGCAGAGGACGGAAGACTCAGCAACAGCGGTCAGGACTGGGTGAGCAGTGGCGAGGACATCGCGGGGGCGATCGCGGTGCGCTTCACGCTGAAGCCCGGGGAAAAGCGTGTGATTCCGATGGTCATCGCGTGGGATCTCCCGATCGTCGAATTCGGCTCAGGAAGAAGGTGGTATCGCCACTACACTGACTTTTACGGCACCACGGGCACGCACGGGTGGGATATCGCCCGCGATGGACTGCACAACGCGTCACAATGGAGTGACGCTATCGACGCCTGGCAAGCGCCCTATGTGAATGACGAAAGCAAGCCGCTCTGGTATCGCGGGGCTTTGTTTAACGAGATGTATATCCTGGCCGACGGCGGTTCATTTTGGGGGCGCCCAGTCGGCTCCGATCCGAACACTCCCCACACGTTTGCCTTCATGGAGTGCTTCGACTACCCGTTCTACGCGACCTTGGATGTGCGCTTCTACGGCTCGATGCCGCTGGCGAAATTTTGGCCGGAGATCGACAAACAGGAGCTGCGCCAGTTTGCCGACACAGTCCCGCAAGACTTGACCGACAAGTACATGTGGCTGTGGAAGTCACAGCAGACGGGAGCCCCAGCGTATCGGGAGCGCAAATCCAAAGGAGCTGTTCCGCACGACTTGGGCGTGCCCGAAGAAGATCCGTTTTTCCAAGTCAACCAGTTCAGCTGGCAAAACACGAACGGCTGGAAGGATCTGAACAGCAAGTTTGTACTGATGATCTGGCGCGACTACGTGTTCAGTGGACGTAGGGATAAGGCCTTCCTGCGATACACCTGGCCCGCCGTGCAGGAGGCGCTGGAATACTTGCGCAAGTTTGACCACGACGGTGATGGCATCCCGGAGAACGATGGCTATCCAGATCAGACCTACGACGTCTGGGTAGTTCGCGGAGAAAGCGCATACTGCGGAAGTCTGTGGCTGGCCGCTCTGCGCGCCGCGCAGGAGATCGCCGACGCCCTCGGCAACCAGCAAGTATCGAACAAATACAAGGACCTTTTCACAAGGAGCCAAGCCAGCTATATCAAGAAGCTCTGGAACGGGAGCTACTTCCGCTACGACACCCTGAGCGAGTATCGGGACAACATCCAGGCCGACCAGCTCGCTGGGCAGTGGTATGCCAACATGACCGGTCTCGGAGACCTGGTCCCGCGCGAGATGCAGCGCAGTTCGCTCAAGAAAATTTTTGACTTCAACGTGATGAAGTTCGGCCAGGGCGAAATGGGCGCGGTCAACGGCATGGCGGCCGACGGCAGCATCATCACGACCAACGAGCAAGTGCAGGAAGTCTGGGCGGGTACCACTTTTGGTCTGGCCGCCCTCATGCTCAGCGACGGCATGAAAGACGAGGCCTATCACACCGCTTGGGGCGTATACCACGTGATCTACGAAACCAAAGGGTACTGGTTCCGAACGCCTGAAGCCTACGACTTGACCGGCAACTATCGTGCTTCCATGTACATGCGGCCCGCTGCGATCTGGGCCATGGAGATGACACAGCCCCCGGTGAGCAGCCTCGAGTCAGCCGCGAAGGAGCATTAGCTCCGTGCGTTCACACTGAGGACTCTCTTCGAGCCAGCCAGGAATTTGTTCCTGTCGCACCCGTGCCCGGGTGTACGTTCCGCCGATTGGACATGTCCTTCGTCCATGGTGCACTGAACTACTGTGTCCCCCCTCTCCACCTCCGTAACTTGCTGCAAGGATTACCACCTACTAGCCTTAACCAGATGGCTCTCCGCGCCCTTCTATTCTCGTCAGACGGGACCAGCACGTCGACGCTCTGCCAGGCTCTTACAGACCTGGGTATTGAGGCCGAGATTTGCTCCGAGATCCTTGTGGCGGTCGGCCGGGTCTCGAAGGAGAACTACGACACCATCCTGGTCGACTGGGATCAGGAAACCGATGCGATCGCTCTGTTGAAGTCCACCCGCGAGCAGAAAACGGCAAGCCAAGCCCTGAATCTCGCCCTGGTCCAAAACGACAAGGACGTCAGCCGCGCTTTGCAGCATGGCGCTAATTCCGTCATCAAAAAGCCTGTGGACATGCGGCAGGCTCACGACACGCTATCGACCGCCCGTGATTTGATCCTCTCGCGCCGAGCAGAACAGAAGGAGAAGGAGGTGCGGGCGGCGGCGTTACAGGCAGAAGCGGCCGCGGTAGCTGCGGAGTTCCCGGATGGCGACGAGACCCCAGCCAAGAAAACCGGGTTTCTCGCTCAAACTGCGCCCAAGAGCGCGTTCGAAGTGGAAGAACTCACCGAAAAGCATAGCCCTCCGAGCGAGCCTAGACCGGTTTCGCAGGTCAGTCAAAATCTGGCGCCCACCGACGATCACGCCATCGACGCTCCCAAACCAAACCCCGTTGAGAAAACACAGAGATGGGACGAGAAACCGAAGCCTTACAAACCGCCCGTCGAAGAAGCAACGATTGAACCACACGCCTCGCAAGACAAACGGGGCATGTTCTCGTCGCTTCCCGAAGAAGAAACCCTACCCGAGACAGAACACCGGTCGCATCCACAGTACCTGGTGTTTGCCCTGGTCGGCTGCCTTCTCGTGGTTGGTGTTCTCTGGGTATGGGCTCCTGGTGATTCTTATCGCGGGCGGATGAGCTCAGTGCTGAGTTGGTTCTTGAGCCTCACAAAGTCGAGCGAAGCCCCATCTGCAAGCGCCCCTGCTCCTCAAGCACCTTCTCCGGAAAAGCCGCCTGCCCCGTCCCCCTCCGAAAGAGCTGAAGACATCGCGGCCACTGATCCCGCCTTGGACACAACGGATGTCGATTCCAGTAAAATCCAGATTATCGAGACCAAGACGATACCCAAACCTGGAGCGCAACAACCGCCGAGTACAGATACTCCGGCCGACCCCGACCAAGCCAAGCAAACATCCGAGCCGCAGCCTGCAACTGCGGTAGCCGCGCTCACCCCGCCCGCTCCAATGTCGCCCACGGTGATTCCGGTTTCGCGGCCCCAACCTCCAATCTCTGTGCCTGACAATTCGTCATCTGCTGCAGACGGGCGGGTCGGCGTCATCATCCCCGACAGCCTGAAGGCCACGCCCCCGGCTGCTCCTGGGGGTTCGTTCGAGTCCCCCAATATACCCGAGGAAGTTTCCCGGGTTCTGGTGCTCCGGCGAGTAGATCCCGACTATCCGGCACAGGCGGTGCCGCAACACTTGGAAGGCCCGGTCGTCCTGCAGGTGTCGGTCGCGAAGGACGGCACGATTCAAGATGTCAAACTGGTCAAGGGCTACTTCGTCCTCGCCCACGCCGCCTTCGACGCAGTCAAGCAGTGGCAGTTCAAGCCCTACAGCCCCAACGGCAGGCCGGTCGACTTCACGACCTACGTCACCCTGATTTTCAAGTACCCGCGCTGAGCCGTCGCTGTGACACGAGCGGGTCTGGAGTGTCGGCCTAAGGGATATCTAATGAACAACTTGCGGCCCTTCGCCCATCTTGAGGAGCCTGCGCCGACCTTCCCCACGAGCTTTCCCTTAGAAGGTCCGGGCAGCGCCGAGCAAGAATCCCTTCACGGGAATGGTTACTCTTGGTCGATTTCTAGCAGCCCCGATGCTGGATCTCACATCAATAGAGATATAATCCTAGTATCTCTTTGGAAGTGACCTTCCCTTCCTTTCTGGATGATCAAAAACCGATGTCGATGAAAACCAAAGCTGCCATTCTTGTGACCTCGTTTGCTGTGCTCCTTTTCATGGTCGTGGGCGGACTGGGAGGTGTGCGCGCCTCCTCGAACGACGGCGCCTACCGGCAACTACAGGTCTATAGCGAAGTGCTTTCGCGCGTAAACAGCGAGTACGTGGAAGATCCAAACATCCCGAAGGTCACCGATGGAGCGCTTCACGGTCTGCTGGAGGCGCTTGACCCGAATTCCAGCTACCTGAGCCCCAAGGAATACCAGGATTACAAGTCCAAGAAGACGGACGCGAAAGCCGACATCGGCGCGGCAGTTTCCAAGCGGTTCGGCTATGCGGCCGTGATCTCGGTGATTCCCGGTGGTCCGGCCGACAAGGCTGGCATCCAGGGCTCCGACATTTTCGAAGCGATTGAAGGCCACAGCACCCGCGAAATGTCGCTGGCCGGAATCCGCGCTCTTCTCAGCGGACAGCCCGGCTCGAACATCACCGTTTCCGTGGTGCGTGCGCGCCGCGCCGAACCTCAGAAAGTGACGATCACACGCGACGTCGTAACTGTCCCTCCGGTCACCGACAAAGTAATGGAAGAGGGCGTCGGCTACATCAAGGTGGACGCACTCCCCAAGGGCAAGTCGCAGGAGATTGCCACCCTGATTAAAACGCTGCAGAAGCAGGGCGCGAAAAAACTCATTCTAGACTTGCGCAATAGCGGCGAAGGCGAAGAGTCGGAAGGCATTGCCACTGCAAATCTGTTCCTAAATCACGGGACCATCACCTACCTGCAGGGCCAGAAGTATCCTCGGGAAGCCTTCACGGCGGAGCCGAATAAGGCCATCTCGAGTCTACCAGTGGCGGTACTCGTGAACCACGGTACGGCAGGGCCGGCGGAAATCGTCGCGGCGGCCATCCTTGAGAATGCTCGTGGCGACGTAGTCGGTGACAAGACCTTCGGCGATGGCTCCGTCCAGAAAGTGATCGATCTGCCCGATGGTTCTGCCTTGATTCTGTCGGTCGCCAAGTACTATTCGCCCAGTGGGAAGGCGATTCAAGACACGGCCATTACTCCCAATGTCCTTGTCGCCGACACGGATGAGGACGCGCCGCTTCCGGACGAAGATCAGGATACGGCCGCTCCGGATGAGAACAAGACCAAGACTCCGCAACAGGACGAACAGCTGCGCAAGGCAATCGAGGTCCTGAAGAACCACGAAGCAAAGGGGTAGGAGGCACTCGTCAGTCTTCAGTCGTTACTCGCCGCACGTCTCAGACGTGCGGCTTTGCTTTTCCCGGTGAGTCTCGACCTGCCGTATCGTCGCAACCGACCAAGCGACAAGGACTGATATCCTGACTTCATCCTCCATGAAGTCTCTCTACCAAGATCTGCCGGAAGTCGAAATCGTGGGGAAGAGGGTTGTCGGCCGCGTCGTGTTCGGCCTGCTGGCTCTGGTGGCTGCTCTAGTCGGAGCATCCGCTGGACTCTTGCTGGTATATTCCATTGACCTTCCTCAGGTCGATGATCTGGAACACTACCGACCGGGCTCCATCACCGAACTCTACGACGACCAGGGGCGCATCATTGGCTCGTTCGCGCTGCAGCGCCGCGTGGTCGCTGCCTACGACGATTATCCGCAAGTCTTGCGCGATGCCTTGATTTCCATCGAGGATAAAGACTTCTACCGCCACTGGGGCATCAACGTCTGGCGGATTGTGGGAGCTGCCTACCGCGACATCCAATCTGGAGGGAGGGTGCAAGGCGCCTCGACACTTACCATGCAATTGGCGCGCAATCTATTCTTGTCGCCGGACCGCTCCTTCCAGCGCAAGATTCAGGAGGCCCTGCTCGCGATCCAGATCGAGCGCAAATTTACTAAGTCGCAGATCTTCACCCTTTACGCCAACCAGATCTTCCTGGGACATGGCGCGTATGGATTCGAATCCTCCTCCGAGTACTACTTCAGCAAGCCCGCTAAGAAGCTCACCCTCGATGAAGCAGCCTTGCTGGCAGGGCTTCCAAAAGGTCCGCAGGCGTACTCGCCAATTACGCACCCCGACCGTGCCCTCAAGCGCCGCAATCTGGTGATCAATGCGATGCTGGAAGATGGAAAAATCACAGCCCAGCAGGCTGCGGACGCGAAGGCCAGGCCCCTCCAGCTCAACGTACAGCACGACCCGAATTCCCTGACTCCCTACTTCGTGGAGGAGATTCGCCGCTACCTGGAAAACAAATACGGTAGCGACCAGGTTCACGAAGGTGGCCTGCGCGTTTACACGTCGCTCGACATGGACTTACAGAAGGCCGCGAACCAGGCAGTTCTCAATGGCGTGGCTGCGTACGAGCGCCGTCACGGCTGGAAAAATCACCTGGTCAACGTCCTAACCGGGGAGATCTCTCTCGACAACTACGACCATCCCGACTGGGACGACGAGCCCGAGGCGAACCGCTACCTGCACGCGCTCGTCACGGCTTCCGCTCCCGGATCCGTCACTGTGAAGTTTGGCCGCTATCACGCCAGTCTCGCCCAGCAGGACGCCGCCTGGACCCAGAAAAAGCTCTCGAACATCCTGAAGCCTGGTGACGTTTGCTATGTGAGAGTACAAACCCTCGGCCCCAATGGTGCAGCGCACGTCAGCCTGGAGCAGGATTCCGGCGCGCAAGGCGCTTTGGTCGCGATCGACAACGCTACCGGCGAGATCAAAGCTATGGTCGGCGGCCGCGACTTTAACGAATCCAAATTCAATCGCGCTACCCAAGCGCTGCGCCAGGTGGGCTCATCCTTTAAGCCGTACGTTTACACCGCGGTGATCGATCAAGGCGGCAGCCCCGACGACACCATCCTCGACGAGCCCATCACTTTCGAAACCGCATCCGGTCCCTACACTCCCCACAACTACGACGAGAAATTCGAAGGCACAATCACGCTGCGGCGGGCTCTGGCCCAGTCACGCAACATTCCGGCGTTGCGTCTGGCCGACCGCATCGGGATTAAGACGGTTATTGACTATGCTCACCGCTTTGGCGTGACATCGAATCTCCCGCCGTATCTCCCTGTCGCGCTAGGCTCCGCCGAAATCACTTTGATCGAGCAAACGAATGCCTTCAGCGTCTTCCCCAACGACGGAGTCCGCATCACTCCGCGCTACATTACCAAAGTGACCGACTACGACGGTCGCGTTCTCGAAGAGAATTTCCCCGATGTGAAGGATGTAGTTTCCTCCCGCACCGCCCGTATTATGACCTCGATGCTCGAAGAGGTGGTGCAACACGGAACCGGCATCGCAGCCTCAAGCCTGAAGCTGCCGCTCGGGGGCAAGACCGGCACCACCAATGACTTCACGGATGCATGGTTCGTCGGCTTCTCGCCTTCAATGACCTGCGGTGTCTGGATCGGTTACGACGAGAAGAAGTCGCTGGGTGCCAAGGAAAGCGGCGCCCATGCCGCGCTGCCCATGTGGATTGACTTCATGAAGTTCGCCATGGCCGGCAAGGATCCCGGAGAGTTCCAACCCCCACCTTCGGCCCCGCCAAACCCGGAATCCCTGAAAGTTGATACTCCCGACACTGCTCCTGCGGAAGAGGAAGTGCACTAAGACTCAGGTTTCACCCTGCCCGCTGGCCTTTTCCCCCTTGACCATATCGCCCGGCAAGCGTAGCCTCGCGTGCGAAATCCGCAGTTCGATTTTTCTCTTCAAGGAGGCTGGGCATGGTTCACCTCTCCGCTCTATGGCTGCCGATCGTGCTTTCTGCCGTGATCGTCTTTATCGCCAGTTCCATCCTGCATATGCTGTTGCCTTACCATAAGGGCGACTACCAGCAACTTCCAGAGGAGGACAAGGTTCTTACCGCGCTGCGTGCTGCAGGTTTGAAGCGGGGGCTCTACGTTTTCCCCTATTGCACGCATAAAGACATGAAGTCACCGGCCGTGCAGGAAAAATACAAACAAGGACCCGTCGGCATGATGACCATCTTGCCCGTCGGTCCGCCCGCTATGCCGAAGTACTTGATCCAGTGGTTCGTCTACTGCCTCGTGATTGGCTTCTTCGTCGCCTATCTCACTGGACACACCCTTGCGCAAGGTGCACATTATCTGGCGGTGTTTCGCGTGGCGGGGACGGCCGCGTTCCTCGCCTACGGCCTGGGAAACCTCAGTAACAGCATCTGGAAGGGGCAGATGTGGAGCATGACCGTCAAGGAAGTCGTCGACGGATTGGTCTATGGCCTGTTGACCGCGGGCACGTTCGGCTGGCTTTGGCCCAGATAGATTTCTCGGTGCTCTTCGTCTTTTCGAACCGGTTTTCGGCGGGCGCCGTGTAGCGTGCGCGTGGTTTCTCGGCGCGGTCCGCCGCGATTCGATCTCCACCGCGTCATACTCGCCATCACGCAACCGGTTGCCAACAGCGCACTACGTAGCAAGCGTGAGTTCGTGAGTATTCACCACGAGACTGTGCTACCATTCCCTTCGCCTCCCCTACGGAATCCGCTGTGTTCTCCGCTGCCCCCCAAGCGCTGTAGCGTATTCCTCGGACCCTAATCCTCCCCCGACCTCGGCAAGGACCCACGACGAGCCCCGCTGCGTGAGTCCCAAAGAGAAAACACCATCGACGTTGTCTTCCAGTTCGCGACCCGCCGGCGGGTCGTTTTGAGGGAGGTACCATGCATACTTTGATTCTGCTTGCGGTCTTGCACGGTGTTGTGTCCATTGCGCCGATCCGTGTATTCCAGCCCTACCCGAGCGTGAAGTGCCCACACGGCTACTCCATTTGGTGGCCGAAGGGCAAGGAATTCGAAAACGACAAATACGCGGAATGTGTCCAGCCCATCGCAAAGTCGCCGACCAAGATTGTCAAAGATGTGAGCCTGCGTCACAAGATGGCGCTGCGCTAACAACTATTTTCGCCCGAACTCGCTTTGCTATCAGCTTGGAACTCGTGGTTCTAAGCTTGTCTCTCACCGGCGCGTTCACACTGACCACATCCCCGTGACCAGGCTCACAGATTCTTCCAGCTGCTCTTGAAAGACTTCCCTTGTCTCGGGCCAGCGCAAGGGGGTAATGAGACCTGACACTGACCCTCAGCGCACCGTGGATGAACCGAGGTGCGACGCTGCTTGAGACTTGCTGTGTTACTTTGAGGCCACACTCGCTGAGAGCTGCGATGTGTTTCCAACTTCTGGCCTGAAGGGCGTGGTGCGCCACGCGAGTTTGTAGTGTGAAGGAGCAAGACAGGCAATGGCGGCCCAATTCCTCAAGCGACTCCTCGGAAGACTCTGCCCCCACCAATTCTCCTGGCCCCACAGTGGCATTCACGGTCAGGACTATCAAGTGTGCCTGATTTGTGGAACGGCCTATGGATATGACTGGACCACGATGCGACGCACCGGCCAGCTGTCGGCCCCTCCAGATGGGCGAACTGAATTGTTGCGCGAGAAGCAGTCCTGATCGAAGATCAGGACCGGGACTTAGGCCCAGGCAACTCCAAGACTCCCTCGTAGAACCCTCTTAGTCGGCTTGCGGATGTTTGCCTTGGCCGTTCGACGCACCTTCCGTCCGGAATTGCTCACCTAGATTCAGAACCAGCGAATTTAGGCCGTTGGCGAGCGTGAGCCGCAGACGTCCGACGGCTTGCTGCGCGAGCTCTTCCATGGAGTGCTCGAAGGACTTCAAGGTCTCCGCAGCCTGCATCTTCAACGATTCGGAGACCGATGCCTCGATGCCCTTCTGGACAATCTTCAGGCGTCCACACGCTTCATCCAGTTGGTTGCCAAGCTCCTGCGAACTTCGCGTTCCCATATCGGTGAGAATCGCATCCACCGCGCTTTCAAGCTGCTTGCGCGTGCTGCTCACCGTGTTGCTTGCCATCTGCCCGAGTCGTTTGTCGAGGCCCGATTCGAGTTCGCGCGTCGCTTCATCCAGCTTGGCGATACGCCCATCGAGTTCTGTAACCTGTTCCCGCACTCGCGAGGCCTCCGAGACCACCACCCCCTGGACCTGCTCCAGTTCGCGGCGTCGCTCGTTGTGCTCCTCGCCCAGGTTATGCTGCAGAACTTCGAGCAGCTCTTCACTCAGCCGTTTAAGGCGATTCCCCGCGTCGACGACCTGCTGGTGAAACTCTCCCTGGCGCCGATTGAGGTGGTCCCGCAGATTAGCCGCGATATCCGCCGAGATGCTCTGTGTCTTTTGCTCTACGGATTGCAGTTCCTGCGCAACCTGCTGCACAAACTGATTGTGGGTGTCGGTGGTCTTCTGTTCTATGACAGCTCTGGCCGCATCCAGTACCTGTGCCGACTGCGCGCGAGCCTCATCCTGAATGCGCGGCGCCAGGTGTTTCCGCAGGCGCTGTTCCAACTGCTCCTCGAGCTCCGGAGGAATCTGCGACAGCGACACTTCAAACCGGCTCCGCCGCGATTCTCCGCGAGCCAGCTTCTCCCGCAGGTCAGTCAACTCAGCCTGCAAGGGCTGGACGAACTCGGCCATCATCGTACGCAGGTTGTCGTCCGACACCTGCCTCTGGATACTATCGAGCGTGCCCTTCAACGAGGCTGGGATCGGAGTCGTTTGGGGCTCGAGAAACTGCACATTTTTGCCCTGCAGCTTCGGCGGAAGCTTGTCACCAGTCGGTGCGGCAGGTGCCGGGAGCTTTTGCCAATCTTGCGGACACGACTTCAGCCCCCAGAAGTTTTCCGGCCGGTCGAGCCGAGCTCCCAAGCGCCAGCCCAGACGATCGGACTCGAGCGGCTGACAATAGACCACTTTGGCGGTGGTCTCGCGGCCTTCCTTGCTGTGGAAGTGCACCAAGACTCCGGCGTCCAGCTTCATCGGAGAGCGCATCGAACAGCCATGCGCGCTGACCACCAGGGTTTCACAAACTTCGGAAAAGTGAGTGGCTGGCTCCAGGCTAGTAACCAGGATCGGGACATTAACCGGCACTCTGGAACTACGGCGAAGAGGAGCGGGGGAGCTGGAATTTTGCATAATCACTGCCTTGTCACGAGGAGTAAGTGACCGCTCGGCCTTGACCCGGCTGAGCGTCCCTTGTAACGAATACGTTACCCCCAAGTGTGTCGAGTGGGGGTCACCCGGGAGTCTCGGCCGCGTCGTGTTCAACCGGGCAATGGCGCCGCCGACTTTAGTAACCGCAGATCCGGATTCCGAAGATCGGCCGAAATCAACGGCTATAATCCGAGGAAGCCATGAAGTCTTTCTTTCGGTTCGTCGTGACGGGGGTGGTCTTGCTGCTGGTGGCGATGATTTCCGCCCTCATGGCGATGCGCTTCGCCATCCACGGCGGCGAGGTGATTGTGCCCAACCTGGTTGGTTTGGGTCCCGTGGAAGCAGAACGGGCCGTTACTGGCTTAGGCCTGAATGTCGCCATTGAGCGCCAGTACTATAGCCCCGACGTTCCGGAAGGCAAGATAATGACGCAGATCCCTGCGGCGGGCAACAGGGTTCGCCGCGGCTGGCAAGTGCGAGTCGCGCAGAGTCTGGGACCGCAGCGAGTGACGATCCCCGATGTGCTGAACGAGAGCGCCCGCGCCGCCGATCTCAACATCCGCCGACGTGGGCTGGATGTAGGCTCAGTTGCATATTTGCAATTGCCGGGCTCCACATCCGACCAAGTACTGGCGCAAAGTCCACCGGCGAACGCGAACGGAGTTTCTGTCCCCCGAATCACCCTGCTGGTGAGTGCGGCCCCACAGCCGCAGGCATTTGTTATGCCGAGTCTCCTCGGACAGCCACTCGGGAGCGTGAACTTGGCGCTGCTGGATGCCGGGTTCCACGTTGGCACCGTCACGATAGCACCGCCCGACAGCGCGGCAGTCTCTCTAGCCGGACCGTCGCCAACAGCGCCTCCACCACAGCCCACTCCCGCCAGCATCATTGTGTCGCAGAATCCGGCTCCTGGTGAACGAGTGAGTGCGGGCGCTAACGTGAACTTCGAAGTGCGCTGACACCCATTCTGGTTCACTGCGACCTTTCGAGAATAGCCACAAAGAACCCATCGCACGGGTGAACTCCCGGAAGCGTGCGCAGATAGGCTCCCTGAACCAGCGAGGGGAGATCGATCGCGTCCAACGTGCCGACGGAGCGTAGGCATTCCAGCTCTGAAAGGGCGTCAAGCAATCGGAAAGAGTCGTTCGTTCGAAGGGCTTCGCCGATTACCGATTCATCTTCGTCAGACTCCAAAGAGCAAGTCGAGTAGATTAGCTTTCCCGCTGGCGCCACGTGCCGCATGGCGGCCCGGAGGATCGAAAGCTGCCGGGAGTGAAGACGAGTGAGGTCCTCGAGTTTGAGACGCCACTTGATCTCAGGATGGCGGGCTAAAGTGCCCGTTCCGGAGCAGGGGACGTCGACCAGCACACGATCGAACCCTTCGGCCACGGGCAGGTCGCACACGTCCGCAGTGAGGACCTCAACATTTTTCGCAGTGACCCGCTGGCGGAGAAGCCGGGCACGATGTGAATGCGATTCCACGGCAACGATTCTGGACAGTGGATTGCGATCGGCAATGAACAGGGTCTTACCACCCGGCGCTGCACAGCAGTCCAGGATTCGAGATCCTTCGCCGACCAGCGCTGCGACAAGTTGTGAGGCCTCATCCTGGATCGCTACTCGAGCTTCAGCAAACGCCTTCGTCTTGGTGACATCGCCAGAATGGATCCGCCTAGCCTCAGTAAGAAGCGCCCCAGCCGTGAGTTCTACGTTGTCACGTCGAAGTTCTTCATCAGCACAGGGAGTTCGAACGCGGATCGCCGTAACCGGAGGCACTTGGTTGTAGCCACAAATCCTGGATGCGACTTCGAGTCCGAACTGAGAGATCCAGCGTTGAACCATCCACGATGGATGCGAAGCAGCCACCGCCAACTCCAACGGCGTGGTGGCGACTCGAATAAGTTCGCACTGCAGTTTGCCGTCGGATGGTGACTGAGCCAATTTGCGCAAGACAGCGTTGACGAACGGTGCTGCGGAGCGTTTGCGAGCCCGCTTCACCAACTCAACACTCTCGTGAATGGCGGCTCGCGGCGGAATGCGATCGAGCCAGCCCATCTGGTAGGCGGCCAGGCGAAGCGCCGTCAAGACTTCGAGATCAAGCTTCTCCATGCGCTGGGAGGACACGTTGCTGATCGCGGAGTCGATCGATGCTCGCCAGCGGAGTACTCCCATCACGAGTTCAGTCGCGAGACCGTGGTCCGCCGTTGAGAGGTCGGCGCAAAGAGCCGAATGCAGGAGTTCGGAAGCATACGCATCCTCCTGTTCGACTCGGAGCAGGATGTCAAAAGCCGCAGCGCGAGCTGGAGATACGGGCATCGATATCTAAATCCTCGACAGCTGGTGAGACGCCGCCATGACAGCCGGCGAACAGCCCGCGCAATTAGAGCTCACCCATGCGCTCAGCTTCGCGTGGACGATAGCCGTTTACGAAGTCGCGGGCTGACATACGTTTCTTGCCCGCCATTTGCACCTCTAGCAATTCCAGGGCTGTGTGCGCGCTGCAACCAACGAACGCACCCTCACCGCGCAGCGTAATTGTCCCGACAAGCGCTTCCATATTCACCGGCGTCGCAGCAAAGATCTGAAGACTCTTGCCACGAAAAGTCGTGTACGCCCCGGGCCACGGCTGGAACCCGCGCAGACGGTTCCAGATCTCAACGGCGGATCGATGGAAATTAATTTGGCCGTCTTCTTTCTTGAGAATGGGAGCCGAGGTAGCTTGCGCGTGGTCCTGGGCACGGGGACGAATCTCGCCCGCCTGCAATCCCCGCAAGGTCTCAACCATCAGGTCTGCACCAACCGCCGCCAGCTTTAGAGCCATCGTCTCCGCCGTGTCTTCAGCTGCAATTGGAAGTTCTCTCTGAAGGAGGATGTCGCCGGTGTCAAGGCCTGCGTCGATGCGCATCGTAGTCACACCGGTGACAGTCTCCCCTTGAGCAATCGCCCATTGGATCGGGGCGGCACCCCGATACTTCGGCAGAAGTGAGGCGTGCACGTTTAGGTTTCCCAAGGCCGGAAGATCGATCATCCATTGCGGAATGATGCGTCCGTAGCCGACCACGACAATTGCGTCAGGCCTGAGTTCCGCCAGGCGGGATATGAACTCTTCGTTGTTCTTGATTTTTTCCGGCTGCGCGAGGGGAATTCCGAGTCGGGTTGCGCTCTCCTTCACCGGAGAGGAAGCGAGCTCCATGCCCCGGCCGCGCGGCCGGTCGGGTTGCGTAACCACGAGATTGACGCGAAATCCCGTGGCAACCAGTTTTTCCAGAGTCGGCACGGCGAAGGGCGGAGTGCCGGCAAAGACGAGGGTGAGAGGTTCAGTCATCTGGAAATTGAAAAATTCGCGCGACGAGCTACCATTCGCCCGCTTTCATCAGCTTGCGGATTTTGCGCTTCATCAGGTCGCGCTTGAGGGCGCTGATGTGGCTGATGTAGAGCTTGCCGTTGAGATGGTCGGTCTCGTGAAGGAATGCGCGGGCCAAGAGTTCTTCTCCGGTCCTTTCGTAGAACTTGCCAGTCACGTCCTGGGCCCGGACAGTGACTTTGCGCGGGCGGGCAACGGATTCGCGGAAATCCGGAATGCTAAGACAGCCTTCGTTTTGAGTGTGTCGGCCTTCGGTATGGATGATTTCTGGGTTGATGAGGACCAGCTTCGCATCCGGATCTTCTTTGAAAGTCACATCAATCACGGCGAGGCGTTGCGAAATCCCGATCTGCGGCGCCGCCAGGCCTACGCCGTGCGCGGCGTACATGGATTCGAACATGTCCTCGACCAACTTCTGCAGTTTGTCGTCGAAAATAGTAACCGGTTCCGCGCGCTTCTCCAGCACGGGATCACCATATTTAACGATGGGATAGATCATGAGGCAGTCGTCAGAGCGTCGTTTGTCCGTACTTTGTCCGTGGCCGTGGGCCAGCAAATCCATTCTCAGTAATGCTTCAACTGCTCCAGGTAGCCCTGGAAATTGCGCTGCGTTTCAAGCATGGAGTCGCCTCCAAATTTCTCCAGAGCGCATTTCGCCAGAGTAAGCGCGACCATCGCTTCGCCAGCAACGCCTGCTGCTGGAACCACGCACACGTCGGAGCGCTCGTAGGCCGCTTTCACCGGTTCGCGAGTAGCGAAGTCTACTGATTGCAGCGGGCGCCTCAGGGTGGAAATTGGCTTTAGATATCCGCGAACCCGGATCTCCTCACCATTTGAGACGCCACCCTCGATACCGCCGGCGTTATTGCGAGGTCGGCTGAACCTCGTAAATCGGTCAGTCGCCTCGTAGCCGATTTCATCGTGGACCAAGGAACCGGGCGAAGCCGCCGCGCTTATACCGGAGCCAATTTCAACCGCCTTGACCGCTTGCAACGACATGACCGCGGCGGCCAGAAGAGCGTCGAGGCGCTCGTCCCATTGGGCGTATGTGCCCAAGCCCGGCGGGACACCATGAGCCACAACCTCAAAAACTCCGCCGACCGAGTCGCCGGTCTTCAAGACTTTGTCGACTTCGTCTTTCATGCGCAGTTCGACTTCAGAATCGGCGCAGCTCAACAGGATCTCGGACTTATTGCTTACCGCTTTTATTTCTTCCCACTCCACCGGCTTGTCGACGACGGCCGCTCCCACGGAGATTACATGGCTCAGCACTTCGACTCCCAGTTCCCGGAGCAAGAGCTTTGCCAATGCACCAATAGCGACACGGGCTGCCGATTCGCGCGCGGACGCCCGCTCCAGCACATAGCGCGCTTCCGAGAAGTTGTATTTGAGTGCACCCGCCAGATCAGCATGGCCCGGACGCGGAGACTTCACGGCCTTGTGCTTGGCAGGGTCCCCTTCGCCGACAGGCAGAGAATCCTGCCAGTTCTTCCAGTCCTTGTTTTCAAGCAGAATCGCGATGGGCGAGCCAATGGTCATGCCGTGGTGCACACCCGAAAGGATATGGGCCTTATCGGCCTCGATCTTCATGCGGCCGCCGCGGCCATATCCCTGCTGTCGCCGCCAGAGGTCGCGATCCAGGAAGTCCTGGTCAACCTTCAGGCCAGCCGGCATGCCCGAAAGAAACGCGACCAGAGCTTCCCCGTGCGACTCCCCGGAGGTAAGGTACCGAAGCATAAGCGTTCGATTCTAAATGATGCCGGACTCAAAACTCGCTTCGGACCCCTGGAAAAATCGTCTAGCTTCTGCCGTGACAGGCTCGTCGGCCTGACTGTACAATCAGGGGACGAAATAGCCCAATCTGAGTCTGGGCGTCCCGCCATTGCGAGTGCCGCTTCCAAATTTTCTGGCCCAGGAGGCGTAGTGTTTCTCGATGGACGAACCATGAGTGGAGTGCAGACCGAGACCAAAATCCGCTGTGTCGTCGCGGATGACCATGCGCTGGTTCGGCAGGGAATTCGCCGGTTGCTTCAGGATGAGGACGACGTTGAGGTCGTGGGTGAGGCAGGAGACGCGGCGGAAGCGTTGAAACGCGTGACCGAACTGCGGCCGGACATCGTGCTAATGGACGTCGGTATGCCCGGTTTCTCGTCGTTTGAAGCGGCGCGGGTCATTCAGAGAGATTTTCCCAGGACACGGGTCGTTTTTCTCACCATGCACGAGGATCAGGACTACGTCATGCAGGGGCTGCAGGCGGGCGCGGCGGGTTATCTCTTGAAAGACACTCCGGCAGCAAAACTCGTCAGCGTATTGCGGGACGTGCAGCAGGGCGGGAAGTTTGTGAGTCCGGAGGTACTGGGCGGGCTACTCGAAAATGGCCAGCTAAGCGACCCGGTTCGAGCTCGACCGTCGAAGTCGGCCCTAACGCCGCGCGAGACAGAAGTCATGAAACTGCTCGCCGAGGGCAACACCGTGCGCAAGATCGCAGGCATGCTGGGCGTGAGTCTTAAGACCATCGAAGCCCACAAGTTTAACCTCATGCGCAAGCTCGATATCCACAACAAAGCCGAACTGGTGCATTGCGCGATCCGCAAGAAAATCCTCAAAGTGCCGGTTGGTTACTAAAAGCGAAGCCGCTTGAGAATGCAGAAATGGAACTGGCCGACATCCGGCTGAGCCCCCCGAGCCGTCAGCCAACGGCAATCTCTGCGAGACTCTCGAGGTCCGGGACCTCAAGGTCAGGTTTCCCACGCGCTGGCTTCACCGCACCGACCCCCGGTCGAGGCGAAGGCCGATTAACCCATGCGGTCGCGAGGCCCAGCGATTGTGCAGGCAGCACGTCGTGGTAGATGCTCTGCCCGACGTGCAGGATGCGATCCGCCGAAAGCTTAAATTTACTGAGCGCCATTTTGAAAATGTTGAGACCAGGTTTGTAGCCAGCGGCTTGCTCGGCGGTAGTGACACTGTCGAATTCCACCGGCAAGCACCGCCGCGTAGCGGTGAACAGATCGTCGTCGATATTGGAAATGATGGCGAGACGATAGCGTGTGCTCAGCTTCCGGAGAGCACAAACCGTATCGGGCCAAGGCTGCCACTTGGCGACCGAGTTCGAAAGCGAGTCCACTTCCTCCATGGTGGGGGTGAAATCGAGCCGCTCGCCTAAAGCACGGACGACCGTCTTCAAGACCTCTCGATACGGGCGATACTCGCCAGCTTCCGCCTGGGCCTCGAATTCGCCGTAAAGCTCCAGCAGTTGGTCATCCGCGATGGATTTTCCGTGGGCGGCGAGAACGGGCTTCAAGGCTGTGAAAATGCCTGCTTCCCAGTCGATCAGGGTGCCGTAGCAATCGAAAGTGAGTATCTCGAAATTGGAGAAGTTAAGCATGGCAGAGGGCTGGTGGCGACTCCAAAGCTTGTTTAGGTACCGCCACCACCAGTGCGAATCGACTTCTAGCGCGTAACCTCCAGCGGCGCCTCAAGCTTGAAACTGACCGCTGATTCAGCTGGAAGAGTAACGTCGCGATTCCCCGTGTAAGCCGAGCCCGCGGTCCCAGCTCCGGCGCCGACCAACGCACCGATAGCCGCTCCTTTGCCACCTCCGGCAAGAGCGCCGATTAACGCACCAGCTCCGGCGCCGCCACCAATCAACGCCGCGCTACGCTTCCCCTTGCCTTTTTCCGTACGAGCGACAGACGATGTCTGGATGGAGTGCTGTCCACCGTTGATGGTGATGGAATCGAGCTTGATCTGCAGCAGGGACGCGCCCTTGAATTTCCCGGCGGGCTTAACAGCCACGACCGAGCCGGACGTCGCGGCCCCGGCCGGGATCACGATTTGGCCGCCCTTGTCGACCGGGGTGGCAAGAGTTGCCGTGAAAACTTGTCCGACCTGACTCGTCTTGGAACTCAGAGTGTCGCCGAGCCGGACGGTAAGAACGGTTCCGGGCGGGATTACGATCGGCGCCGGCTCCGACGGGACCGCCTTGGATCCCTCTGCCATTCTGTCTGCTCCAGGATTGCCGGGTATGCTGCCATTCGTGGGATTGTTGGCATCGCCGGCCGTGGAAGAGGGGTTGCCTGAATCAGCGGGTGGTTTGGCGGTGCAGGCGAGCGATAGGGATAACAAACAGATCGTCAGGGTGAGCAGAGCAAAACGTGGACGCATCAAAACCTCCGGTGACACAGATATTCGGGACGAGTGGCTGCGCGTACAAACACTGTAACCCGAAGATCAGGAAAGGGAAAGTAATTGACCTATCGGGACTTGTCTGGTCGCTCCGCTGCCACCACGATCTTGTCGGCAGGTTCGGGAATCGCTAGGCCAGGAAGGCTGAGCGTCTCGCTCGCAGTCGCTGGCGGGGGCTCGGGCTCAGCCTCCTGCGTGGATTTCGGCACCAGGAATTTCGTCGCGTTCAATAGAGGGCGTCCGAGAGAAGCGTTGTAGCTAGTCCAGGGACTCTCCAGTTCCGACTCGCGTTCGAAGTGAGCCCGCATGCTCTCCAGCTTGGAGTCGAGGTCGTCCATGTAGTGCAGCAGCAGAGCCTCTGGGAACATCGGCAGCTTGGGAGACCCAAACTCGTACTGGCCGTGATGGCTGATGATGAGGTGTTCCAGCAACACTTTGAGTTCGGCGGGGAAGCCGGGAAAGAGCGCGAGCTTGGCCTGCAGCATCTCTAGTTCGATGACCATGTGCCCCAGCAACTGCCCGCGGGTGGTGTAGGAGAACGAACGGTTGTAGGTGAGCTCATGGATCTTGCCGATGTCGTGCAGAAACGCACCGGCCAGCACGAGGTCGCGATTGACGTGTGGGTAGTTGCGGCAGACCAGGTCGCAGGAACGGAAAAGCGAAACCACGTGGTCGAGCAGGCCGCCGATGAAAGCGTGGTGCAGGGTCTTGGCAGCAGGAGCGTTACGATAGGCCTGTTCGATTCGCGGATCGGCCATGAAAGCTTGGATCAGCTCTTTGAGGTGAGGGTTCTGGAAGGTCGCGACAAAGTCCGCGAGAGTTTGCCACAGCTCGTCGATATTCTTGGTGGTCTTGGGGAGGTAGTCCGCGAAGTCGATCTCGGCTTCGCCCATCCGGCGCAGCTTGTGGATGGTGAGCTGGAAGCGATTCTTGTATTTGTTGATCAGGCCTTTGACTTTGAGAAAGTCGTCCTGCTCGAAAGCGTCGAGAACATCCTCGACGTTGTCCCACATCTTAGCCTCGAGCTGGCCCGAACGGTCGCCCAGAGTGAGCGCTAGGTAAGGCTCGCCCGTCTTTTTGGGCTTAACCTGTTTCAACACCACTACGAACGTCGACGTGATGACCTTGTTTTCCTGCTGCGCGCATTCGGAGATAAAGAAATCTTTCATGGGTCTACCGGCTTCGCTTGCACGCACAGGCTCCACGTCATGTTTGCAAGAGCAGTCGCAAGCGATCTCAGAACAGCAAGTGCTTTTTCTTTTTCTTGAGCTTCTTGGCGGCCGCTTCCTTGCCGGCGGTCTCGACCGGTTTGGTCTGGTTCGGGCTGGCGCCGGTGTCGACGTAGCCCGGAACCGGGATGTCGATATAGGCCTCTTCCCGCAGCTTTTTCAGATACACGCGCAGAGCAGGCTGAAGTTTTTGGTAATAGAGTGCATCCTGAATGCGCGGTTCCACCTGCTACAAGGTCGGAGTACCGGCCATCTGATGCTCTGTGACCTTGAGGATGACGAAGCCCTGTTTGGTGAGCCTCGCGTCGCTGATATCGCCTGCCTTCATGGCGAAGGTCAGGTCTTCGAGTTCCTTTGACAGCGTACCCCGCTTGAAAATCCCGAGATCGCCCCCCTGTGCAGCGGTGGGACCGTCAGAATTGTTCTTGGCGACCTCCTCGAAGGGAGTTCCTTTCTTGATCTGGTCGAGAAGTTCGTTTGCCTTAGCTTTCGCGGCCGCGAGCTGGTCGTCCTCGGAAGGCGCAGGAGCCGGCGTGACTGCCGTAGACGTCGGGTCGGTGATCTTGGATGGATCAGGTGCCGCGGGCGCCGGGGTCGACTTCTGAGTCGATACGAGAATCTCACTCAGTCGAATCTCCTCGGGCTGTTCCATATCGTCCTTGTGCTCGTCGTAGAACTTCTGCTCCTCCTCCTTGGTGATGTTGAGGTGGGAGCCGACTTCGTGGCCCATGACCTGCTGGGTGATGATCTGGTTGCGCATGTTCTGCTTGAAATCTTCGTAGGAGACACCTTGGGACTCGGCTGCTTTTTCGAGCTCTTCCATCGAGTTCAGGTTCATCTGCTTGCGCATCTCATCTAGTTTCTTGATGAGCTCGGTGTCTGCGGTGATGCCAAGATCCTTGCCTTTTTCCAGGAGAAGCTGCTGATCGATCAGGTCACGCAGGACGTCGCGCTTTTTGTCGGCATAGACCTTGTCGAAATGGCTGGGGTCCTGCTGCTTGATCTCGTCCTTGAGCTGCTCCTCACTGCGCACGTAGTCGGAGCGGGTGATGATCGAACTGTTGACGCGGGCGATGATCTGTTCCACCACCGTATCGGCACTCAGGGCGGGAAGGGTGGCGACGATGACGAGCAGGATTGCGAAATGCGTTTTTTTCATGGAGAAATTACCCGGAAGCCCGGCGCCAAACGCCGGTCCCTACCAATCCCCTGGGATCGATTACTTACAGGATTGTAACTCCGGCGATGGCTGCGGAGCCAGCAAACGTGCTGCTATGATGAGGCGCGCCAGTACCTGGTTGTCCGGCGACCCCTTCCCGGAGGTAAGCGGAGTGAAGGTCCTCGGTTGTAGCATAGTGCTGGTTCTCATGGGATTTTCCGCCCCTTCCGCCGAAGCTCAGAAACTCTCCTCTTCGCCTCCGCCGCCCCTCGCTCAACTGGAGAAGATGACGAGCCGGTTTGCGCCGACGCCGATCCGCGTCGACATTTCGACCTTGTCTGCTGGGGATCGGCAGGCCTTGGTCAAACTGGTCGAGGCCGCACGCATTTTGGATCAGATTTTCCTGAAACAATTTTGGAGCGGGAACCCGGAGTTGTACGCCCGCCTGCAGAAGGACAAAACCCCGCTCGGAAAAGCGCGCCTCCATTATTTTTGGATCAACAAGGGGCCTTGGTCCGACATCGACGATTTTCGAGCGTTTCTTCCGGCAGTGCCTCCGCGCAAGTTGCCCGGTGCGAACTTCTATCCGGAAGACATGAGCAAAGAGACTTTCGAGCAGTGGGTCGCCACTCTCGCGCCTGAGGAACAGGAGCACGCCAAGGGCTTCTTCACGGTGATCCGGTGGCAAGACAAGAAGGCCAGCACCCTGACGATGGTTCCCTACAGTGATGAGTACAAAGACGACCTGGCCCGGGCAGGGGGGGTGCTGCGCGACGCCGCTGGGCAGACCGAGAACGAATCGTTGAACAAGTTTCTTACCACGCGGGCCGATGCGTTCCTCTCCAACGACTACTACGAGAGCGACCTGGCGTGGATGGATCTGGATGCTCCACTGGACGTAACCATCGGCCCCTACGAGACGTACAACGACGAAGTCTTCGGCTACAAGGCTGCGTTCGAGGCTTACGTGAGCCTGCGTGACGACGCTGAGACTGCGAAACTCTCTACGTTCACCCAGCATCTGCAGGAGGTCGAAAACAACCTGCCCATCGACCAGCAATATCGCAATCCCAAGTTGGGTGCGGCAGCACCAATCCGCGTAGTGGATGAAATCATCAGTTCTGGCGACGGCGCGCATGGAGTGCAGACCGCCGCGTACAACCTGCCCAACGACGAGCGCGTTGTACAGCAAAAGGGCAGCAAACGCGTCATGTTGAAAAATGTGCAGGAGGCGAAGTTCCATAACGTGCTGCTTCCGATCGCGATGCGTACGCTCTCAAAGACGGCGATGGTCGACGTGAACTTCAGCTCGTTTTTCACGCACATCCTGGCGCATGAACTGATGCACGGGTTGGGCCCGCATCAGATCACCGTGGACGGCCGGGGCACCACCCCGCGGGCTGAGTTGAAGGAGCTCTACAGCGCGATTGAAGAGGCGAAAGCTGATGTCACCGGACTGTTCGCACTGCAATTCCTGATGGACCATGCGGTCGAAATGAAACTGGGAACGGTCATTCCCTCCGATGAAGCGGCGCAGCGCCAGCTTTACACGACTTTTCTCGCATCAGCCTTTCGCAGCCTGCGCTTTGGGCTGAACGATGCCCACGGAAAGGGAATGGCGGTCCAGTTCAACTACCTGCTGGACCAGGGAGGCTTCGTCGAGCATGGAGATGGTACCTTCACCGTCGACATGACGAAGATCAAGGGAGCGGTACAAAAACTCGATCACGATCTTCTCACCCTGGAGGCGGAGGGCAACTACGCAGGGGCCAAGGAATTGCTCGACAGGCTGGGCGTAGTCCGGCCCGGGTTGAAGCGGGCCCTCGAGAAACTGGAAGGCATCCCGACAGACATCGAACCGATCTTTGTTACGGCTGAGGAGCTGGCACCCACCACCAAACCTGCTGCACCAGCACCGCCCAAAGCTCACAAGAAAACGACGAAAAAGAAAAAGAAGTAGAGACGATTCCGGGTAGGCCCATTGTTCTACGCGGCAGAGTGTCGGACCAGGGCTAGGGCCGTGATGTCTTCGTTCGCTGGGAGGACGGGCGCAAATCGTTGCGCGCAATCAAGCACATATACGCAGAGGTCGTGTGCGCCGGTAAGGTCGGCGCTTAGCAGGGCCTCTTCGGCCCGGCGTAGTCCAAACTCCTCCCGGTTGTTTTCCAACTCCACCACGCCGCGCGAAACCAACAGGAGAGCGGCTCCTGGCTCCAAGGCGATGATGCGCGCATCCGACGTCGTATGCGAGAACAAACCTAACGGCAGCCCTGTTGCACCGAGTTCGGACACGCTGGAAGTGTGCCGTACGAGTCCGGGAGTGTGTCCGGCATTGAAAAAACAAACGGTGCCCAGATCTTCGTTGTAACAGCCGGCAAATGCCGGACTGGAGTGTACCCCACCGGCGGTTTCGATCACCGTGCGGTTTAGTTGCAGACAGAGCTCGGTCAACGCGTCGGTTTCGTTCACTTCGTTTGGCGCAAAAAGCTTCGCTCCAACCTGGCGGAAGACTCGCTGGGCGGCCAGCAGGATGTTATTGTTCTGCGCGCGACGGCCGGCGACATCCAGCAGGCCAAACAGGACCCGCGAAGTGCCAACCCGGATGGAATCATAAAAATCCCCTGCGCTCCGTCGGCCGACAAAAGCAGCCGCGATTTCCGCATCGCGCAGAACCGGAAAGGCCGCCGCCACGGGCTCGATCGCCTGCATCTTTGTCGTCTTTTTACGACGCTTCAGGAGGGATTTCATGGCAGACCCGAGTTGGGTGACGGTAGCACAGTCAAAGAACGATTGTCAGCGGTAGAAAGCGACGGCCTAGTCGCGAACGGACTATTCCCCGTACTTGCTGGCGAGATAGTGGCCTACCTCGGACTCGAGCTGGCCATAATCAGAGTGGATCGTGGCGCGCAGCGCGGCTTCCGCAGAACTCCCCTCGCTCAAACGCTCCAGGATGCGTTGAACATCGCTCATCCCGTAGGTGCCGTTAATGTAATCGACTGCCGCCAGAGACTCATCGTAGGCGAGTACCGCTTCAATCGGAGAAAAGCGCATGAAGCTGCCTTCCAGCGAGTTGTAAGGGATGGCCTGTTGTGCGCGGAACAACTGGGAAAGTCGGCGTCCATTCGAACCCAGTGATTTTGGCTCAACAGCTTGTGCGATGCCCTCGTTCAGCCAGGTGGGACAACGCCCCCCAGAAGCCTGGTTCACGAAGGAGTGAGCCAACTCGTGTTTGAGTACGCGAGCAAGGTCGGACGTCATGGATTGCAGCCCACTGACCGGAATCCGCAACTTGCCGTCATTGACCGCGCCGGACCAAGAAGGTGCATGGGTCACGTCGAAGAAGGCCTGTTCTGTGTAGAGGATGACGGGGATGCTGGCGCGCGGGGCAACGCCCAATTCGCGCACTAGGTCTTCGTACTCAGATTCGAGAGTGGCGATCAATTCGCGCCGCAACTGCTCGGAGGTCTGCTTTCCCTCATAACGTAGCGTGAAGTGGCTGCTCTCGCGCTGCGAGAAGTCCGCCTCAGTGGCCGTTTCACGCTGTGCCTTGGCGAGGTACTGCTCTACCACGGGATCGGGGCGCAGTTCCAGCGAGCGCTTCCAGGCCTGTGCGGCCTCTTTTGTGCGATCGGCCGAAAACCGGACGAACCCGAGCACTGTGTAGGCATCAGCCGAATTGGGATTGGCGCGTGCCGAGCGTTCCGCATAGGGTAGTGCTGCCGCGGCGTTCCCTGACCGCACCAATGCTAAGGCGTAATAGTTCAGGATAGTGGAGTTCTCGGGCCGGAAGCCGAGCGCAGTTTCGAAGTAGCGCCGCGCCTGCGGGAGATTTCCGTGCTCAAACTCGTGCTTGCCAGCAAGAAAATAGGCCGTCGCCGAGAGTTCCGGATTACCTTCCTTTTCCAGCGCCGTCAGAGCATCCGGATCTACTTTCCCGTCGTGAACCACGCGCCCGGCCAAATCTTCGTGGCCTGCGAGGCTATCCTCGGGGACGAAGACGGGCAGATCCTTCGCAACTCCCTGGCTGTTCGAGGACGAGGCGTACGCTGGTGGGAGCCCGCCGGCCTCGATACGCTCCACGGACGACTTCAAAATTGCGTAGGAGTCATCGCCGACATCGTACTCGACATGATTGCCGTTCTCGCGAATGTGGTCGGCCCAGATCGTGCGACCGTTCTTGAGGTGAATGATATCGGCAGGAGAACACCCCCCGGCGGCTGCCAGGAAGAGAAGGTTCGCCGATAAGAAGATGACATACTTGCGCACTAAGGCGCATTGTAACAACCGATGGAGGGCACAAGTAGGTGACGCAAGTAACGGGAAATACGCGGTTCAGGCCCGCGATGGTCACTTTCGTGTTGTTCGCGGCTGGGAGTCTTGCCTTCGGACAGCCGGACGCGGCCAGCGCGACCGCCACACGATCGACGGCAGGGGTTTCGAAACCGGCGCAGACCATGTATTTGCAGTTAGGTAGCGTCGGCCTCGATGCGGCCCGGACCTACCGTATCCGCGGCGCATCGCTCGACCGCTCTGCCCTCCACATCACCTTGGAGGACGGCGAGATCTCCTTCACCGCCAGCGTTGACGGCCATGTCACCGGCGCTTTCTTCGAAGGAGATGGCGAAGTATTGCTGACGCCGCCGAACCGCGTCGAGCGTTCCTCTATGGGACTCTTTACCGGGATGGCAATCTTGGAGGAGCGCTTCGCAACCGCATACCTGCGATTCAATGATGACACGTTCGACGAGTTGAAGCCTTACCTCAGGCCCGCCGAAGACGCGCAGGAATTCAGCTCTCATTGGAACGAGACGGCGCACAATTTGGCTGAGTTCGATTCCTTGCGCCTGCTGGTCAGCTTCAGCCGCTCCCTGCCGACCGCCAAAGCGGCGGGCGGGCCGTCCGTAAATGAACGGGATTCGCATAGCGATCTAGTCGACCGCATGCTGCACGCCCGCGTCCAAGGCCTGAAGCTGGGAACGTTCGATGTTTACTACGATTCGTCTATACCGGAACAGATTTGGGCGGGACAAACCCGGGCGCTCGATGGCGTGACCTATTACGACCTTTGGACGTCCTTTACGCCGGGCAATCTCACCACACCTGCAGGACCTTCAGCCGGGAGCGGGGCAGGCGCGGACGAGGTTGCGATTTCACGCTACGTCATCAAGGCGGACGTGAAACCACCCACGACGCTCAGCGCGGAAGCGAGTCTTCGGGTTGAAGTCCGGCACGGCGGAGGGCGCACGCTTCTATTCGAGTTGTCGCGGTTCCTGCAAGTGAAGCAGGTCGACGTGGACGGAGAACCCGTCGAGTTCATCAACAACACGGCCATCGATGGCACGCAGTTGGCGCGAAGGGGAAACGACGTAGTCGCGGTGGCTTTTCCAGAACCTCTGCGCGCGGGTCAGAAATTCACGCTGCGGTTCGTGTACGCCGGTGAGGTGCTCTCTGAGGCTGGAGGAGGCCTTCTGTATGTGGGCGCCCGGGGGACCTGGTATCCGAACCGCGGGTTGGCAATGGCAGACTTCGATCTGGAGTTTCGCTACCCACCCGGCTGGACGCTGTTGGCAACAGGAAAGCGGGTTGCCGCGACCACGGGTGAACCGACGGCAACAAGCACGCCCACGCCCTCCGACCCAGGCTGGCAAACCGCGCGCTGGGTCTCGGAGCGCCCCGGCGAAGTCGCGGGATTCAATCTCGGAAAGTACGAGCGCGCCATCGCACAGGCTGGCGGTGTAACGGTTGAGACCTATGCAACGCAAGGCGTGGAACGCACTTTTCCTCACGGTTCCGAGTCAGTGGTGATGATTCCCGAGGCAGGCTCTCCACTTTCAAAGCCAAACCAGATCATCGTGGAGCCGCCGGCTCCCGCACCCGCTCGTCATGCTCAGACGGTTGCAGAGAGCGCAGCACGTGCAGTGGAATTCTTTTCCCAAAGATTTGGACCCTATCCGTACAGCTCCCTGAAGCTCACTCAGATGCCCGGACACCTCAGTCAAGGCTGGCCCGGATTGGTGTACCTATCGAGCTTTGCATACTTGTCCTCCGAGGAAGAAGAAGGCCTGCGCCTGAACCCGATGCAGGGGACTTTGCGAAGACTGATGTTGGCGCACGAAACGGCTCATCAATGGTGGGGTGACCTCGTCGGATGGCGTACGTACCACGATCAGTGGATTGCCGAAGCCCTGGCAAACTACTGCGCACTGATGCTCTTGGAAACGGAGAAGCCGGAGGATTTTCGCAAAGTCATGGAGCAGTACCGGACGGACCTGCTGGCGAAAAATATGCACGACGAGGAATCCCGTGACGCCGGGCCGGTGACCCTGGGTCTACGGCTCAACTCCTCTCATTTCCCAAACGGGTACGAAGCGATCAGCTACGGTCGGGGCACTTGGTTGCTCCACATGCTGCGCACCATGTTGCTCGACGCTGAAGCCAAGCAGACTCGCGCAACAAAATCAGCGCAGCCGGTTCGCGACGAGCCGTTTGTGCGTGTGTTGCGTGGGGTGCGCGATCGGTCCGCGGGCAAAGAGATCGACACCCAGGAACTGCTTGCGGCATTCGAGCAGGAACTCCCGCCGTCTCTCTGGTATGAGGGTCGAAAGTCCCTTGACTGGTTTTTGCAGGGCTGGGTACAGGGCGTTGCCCTGCCGCATTTCAGTTTGCGAAGTGTGAAGTACATCCCAAAGTCAGGAGGAACCACAGTGAGCGGGGTCATTGAGCAGAAAGGAGGGCCGCAAGATCTGGTCACGCCTGTGCCGGTGTACGCGGTGGCTGGTGGAAGGTCGATCCTTCTCGGCAGGGTGTTTGCGGACACGCCGGAAACGCCCTTCCGCCTGACGGCACCCCCCGATACGAAAAAGCTCGTGCTGGATCCCAACCAGACATTGTTGACGAGCCCGAAATAGCCGCAAACACGGGCAGTGACTGTTGGCGTTCAGTCCTGGGATCGCTTTGCTCCAATCTTCCCGAAATGACATCACGTCATTATCAACCACCTTGCGGTTGTGGTTCATTTGGATCGTCTCGCCAAGTGCTCTTGATGCGTTGAGTTCCAAACCATCCCGTCCAGGAACAAGGTTGGCATCGCAAATGCCCTTCACGGTGCCGACGCACGGAAGTGGTGCATGGAAGCGGAATGGGTGAAGGTGGAGCCGACCGACGCAGAGAATCTTGCTGTTGCAACGGGCCGCCAATCCCAAACTATTCGGGAGTTGCCCTAGGCAAACCTGGCCGAAAATTGCGCGATTGGACTACGACAGAATCCCCACCCGCTTCCCAACTCTCTTCAAGACTTCCAGTGACCGCAGCAACTCTTCCCGGGTATGGGTGGCGGTCATGATGGTGCGCACGCGCGCCTTTCCTTCTGGCACCGTGGGGAACGCAATCCCAGTGCCCAGCACGCCCTCTTTGAACAGCTCGCGGGAGAATTCCATCGTCCGACCCCCGTCACCGATCAGAATTGGGGTGATCGGCGTCTCGCTCGCGGGCGTTGTCCGGCCACCGATGTCGAAGCCGAGCAGACCGAGCTCCTTCTTCCAGAAGCGCGTGTTCTCCCAGAGTTTTTCAATGCGTTCGGGTTCCTGCTCGAGAACATCGAAGGCTGCGATACAAGTCGCTGCCACCGCCGGGGGATGCGAGGTTGAGAACAGGAACGGACGAGCGCGGTGGTAGAGATAGTCGATCAGATCGCGCGTCCCGCAGACGTAGCCACCCAGCGCACCAATTGCCTTGGACAGAGTTCCCACCTGGATGTCGACCCGGCCGTGCTGTTGAAAGTGATCAACCGTGCCGCGCCCGTTGCGGCCGAGTACACCCGAGGCATGTGCGTCATCGACCATCATGATGGCCCCGTACTTCTCAGCAAGATCGCACAGGCCAGGGAGGGGCCCAATATCGCCGTCCATGGAAAAGACGCCATCGGTGATTAACAGTTTGCGGCCGGCCTGGTTCTTCACGCTGGCTAGTTGCTCTTCGGCGTGGGCGAGATCCTTGTGGCGGAAGACGAGGATCTTCGCGCGCGACAGGCGGCAACCGTCGATGATACTGGCGTGATTCAGTTCGTCCGAGATGATGAGATCTTCCTTGCCCAAAACCGCCGAGACCGTGCCCGCGTTCGCGGTGAAGCCAGACTGAAAAACCACGCAGGCTTCCACATTCTTGAAGCGCGCGATCTTCTCCTCCAGTTCCATGTGAATCTTCATGGTGCCCGCGATGGTGCGGACGGCGCCCGACCCCACGCCGTACTTGCGTGTCGCCGCGAGTGCCGCCTCGCGCAACTTGGGATGGGTGGTCAGGCCGAGGTAATTGTTAGAGGCCAGATTGATCACCTTCTTGCCGTCGAAGGTGCACTCCGGGCCTTGCTCGTCCTCGAGCACGCGCAGGTTGAAATGCGTGCCCCTGGCCTTCAGTTCGTTCAGCTGCTCGGTGAGATAGGAAAGAGGATTAATTCGGGTTGCGGTCGCCATTTCTGCCCTGAAACCTCCGCGTTCTAGAGATCAACGTAGGCCAAATGCGCCCTCACAAGGAGCGACTAAAACACGATGGGGTTGCCGGTTGCGATACTGGCTTCGCACAGGCGCTTCATGCTCGTGAAGAAACCCTTCTCCGCTTCCGAGAGAATGTCGCTCGAATGCAGCACGGTGTCCGCTTCCTGCAAGAGCCGCACGGCTTCCTTGCTGCCGATCCAATCTCCCGTATGGGTTCCATCGCAGACGACCTTCTTCAACAGGATTGGGAAGCGCGGCGCAGGATCACCCTGCAAACCGCGTAGAAAGTCACGCAGGTGCTTAGCCAGCGTGATATTGCCCAGACTCTCTCCGACCAGGAAGCCGTTAGGTTCGCACGATTCGCCCAGCCAGCGATCGTGCGTTTCCCAATCCTCGTCGGAGACTTCTCCGGAGAGAGACGGTTCTCCTCTTTCGTCGAAGATTAACCGCTCGGCAAACGGATGCGGCTTGGCCTTGCCGTCTCGAATGCAACCGCATCGCACAAACGCATCGAGACTCATACAACGAAATTCACCTCGTCCCGTTGGGATACACCAGAATTTTACTGGCCTCCCCGGTTTTCAGGCGTTCCATGCCCTTAGAGAAATCCTTCATCGCGATGCGGTCGGTGATCACCGGGTGCAGGTCGAGTTTGCCCGCCTTCAGCAGCGCAGTCATCTGGTACCAGGTCTGGTACATGCGGCGGCCATTGATACCCTGGACTGTGATGCCTTTGAAGATGATGTCTTCGGAGAAGTTCAGTGAGATCGGTTTCGAGGTCAAACCGAGGAGGGAGATGCGCCCCCCACGCCGCACGATGTCAAAGGCTGTTCGGATCGCGCTGGGATGACCCGCCATTTCGAGGACAACGTCGACTCCCAGTCCGCCGGTGCGCTCCAGCAGAATCGAGTTCACGTCGTCCCGGGATGGATCGAGCGCCAGGTCCGCCTTCATCTGCTGAGCGATACTGCGCCGGTGCTCGTTGACTTCGATGGCAAATATCTGCGCTGCGCCCGCCGCCCGGGCCACGGCGATGGCGAATAATCCGATTGGGCCACAGCCGGTGATGGCGACCGTCTTCGCGGCGATCTCCCCAGCCAGAACCGTATGCACGGCGTTCCCCAGCGGATCCAGGATGGACGCGTATTCCAACGGGATCCCAGGATCAAGCTTCCAGATATTCGATTCCGGAATGACCACATACTCCGCGAATGCGCCGTCGGAATCCACGCCGATGATCTTCACGTTCTGGCAGATGTGCGCTTCGCCGGTGCGGCATTGCACGCACTTGCCACACGCTACGTGCATCTCCGCAGAAACGAAGTCACCCTCTTTCACGCTGGTGACCTCGTTGCCAAAGGCCACCACTTCACCACAGAACTCGTGCCCCGGAATCAACGGCGGATGGATGCGTCCCTGTGCCCAGCGGTCCCACTCGTAAATATGCAGATCGGTCCCGCAAATGGACGCGACTTTCACCTTCACCAGAACATCATTACGTCCGAATCCCGGAATCTTGACTTCACGAACGTCAGCGCCAGGCGCGGCCTCCGGTTTGACCACCGCCAGCATGGTTTTGGGCATAGAGCTACCTTATGAATCCAGACTTAACCACCGAAACACTCGATTTTAGCACCGCAAGGATAGGTCCCTGGCTCGACATCACCAGGTTTGGCCTCGTTTCGAAGTCACCATTACAATCGGACCCGCGCAATGTGCCTCGTCAACAGGCAGGTTCCGAACGGCCGCACAACCCCGATTACGGTGACACGATGGGTAGCCGCGCTCGTGCTGAGCGCGACTTCCCTGGTTCCGGTTGAAGCACAGACGACCCTGCCCGCCTCCGTTTCGCATAGGGAGTTCTCGCGCCAACTGGTCGCCGCCGCCATCGAGCGCACCCATCACTCAGTGCGCTACGATCCAGCTTATGTTCGCATCCCTTATCCCGGCGGCGATGTGCCCGCCGACACAGCGGTATGTACCGACGAAGTGATTCGCTCGTACCGAGCCGTGGGCGTCGATCTGCAGAAAGAATTACACGAAGATATGATCCGGAATTTCTCAGCCTATCCGCGGAAGGGGCATGGGCTGCCAGGTCATCCCGACGCAAACATTGACCATCGCCGTGTTCCGAATCTCATGGTCTTTTTCCAGCGTCACGGAGAAACGCTATCCATCACGAGCGTCGCAGACGACTATCGTCCGGGAGACTTGGTCCGCCTGCTGGGCGATGGAGTTCCCCACATTGGAATCGTTGTGGACCGGAAGAGAGCCAGCGGACCCTACATGATCGCCCACAACATCGGCCAAGGCCCGCGAATGGAAGATGTGCTGTTCCGCGGGAAAGTCACGGGGCACTACCGTTATAGCCCATCCAGGTAGGTGCCAAATTGTGTTCGCGAAAGAAATTGGCGACGCTTCATCCAATCGATAACTGATTCCCCACCGGCTGAATTTGAATCTCCATGCCACCGAGCCACTTCGCCATGAAGTTGTACAGGAAGGCGCCCAAGGCACCGAAGATGAACCCGAAGACACCATAAAACACGGGCAGGAACAGGTCCATGACGATGCCGCCTATGGCTCCGAACGGGTTTTGCCCGTGTTGGTTCGGAACCGATGAGCCCGATGAGAAGGAAGAACGGCATGCAGACCAGCCCGAAGACTGCGTGAATCGCGCCCAGGATCTTCGCCACAGACAGGACGCCAACCGATTTGATGGTATGCATCGCGACAAAATTCCTTTCACCGGAAGAGTTTCGCAAAATCGGACGGTTAGTTTAGCGCCTGCCCCACCCTCCGCCGCCCGGCGTTTCGATCCGGATGCGCTCGCCCTTGCGTAACCGGACATTGAACTTCCCGGGCAACTCCCGCACGGAGCAGTCTTGGCGTACGATTGCGGCCTTACCCACCGTGCCCTCCGTGCCTCCATTCAATCCCCAGGGACCCTTTTTGCGGCGGTCGGCCAGCAACGTAACCTCAGCGTCGTTGAGAACTTCAATCTCGCGCACGATGCCGTCCCCTCCCCGATACTTTCCGGCGCCGCCGCTGTTCCGGCGCAGCGAATACTGCCGAACACGCAGAGGGTACGCATATTCAAGCGCCTCCGCGGGAGTATTCAGGGAATTGGTCATATGCGTGTGCACGCCCGAGACGCCATCGCTGTTCGGCCGCGCGCCCATGCCGCCTGCGATTGTTTCGTAGTAAGCAAAAGGCTCACGAGTTCGCGGATCGATGCCGCCAATTGTCAGATTGTTCATGGTCCCAGAGGCGGCGGCCGGAATGCGGTCCGGGACGGCTTGCGCCAGAGCGCGCAGCAAAACATCGACGATCCGCTGCGAGGTCTCGACATTGCCCCCGGCCACGGCCGCGGGCGGACGCGCGTTCACCACCGTACCCTCTGGGGCAATCACGCAGATGGAACGCATCAGTCCAGCGGTCGCCGGAACATCTTCCTGCAGAAGACAGCGAAACACGTAGAAGCACGCGGAGTAAGTAATGGCCTCGACCGCGTTGACGCTGCCTTCCACCTGGGGATCACTTCCACTAAAGTCCACCGTCACCCGGTCGGATGCGCGCGCGCCTGTTCGCTTCGCTTTCGAGCGTGCTGAAGTCACACCCGAGCGCGGGTGCAGGGTCACCGCTACGGCGATCTTCACGGGCCGGTCGCTCACGCCATCACTGTCCAGGAAATCCTCTGCGCAGTATGTGCCGGCGGGCACCCGATCCAGCAACGCGCGCATCATCTCCTCGGAGTAAGCCAGCAGTTCCGCGGCGGCGCGCTTCACCCGCGGCAACCCGTAGCGTGCGCAGACATGCTCCAGTCGCGTTGCTCCGGTATGGCACGCGGCAATCTGAGCGCGCAAGTCTCCTTCGCGTTCCCACGGAGTGCGAACGTTAGTCAGCAGCAATCGGAGCATGTCGCGATCGATCCGTCCGGCGCGAATGATCTTTACCGGAGGAATGCGGAATCCCTCCTGGTAGATTTCGCGGCACAACCCCATCGATCCCGGGTAGGTCCCACCCACGTCGGCATGATGTGCCCGGGACGCAACGTAGAAATCGACCTCGGCCGATCGCGTACGAGACGCTTGCCTTCCTGCCGACCTGCGTCCGACGTACACCGGAGCCACCAGCGTGATATCGGGTAGATGGGTTCCCCCGCGGAACGGGTCGTTCAGCATCACCATGTCGCCCGGCACGAATGCGCACTGCTCCACCGCGGCACGCACTGACATGGGCATCGACCCCAAGTGCACCGGCATGTGATCGCCCATCGCTATAACCTGTCCCGCACCATCGAACACGGCGCAGGAGTAGTCTCGCCGCTCTTTTATGTTCGGCGAAAATGCGGTGCGGCGCAGCGCAGCACCCATCTCTTCCGCAATCGAGTGGTAGAGATTCTTGAAGACTTCGAGTTCAACGGGATCGCGCAACATGAACGATACGCTCTCGTGGAAGCCAGTGTACCGAAAGCCAGAAGTGCCGACCGCCATCCAGACGAGCATCGCGCGCAAGAATTCTGTTGACACAGCTGTAACACTGCCGCAATATCTTGTATTAATAGGTGAGCCCATACCAAGCGTTGGGCTACATCGGACGAGGGCGACAGCGCCCAACCGAAGACACCTTGCAAGGGAAAAAGTTCACGGAGGAAAACACTTCATGGCAACCAAGAAAAAGGCTGCAAAGAAGAAAAAGAAACACTAACCGTCAGCGAGACGATACATCGCATTGGGCCCAAAGAAATTCCACGAGAAGCCTCCCGGGAGAAGCACCTCCTGCGAGGCTTTTTGAATTCAGTCTCCAGTCGCAAGTTCTCAGTCGTCAGCGAACTCCAAGGCGCCAGTGGGTACCATCTCATTTCCCAACAATTCTGGCGCGGTCCCGGGTGAGCACTCCGCCCGTCTGCTCGAATCTTGCCGGGCTGAAGACTGACGACTGGCGACTGCACCTCTGGCACGAATTGGGGTTGTTCCGAAACCCGCATCGTGCTAGAAACGGCTTACACGGGAATTCTGGCCTTCCCGCAGATCGGGCGCCACGTCTAGGCCGCATGAGTTCTAACAAAAAGACGAACAGCAAATCGAGCAAGACGAGCGAAGTCCTGATTCCGGAAAAATTGTACTTCCGCATCGGGGAAGTTGCGCGGCTCTGCCGACTCCCGGCGTACGTCCTGCGCTTCTGGGAAACCGAGTTCTCTCAACTAAAGCCGGTGAAGAGCAGTACCGGTCAGCGCATGTATCGCAAGCGCGACGTTGAGAATGTCGTCCGCATCAAGCAGCTGTTGTACGAAGAGGGATACACCATCGCGGGGGCGCGCCAGCATCTGCGCGACGAAGGCAAGACCGACAAGACCCAGGTCGCCCTTCCGTTCCCGGCCCACTCTCCTGCCAATCTGCAACACATTCGACAGGGCTTGCAGGAGATCCTCACCATTCTCGCTCCGCGCCGCTAATCCCGAACCGTCGGACTGCTGTCCATTCCCATTTTGGGAACGACCCCCACCCTTAGTGACACAGGCGCTTGCGGAAGCAACTTATTCCCGGCAATGTGGAATCAGGAGCCTGCCATGATGATCCAAGTGCTCGTGCATCACGAAGTTGCTGACTACCAGAATTGGCGCGCCGCTTTCGACTCTGCACTCGACTTCCGCCAGCAAGGCGGCGAGCGCAACTGCCGCGTCTTCCGCACAGCCGGCAACCCAAACGACCTCACCCTGTTGTTCGAGTGGGAGGACCTGCCAAAGGCGCAGGGCTACATGAATTCGGAAGAACTCCGCAAGAAAATGAAACAGGCGGGCGTCGTCGGAACTCCCGAGATTCACTACCTGGCAGAGATGTATTCGATTCACCGCAGCGCGGCTGATTGAATACTGTTGCTTGGGTAGCGTGGCGAACCGGGGTCTGGATTTCAGCGTGCGGGGTCGGCCGGGTTGCCCGTGTTTACCGGCTCATCGAGCAGGATGCGGCTGGCACGTTGAGTTTCCTGAATGAGGGTGCGTTGCTTGGCGGTTTCCGCCTCGCCTTCTCCCGACATCACTGAACCTGCCGCGAGCGCAAACCGCAGAGCGTCTTTCTGGTCGTCGAAGTAGAGGATCACCTGCCGGGCCGCCATACGCACTTCTCCTGACTCAAAATCGGGCGCGTGCGAATCCGTGGAATCATTCTGAAGGCCAAATCCGTCCATCAGAAAGTACCGTTCTTGGTACCCGCTACTGAAATTTGTTGGGCGGTTCGAGTAAGCTGCAACTCAACCCTTGCATCGGGCCAGGGAAGAGGGTTGCCGTGAAACGACTCGCCGTTTACCTGTCACTGTTGCTGTCAGCCATGCCCGCTCAAGCCCAGGACAAGTCTCGCATCGTGGCGCTAGAGAACTCCTGGAACCAGGCCGAGTTGCATAACGACGCACACGCGGTGGATCTGCTGCTGGCCGACGACTTCGTCATGACCGTGGCCGATGGCTACACCCTGAACAAGGCCGCCATGCTGGCTTCGGTGCGCGACACCTCGTACCGTCCCGACGTGCTGCAGTCCGACAACATGGAGGTCCACATGTACGGCAACGCCGCCATCGTGACCGGATCGTATCTGGAAAAAGGCAAGGACAAGGGCAAGCCGTTCGAACGTCGAGGTCGCTTCACGGATACGTGGATCAACTTGGCGGGAGAGTGGCGATGCGTCGCCAGTCATTTCAGTTTGAAGCACTAGCCAACTTTCATTTCGAGGAACTCTATTAAGGGAAGCGACATCCCCACGTACAACCGTTGACACATACCCAACTCTCCAAGAGACGGGTATATTGATAAGAACTCTGGCCTGCAATCTAACCCTAAGGAGAAAAGAAGAAATGCCTTCTTTGATGCGGCAGTTTGTCCGCGTATTTACGGCCTGCACGCTCGCCATGGTGTTCGCAATCCCGCAGGACGCTTTCGCGCAGAACCATGTCGTCAGCCTGGCAGAACTCCAAGGCGCGACCGTCGCTTCCACCCAGGCTCGCCAGCGGAATATTGAAACCATTCGCGAGTTCGTCTCCTCGCCAACTGCCGAAAAGGCATTGAGATCCGCGCACCTCGACGCTAAACAGGTCAAGGACGCCGTTTCGCGTCTGAGCGATCAGGAACTGGCCCAGTTGGCTTCCCGGGCCAGCAAAGCGCAGGCGGACTTCGCGGCCGGCACTTTGAGCGATCGTGACCTGATCATCATCCTGATCGCGGTTGCCGCGCTCATCCTGATTATCGTGGCGGTTCGCTGAACTCGGTCGCGCGAGGAACTATGCCGAAGAGCATCTCCGGAATTCTGTTGGCTCTGCTGCTGGCGTGCGGACTCGTGTACGCCGCCGAGGCTTCCGGAGTCTGGCTGGATGTTCCTTTCGTGAAGCAGGAAAAGTACGGCTGCGGCGCTGCCAGCGTTGCGATGGTCATGCAATTCTGGCAGCGCCAGCAAGGCCGCCCGTTGGATGCGGCCTCGGACGCCGAGCAGATTCAACGCACCCTCTATGCTTCCCGGGCACATGGGATCTACGCCTCCGATCTGGAGCATTACCTAGAACACCACGGATTTCGCACGTTCGCGTTCCAGGGTGCACCGGACGACCTTCGGCAGCATCTTGAAAAAGGTCGCCCCCTGATCGTCGCCCTGAGGCCCGGCGGCCACCTCCCGCTCCACTATGCAGTCGTCACCGGACTGGACCCCGGCCATGGCCTGATCTTGCTGAACGACCCCGCCGAACGCAAGCTGCTCAGCCAGGAACAGTCAGGTTTCGAAAGAGAATGGAAAGGGGCTGGCAATTGGATATTGCTGGCCGTGCCTCAGTCCGAGGGGGCATCATCCGCACGCTAGGCTTGTTGCTTTTTCTGCAGGCCGCGGCCCTGCCCGGATGCTCCCAGCCATCTCCCCCAACCGCCCAATCATCGACTGATTCCATCGACCAACGCTCCGCCAGGATCAAGCGGCTCTTCATAGAACAACGCTGGGGCGAGATCGCTCGCGAGGTCACGAGCCCATCCGCAAACGACGCCGACATCGACTACTACTACGGCAGCGCCTTGGCGCAGCTCGGCCGGCTCGACGACGCGCGCGACGCTTTTCTCGCGGGACGTAGGATCTCCCCGCGTGATAAACGTTTTCCCATCGAACTCGGGGGCATCGCGTTCAAGCAAAAGCAATATCCCAGTGCTGCCGCCTGGCTGCGACGAGCCCTGCGCTTGGATCCCAGCGACGCCTACGCTAACGATTTCCTTGGAACCGTCTATTTTCTTGAGGACAATCTCGATGCCGCGCTAAAGTGTTGGAATCGAATCGCCAAACCGCAAATCGATACCGTGCGGCCCGACCACTCCCTGCGCGTCCGTCCCGCTCTTCTCGATCGCGCCCTGGCGTTCTCGCCCGCGAGCGAACTGCGCCTCGCCGACCTTGAGACCAGCCGGGCACGATTGGCAGGTCTTGGGATATTTCCCGCCGCCCGCCTCCAACTGGCCGCACGCCCGGACGGGAAATTCGATGTCACCCTGAGCCTCCAGGAGCGCAACCGCTGGGGCAGCAATGTCTTGGAAGCGCTGCTTTCGGCCTTGAGCGGCGTGGCATACCAGACCCTTTACCCCGCATACTTCAACGTCGACGGTTCGGCCATCAACGTCACGTCCCTGGTGCGCTGGGATGCGCAAAAGCGCCGCCTCGAAACCGGGATCTCCGGGCCTCTTCACGAGAATCCAAAATGGCGCTATCGAGTCGGCGCCGATTTGCGGAATGAGAATTGGGACCTTCGCGACTCTTTCGCCGGCCCCGCGCCGGTTCTCGCCTCGCTCAATCTGCGCCGCGAAGCAGGTAGCGTGGAGATCGAATCGTTCCATAGCGGACGCTGGGGCTGGTCCGCCGGCGCCGAGTTCTCCCATCGCGAGTACCGCCGCGTAGCGCCGGGCGCGACCCTCACTCCAGAACTCCTGCTCTCAGGTCCACAGCTCAAGCAGATCGCGGCCATTCACTGTGACTGGCTCCGCGTGCCCGACCGGCGGTTGACCATCGAGACCAGCGCGTCTTCTCAGCTGGCCCGCATCTGGTCAGAACCCGCGCACGCCTTCGCCAAGCTGCAGGGAGGGATTCTGGCCCACTGGTTCCCCAAGGCGGAAGGCGATGACTACGAAGCGCGATCGCAGATTCGCGCCGGAGCCAGCGCAGGCCAGCCGCCGTTCGACGAGCTCTACATGCTGGGCATGGAGCGCGACAACGATCTCTGGATGCGGGCCCACGTCGGCACGCGTAACGGCCGCAAAGGCAGTGCGCCTCTTGGCCGGCGTTATTTCCTCTCCAACTGCGAGATCGACAAGAACGTCTATGGGAACGGCCTGATCACATTGAAGCTTGCGCCCTTCCTCGACAGCGGCAGGGTCACCGACCCTGCGCAAAATCTCGGATCGCCAAAGTGGCTTTGGGATACCGGCGCGCAAGCCAAACTGCGGGTGCTTGGTGTCGGAGTAACTTTCGTCTACGGAAAGGATCTGCGGACGGGAAACAATGCGTTCTACTTCACAGCGCGCCCATGAACAGGAAAGACAGGCCTCTGCGCCACAATTCAAACGGCGCCGAGGTCCGACTAAAGAACTGCGCAATGCTTACTGCGCGCGTCCCACTTCGACGTAATCACGACCAACGTACAACCGGTATTTGCCGCCCGAACTGACAATCTGCAGCGGCACCGGCCGCTTGATCTCGGCGTCTTTCGTTGATGATCCCTGTAGAACATCATGGGCGCCCAGATCCATGGCGACGAACTTGTCCTCGGCCAGGAATCCGATCCCGTACGCGCCTACTGGCAATTTCTGTCCGCCAACCTGAAGCGCCACTTCCGTGATCAGATATCCCTGATATTTCTGCCGGATGTCTGAAGAGTATCCGGAACTGTCGACCAACCCAGCCAGCACGTAGGCGTCGTCGCCGAAATGAATTCCTCCCGTGTTGCGCATTTGCACAGGTGCAACCTGCCCGCGGAAAAATACCTGGGCCGGAAAAATCTTGCCTGTGATTTCCGACGCTTTGAGCGCTGACTCTTTACCTTCGGGCGCGCCAACAATCGCTGACGGCACCAACACCACGGCCAGAACAATCAAAGCGATGAATGTCGCCCACATTTTTGTGCGAGGCATGATGGAACTCTCCCTTCGATCTCTCGTAGGTTTCAAATTACGACGGCGGCTATTCTAACTGGTGTGAACAGCCTGTGGAGAAATTGCTCTTCCTCTAGCGAAGAAAGGGAGCTCTGGTACCAAAACGGGAAAGGCGTGCGACCGAACAGAAATTGCCCATCCAATAGGATGCTTACTCGAACTGCCGTCGAAATCCGGCGAACTCCTGCTTTAGGTCCGCAATCTCTTTCTGAAGGCTGGCGATTTCCTCTTCGAGTCGCGCAATGCGTTCGTCCTCGGCGGGGCTGTCCCCCCGCGCTTCCGACGCTACCGGTGGCGCATCCCATTCCGGTTTGCCTCCGCACAATAGATGCGCGTAACGCGATTCCTTCGTTCCTGGCTGCCGGGGAAGCACTTTGGCCAGCGGTTCCTCCCGAGTCATCAGCTTCTGCAAAGTCGATTGCACGTCAGTCAGATCTTCGAAGCGGTGCATGCGCTCAGTCCGCCCCCGCAACTCGCCCGGCGTCTGCGGGCCGCGCAGCATCAGCACGCACAACACTGCCGTCTCACGACGCGTGAAGTTAAACGCCTCCTGCATGCGGTGCTCGTACTTGGGAACGCGGCTGTCGGCAGTGCTCGCGGTCCCTGCCAGTCCCTTCTCGTTCAGGGAGTGCAGCGCCTGCCGTACCACTTCTTCGTTCAGACTCATGACCGGGTCGCGGTTCGACTTCTGATTGCACGCATTCACCAGCGCATTGATCGACAGCGGATAGTAGTCGGGAGTCGTGATCTCCTTCTCCACGAGCGACCCCAGCACACGAACTTCAGCTTCGTTCAGAAGGACGTTGGTAGCGCGAAACGCTGTCATAGAAGTGGCGAGACTCCCGCATCCCGGGCGGGAACCCGAGATGTCCGAGGATGCGGGGGATGCGTCGCTATAGTACCGGGGACAGGCAAACCTCTGCAAAACCACGAAAGTAATCGTCTAGTAACCTGGTCGAATACACGCGAAAAACGGGGATTTCTGGAGACCTGAGGCCTGACCCCTAAAACCTGACACCTGATTTCAGGGAATGAACTTCCCGAAGGTCCGGAGGGTAGCGACCTCTTTTCGCAATCGCTCGATCTCCAGTTCTTTGCGCCGAAGCACGGTGCGCACGTCGTCGCTCGATGGGGCCGCCGGAGAGGTCGCCGCGTGCTCGGGTTTGTCGACCCCCAGTGGCGTGAGGAACTCCAAACCAAAGCAGAAGCCCGTCCGGTTGCGGACGATAGCTGCTACCCGGGCCCCAGAAGTCTGAAACTCAATGTCCATTAGATCGCCCGGCTTTAAAGGCACTCCGGCATACAGCGTCATCCCGCCTTCGCTCATTTCGATACCGCGACCGTGCACTGTAAGCTTGGAGTCACCACCACGAGGAAAAACGAGAACGGGGAGTTCAACCGGATGCCGCGGCCAACGGCGCGTGTTTGCAGGGGAGGACATCCTTCACACCGCCAAACTTGAGGAGTGATGTTATTCGCGCCGCAAGTCGCTGGGCAAGATTACGAAGGTATGGAGCACCAGTTACGCACCGTCCTCCAGTCCGGACCAGGCCAGCTTTCCGGCGCTCGTCCGTCCTGTGGTTAAATTCAGCTCAGCATGAGACCCCTTGACGTTTCTCCCGAAGACTTTCGCCGTCTCGCTGCCAACGTGACGGCGCTCTCCGTGAGGTATCTCTCTACGCTCGATACTCGCTCCGTCTTTCCCCCGACCAGCGGCGCGGAGGCCGAACGCCTCTTCGCCCTGAAGTTGCCGGAGCAGGGCATGCACGACGCCGCCTTCGCGGCGCTCCCCGATGTCGTGGAGCATTCCCGCGCCCAAAACGGGCGCTTCTTCGGCTACGTGCAAGGCCCGGGAGAACCCATCGCTGCTCTCGGTGACCTGCTCGCCTCCGTTCTGAACCAGAACATGACCGCCTGGCGCTCTTCGCCGGCCGGAGTCACCATCGAGCGCACGGTCGTGGGCTGGCTGGCGGAAGCCGTCGGCTGCCAGGGTTTCCTTGGGACCCTCACCGGTGGGGGCTCAGCCGCTAACCTCATGGGCCTGGCCATGGCGCGCGAAGCCAAGACGCCCGCGAACGAGCACGGTCTGTACGGTGCAAACGGTGGCGTGATCTACGCTTCGGAGCAGGTGCACATGGCTGTGCCCAAGGCGGTGGCCATGCTTGGAATCGGTCGCGAAAACCTGCGTTACATCCCGTGCGACGATGCGTACCGCATGCGGGTGGCGGAACTGGAGCGTGCGATTGTCGAGGACGTAGGACGCGGGCGAACCCCGATCGCCGTCGTAGCGTCAGCAGGCACGGTAAACACGGGAGCAATCGACCCGCTGCGTGACATCGCGGCCATCGCCCGTGCTCATGGGGTTTGGATGCATGTGGATGGTGCCTACGGTGCATTGGCCGCGATCGCCGCGCCCGAGAAGTTCGACGGCCTTGCGCTGGCGGATTCACTTTCACTCGATCCCCACAAATGGCTCTACCAGCCGCTCGACTGCGGCTGCCTCTTGTATCGCGATGTCGCGCAGGCGCGCCAGACCTTCACCTACACCGGAACCTACGCCAAACAGCTCAGCGCGGACCCAACCGAGGGGTTCGCCTTCTTCGAAGAGTCGATTGAGCTCTCGCGACGCTTCCGCGCGTTGAAACTTTGGCTTTCGTTGCGCTATCACGGGTTGGAGGGATTCCGGTCCGCGATCCGCCAGGACCTGGACCACGCGCAACGGCTCGCAGCGGCAGTCGAGACCTGCCCTGCGCTGGAGCGAGTGGGCCCGCCCGTCGAGTTGAGCGCTGTCTGCTTCCGTCATCGCGTGAGTCGGGACGCCAGCGAAGCAGCGCGCAATCGCTTCAACCTTGAGCTTCTCAAGCGCATGATCGCGCGGGGCCGCGTGTACCTCTCGAATACAGAGCTGCACAGCAAGTTCTGTCTGCGGGCGTGCGTCGTAAACCCTCTTACAAAGGATTCGGATATCGACGCGGTGGTTCCTGAAGTGCTTGAGACGGCGCGCGAACTCGCAGGCGGACCCGCCACGTAAGGTGGAAGAGAGATTACAATTTTTCTCAAGGCTGTTTTTTTTCGAATCCAGGAGGCCGATCCGGATGGCACGCATTAAGGGGGCCGACCCATCTCGGCAGGGACCGTTAAGTGGACTATTCACTCGCATCGTTTATGCACTGACCAAGCGCAAGCTGGGCCGAGTCGTCACGCCCGTGCAGGTTACCGCGCACCATCCGCAGATTTTGTGGGGCTACGGCCAGATGGAGCAATCCCTCCTGGCAAGCCACCGCGTGGATGAGGCCCTCAAGAGCTTGGCCATGCTGCGAGTGGCGACTTTGGTCGGGTGTCCTTTTTGAATCGATATCGGGTCTGCGGTCAGCAGACAGAACGGGATCACGCCGGAGAAGATCGAAGCGCTGCCTCAGCACGCAAGTGCAGAACTATTCTCGGAGATGGAGCACGTCGTCCTCGAGTACGCCGACGCGATGACGCACACCCCGGTGGAGGTTTCCGACGAGTTGTTCGCCAGGATCCGCGGGAAGTTCACCGAGGCTCAGTTGGTGGAGTTAACGGTGACCATCGCGTGGGAAAACTACCGTGCACGCTTTGATCACGCGTTCGGCGTCGAAGCAGAGGGCTTCAGTGAAGGCGCCTACTGCGCATTGCCGGTAGCCGGGCAAGCACATTAAACCTGGGATATAGCAGGTCAATAAAGACCCGAGGAACCCTGACCTCGAGGCAAGCTCACTTGGTTCAGTGATTGCAGCCCCGTGCCACGAGCATTTTCGCCTCTGTTCGTTGGATATAATACGCGTCAGATTCGTTTCGTCCCACGACCTGACCGGATCCGTCCGTAATGCTTCGCATCCGCGCCGCCACTGTCGATGACGTACCCCTGCTCCGGCAAATGATCGTGGAGTTTGCCGCCTTCGAGCGGCTGGAAAAATTCGTCACCGTAACGGAAGAGGCACTGTTGCGCGACGGGTTCGGTCGGCAGCAGCGCTATCGTGCGCTCCTGCCAGAGTGGGATGGAAAGCTGGCGGGCTACGCATTCTTCTTCGGTTTCTACAGCAGCTTCCAGGGGCCCGGAATGTTTCTCGAGGACATCTACGTGCGCGAGCAGTTTCGTGGTAAAGGCATCGGCAAGGCACTGATGGCTGAGGTCGCCTCCACCGCGCTGCACGAAGGCTTCTGTGCTATGCGCTGGGAGGTGCTCGATTGGAATCAGCCGGCCATCGATTTCTACAAGAAACTGGGCGCGACGTTTCTGGATGACTGGAAAGAAGTGCGCCTTTCCGGCGATAGTTTGAAGCGTCTGGCGGACAGTGCCCCGAAATGAACGCCGTACGCATCATCGGCGCAGGCCTGGCTGGGTCAGAAGCCGCGTGGCAGTGCGCGCGGCGCGGTATCGCTGTCGAATTGTACGAAATGCGTCCGGTGCGCTCCACGCCGGCGCATCAGACACAAGACTTCGCCGAGCTAGTCTGCTCGAATTCCTTGAAGTCCGACAGCGTAAACACCGCCCCCTGGCTTTTGAAAGAAGAGATGCGGCGGGCCGGGTCGTTGCTGCTGGAGATCGCCCGAGCCTGCGCGGTCCCCGCTGGGCACGCGCTGGCCGTCGATCGCACGACGTTCGCCGCCAAAGTGACGGAGACTGTATCGCAAGCTTCGCTGATCACCGTGCGGCGCGAGGAAGTCGCGCGGGTTGACGAGAACCAGATCACGATCATCGCAACCGGTCCACTCACATCAGAGGCGTTGTCGGCCGATATTACACGCTTGAGTTCCGACGGCTCTGGAACTGTTCCGCACTTGTATTTCTACGATTCGATCAGCCCGATCGTTGAAGCTGACTCGATCAACATGGAGAAAGTGTATCTGGCAGCACGCTACGACAAAGGCTCGGCCGACTACGTCAACTGCCCCATGTCCAAAGAAGAGTATGACTGCTTCTACGATGCGCTGCTGGCTGCGCAGTCGGTTGAAGAGCGCGAGTGGGAGAAGCTGAATTATTTTGAGAGTTGCCTGCCCATCGAGGAGATCGCACGGCGCGGACGCGACACATTGCGCTTCGGTCCCATGAAGCCGGTCGGATTAAAGGATCCGCGCACCGGGCGCATACCTTACGCGGCGGTGCAAC
>CAZXKO010000068.1:0-78929 GCA_964641665.1 uncultured Acidobacteriaceae bacterium
ACGTTGCTGCCTTCGACCAGGATCGTCTTGCAGTTCTGCAGGTCGATCCAGTGGTTGGTCATCGCCCCCCTCCCGAACGAGGCCCCCAGACCGGGGACCGTGGGGCTGTGTCAAAGTCGGGCCTGGTGCTCGACGTAAGCCAGGCCGAGCAGCCGGGCCGCCTTCTGGAAGAGGTAGCACTCCTCGTTGGTGTTCTGCGCGCCACCCAGGAAGCCGATCGCGTCCGTCCGATTGACCGGAACCTCCTTGTCGTCGACCTTCTCGGTGGCAATCCAGGTCGCGTCGCGCGTCTTCCGAATCTTCTGTGCGACCCGGGCGATCGCGTGGTCCCAGGAGATGTCCTCCCAGTGGTCGCCGCCCGGCGCCCGGTAGCGGGGCGTCGTGAGCCGGTTCGGGGAGGTGTGCGTCGCGAACATGGAAATGCCCTTGACGCACAGCGATCCGCGGTTCACGATGTGGTCGTAGTCGCCTTCCATCGCAATCAACTTGCCTTCGCGAACGGCCGCGATCATGCCGCATCCGCACGAGCAGAAGTTGCACGAAGTCGTGAACTCGCTTACATTTGCGAGCTTTAATTGTTGTGTGGCGGCTCTGACCGTAGGCAAATCGAGAAGGCCATCGAGCGCAAGTCCGACGCTGCCGCCCACGGCGGCTCTTATCCAGTCTCGGCGGTTGATGCCTTTTGGGTCGTTTGTCGCCGGATGACCTTCCATCTGACTCTGGGCCTCACTTTTGATTTCCTGATTGCCAGTCCCATCCTATAGATATGGTCCGGCCTCTCTACTGACGGAGTGAAACAGCAGCGCTGTTAGCTTGCGCTTAAGACCCCACGATCTACTGGGTGGACCCAATCTTGTTCGTGATGCTAGTCGGTGTCTGACGGCGACGGAAACTGACAGTTTTGACAGTGTGGTTCTCCCGTGCGAGCCACTTACACTCCCCTCACTTGAGATCAGATGTGGGTGGTCCCGTGGTCTATGAATGACGCAAGCAAAAGGCCGGCATGGTTCTTGCTGACTCAACATTGGCTAAGTCTGCTGGGCATGGCCCTGGTCGCGACGGCTTTGATCTCCTGGCTCTTTGTGCTGCCACAGCAGATTCGCGGCCATGTGGACAATCCCTACGTCGGCATTGTTGTCTTTCTCGTTATTCCGGCAATTTTCTTCACTGGGTTGCTGCTGATTCCGCTCGGTGTGTACCTGAGCAAGCGCCAGATTCGCGGAGGTCTGGCCGAGGTGGCCTTCGATCGCAAGTTGGCGCTGCAGCGCGTCGCCTGGTTTTTCGGCGTCACAACTCTTCTGAACATCCTCATTGGAACCCAAATCACCTATCGGGCCGTCGAGCACATGGAGACACCACAATTCTGTGGAGGGACCTGTCACACGATGAACCCGGAACTAGCCGCCTATCAGAATTCGCCTCACTCCCGGGTCGAATGCGTCGAGTGTCATGTGGCGCCAGGTGCAGCCGGTTGGATCGCCAGCAAGACAAGCGGAATTCGTCAGCTCATCGAGACGGTGCTCAATACCTATCCAAGACCAATTCCTTCTGCTCTGGAAAGTAATCGTCTTGTACCCGCTAGAGAAACCTGCGAGAACTGCCACTGGCCGCTGAAGTTCGGTGGTGTGCGTCTGCGCGTATTCAGCAAGTATGCCGACGACGAAGCAAACACACGATCGGAAACCGTTCTTCTGATGTTAGTGGGTGGGAACCGGATCTCCGGAATTCACGGCGCGCACTTTGGTCCGGGAGTTCACATCCGTTTTGCGGCGGCCGACGCGAAGCGCCAGACCATTCCGTGGGTTGAATACAGGAATACGGACACGGGAGATGTCCGAACATTCGTCAGTCCCGAAACGCCTCCGGGTTCGGCCAAGGCACTTCCGAAGTTCGATATGGAATGCGTGGACTGTCATAACCGTCCGACCCATACCTTCGAGTTGCCAGAACGAGCGTTGGACAAAGCGCTCGCCCTCGGTGACATTCCTGTGAACTTACCCTACGTCAAGCGGAAGAGTCTGGAGTTGCTGAAGGCAAGCTATGCGACAAGCGCGGAAGCGGCCGCGAAATTGCCGACCGGGCTAGTTAGTTTTTATCAGCAGAGCTACCCCGATCTGTACGCGAATCGATCCCAAGACATTCGTGAGGCTGGCCGGTCCGTTCTTGCGATCTATAACCGCAACGTTTTCCCAGACCTGAAGGTTTCTTGGGGCACTTATCCCAACAACCTAGGCCACATGGACTTTCCAGGATGTTTCCGTTGTCATGACGGCTCGCACACAGCCGGCGACGGTAAGACGATCTCTCAGGACTGCAACAGTTGCCATGAGCCACTCGCCATGGATGAGGCCTCACCAGAAATCTTGAAAACGCTCGGTATCGCAGAGCGGATCGCGAAAGTCGAGAAACATTAACTCTGAGGATCTGCAGATGACGGCATGCTGCGCGAAGTCAAATTTAACTAGAAGAAAGGGGTTATGTATGAGCTGCAAGTTCGTAGTTAAGTTGGCTGCGATTTTACTGGCTGGGTGTTTGGTTTCATGGGCAGCGGATGACGGGGCGGCCCTTTATAAGACAAAGTGTGCAGGGTGCCACGGTGCCAACGGTGAAGGTAAGCCGGCGGTAAAGGCCCCCGCGCTCAAGGGAACGAAGCTTGAGGCAAATCAAATCGCAGCGCACCTAACCAAGGGCGAGGCGGGCAGCAAACCACCGCACAACAAGGGCATCGCTGGGCTGAATGAGGCGCAAGCCAATGCGATTGCGGAGTACGTCAAGACCCTAAAGTAGGGGAACGTTGATGCTGCGCGCCCCTCCTTACGGCGCACACATTACGTGAGGAATATCGCAGTCATCAAATCCACCAGCCAACGTTGTGGCTGATGCTGCGCTTCTGCCCGGGGCACGGTGACTGCCATCTCTCTGGGATGAGGAGAATTGCTAATGAATATGACCACGACTTCTACAAGCGGGCTCCTCAAAGTTCCCGTGGTTTTTCTGTTTCTAGCATTCGTGATTCGCCCCACGGCGGGTCAGACCACTCAGGAAGCGGCGAAACCCGCAGCCGTGCAAGAGAAAGCCAACTCCACCGCCCCCGCCGGAGGGGACGGCGACTACGTAGGAAGCGACACCTGCGTCACCTGCCACCAAGATCAGGAGCGCCGCTTTAAGAACACCATCATGGGCAAAGTGATGCAGCATCCCCGCACTCCTATGGAAGCCCGCGGGTGCGAATCTTGTCATGGACCGGGACGCGCTCACGTGGAAGCGGGGGGCAGCAAGGAGACAATCGCCATCCGCTTCGGCAAGGACTCCCCCAACTCCGTGGCCGAACAGAATGCCGTATGCGAAGAGTGCCATTCGCGGGGTACCCACTTGTTCTGGAAGGGCAGCCCTCATGAATCCCGCGGCATGGCTTGCGTGGATTGCCACCAAGTAAAGCAGGAGGTACAGCTCTCGCTTACGGCGGATGCGCGCTTCAATGCCCCACTTACGGAAAACAAGGGTGTGAAGATGCAGCAGCCGGAGTTGTGCTTGCGATGTCACGTGATGCGACGCGCGCAATTGCAGCGGTCGTCGCACATGCCCTACCGGGAAGGCAAGGTGACTTGCACGAGCTGCCACAATCCGCATGGCACGCCCAATCCCAGCCAACTCGTTCAGAGCACCATCAATGAGAATTGCCTGAGCTGCCATACGGAACGCCGGGGACCATTCCTCTGGGAACACCCGCCGGTAATGGAAAATTGTGCGAATTGTCACGAACCGCACGGCACCAACAACCCGCAGCTCCTCAAGGTGCGCATGCCACGCGTGTGCGATTCCTGCCACGATGCCAGCAGGCACCCCACGCAGGCGCAGGCGCTCAGTTCCATCAAGAATTTCAACCGTGGCTGCACCAACTGCCATTCCTACATTCACGGGTCGAATCACCCGTCGGGCAGCGCATTTCTGAGATGAGAAGGGAGAGCGGACGAACATGAAATTCTCAAAACTGCTCGCAGTCATGGCATTCGCGCTCCTACTCCCGGCCGTCCTAATCGGCCAGGAGAAGCCTGCGGACAATGAGAAAGGTTCGAAGGAAAGCAGCGGGGCAGGAGCCACGGAAGCGGCTCATGGCATGGTGGAGTTGGGCGTCCGCGCAGTGACCGGCGATGTATACGGACGCCCGGACCTGCGGACGGGCCAGTGCTTGGGCTGCGGCGCGTCCTTCGATCCTTCGCTAAGGACCTCGAAATTTAATGAGTATAGTGATGTGCGCGATGGTTTCTATGTTCCGCGCTTTGACATGCACTACGACGACATCCTTGGATCGAAGTACTATGTCTCATTGCAGTCGCAGAAGGCGATTTACCACGACCAGAGCTACCTAGCCACTTTTGGTCAATACGGCAAGTTCCGGCTGCAATTCCGTTATGACGAGATCCCGCACACATATACCAACACCGCCCGCACGTTGTACACAGAGACTGCGCCTGGTGTGTGGCGTTATCCTGCGGCCATTCGAGCGGACCTGCAGGCTGCGGCTTCGGCCGATCTCCCTTCTCTGATTGCTGGCACGGGGGCGTTCGCGGCGGGTGGCGCAAATTGCGCTTCGCCCATGGATTGCGGAGTCGTCGCCACTGCGAACTTCATCACTCCTGCGATCATTCGCAAAGCGGGAACCGCAAGTTTTTCCTACGATGTCAACGAAAAATGGAATTTGAACGCTTTGTTTTGGCGTGAACACCAGACGGGCATGCGCCCGATTGGGCTGATCATGAATTCCAGCCCAAGCGCGAGTGCGACATCAGGGTATGGCATGGAGCTGCCCGAGCCGATCGATTACTTCAATAATTTAGTGCGCGTCGGAACGGATTACGGCAAGCGCACCTGGAGCGTTCAGGCCGCCTACATTGGCTCGTTCTTTCGAAACAACACAAAAACGCTCACCTGGGACAACCCGTTCCGGCTCACCACGGAAACCAGCACGACCCCTCTCACCGGTAGGATGGACTTGTATCCAGACAATCAGGCGCACTACCTGAATTTCGCCGCCGCGGCTGATATCACCAAGTACTTGCGCTTTATGGCTAGCATCAGTCCCGGCTGGCTACGCCAAAACGATGCCTTCCTGCCCTATACCACCAATTCAGCTGACACAACGGGATGCGGAGACGGAACGCAGAACTGCACTTCTACGGCAAGTTTGCCGGCACCGAGCCTTTCCGGGAGTAAACATACCCTGGCCATGAATTACACCCTGGTGACCACGGCCTGGAAAAACGTGCAACTGAAGGCTGGTTATCGCCAGTACGACTACAACAATGACACCCATTCCCTGCTTCTCACACCGGTCCAAGGCGATGCACAAGCGCCATCCGGAACACCGGCGGTCTTTGGCCAGACAGGTAGCACACCTTTTGGCTACAACCGCAAGACTGTGGAAGTGACCGGGGAGTGGTTCTTCGGCAAGAACAGTTTGGTTAAGGCCGGCTACTTGGGCGAATGGATGGATCGCTCGCACCGCGACGCGGCCCACTCGCTGGAAAACACCTTCTTGGCATCCGTGGATTGGGTCCCCATCAAGGATCTGCTTTTCCGCGCCTCCTATCGTCACTCCGACCGGAAGCCGGATAACTACCAGGATGACAACGCGAGCGATCCCAACACCGGATTGCCTGTCGTCTGCTCCGATACCGCGAACGTGAGTTTTACCGCTGACCAGCGTTGCCACCGCAGGTTCGATGAAGCGGGGCGCCTACGCGACCGCGCCGACGGCCTCGTGGAATACAGCCCCACCGGAAAGATCACGCTGACAGCTTTTGCGGGCACGGTGCAAGACAATTACAACCGGGCCGGAGGTACCAATAGTCCGATAGCGTTGAACTTTCTCCCTGGTTCTGCCGCCTCGCTAGGCAACTACTATCTTTACGGCCAATTGAAAGACATTTCCTACAACTATGGCTTTGACTTCGACTATGCGGTTTTGCCCCAAGCGACCATCTTTGCGGAATATTCCTACGAGAAGTACCACAAGCGAATGATCACCCGCTATCGCACTCCGGTTTCTGCTCCCACTACGATTCTGACTTGCAATGGATGCGACACCGCCAACAACGACTGGGAAAGCGTGGCCCGGGAACCAGTGAATATCTACACCATCGGTACGGATACCCATTACGGGAAGAAGGTTTACCTTTCGGCGTACTACTCGCTCTCTGCTGGTAAAGGCAACGTCTTCTCCTGGCCCCTCGGTGATCCGACCATCACCGGCCCCGGACCGACCCAGTTCCTGCTGACTGGAACGAACGCGGCCGTCAACTATCCCGAGACTGTCAGCCGCAATCATGAGGTCGATGTCATCTTCAAGTACAAGCTGACTCAGCATGTGACCCCCAAGCTCGAATACCGCTACCAGCAATGGGACTACAAGGACTACCAGACTTCACCCATGACGCAATACATGGGCTGCGTTAGTCCCATTCCCAACGGACCTCCTCCCGCACCTAATGCCGTCCCCGGATGCGAAACTCCGATTTTGAACAGCAACACTCCTAACCCCGTGGGAGTACCCAGCTCCTTCTATCCCGGCTATGTCGTTGGCGATACTTCGTCCGCACGGTATCTGTTTCTGGGTGTGGACCAGCCTTCGTACCACGCACATACGATCACAGCCACGATTGAGTTCCATTTTTAGCAGACTTGCTGACAAGGACCCATAGCCATGACGCCGTCGTACGCATTGACCGCGCAAGGAAGCCCGCTACCGCAGCCAGTCCAACTACACCCCAAGGCCCTGGGCGGTGCTCGGAACGTCCATCAATCGTTGGGAGGCTTCGATGGTGACGCCTTAACCGACTATCGTGGGCACAACAGAAACTGCGGATTCACGGCAAACCTTACTCCCCGCGAGCGGCTCGGATTCGACTTCGCATACAACTACGACGACAGCATGCAGAATGCTTTCATCTGCTTTAACGACTCCGACACTTCACTCCCCGTGGTAGCGAACGCGGGCAGCTGCATTGCGAACGGCTACAACGACAACAAAAACCCATTGCTCACTGATTGGCCGCTACACAAGTAACACGCACCACGAGCCGCTGGCCAATGTCGCAGTCGACATTGGCCACAACCTCCCCGCAAAGGCGGGATGGAACTACTACCAGTACGGGGAAGGATCCTTCGTGGGACCTACCAATCCCCATTATTTCCACGCTAACAACGCGACATTTTCTCTGCGGTGGGCTTTCTGACTGGGAGGCGGTCTCGGACCTCAGTCTCTCGGTATGCTGCTGGCAATTCAGCATAAGGCACAGACGATGGCCTTTTCTGCTAATCCCGTACATCACGACGCCCACGGCAAGGCACTGTCTCTGAACCTTGATCCTTCGATCTATGGCACGCTGGCGGAAATCGGTGCTGGTCAGGAAGTAGCGCGCTGGTTCCTCGCCGTCGGCGGGGCGTCGGGTACGGTCGCCAAGACGATTTCCGCATATGACAAGACAGTCAGCGATGACATCTATGGCGCAGGCACGCGCTATGTCTCGAAAGAGCGCCTACTGGACATGCTCGACCATGAATACAAGGTTCTGCTTCGCCGACTCAACCCACTTCGTGGCAACGATACGCGCTTCTTCGTCTTTGCCGATACGGTTGCAGCCCGCGACTACCAAGGCACCAACGAGCAGCACGGATGGCTCGGCATTCGTTTCCAGAGCGAGCCCGGCTCACAACCGAACCAGATACTCCTGCACATCAACCTTTGCGATTCGACCGCTCAACTGCAGCAGCAGGCCATCGGAATTCTGGGAGTCAGCCTCATCTATGCCGCGTTTCATCAGAGGTCGGCGATCGAGACTTTTCTCGGAGGGTTGTTCGAGGAACTCACTATCGCCCGCATCGAGATCGACGTAATCGACTTCGACGGCCCTGCGTTTGTGGACCAGGACGCCCGCGGCTGGTGTCTGGAACTGCTGCGCCGCGAGATGGCTCACGCCATCGTCTTCGATGCCCGGGGACAGGTGGTGGAACCGTCTAGCGTGCTCCGCAAGCGACCGCTGCTGGTAATGCGTGGGAGTTTCAGTCATCCCGAATTTTTCGACCCTACCCTGTTTCAAGCAGCGCGCAGGCGACTCCTTGCGGAAGGGGTGCCGTTTGAGCGCGAGCCGGCTTCACTGCTAGAAATGACAATTCACCATGCGAGCCTTCACGAGAACCTTGCTGCGCCTGACATGCTGGTACATATCCAGCGGTTGGTATCGTTTGGTCCTGTAACTGTCACTGACTATCCGGAAACGTACCTGCTGAGCCGTTACTTGCGGCGTCATTCAACCGAACCGGTGCGCTTCATCCTCGGGGTTGCATCAGCGGCAAAGATCATGCACGAAGTGTTTTACCGGTCTCTGCCGGGAACACTGCTTGAGGGCATCGGCAAGTTGCTCGCGACAAATGTGAAGCTTTATGTTGCACCCATGCCACGAGAGGCTTTCCGGACCGCGCTTTCCGATTTGTCAGGTTCCATTGTGTTGAAAGGATCCGGCGAGAGCATGGTGACGCTAAACGATCTGATACCCTCAGGTCCGAACCTCCATCTGTTCGAGTATCTGCGCGCCTCCGGCCGGATCGTTGCCCTTGAGCCGCCCTAGCATATCGACCAGAGCAGTGTCTGTTGGCGGGTGCGGCGCAACGGACGCGAGTGCGCCCTAGAACGGTCACGATGCTGTGGTAAACATCACGGTGACGGGGCCCCACGCGGTGAGCAATATGTTGCCGATCGCTTTGAATCTTTTTGCTAACTTGTCGGAATGGATGGGACGTCCAGTAGGAGTGGTGAAGACCAGCTCTGCGGCGTCAGCCCTGCTACTTCCGATCCGTTGCGTCGTTCTGCGTTGCAGATCCTTTAGTGTTTCGAACACGCAGGCTGCGAGCTCGCTTCGTCTCGGCAAACCGTCAACGCCCTGCAGCTCTCTCTAGGGTGCGGACGACGCTCACAGTACCGCGGTCCCAATCGATGCCATGCCACTGCAGGCCAAGGTATTCGCTTGGGCGCATGCCGGTTGCAAGGAGCGATCAAAAAAAACCGGTCCGTAGTGAGTTTTGAGTGCCACCGACAGAAATCTTTTTGATTGCTCTGCAGTCAAAACCCGCATCTCGCGACGCCCCAGCCGGGGCAGTGGGGCCGCCGTCCGACCGCGGTCCATCATCTTTTGGTATATGTCCTGCACGTCGAGCGGAGTGATAGTGGACAGTATTCTTTGGCCGAGCACGGGTCGGATGTATCGTCGCAGCAGGCTCTCGTAGCTCTGGCAGCTCTTCTCGCGCAGTTTCGGTTTGGCAGCTGTATCGAGCCAGCGCGTCAGGTAAGAATCGAGCGTGGTCTCTGCTCCCTCCAGACCGCGTCCGAGGTCGCGATCCCGCAGGGTTTTTGTGAGGTACTCTTGGGTCCGACTGACGGGCCCATGAACGGTGTGGTTGTGGGAACGCCGTTTGCGAGTTTGGTGGTCGCGACCGAGAGAGACGCGCACGCACACCGCTGGCACACCGACGCCACGATGGATGTTGCAACCCCAGTGCCTTCTACTGCCACAGCACAACCGGCAATTTATCCAGATCGAAATACATCCGGTAGTAGTAATCGCCTGCGACCGCGTAGAACGGCCGGAATTTTGCCATCACGTTGCTGCCGTCAGGCGGGGCGAAGCGGAAAACGCCAGGGCCTTCCTGGTTGTCGGCAACCAGATATTTGTTCAGGTCGTCGTGGTTTTCCGGCAGCTTGAAGATGGGTTCGTGGATCATGCCATCCTGTACCAGTACAACCGGCCCACGAACTACGGCGGCGCGGTGCGGATGTTGCGCGTCGACGGCCTGCCACCGCATCCGCAGCGGAATGGTGATCTCTACCGTATCGCCGGACTTCCAGACGCGGTCCACCGTGGCCCAGGTGCCCGGCTGGCAAGCGGTTTGATACGGCGCGCCATTCACTTTCACCGACGCGGCCTGCGCCCACTCGGGAATCCGCATGCGCAAGGGTAACTTCATGCTGCGGTCCATCTGTAGGGTCAGCGTGCTGGTTTCAGCCTCCGGATAGCGTGTTTCCTGTACCAGCCTCACCGCTCCGTCGCTGCGCTTCCAGGTGACCTCGGAGGGAACATACAGGTTGACATAAAGGCTGGAATCATCCTTGTAGTAGATGAGGTTGTGAAAGTCGGCGACATCCTGAATGTAGGTGCCCGAGCAGCAGGTGTAAGCATTGCGGCTGAAGATTTTGACGCCACCGCCGACGCGATAGTCGGCATAGTAGAAATGGCGGCCGTTGCCGTTAATCTGCAATGCTGATCCGATCCCGTTGTAGAGCAACCGCTCCGCCCAGTCGCCATACCGCGCCTCTCCTGTGAATTGCATCAGGTAGCGCGACATCTTGAAGCCGGCCCACGATCCGCAGGGAGTTTCAAAGCTGTTGAGTTGATAGTCGAGCGCCCTACCCAAGCTTCCCGCAGGCATGATTCTTTCCACCGGTCCGTAGCCTCCGGTGGCATAGCACTGCGTGTTCTGCAGAAAGTCGTAGGCGTTCTCCACCACGCGCAAGTGCCTGGGGTCGCCGGTGACCGCATATCGCATGGATGCGCTGCTGAACGAGTTCACATGGCTGTAGGCATGGACGCCGCTGGCATGCGGCGGCGACGACGTGTTGGCGAATTGGTCCCAGTAAGAGTGATACAGCCAGACCTCAGCGAAATCCTTGAACTGCTTATTGCCGGTGAGTTGATAGGCGCGAAAGAGGTTCTCCGGCTGGGTGTACCATTCGAGCGGTTTCCCGGAGTGCATCTCCCAGGGCTTCGGCGCAGCCGGTTGCCGGGTGCGGTCGAACGTCTTGCTGGCGAAGGCAGTGACTCTTTCGAGCAGAGGCATGGCATCGCTTTCGCCTGCGTACTTGTGCATATCTACCAGGCCGCAAACCAGCTTCTCATAAGGATAGACATTCATCCTGCAATTGCCGTCAGGGCCGACGGTCTTGGAAAATTCTCCCAGGAGGTACGCGGCCTTATCGCGCATTGCCTGGTCGTCAGTGGCGCGATACATGCGCGACATTCCGCTCAACCACTGACCGAAGACGGTGGAACTGTCTTCGTCGCACCATCCTCCCAGCGGCTTGCCCGGCGCGGGCAATCCCGCCTTGGCGCGGAATCCCTGCAGGATGTCATTGTTCGATACGTTGAAGTAGAACTCGCGCGCGTGCAGATACTGATCATTCCAGCGACTGTCGTGTAGGCGTACGCCGTCATAATCAAAGGCGCTGATCTTGATCACGCGTGGATCAATGTCGGCAGGTGAGGTGTTGGCGCGCGCAGCCACACCGGCGAGCATGCCCGTAGCTGCTAGTCCTTTAAGAAAATCGCGGCGGTCCATCTTCGTCTCCTGATTTTCTGATTCCCGGCCTGCGGGATAACTGTTGAAGCTAATGGTAGCCCTCATGTGACCCAAGATTGTAGTTCGCAAACTATTTTTTAGGAATGCCAAACTCTCGGACCGATGCCGTCACCGCTTGAGATTCTTGCGCATGGTGACATGGCAGGGTGAAACGCAAAACTTGTGGTCCACTCCAGAGTTATATTTCACGCGCAGATACGGGCTGCCCCGGGCGGGGATCTTCTCCGTAGAACGAAATTAGGATCCGGTTGCAAATGCGTGCCTGAGCAGATTTAATGGCATTCGAAAACGCAAGCCCCCGGAAAGGGCCGCCAACCTCTCGTGAACAGCAAACTATCCCGTCGTCACCTACTCAAGTCAATCGGAACTGCCGGTGTTGCTTCGCTGGTTGCCGCCGTCGCCGCCACCGAAACGTTTCCGCTTTCTCACTCGATTCCTCCGGCATCCCGCGCCACGAACAAGTCCGATCTGGTGCGGCTTTCCTCGGGCCGGATGATTGTGACGTTTGACCGCCGGAACGGTACTCTCTACTCGATTAGTGAAGCGCACGATGCGCTGGGAACAAACTTCCTCGGGAACTCCGACAACACGCTCGGTGTCAAGAGCGCAGACACGCATTGGACCGGCGACGTAGTCACCACGATTTGGGAACTGAAGACGCCGGAATGGATACGCGAGCAGGAGAGCTTTGTTCAATACCAGATTTCGGGAAAATGGAAACGTGAGTCGACCCTGGCTTCACCGGATGTCCGCAAGGTTGGGTTTGATGGGAAGGTGTTCGCCGTCAAGTACGCAGGGCGCCCGCAAAGCGAGGATGGCATCCAGAGCTACGTCCTCAGCATGAGCTATCGCTTCGCGGACGACGGTTCCCTGCTGTGGGACGTGGAGTTTGAGAATACGACCGGCCGCACCCTGGAATTCGGCGAACTCGCATTCCCGCTGCGCGCCAACGACGATTATGCCGCGCCCTATGCGGGGGTTACCACGACCCTGGCGAACATCAGCGGGAAGCTGGCCGCGATGCAAAAGACTGTTCACGAACAGAAAGTCCTTTGCCATTCCTTTGTGGCCGGCCACAGTTCCTACGCACTACTGCAGCGTCCGCGCGGAGACGCGCCGTTCCTTCTATTTCACTGTCTGCAAGACACTTCCTTCGAATGTATCTACAAGACGCCCGCGCAGGGCGGCGACTGGATCGGGACTGATCTGTTCGCGGTGCACTCCAACGCCACCAAAGACCTGCGGAACTGGGGATGGAATCCCTGGGTGAACGGGCATTCGTCCCTGGTATTGGAGCCTGGTCAAAAAAAGTCATACCAGATGCGATTCGTGTTTCTGGATGAGTATGCCGGAATCGCAAAGGAATTGACGGCGGCGGGCAATCTGGGCATTCGCATCGTGCCCTCGATGGTCGTGCAGGAGGACACGGACGCTTACGTCGAGCTGAATTCCGCCAACGACCTTGAAGCTCTCGAAATCCACTCGGACGGAATTACCGTCAAAGAGCGGAAGCGTACCAATAAATCCACATTCCTGACGTTGTCGTTTCACGGCAGGGGCCAGAAAAGTCTCCGGCTGCTATACAACGGAACCCGCTGGACCAACCTGCATTTTTTCTGCGTCGAAGATGCGGAACAGTTGTTGAAGGCGCGAGCCCGCTTCATGGTGGAGCGGCAATTCGTGGTGAGTCCCGAAGATCCCTACCATCGCCATCATATGTTTCTGCCATTCGACTACCGGCGCGCCACCCGCCTCGATGACAACGATGACGTTTGGGAAGTAGGAGGGACCGACGACCCCGGCTTCGGTGATCCTGTATTCCTGGTGGCGAAGAATTCGTTTCTTCCCTCCCGCGATGAGGTCGAGAAACTGGAAATGTTCGTGTCCGATTGTCTATTCAAGCACATTCAGAACCCCGAGACTTACGAAATACGGGCGTCTCTGTACTGGAAAGTGAGGACACCGTCGAGTCCGTGGGGAAGCTGGTCCAAGAAACGAAGCGAGACCACCTGGCGAACCTACAACTACGCCTTCGTCACAAATATTTATCACGGCATGTACCGCATTGGGCGCGAATATGACGTTCTATCGCATCGCACCGCGCTGGACTATCTTCGGCTCTGCTATGAAACCTGTAGAAAATGGTTTACCACGGGACCTTACAAGCGGTTTGGCCTGATTACCGGTTTGAACGCGGTGAACATCGTCGAAGACCTCAAGAGCGAAGGATGGCAGAAGGAATATGAAACGATTCTTGCGCTGATGAAAGAAACCAACCAGACCTTCCTGACCGATCCTTACCCCTACAGCTCTGAGATACAGATCGACGAAACTGCACAGCCGCAGGTTTATTTTTTCACCCGCTACTTCGGCCAGACCCACGGCGAAGCCGAAAGCTGGAAGAAGAACGCGGAAGTGCGGCAAGTCTTGCAGGCTATGCGAGGCGGGGATCAGCCCATCTGGTTCTTGTACGGCAACGATTTATTTGCCCATCCCGACTTGCGGGGCCAGATTTCCTGTTGGCATTCCGAAGCCCTGAACGGCATGGCGTTGATGCAGGCTTTTGAAGACACTGGCGATGTCTCGCTGCTTTTGAAAGGCTACGCCGGAATGATGAGCATCCTCCACAACGTGCTGCCTGACGGCATGGGCTTTGGATGGTTCAAACTCGATCCCGGCGTCTTTGCCTGTGAACCGCCGAGAACATTCGAGGGAGGTTCGGGTTTGTGGGCCTTTCTGCAAGCCGCAAAATCCTATGTGATGAACGACCCGAGCTTTGGCTGGATAGGCTATGGGTGCCGGGTTGAGAACGAAGCCAACGAGGTCCGCGTGTTCCCCAAGGATGGCGTGCGCAAACGATTGTTGATTGTCCCCGATAAGTTGCAGGTAATTCTGCGGCGGGGTGAAATCAAGTCACTGACTTTCGATCGCAGGACATCGTCGGTCAGTTTGCAGATCGAAGACACCACCGGGATGGTGAAGATTGTGCCGGTAACCATCGAGGGGTTGGAGCCGGGTGAGTATCGAGTGCGGACGGAAAACTCGGAACTCCGAACGCGAGGATCGGAGAAGCTCGGGTTTGAGGTACCCGTGGAGGACGCGAAGTCGCTGCACATTTCGAGGGCAGTAGAGAAGTAAGCAGAGACGTAGCCGAGCAACGTCTCTACAGTTGGACAAGACTAGATGTCGGGGGGGAACTCGGGGACAGACGTGGCGAGAGTATCTGACCGCCGGGGAGGGGACTGCGACAGCGACGCTCGGCGAGCGGGATTCTATCTCGTAGATTTCCCCACCAGAATGCGCCGCACTCTATAGCCGCAACGTGCGCGTCCTCGGAGTCCCGTAGTCGTCAATTGTGCTACACTTTCCGGTCTTGCGATCCCGGCGAGTTGTTATATGCGGCCATCCCGCGCGCCGAAACGGGTCGGGCGCAGTGAGAGAATTGAGACAGGTTTAGGTACAAGGTTCGGGCCATGTCCGAGGCTGAAGGAAAGGGACGGGACGCGGTTTCGCGCCGCCGATTTCTCAGGGTGCTCGCCTCGACAGGGCTGAGCAGCACCATCCCTCCCGCGCTCTTTCTTCAAATCGATGCCGGGAAACCTCCGGCCGCGAGCGTTTTACCCGCCTTTGAAGAGATTCCTCCCTCGCGCAGCGGCATTACGTGGGCCCATGTAGCAGGTTTTTCTCCCAATATGTATGAGCCGGAAACCATGGGCGCCGGCTGCGCTTTTCTTGACTACGACAACGACGGCTGGATGGACATCTATCTGGTGAACAGCGGGCAGTGCGACTTCTACACCCCAAAGCAGCCCCTGCGCAATGCCCTGTACCACAACAACCGGGACGGCACTTTCAGCGACGTGACGGGAAAGGCGGGTGTGACGGGAAACGCTTACGGCATGGGCGTTGCTGTGGGCGATTACAACGCGGATGGATTTCCGGACCTCTACGTCACTCAGTACCCGCGCAGCGTCCTCTATCACAACAACGGCGATGGCACGTTCACCGACGTCACAGCGAAGGCCGGGGTTGCTGCGCCGGGGTGGAGCACGAGCGCTGCCTGGTTCGATTACGACAACGACGGGCGGCTGGACTTGTTTGTTTGCCAGTATCTAAAGCTGGACACAACCACATGGTGCGGAGACAAACTGATCGGCGAACGCTGGTACTGCCGGCCCACCGTCTACAAGTCGACGCCTTCCTGGCTCTTTCACAACAACGGTGACGGCACATTTACCGATGTCAGCAAGGAAAGCGGCATCGCGCAATCCCTGGGAAAGGCCTTGGGCGTTGTCGCAGCCGACATCAACAACGACGGGTGGATGGACCTCTTCGTCGGCAATGACACGGAGCCGAATTTCCTCTGGGCCAACCGTGGTAAGGGCCGTTTCGAAGAGACTGGGGTGCTCGCGGGCGTGGGTTTCAGCGCCTTCGGCCGCCCCCGGTCGGGCATGGGCGTGGACGCCAGCGATTACGACCAGGACGGCAAGATCGACCTTTTCCTAACCACCGTGGATCACGAGATGTTCTCGCTCTATCACCAGGAGCGAGATGGGATTTTCAGCGACGTCGCGCCACGCTTTGGGATCGCCTCGCAAACCTTCAACCTTAGCGGCATGGGCATGAAATTCTTCGACTACGACAACGACGGCAACCCCGACATCATCCTCTCCAATGGCCACCCCGAACTGAATGTGGCCAAGATGGTATCGGGCGTGACGTATGAGGAGCCCATGTTGCTCTTTCGCAACACCGGCAATGGCTTCGAAAATGTCAGCAAGCAGAGCGGTCCGATCTTTTCCAAACTGATCGCCGGCCGCGGCTTGGCCGTGGGGGACTTCGACAACGACGGTTCAGTTGACGTGCTGGTCGCGGTCGGTGACAGCGCTCCCATTCTGTTGCGGAACAACGCCGGCCGGCAAAACCACTGGTTGGGGGTCCGGCTCATAGGCCGGAAGTCCAATATTGACGCCGTCGGCGCCAAGGTCACCTACCGCTCAGGCAACTTTCAGAGGGATTGCTACAAGTTTGGCGGTGGCGGCTATTTGGCTGCCCACGACCCCCGTCTTGTGCTGGGCCTCGGGCAGCGAACCAAAATGGATTGGCTCGAGGTGAAATGGCCGCAGCCCGGCGGCACCACCGAGCGTTTCACCAATCTACCCCTTGACCGATACATTACCATCGTCGAAGGGGAAGGAAAGTGGAAGTAATGAACCGTCGTCAATTCGGCTAATGCGGCTGGGCTACGTCCTCTGGCGACAGCGTCATCATTCGCGGCTTATTTTTCTCCATCTGGCGTTGCAGAGCCAGTAGCCGGTCCGCCTCCGGCTTGTTTCCCGTCCGGGCATAGGCGGTTGCGAGCTGATAGTAACCCGCGGGGTCAGAAGGATCCATCTCCGTGTATTTCTTGAGAGGCGTGATCGCTTCTGAGTACTTCCCCGCCGCATTGAGCGCCATACCGAGTCCGAGGTAGGCCTCCGCCAGCCCGGCGTCAAATTGCGTCGCTCGGGAAAAATGCTCGATGGCCTCGTCCGCCTTTTGATTTCTCCACGCTAGGTCGCCCAGCATGAACTCTGCGGCGGGTGAGGTTGGGTTGATCTTCAGTTCAGCCTCGAATTCTTTCCTGGCTTCCTCGGTTACGGTGGGGTCCAGAGGCTTGGAGAGAAGGATCCGGCCGAGTTGGTAATGAATCCCGGGCTGATTCGGGTTTTGCTCCAGGATCTTACGGAATTGGGCTGCCGCGTCGTCCCACTTCCCCTGGGCTTGAAACGCCTCGGCGATAAGGGTCTCCGCCTCAGGCGACGAAGGAGACGTTTGTATCAACTCCTGTGCTGTGCGATTGGCCAGTTCGGAGTAATAGCGGGTTGTAATGTAGAGAACTTTCGGATCCCCGGGAAACTCGCGCATCAGCACGAGGAGAGACTCGACAACCGCGGCACGCTGATCGACAGCCATCCCGCATTGCGCCCGTGCCATTACAGCGTCATGCAGAAGGTCCTTGTCTTTAAGCTTGGGGATGACTCCCTTCAGAATAGGCATTGCTTCTTTGCAATGACCCCTGGTGCCGAGGGTAATGCCGCGCTCTGCCGTGGCGGTGGGAGACTCGACGGTCGCTGGAGTCTTTGAACCTTGAGCGATCAACCATGTGCCTGGATTTCCGCAGACGACAACCGCGAGAAGCACAAGGATGCGCCGAGACTTCGGAAGATCGAGTTCAAGGCGACGCGAGTTCATAGGCCATTGTATTCGCGACGACGTTTGCCGGGAACGCGTCAATAAGAAATTTCGACAGAGATCTTGCCCTGGCGCCCCGAGGGAATGTTCACGACTTCCTGCTCGGGTGAAAAATCAGCCCAGGGGGCGCCGTTCAGTGTGACGTTGCGAAGTACCTTGCCACCGGGCACGCGCAAGCGCAGCTTGGTGGCCGCCCGGTAGCCCTCTGGCAGGTGTAGGACAGCCGAGACCTTTCCACGGTCGATGTCGGAGTGCAATTCGTATCCCACATTTCCGAAGCGGGTCGGTGCATCCGCGACCGCGATGGTTTTCCCCTGCTCGAGCCAGACCCTCGGCGTCGCTTTGGCAAGCCAGACGACCGGCTCGTCCGGGTTTTCAAATACCAGCATCCACTTCGTAAAGGTCGGAATGCTCACTTCCGAAGGAGTGCAATAGGGGCCTTCGAGTGTGCCGTCGATCCTGGCGCCTTCCACGGCGGTCCAGTTTCCGCGCGAATAAATGTGTGCCCGGTGGGCATAGTAAAGCAGCAGGAACTCCCGCGGCCAGTCATACAAAAGCCGGGCATAGGCGGGGCCAAAATCCAGGAATCCGTTGTAGTACTGGCCACCTCTGGGAAGTCCGAAGAGCGACTCGCCCCTGGCGGCAAGTGAGTCGGTGACCAGTCGCGCCTGCTTTTCCGTCAGTTCAGCGGACTCGAGCATTTCCATGTACGCGCGGTCTTTCCCATAGGTCGGCGTGTCGCCAGCCACGGCCGGTACGTAGGGCGGTTGCTTGGAGCGATCAATCGACCTGTCGATGGCGGAATCCATGTCCTTTTTCATCTCTGCCGATTCCTGCAACGTGTCGCGGCCTTCCTTCTCGAGATGCAGGTCGTGGAGTTTATGGCCTATTTCGACCCATACTTCGCCGAGATCGTGGAATCCCCTGGCGGCTTCTGCATTGTTGGAAAAATGGGGCTGCATGAAGCGGTAAGGATCGATCTTCAGCGAGCTGTCGTGCTCTGACCAGCCGCGAATGATGCCGTAGGTAATGTCCGACGAGGGAACTTCTTTCGATTGCTTTCGCAGCGAACCAAAGAGGCTCACGATGGCTTGCAACTTTTTTTCGTGCTTGCGCAAGAGCTTTTCGTCGTGGGTGTAGGCATAATACTTCGCCACTACGGTCAGCATTTTGCCGTACTGGCCGACTTCAGGCCCGCGAGTGTCGATCGAGCCGTCGTCGCGCACCGAGTTGGTGAAGTAATCGTCTATGTAACGTCCCGCGACATCGAAAAGTCCCCATTCGAGAAACGCCGCGACGCTGGTGTTGAAGGTGTCCTGAAAGGTGTCCACGTTGTTGTAGCCGTAGCCACCAAAGACATTGATTCCGCCAAGCGGAGGGTAACCGTACTTGGGATGGTCGCCCACGCGCGTGATTTCTTCCATCAGCAGAGCGTGCAGGCAGAATTCCCTGAGGCTGGGGTCAGGCACATCGATCTTCATGGGAGGATTCAGATCGCGCGCCCAGACCGCGTGGACGTGATACAAGGCCTTGTAGAACTCTGCAGCGGAGGGCTCGCCTCGCGGCGGGAACGGAAGGTGGTGGTAGTAGTAATGAGCTTCTTTGAGTTGGGCCCCGTCAACCAGCAAGGCGCGGTACCAGACGGGCTGGGTCCAGAAGTGGCCCGGCTCTTCGGCGAACATGGTTTCTTCCCAATATCCGCGCTCGCTGGTGGGAAAAACGAAACGATTCACCGGAAGCCAGCCCCCGACGAGTCCTTCCCAAACGTCATTCCTTGCCCGGGCATCACGGATTCCGGCAAACAGCTTACCGAGGTCTACGTAAATCTCGTCGCTGAAGGCGCCGAAGGCGAAGGCGGGTTTATCGTCGGAGTGACGGGTTCCGACAAAACTGGGAACCCGCAACGGAGGAAGTGCAGCCGCAACAGCGGCATAATCGGGATCGGCCGTGCCGGCGAGGAGATCCTTGCCGAGGATATCGTCTTTCGACTTGGCGATTTCTTCCTGTGTCCGCCCGCGATAGAGGGTGCCGGGCGCAGCGCTGGTAGGTTCAAGACTCTTGGGCAGGTTCAGAACCACGCCCCGCTTGCCCACATAAATGATGCTGCCTCGGCGGTCCGTCAATTCTTCGAAGACGGCGAGGTTACCTTCCGGCTCCTCGATCACGGCCATCAATGTCCAAGCGCCAAAATTCTCGCCCTTCGCGACGCTGACCGGCTGGTGAGCCGCCGCATCGATCACGGTCACGTTCTGTTTTTCGACATCGAACCTTTGTATCTGGAGGTTCCGAGAAGAGCTATCATCTAGGGCAGAAGGGTTGCCAGTGTGGGCCGCTAATGAGGCGCTTGCGAAGAGCAGGGCGGTCGGGACAAAGAGTGCTGCCAGGAAGGACGAAACTGAAGACCTCCTAAGCCGCACATGTGGCGCCTCTAGGCCCGCTGGTGTACCAATCGAGACGCGCACTGGAGCGTGGTTCGGAATCTCCATTTCCCCCTGACTCGCTAAACGCAGTCCCTGATCGTTGACGCCGGGAGTTATGTTTTGCGCTCCCCACGCCGGTTCCCGGGCGATGCGTTTGGACTGCCGAAAGAAAACCACTATGCCGGGCACGCTTTTTCTGAAGGCTCCTTGAGAAACCGAACTGCCCCACCGCCGAAGCACACCCCAGTAAAAAGAATGCCTCAACGGGCTGCTCTGCAGCCCGTTAAGGCGTAATCAAGAAAACACTCCTGAGTCAGCGCTCAGAACTCTATATTCGCTCGGATCTCGATCTGGCGAGCACCCAGGCCCTGCTGACCAGGGTTGGCCTGTACCACGCTCGATTCACCGAATGTGGAGCTCTGGATCGGCGCCGAGGTGTTCTGGATGAAGCCCTGGCTGGTGCTGTTGTAACCGCCAGCCGGGTTCGCCCACACGGGGTGGTTCCATACGTTGATAAACTCAGTCTGGAAGACGAACTTGACGTTCTCGCGAATCGGGAAGGACTTCGTGAGCGCCAGATCTTGGCTGAATGTATGCGGCCCATACAACCACGGGTGCGCTCCGAAGACGCCCGGGGTCGTGTTGGGTGCAATGTAGGCCGGGTTGACACCAGTGGGCAAACCGCCGCTGAAATTGAAGTATTTCGGGTTGATGGTGAGGGCGTACGGAGCACCCGGAACATGGTGCACCGTCGAGGCTCCGAGACCAGACAGGGTAACCCCATTTAGCACAATGCCGCCATCCCCGTACACATCACCCACCGGAGTGTTGCTTGGGCCATTGACCGTATTAAAACCGCCAAGCAGCTGATAGGGGCCGCCCGTCTGCCAGTTCGCAATCGTTCCTACAGACCAACCACCGATGACCTTGTCCGCAATTTTGTTGCTACTGGCAAACGGTTTACCTTTGCCAAATGGCAGGTCGTATGTGCCGTTGGCGTGGATCACGTGCCGGTAGTCAAATCCAGTGGGTCCGTAGCTATCGCGCAGGTTGCGCATAGTGAACAGGTTGAAGGCGCCGGTCCAGGAGTTGTTCGGCTGAACACCCAAGGCATGGCTCCAGGCGTAGTTCACGTCGAACTGCATCCCGTGCCACGGTTTCTGGCGAAAATCAATCTGCAGAGAGTGGTAGGTTCCGTAACCAGGGTCGGTCTGGTAACCAGTTGCCTTGCCTGCATTGTAAGGATTCGCCTGGAAAAAGTTGATGGGATAGCCCGACCCATTGTTCCCGGCGCAGGGCGTGAAGTTGGCGCCGCCGACCAGGTTGCAGAGATAGGTCGGGCTGCCCGCCAAGGTACTGGCGAGCGCACCGGCGGCGCCCGTGTTGAGATTAGTAATAAAGGTGCCGTTGGTAAAGAATTTAGCGTCTCCCCCGGCAGCGGCGGTCATGATGGGCAATGGTTTCGAACCTGGGGTGCCGGAATTATAGGCAAAGCTGCTACCCCCATTGAGGGCCAGGTTTGTCTGGGCATTCTTGAACTCGTTAAGAAACCCGTTTTCGAAGACATTAACTTCATTGGGGTTCTCGACAATCCACTGGTGCACGCTGCGATTGCCCATGTAGCGGATCTCGAGCACATTGCTGGAGCCCAGCGCCCGTTGGATGCCGAAGTTCCACGACATCACGTAGGGTTGGTGGATGTGCTGGTTCAGGCCGTTTACCCCCGACCAGTATCCGAAGAACGTTTCCTGTGATTCAGGAATCGTCTGCTGGTAGGTTGCAGGGCTGACGAAGAAAGGCGCCGGTTGCGTGCCACCCAAAGCGTAACTGCCCGCATAGAAGCCGCCCGTTGATGGCAACGTCGAGCCGGGAACCTGCGGCGAGAGCCGGAAGCTCTGGTAGAAGGCGTAACCCTCATTGGAAGCCGAGTTCCAGAAGAACTGATAGGGCTCGGTCATGCGGCGCAGTCCGAAGCCGGCGCGTATGACCGTGTTGCTTCCACCGAAGAGCTTACCCATCGTGCCTTCGGTCTTGTTGGGGTTCCAAGAGATGCCGAGCTGAGGCTGCGGAGTGACGTACCAGCCGTCGTAGACACTTTTTCTGGTTCGATATTGCGGGTTCAGTCCGTTTGGATCTGACGTCAGAGACCCGGGGTTGAAGATGTTCCCGATTCCAGAGGGTCCCCAGATGCCAACGTTATCCGCGCTGTGGTAACCGACGGTCAGGTCTTTCGACGGACTGGTGAAGTCCCAGCGTAGTCCGGCGTTGATCGTCAGGTGCGGCCTGGCGCGCCAGGCGTCCTGCACGAACAGTCCGGTGCCGTGCTGGAGTTCGTCCAGGAAGTACGCTCCCACTGAGGTGGAGTACTGATTAGTTTTGGGGTCCAGCGGGAACCCGGCGCCACCAGGGTCGACACCGCTGATTCTTCCCACCAGCGTTGCGTACATATTCTCGGCATGGGCCAAGTCGTTTGCAGAAGCGTTCGGAAAGTTCGTGGCAAAGTAGTTCGTGAACACCCCTGCAGCAGGATCGTTGGGGTCGATACCCATGTGGACGAACGGGAAGCCGGCCGGTGAATTGTAGTAATGATCCTGCTCGCGGAAGAACGAGAAGCCGAAGCTTACCGTGTGCGCGCCCTTTTGCCAGGTCACATTGTCCGATGCATTGAACAGCGGATAGTAGGTGCCGACCGGCAAGTTATTCAGTTCTACGCCGGAAGCGCCGTAGGCAAAATTAATGGAGGGCTGCGTCAGCCACGCCGGAGTCAGGTCATACCCGTAAGTGGCGCTGTTGTACAGGTAGCCAGCGCGGAAGGAGTTGAGCAGCGATTTCGAGATCGTCCAGTCCACACCGAGCGCCTGCGTGAAGTACTTGAAGTTGTTGGTACCGCCGAATTTCGAGTAGAACGAACCCGGCAACGGAGGTACATTGCCATTCTGCTGGCTGCTCTGCGTCATATTCCAGGAGAGAAACAGCCGCAGGTTATCCCGCATGTTGTAGTCGAGGCGGACCGTCGGGAAATACTGGGTCAGAGGAGTGCGATACCCGAAGTGCACATCCACCAAATTCGCGTCGGAGTTCGCAGTAACCGAACCTGCGGACAGGGAAGAGGAGATATTCGAGAAAATCGATGCAACGGCCGGGTTTACCGCGGTGGGAAGACCGCAGCAGGCAGGCTGTCCGCTGGCGCCAGCGGCTATATCCGTAAGGAGATTGACGGTGTGGCTCGCCCCTTTGGTGTCCGTGAAGTTAAAGACGCCCGTCTGAGCCAGGGGGCTCATAACCGTGTTCGAGTTGGTGGCTCCGCTGGGCTGCTTAGCCATGGCGAAGGTACCAAAGAAGAACAACTTGTCCTTGATAATGGCGCCGCCCAAACTGCCGCCGAATTCATTTCGGATGAACGGGTTCTTCGGAAGGTTCGAAGCGTTGTTCAGCCAGGTATTGGCGTTCAAAGCGGTGTTGCGAAAATCTTCATAAACGCGCCCATGAAAGGCGTTGCTCCCGCGGCGGGTAACGAAATTCACCTGCATGTCCGAGATGCCGTAACCAGTGTTCATATTCAGCTGGTCGGTCTGGACGGTCATTTCTTCCATGTTCTCAACGCGGGCTTGCACGAGAGGTGTAGCGGCGCCGGCAAACTTCATGCGCTGCGTGGTGCCCACGACTCCATCGACGTTGTTTCCCGTCGCCATGTAGGGCAGGCCATTCCAGGTGCCGCCGGCGTACCCCGGGACGAGCTGCGACAAGGAGGAGATGTCCCGGCCTACCAGGGGTAAGTCCTCAACCTGCCGCATGTCGATGGTTCCGGTGATGGCGTTGGAATCAGTCTCGAGGACAGGGATCTCCTCTGCGCTGACCACCACCTGTTGGTTCAGGGCGCCTACTTTCAGCGCCGCTTTAAGGTCAGTCACGCGAGTCGCCGAAACGGTGACCGATTCAAAAATTTGGGTCTCGAAGCCTGACTTGGTAACCGTCAGTTTGTAGTTTCCAGTAGGCAGCCCCACGAAGGTGTACGATCCCGCCGATCCGGTTGTAGCGGATCTGGTCACGTTCGTGGCAGTGTCCAGAAGCACCACGTCGGCAGCCGTAATCACAGCACCGCTCTGGTCAGTGACCAAGATAGAAATACTTCCTTGGGTGATCTGCGCCCAGGTTGATCCGACGCCAAGCCCGATGAGGATGCACAGACTCAATAACGCACGGAGAGGCAGTTGACGAGAAAAGCTGTGAGACATATTTCCCCCTCTCTATCGAGAGCCAACATTCACTTACGGCCGCGTAGACTAGGGCCGGAATCTCTTTCCATGCAATCCACCCCACGAGGACCGATCCGACGATGGAGCGAAACCGCTACCCGGAACCGAGAGCGTAAGACTATTGCGATCGCCGTAGCATCAAATGCCCGCGGTGCCACTCTTAACCATGGGCAGTCCCCTTCCACTGTCACCTTGAGCGTCACCTTGCTCGGTCATTCGGGGGAGCGAGTTTGCAAGTCTTTGGCGCTCACTAATGGGGGGTTTTGTATACTTTATTCACGGGGCTTGTCAAGCAAAAGTTTCCAGTCTCTTCCTTGGCAAGGTCTTGGCGCGGTTTTAGGTGAGCAGGCAGCACGGCCGGATCTCTTTGATCTTTCATTTCTTGTTGATTCTGCAATTTCCCTTGTAATGCCGCCTTGCGATTGACTTCGAATCCGCGGGGGAAGAGCACGCGACAATGGAGAATGTGTCCAACGGCTCGGCATCGCTCATCGAGGGCAAGAGCACATACTGCCCAGCATGAATGCAGAGCGCCAGGACCTTTCGTACCTCGCGGCATCATCCTAAATGTTCCCTCAAGCGCCCCCACGTCGACGCCCTGATGGGAGTCACTAAGCCAGCATGCAGGTTTGGTGCAGTTGAAGATGTGGGCGCACAGTTTTGACCAGTGAGGGTGCGGGCAGGGTAGAGTAAAAAGCGCTGCCATGACCCTTTGTGCTTTCCACCCAAATTCGCCCACGGTGCCGTGATACGCTTCACTGCGATTGTGGAAGGAGAGGTGGGAAGTGGAAGTAGGTGTTCGGTTGCGGGTTGCACTCGCGGACGTTGCGCTGATGTCTATGTCTTTAGGTTTATTGGCCCAAGTGGGGGAGAACCGGCAATTGCAAATGCCTCAAACCTCAAAGGCCCAAGCCGCAAGCGACCGATCCGCCCGCGAACCAGATTCTCAGGCTGAGGAGGAACTGCAAAAGGGAACCGCGCTCACACGGGCAGGTTCGTTTGCCGAGGCAATTCCGCATTTGCTCGCCGCGCGGGGACGAGCTTCGAATGACTACGCTGCAAGCTTTAATCTTTGTCTGTGCTTCGTTGCAACCGGCCAGCCTGGGCAGGCAATTCCGATTCTGACTGCCCTTCGCGCTGCCGGACATAACAATGCAGATGTCAACAATCTGCTAGCCCAGGCGTATGTCGGCGACGGACAAAACCAGAAGGCGCTGGAAGCGTTGCAACAAGCATCAAAGCTCGCGCCGGAGAACGAGAAGCTGTACCTATTTGTGGCCGACGCATGCATGGCGAAGCAGGAATACGCGGTTGGTCTGCAAGTGGTGGACTTGGGATTGGATCACGTGCCTAATTCTGCGCACTTGCACTACCAGCGCGGGATGTTTCTGGCATTGCTGGATGAATTGGATGCCGGCACGAAGGATTTCGACCAGGTCCGCGGACTCGCGCCTGAAACTGATATTGCGTTTGTGGCCGCCACGCAAAAGGCGATGTTCGAGGGAGATGTATTCGAGGCCGTTCGCGCCGCGCGCGAGGGAGTCAAAAAGGGACATCACGATTACGTACTGCTGACGCTCCTGGGCGAGGCACTGCTTCGCTCTGGCATCGCACCGGGGCAGCCAGAATTCACGGAGGCGCAAGAGGCTCTCGAGGAATCGGTAGCCGAGCGCCCCAACTACGCCGACTCGCACCTTGCCTTGGGCAAACTTATTTTATTGGACAATCGGCTGGGCGACGCGATTGCGCATTTGGAAACAGCGAGGCAGCTCAATCCAAATAATGCTTCGGTCTATTCGAATCTAGCTGCCGCGTATCGCAGGCGAGGCGATCTTGAGCAAGCGCAAAATATGCTGGCTGTGCTTGCGAACCTGAATCAAGCCCAGGCCGAGAAGATCAGGTCAGCCCCCGGAGACCGGAAAGCTGGCGATCCAGGGTCTGAAAAGGGGCAATCGGAAGCGACCGATCATCGCTGACCATTCGCCGCTCGGCGCGAATACTTATTTCCAAGACACGCGTGGGAACGGCCGATCGACAATTCCCGTTCCTTCCTTCACCGCGACAATCTGATCACTTTTCAGATTCGAGAGCCTGGTTACCACCCCGCTGGGCCAGGTGATTTCAACCGCGCCGATTGTGGAACGCTTACCCAGTCCAAAGTGGAGTCGAGGGTCCTGGGCGGATTGGTAACTCATGCCCCCCTTTCGCTGGTCGTAGAGGACGAGGTCACCGGCCGACACCTTCACCCGCGCGCCGACACCGTCGCGATTCGACTTCGTCCCGATCAGCAGAATCTCCAACCAGTGATTGGTGTTGCCTCCGTCATTGCGCAGGAGTTGGGGCGCCTGCCCGTTGTTGCTCACCAGAATGTCCAGGTCGCCATCGTTGTCGAAGTCGCCGATGGCGGCGCCCCGGCTGACTTTCGCCAATTGGAAGTCGGGTCCAAGGCGGTCGCTGACATTCTCAAAAATCCCATGCCCGCTGTTGCGAAACATCAGTTTTGGCTCGGCATATTGCGTGCGGGCGTGGTAGCGCTCGATGTTGTCGAGCACGTGGCCGTTGGCCATAAAGAGGTCGCGCAGGCCGTCGTTGTCGTAGTCCATGAAACGCGTGCCGAAGCCGCTCATGTGGTATGTGGCGTAAGAAAGCCGTGAGCGGAACGTAGCGTCGTCAAAAATCTGGTCTCCCAGGTTCTGGTAAAGGCGAGCCAACTGCATATCCAGGTGGGTGACGATGAGATCCATGCGCCCGTTACCGGTCGTGTCCGCGGCATCGGTTCCCATGCCCGCCTCGAACTGCCCATCGCCGCTGACCGCGACACCCGCCGCGTAGGCCAGTTCGCGGAAGGTGCCATCGCGATTATTGTGAAACAGAAAATTCGGCATGTGATCGTTCGCGATGAAGATGTCCTGCCAGCCGTCGTTGTCGTAATCGAAGGTCACCACCCCCAGGCCGTTTCCGGCTTTCACCCCCACGCCCGAGGATTTGCTCACGTCGGTAAAGGTCCCGTCTCCATTGTTGTGATAGAGCGTCGGGGGCTGGCCGTGGAAGTCGTCGGGATGGCAATAGCTCCGCATGCCGGGAGCGCGGTCGCCACAATAGAAGTTGTGCTCCGGCGACCAGTCCACGTAGTTGGCGATGATCAAGTCAAGGCGGCCATCGTTGTCGTAGTCGAACCAGGCTGCACTGGAGGCCCAGCGGCCAGAATTCTCTACACATGCGTGTGCGGTAACGTCGGTGAAGGTGCCATTCCCGTTGTTGTGGTAGAGAATGCATCGTCCGTAGCCGAGTACGAGCAGATCGGGGAAACCGTCGTTGTCGTAGTCACCCACGGCTACGCCCATTCCGAACAGACCCTCGGCGCCTACCCCAGCGCTGGCGGTGACGTCGGTGAAGGTGCCATCGCCGTTGTTGCGGTAAAGCGCGCTTCGTAGCGGCTGCAGGGGGCGGTACGCGCCGGTCGCCGCGCCATTTACCAGGTAAAGATCGAGCAAGCCATCCTGGTTGTAGTCGATCCAGCCGCAGCCTGCGCCCATGGTTTCGATCAGGTACTTCTCGGAGGACCCGGCATTGTCGTGACGAAAGGTAATGCCCACTGCGCCAGCAACGTCGAGAAAACTGACGGGACCGGTTCCGAGCGCGGGCCACGCGCCGCGCCCTGTAGCAAGCACGACACCCAACGATCCGAGGCCCTTGAGCAAATCACGGCGGGAGATTGTCAGGATAGTTTTCACGAGCGAGGTTCAGGGCGAACTATTGGCAAGACTTGGTAGCTTACCGCAAGAAGGCGTTGCCTGAAGGTGATTGATGTGAAGGCGAGTTCGGCTCGGGAGGTTAGCCGCCAAGACTGGCGGGTCAGCAGCGAACGACCGATACCCCAAACAACGATTTGCCGAATCACGAGAATCTGGTTGACAAAGATATCGAATAAAGTATACAAACCCGCACCAGCGGTAAACGTTTGCCGTGGGCAATGCCGTGGATCGGCGCGGTGAACGAGGTCGTGCAGGTCACGACGAGCGAAGCTCCGTTGGTCGAGACCAATCGAATTCAGAGCGAATAGCGAGTTCCGAAGACCAGGTCGGGCGACGGAGCGAAGTCGAAATGCATTTGTCGGCCCGCAAGAACGGCGGGGCTGGCAAATGCAATTTTTTTTAGCCTCACGACGGGTGGGCCAGGGAGGATTTTGAAAGATGACGCCTCGTACTCCTTGTCTGAGATTCGTGCTGCCGTCCCTGCTTCTGTTGGGTCTGCCGGCCATGGCCCAGGGAACTTTGGAGGACTATCAACGGGCGGAACGGTTTCTGCCAGGAAATTTGCGTCACCATGCTTTTCCGGCCGATGTAACGCCGCATTGGGTGGAGAAGAACAACCGCTTCTGGTATCGCCGAGTCACGGCGAAGGGTGGAGACTTCGTTCTGGTGGATGCGGAACAGAATACCGTCGGGCCCGCCTTCGACCAGTCGCGCCTGGCCGCGGCGCTTACCCAGGCCTCGAAGCAGAATTACTCGCCCACGGACCTGCCCTTCCAGGACTTCGACTTTGTGAACAACGGGAAGGCCATTCGCTTTTCGCTGGATGACGTGCAGTGGACCTGCCAGCTCGCGACCTATGAATGCAAGGCAGATGACGCGACCCAGGGGAAACCCAACGAAGTAGTTTCTCCCAACAAACGCTTCGCCGCGTATGTGTCGGAGCACAACCTCTATCTGCGCGACCTCTCGACCGGTACGGTCCTACAGTTAACTGGTGACGGAGCCCCATCCTATGACTACGCCACTCCTCTCCCCTCGCTGCATGTGATGGTCGACCAGGGAACGGAAGACGTGAAACAACCGGCGGCGGTCTTCTGGTCTCCGGATTCGAAGAAGCTAGTCACCTACCGGATTGATTCCAGGAACTCAGGACACTTTACCAGCCTGCAATTCGTCCCTCCGGACCAGCTTCGGCCACGAGTTTTCACATATGTTTATCCCCTGCCGGGCGAAGTGCTGGCCAAGGCGGAGCCGATTGTCTTCGATATTCAGTCAGGTAAGCGCACCGATGTGCAGACGCCGCCGCTGGAACTTCCCTTCCAGGACGGCCCTGGCTTCGAGTGGTTCGCGGACAGCAAGAGTTTCAACTACGACTACGATGAGCGCGGATACAAAGCGAAAGAACTACGCGTGGTGGATGCGGCAACCGGCGAGCAAAAGGTTCTGGTGCGGGAGCAAGCCGAGCCTTATGTAGATCCGGGCGAGACATTCTTCCGCTTCGTCGACCCCTCGCAGGAAATTCTCTGGTCGTCCGAACGCGATGGGTGGAACCACCTCTACGTCTACAGCCGCAAGACGGGGCAAATGGAAAATCAGATCACCCAAGGGCCCTGGGTGGTGCGAGAGATCTCCTACGTTGATGAGAAGAACCGCCAGGTCTATTTTCTAGCCAGCGGGCGCGAGAAAAACGAGGATCCTTATCTCACTCATCTTTACCGGACGGGCTTTGACGGCAAGGGTCTGCAACTGCTGACCCCCGAGAATGCGAACCATACCGTCAGCTTCTCCACGGACGGCAAGTTCTTTGTTGATTCCTATTCCCGGGTCGATCTTCCGGGCCAGTCGGTATTGCGCCGCGCCGACAATGGCGCCGAAGTGAGGGTATTGGAGAAGGCTGACTTCAGCGAGTTGATACAGGCGAATTGGAAATTTCCCGAGCCCTTTCAGGGCAAGGCTGTCGATGGCACCACCGATATTTATGGTTTGATCTGGCGTCCCTCGAATTTCGATGCCTCGAAGAAGTATCCCATCGTCGAGCATGTTTACACCGGCCCGCAGGGATTCTTCGTTCCCAAGACGATGGCCGCCAGCCTCCGATTGCAGTCGGTGGCGGAGTTGGGCTTCATTGTCGTCATGGTGGACGGCCGCGGCACAGTAGGCCGCTCTCGCGCCTTTCACAATTTTTCCTACCACAACCTGGGCGGGTCGTTTGACGATCACGTTGCCTTGATCAAGCAAATGGCAGCACGCTATCCGTATATGGACATCGCCCGCGTCGGGATTTTCGGGACCTCCGCCGGGGGATACGGTTCTTCCCACGCGATGCTGGTGCATCCCGAGTTCTACAGTGTCTGTGTTTCCATCTCTGGAGATCACGACGCTCGTCTGGACAAAGCCTGGTGGAACGAAGCCTATCAGGGCTACCCGATCGGGGATGACTACGTTGCGCAGTCCAATGTGACGATAGCCGATCGTCTGCGGGGGCACCTGCTGCTGGAGCACGGCGACATTGACGAGAACGTGCACCCGGTGGGAACGCTGCGCTTCGCGGATGCGTTGATGAAAGCCAATAAGAATTTTGACATGCTGCTGGTGCCCAATATGTATCACGGAGAAAGCGGCGACCACGCCCTCTACCTGGTGCGGCGACGCTGGGATTATTTCGTCGAGCACCTGCTGGGCGTCACGCCGCCCGCCAATTTTGAGATCAAAGAGGACCGAGAGCCTCCGCGCACTCAGAGTCCTCGACGGCGACGGCGTTAGTCTCGAATCGGTTTCCTTGGGTGAGCTCAACGGGGGTGAATATGGACCGACGTAACTTCTTGCAGGCAATGGCAGCGGCGGCCGCGAGCCTCGAGGTCTTAGGAGGTAGTGCGGTGGCCGGGGATTCGGGACTCATGCCGATTTCGAAGGGTTGGGAGCGCCCAGCCGGCACGCCGGTATCCACAGACGGGTACACACTGGTCTGTGAGTTCAAACGGCGCGCCGTGCCATGGAAAGCATACGAGGATTTGCGAGCGCGTGATGGATCCATTGTCTTCGTGTCTTCCGCTGGAGAAACGCGGGAACTCTCCAAGAGCGCAGAAGCGTCCATGGCGGAGGACGGTCCATACCTTGGACTTACGCTAAAAGAGGTCTCATTGGCGCCGGCGGACTTGCTGGCCGACCATCTACTCGGCGATCGCGCGCTGAAGGACGGCGATCCCGACCCTGAAGCGGTGAAGTCGGTGGCTCCGCCGATGGCGTCCACCGATAAGAGTCCCCGCAACTGGACGACGTTCGTCGGAACCAAAGAGGCTTACGACGTCACTCCGGTGTACCGCAGCGGAAGCACGCGTACCTACCATCCGGTTCAATACGCACCCGAACTTCACCAGGCGGTGGTGCATGGCGGAGTCTACGACGGCTTGGTGGGAGGCTGGATGCCGGCTGTCCGCAAAGTCATTCCGTTATCCGGGCGCGCGTATTGGGAGGTGGTTGTATTCGGCGATGTCGGCGTCAATAAGACCAAATACATTGTCCACACCTGGCACCGCACGGCGCGGATCGAAGATGGCAAGGTGACCAAGGTGGTTTATGGCCAGAGTTATCCAGCGTTTCCCCCGGCTCGCAGGGATCCACGGCCCGAGGAGTTCTATTCGGCGCTGCTGGACTTCGCCGAGTATTGGGACCGGCAGTTGCATGAAATGGCGCCGGTGACGCTCCCTGACCCGGTTTGGGTGGATTTGACCAAGCATGCCTTCGCCAAGGAGTTGATGACCCGGCCGGGAGGAATTTATCCCAAGTACGGCGCGGTGGATCGTGATTACGGCGGCTCGGAATACGACGCCTTTCAGGACATTTTCACTAGCGCAATCTATACCAACATGGAGTGGGGAAGGCTGGAAACGGCGAAGCTGTACATCGATAATTACTTCACAGACTTCGTCGACTCGAAAGGCATGATTGATATGCGCGGTCCTGAAACCGCGCAGTTCGGGATGACCCTCTCGCTGCTGGCACGATACTTCAACTATAGCGGCGACACTTCGCTGCTGTTAAAGCACCAGGCGAAGATCGAAGCCACGGCTAAGCTGTTGACCGACATGCACGACGAAAGTTTGAGCCTGCCGCAGGACCACGCCGCGCACGGGTTGATCCGCGGATGGAGCGAGTCCGATTCGTGCCTGATGGAGGATCCATCGCTCTACTGGCAGGCATACTATGCTAACAGCGCTTTCGCGGCTCGAGGTCTCAACGACATCGCCAAGACCTGGACGGAACTGGGACGCAACCAACCAGCGGCGGGCATGGGGAAACTCGCCGCCGACTGGGGAAAACGTGGCCAGACCCTGCGCCGCCGCACGGTCGAAAGCGTTGAAAAGAACATCCAACGCGACAAGACGCCGCCCTACATCGGATTGTTCCCCGGAACCACGCTCACCTTTCGCGAGTCGCTGCAGACAGAAAAACCCAGCCCGCAGCAATGGCCGCATCGTGCTTATGCCGAATTATTGCAGGCCGATGTGTTACCTGCGAACCTGGCGAATCTTGTGATCGACTGCATGCGCGCTTACGGGGCGACGACAGTCGGAGTCGTAGCCAACGTGGGCGGAGTCCACGAGGACGGACGCGAGATTCTCGGCTTCATATCCTACGGGTACGCGCAAATGCTGCTTCGGCTGGAGCGTATCGAAGAATTCCTGCTGTTTCTCTACGCGCACCGCTATCACGGCCACACGCGGGGTAGCTGGACGGCCGGCGAGGTGACAGGCATTACTGGGGATTCGGCGTTGTACTGCATTCCCGCGCAACAAACCATCCCCCTCATCGCACGCGGGATGCTGGTACTCGAAGATTCCGACGAAGACCGGCTCCACCTGGCCAAGGGCGTTCCTCGACAGTGGGTGGCGTCCGGAAAGAAAATCAGCATTGAGCAGGCTCCTACGCGATGGGGTCGGGTCAGCTTCACATTGCAGGCGAAGCCTGAAACTGGCGCGGTCGTCGGGCAGGTTGATTTCGCCGGGGCCAAAGCGCCGGCGGAAGTAAATTTCAAACTTCGGTTACCAGCAGAAACGAAGTTGCGAAGCCTTACCGTGAATGGCCGCGCCGCCAAGCTCGCTGGTCCGCACGGAGATACCGTCATCATCGCCACGGGTGGAGAGAAGAAGTTTGAGATCGTTGCGGAGCGCGGTTGACAGAACGTCGCGCAACGGAAGGTCTTAAGTGTGTGCGACAGGAGCGGCCGTCCCGCGCTCGTCGTTCCGGGCTGCCTTGAAATTTTAGCTCGTGCTAACGAGGCCGCCGGTTGTTCTCTTCCGCCTGCTCGGTGGATTCGCGCCGTTCTTGCAACACCTGCTTGAGAGACTGACGGGCGTATTCAATATGTTCGCGCAACAGTTTGCAGGCGGCGGCAACGTCGCGCTCCCGGCACAATTCCAGAAGTCGGTGGTGCTCTTCATTGGCCCGCTTGATGCCGTGGGTTAAGTACAACTGCAGGCGGGTGTAGCGTTCGCCGCTGTTGTTGATGTTCCGGATCGTCGCCATGAAACGCGGTTGGTTCGCCTTGGAGTACAGCGTGGAGTGAAACTGCCAGTTCAGGCGTCCCCAACCGGAAACGTGATCGTCGCGGCGGAGCTCGTTCACAAAGGTTTTCAGGATCGCTTCCGCTTGCGAGAAATCTTCCTCGGTAAGGTGAGGAATCGAGCGCTTCAGAACCTCAGGTTCGAGCAGGGAGCGAATGGAAAAGAGTTCTTCGATATCACCGGGGGAAAGTGCCGGGACCACCGCCCCGCGGTTGGGAACGATTGTGATTAATCCCTCCGCTTCCAGCTGCCGCAGAGCTTCGCGAACCGGAACTCTGCTGACTTGATATTGGGTCGCGATGGCATCCTGGCGGAGCTGCGTGCCCTCCGCGATTTCCCCACGAATGATTTGGTCGCGCAACTTGTCCGCCACGGCTGAAGGCAGGGACTGGCGCGGGATGGCAGATTCAGGGGTCGTGCCTAAGCCCATTCTTGTGACTCCTCTCAAGAATTAGTGAGCAGAACCAGCCAAAGATCGCTCTAGCGTATCCTATATTGCTGAGAAGCACTAAACACTCCTCAGCGTGCAGACGCTCCGGTCACCAGCCTGACGAGGGCATGACGAATAGTGGTGACCATACGTCGATCTCCTGCGCGGCCAGTTCCCCGCACAACCGTCCGGGAACAAAATTATGAGAAGTGGCACGATCATCAACTGGATCGACCACTCCTGAGTCTCCTGCAGCAGACGAGGAGCCAGCGTCCTGGAATTGCGCCGAAAGCGCGGGGTGGAGGTAGCTTGCAAGCTTCTCCGGCAGCACATCCGGCACGCTGGCGAATCCCTGAAGCGAGCCCTCGAGCAGAAACGAACCGCGGCCCAAATCGATGGTGACTTCATCGAAACTTTGTTCCTGGTCTCCCTATGTTGTATACAATATCCGGTGCTTGCCAGCTAATGCGCGGCCGCTACCATTCGAGTCCGCCCTTTTCCGGAGGAGCAATGAGCATCTTTACGGACCACAAAGTTACGCGCCGTTCCCTGGTGCTCTCGACCTGTTGTCTGGTTCCAGGCATCCGCCTGTTAAACGCGCTCGACACCCCGGCGATGACTGCAAGGGATTACACGGTGAAGCCGGTGCCTCTTACCGAGGTCGATATTCTCGACGATTTCTGGGCGCCGCGCATGGAAGTGAATCGCACTGTTTCCATATGGCACTGCTTCAAGAAGATGGAGGAGTTCGAAGATTTTGGCAGCCCCAAACTGATCGAAGGGGCTGCCTACATGTTGGCCAAGCGTCCTGATCCCAAGCTTGAGGAATACGTGGATCAAGTGATCGACAAGCTGGTGAGGCAGCTGACCCCGCGCCTTGCCGATCCTGATAAAGCGGTTCGGGTGTCTGGTCATTTTTTTGAGGCCGCGGTCGCCTACTACGCCACTACCGGCAAGCGGAAGATGCTCGATGCTGCCCTCGAAGACGGGAACGTGATCGATGCGAACTTCGGGCCCGGCAAACGAGACTACATCTCCGAACACGAAGGCCAGAAAATCGGATTGCTCGAGCTTTACCGTCAGACCGGCGATGAAAAATATTTAAAGCTTGCCAAGTTCTTAATGGATGGACGTGGCAAGGACGGCTATCCGCGAGCTGGCGAATATGCGATTGACCGCACTTACGCGCAGGACCACGCACCGGTGGTGAAACAGGACGAAGCCGTAGGCCACTGCGTTCGCGCCACGTTCTTGTATATCCCCCTCACCGATCTCGCGGCGCTAACGGGAAGGCCGGAGTACCAGGAAGCTGCGGACAAGATCTGGGAGGACGTTGTCCATCACAAGCTTTATTTGACCGGGAGCATCGGGTCCATTCGTTTTCATGAGCAATTCGGGAGTGCTTATGAGCTGCCCAATCTCAGCGCCTGGAACGAGACTTGTGCCTCCTACGGAAATATTGTGTGGAATCAGCGCATGTTCCAATTGCATCAGGACGCCAAGTACATCGATGTGCTGGAGCGGGTTCTTTACAACGGCTTCGCGGATGGCGTTTCGCTTAAGGGAGATCGCTTCTTCTATCAGAATCCTCTGCGCTCCTTCGGCAGCTACGAACGCTTCGAGTGGATTGACGTTCCTTGCTGCCCCCCGAATGTAGTGCGCCTTATGGCTTCCTTGGGGAGCTACATCTATGCGCAGTCTTCCGATTCGGTTTACGTCAACCTTTTCATTGGCAGCAATGCAAAGGTGAGCCTCCCCAGTGGAAACACGGTTGCCATTCAACAGGAGACTCGATATCCGTGGGAAGGAGCGGTCAGCCTCCGCCTCAACCCCGAGCGAGCCGAAACTTTCACGATGCTGGTGCGCATTCCAGGTTGGACGCGGAATGAAGTCCTTCCTGGCGACCTCTATGAATACGGGGACAAGACCGAGGAGAAACCGACGCTCAACGTGAATGGCCGGCCTGTCGAGTTAAAAATGGAACGCGGCTATGCCCGCATCGAACGAAGATGGACAAGGGGAGATAAGGTTCAGTTGCATTTGCCCATGCCTGTCCGCCGCGTGAAGGCCAATGCCAAGGTGCAGGAAGATCGCGCTATGGTGGCTTTGCAGCGCGGTCCGCTGGTGTATTGCGCGGAGTGGCCGGACAATAACGGACACGCCTTAAACCTGATCGTTCCCGAGAACGCTAAGTTCGAGAGCCAATGGCGCCCCGAGCTGCTGAACGGCGTCCAGGTTGTGACCGGCAAGACCGAAGCGTTGCAGCGGGAGGACAACAGCAGTGAGCTGAAGCGGCAGCCCCATCAGCTGGTGGCGATTCCGTATCTTGCCTGGTCCAATCGCGGGCCGGGAGAGATGGCAGTTTGGATGTCCAGCGAGCCGCAGAAAGCGTGGGTCGCGCCTTTGCCTCCCGAGCCCATACATGCGGTTCGCTCCTCGGGTGGAGTTCAAAAAGTCTGGACCGGCTACAACGATCAGAACGATGACATCCGCGCCCTCTATGACGGCAAGGACCCAATCAGTTCCGCCGACGAGTCTTATTTGTATTTCAGGATGCGGCCCGAGCCTGGAACCGCGGCATGGGTTGAATACGAATTCAAGGCGCCGGCCAAAGTGTCTTCTGCGCAAGTCTATTGGTTCGACGACCGGCGATTCTGCCGCGTGCCCACGTCCTGGCGCGTCCTATATAAGGAGGGGGACGCCTGGAAGCCAGTCGCGAACGTCGAGCCCTACGTCGTGGCCAAAGACAAATTTAATGCAGTAAGTTTTGCATCTGTGACAACGGTTGCCATGCGTCTAGAAGTAGAGCCCGCAACCAAACTCTATAAAGCCGGCCAAATCGGCCCGCCCGCTGCGATGTTTATTGAGAAAGATACACAATGGCGCGAGTTCGGGCTCCTCGAGTGGCGAATCTCGTAGAATGACGGCGAAAAACCTTGTCTCACGGAAACACAACAAAAAACCACTCGACTCCGACACCGGCCTTCTCGTGGAAGGCGATTACACCTTGGGAAATTGGCCCGATTCAAGGTCAACGAGTTTAACGACGATTTGACATCAACAATCAAACCGGGAGGTTGTTGAAGATTCCGATGTACCATGTGCCGGGCTCACCGTTTGTCTCAAGTAGGAGGCATTCTGATGTTGTTTCGAACCTTCGCCGCCATCGCATTAGTCGCTATGTGCCCGCTTCTTGCCTGTCACACCGCCCACCGACCTCAACTCGGCCAACCCGCTCCCGACTTCACTCTTACCGACTCCACTGGCTCCCCCCTAAGATTATCCGCTTACAAAGGGAAAGTGGTTCTGCTCGACTTCTGGGCCACTTGGTGTGGCGGCTGCAAAGTTGAAATTCCGTGGTATGTGGAGTTCCAGAACAAATACCGAGATGACGGACTCTCGGCCATTGGCGTTTCCGTGGATGAGGACGGCTGGAAATCGGTGAAGCCATTCCTCGAAGAGCGCAAGCTGAATTATCCCGTTGTGATTGCCAACCACGACGTAGCCGACCGATACGGCGGACTCACTTCTCTCCCTATGACTTTGCTAATTGACCGCAACGGGAGGATTGCCGAGTCGCACGCGGGTGTGGTGGACAAAGACGCGTTTGAGAATAAGATCAAGACGCTCCTTCACGAAACTCCTGCGCGGTAAGAATCAAAGCCAGTGCGCTTGGTAGGTGTGCCGTTCAGAATTATTTCGCGTGATGCAGTTGGTGCCGCAAAGTTTCCACGATCAGACCGACTAGCGCCTTCTTCTTGGGAAGCCTGTCTCACATGCATTCGGGCCTCCGCGGGTGACGGCTCGATACCGACATGCTCATTGTCGTGTAATGTCCGCCGCACATGTCAGCCAACGGGCGTCGATTCGTCGCTGGCCGCCGGTTAGGGCTGCTGCGGGCCGAAGGCCCGTGCGCTACCGGGGACCATCTCCAACTCCATCAGGGGAACCGGAATCATGCCCTCGTTGTTGAAGCGGTCCATGAAATCGCGTAGCACAAACGGCTTGCCGGCCAAGTCCTGCTGGTGGGCATACTCCGTAATCAGTTCGTCGGCGAGCATCTTGCCGGTGATGTAGCAGCTACCATAGCCGGGCTGGCGAAGATACAGCAACTGCTCGAATACGGTGAGCGAGTCCTTTGCCTTGGCCCAGCCGCGCGGCGTCCATTCCTCTTGGAACTGTCCTGCCTGCTCTAGCGTAAATTGATTGGTCTGCACATAGAGCGAGGCAAGGCCACGCGCGGCACGATTCGCTAGCATGATCCAAACCAACTCCCTGGCGCGCGGATTGTCGTCGTAAAGGCCTACGTGCATCATCAGCTCTTCGAAGGCGGTGGCGAAACCCTCAGCGCGATTGTCCCAGATGTTGTAGAGCTGAGCCTGGCGGCGAATCGGGCTTGGATTCGGCTCGTCCCGCATCCGTCCCAGGTCAATCCAGTGATAGTCGTGGGACAGAAGCAGCATGGGCTCGCGGTGTGTGACGCGGCTGAAGAACACCCTTTGGTCCGCTGGGATGAAGTGACCGAGCTCTTCCGCGAGCGCCGGCTTGATGTAAGGCTTGTCCGGAATGATCTCCTGCTTGACAAGGAAATCGACGAACTTATCCAGCCGGTCATGCGCCATCTTATCGAACGCGGCGGCATCGGCAGCCGGCTCAAGAGGAGGCAGGTTACGGTTGTGGTGTTCCTCGAGACGCAAGGCTGATTGCGCGCGCTCCAGCTCGCGGCGCAGTAGGATGACTTCCTCGTCCCAAGTGTAGGGAATGAAGTGCACATTCTGCTGATACCACGTGTAGCTCTCCTTGCCCACCCCGGAGGGGCCGGTCTTGGTGGGCGCCAGCTTTTCCAGCCATGCGACGAATTCGTCGGTCGCCTTGCGCGCGACCGCCACGGCCGCGCTTAACTCCTGGCTGGTTCCGCTCAGATCGGCGTGCTGGTGTTCGGCTAGCGTGCGAACGGTGAGTGTCCCGGCTTCAAGCGAAGCCAGGGTGTGGGACTGATTGCGAAGCTCCGCCTCGCCATAGACCCAGAGATCGCGCGCGGTGCTGGCCATTAGATTCTCTTTCGCCTCGGCAAGAAGAACCGGGATCATGCCGAGTTTCGTGGTCAAGTCTTTTTGCGCGTCGGCGTCGAGTGGAAAGTGATAGTTGTAGAGCTCGATCTCGGGGTAAGGGACGGGACCCTCGCGCCACGGAATGTCACTACGGGATGGGAAGATGTTCACATAGAAAGCGGGGTCGCGCGCCCAGGGACGGAGCACCCTCAGGTTGAAGTCGAGCCCATTCATCTCGGCCTTCACCAGCTGGTAGTCGTTCTGCTCTTCAACAGGCCACGACTTGGGATCAATTGCGTCGAGCCGCTTGCGCCACCCGGGTAGCGCCACCGCCTTAGCCGCCATCGCGCTCGCCCTATAGTCGGGAACATTATTCTTCATCACCGGACGTTCGAATTCCCGCCATTGCTGAAAAAGCTTGACCAACACAGGATAGCTATCAGGCTCGCTTGCTGCCTTTGCCGAACCGCGCGTTGCTCCAAAGAACAGGGCTGCGATCGCCATCACATGGCAGAGTTGATGCCGCACCTTTACCGAGCGACAATTGCGGTCGAGATAGCCCATCACTGAGATCTCCTCATTGTCGAATTGAACGCCTGGACGGGTGGGCTAGCCTATCGCGCATTTGGCGGTTCGCGCAAGGGTGGGAGGCAAGACCGAAGTGGGCAGCTTCCCCCGATCGGCACCGACCTCGGATAGCTGGTGCAACATCGCCCGACATTGTCGTGGACTCAATTACACCAACAACGTCGGTCGTAGTTGGGGGATCTCTTTGCTTTCGTCCGACTTTCTTGTGTTCGCAACCCCACAAATCTGCGCACCGGACATTTTCCGACCCCACAGGGGCTGGACTTGGGACAAACCGGCGGTACCGAAGGGAAAGGCACGCCAAACGGGCGAAGTCGAAGCCGCATCGCCCGTTGAAGCGTCCACGTCGGCGATAGTTTACGTCGCGATCGGTCGATCCGCCTTCGACTTCGCGGGGGGAGGGCATAACGTGGTCGATTCCGCCGCCGGGTCTAAGGTCATCACGTTTTTTCGCAGCACCGAATGGGACATGAGCGAAGAAGACTCATCTAGTTGGGGACTGGTACGAGGTGCCGAGGTCTTCACTCGCTGAGGTCCCAGGTAGGCGTACGAGACAACCACTATTCCGTCGGTAAGGAATGGCTGGACGCAAAACAATGCGACGGTCTGAGTCTCAAGTGCCACCCAGAAACCATCCAAACAGAATTGCGGGGAGTCTCAAAACGGTTTCTGACGCCGCCGTAAGAAGGCGAACGCCACTGCATTTCGGCAGTGCGTTCATGGTTGCGGGGGGCCGATTTGAACGGCCGACCTTTGGGTTATGCGATCTGACTCACCTTTCGATGAGATTCGGACTGTACCTCTTATTCCCGAGGGGTGCTCAGTCTCTGCGCCCTCCCCCACCATTCCGGGAGCTTGGTTCGGTATTGCCCTATCGCTCGCGCGACGTAGGTTCCCCCAACTTTGACGAGTGATCTTCCGGTGCATTGCTGCGCCGGACGCCCAATTTTGCAAAAGGTCCTACAATCGAGGACGTCCAGGGAACTGAAAAGAATCGTTAGGAGCGGGAGGTTACGAGCTCAAGAAGGTTATGAATTTAAACAACTTACAAGACGCGGGTAGCCCTCGAAAGCCTTGTAAGGACCGCTCGGGAATAGTTAATGGACAGTCATCGCAGGAGTATGGATTTGGGGTATAACTTCGCTTACCCGTCATCCGTTCCCTGGCCCCGAACACTGGGCTAATTCATTGACCCGGCACCCGCTTGCCTTCAATTTGGGCCCTTCGATGGACCCCCCTTCTTGGACCCGGTTTTCGGGTCCACTCGCGGGTGTCCCAGATCGCGTCCTGACTGCCTGTGGCCACGCGTCTCTATTCCAGAACGCGGGGCAGTGTTCATAGGAAATGTTGAGTTGGTCGTTTGCTTAAGTGTGGAGTACCATTTGCACACATAACTTTCGTTTGAATGCAAAACGAAATCCTAAAGCCAAATTTCACTTTCGTTTAAGACAAAGGTGAGGGAGAGCAATGACGAGGGGTAAGGGCAGGCAGTCAGGCAGAGCCGCCGAAAATGGCAATCTGGATTCTGACACGCCCGGGCTGCAGGACAAGCAGCAGGTCCGGTTCACGACGATTCTCACCGCCCTTCAGCAATCCGGGCGCGTTTCGGTGGATTTGCTGAGCGAACAGTTGGATGTCTCGGTGGTGACCATCCGACGAGATCTGGATGCACTGGAACAAAAGGGGCTGCTGCAACGAACCCATGGCGGTGCTGTATCGATGGAGCCGCTGTTTTACGAACCCTTTCGACGCGATCGGTCATTCATGGCGCAGGTGGAGCGCGCTGCGGAAGAAAAGCGTCGGATCGGTCGAGCAGCGGCGGCCCTGGTCACTCCCGGCGAGACCATCGCATTAACCCCGGGGACTACGACCACTGAAGTGATCCGCGGATTGCCGATGAACTACAACATCACGGTGGTCACTAACACGGTGAACGTGGCGATGGAACTCTCCAAAAGAAAAGACGTCTACGTTTTCGTAACTGGCGGGCATCTTCATGGAGAGTGGTTTTCGCTGGTTGGATCAGCCGCGCTGAAATCCCTGGAAAACATGCTGATCAACACCATGTTCATTGGAGCTGATGGCATGGATGCCAACTGGGGTGCCAGTTGTTTCAACGCGGATGAAGCGGAGCTGAATTCGACAATGATGAGGCTGGCACGCCGTCGCGTGGCGGTCGTAGATAGCGAAAAACTTGGGGTCGTGGCGAACTGGCGCATTTGCAACGCCAACGAGCTCAACATTCTCGTGACGGACACCAATGCACTGGACAGCGCGATCGAGCCCTTCCAGAAACTCGGGATCGACGTGATGCGCGTGTGAGGTCAGGCTTTCTCTTTGCGGGCTCCGTCCTTGGTCACCGTGTAGAGCTGCCCCTGGTAATGCAGTCCCTCCAGGCGGGCGTCTGGATCAAATTCGGCGATCCGTGAATCGATGCGGAGACCTTCGGTCAGGGACAAATCTGCACCGAAGATTGAGTCGATCACTAAGTCGCTGAACGCGCCCGCCGCGATGCAACTCCAATCTTCGATGTAGGGTGGGTCCTCGGAGGCCTTGCGAGCACCGCCGTTCACCGGAGGAAAAACGTCCTCGACAAAATGGCCTTGCCCGATCGGCCCTTGATTTCCTGCCTTGGCCACCTCTCTTAACCATTTCACAATTTTTCCGGAGCGATCGACCTTGTAAAGTCCCTTCGCCGTCATCGCGGGCCATGCGCTGTACGCTCCCAGACAACTGTGATCGGGGCGGATGTTCCAGGTGGCATCGGCGTCGCTCTGAGAGAGCGCGCGCATCCATTTTTCTGAGTGTAGTTCACGCCAAAAAAAATCGGCCATCTGCTGCTTCTGCGTGGGCAAAAGGTCTTCCGCCATGCTGTCGGTCGTGGCCAGGAGGTCGTAACAGTGGCGGACCTCATTGAAGGACCCATCCAGCTGACGACACCGCCAGTAACCCTTTCCCTCCACATACAAATCGCGATTGATGCGGTCCGCCAGATTTTTCGCCTCGGCTCTCAGCTCCTTCGCACGTCCCAGGTCCCCGCGCCGCGCGCGCAGGTCGGCCACAGCCCGCATGGCGTGAACATTATTGGCGTTCATTCCGGCTACTTCATGCAAATAGGTACTTACCACTTCCAGCAGATTCTCAATCTTGCCGTAGTCGGCGAGACCGTGACCGGAATAGTCAAGCTTCTTCCAATAAAGAGCATGCTCTTCCAGCCGTTCGAGAATGCTCTGATTCCCCACGTTCTTGTCGAGCCAAAGAAAGTCTCCGGTCACGCACAGGTATTTCCACGCACATCGGACGATGGCGGTATCGTTGACTGCGTACCACGGACCCACTCCTTGCCCACTGATGTAGTCGCTGGAATGGTGCTCATGCATCGGAAGGCCCAACCAGACTTCGACCAGGTTGCGCAGCGGGGTGGGATCCAGAAGCGCCAACGACAGCGCGGCGAGGGAGGTGTCCCAAGGAAAGCTGAGGGTCGGAAGTACGTGACCACTGAGCGTGAGATAGGTTGGTCCGTAGACCGAATCCGGAGACACGCGACGGGCGAACAGAAGGTTCGCAAAGCCATTGTGATAGAGCTTCCAAAGCGACTCGTCTTGGGTTACCAGTCGTGGGAGACTTCCGCTGAACTCAGAATTGCCGGGCGTGAACGCAGCTTGTACGAGGCTTTGAAAGGAATCTTCGCTCTGCTTTTCGAGGGCCGAGAAATTGGCTTGAAGCTTGTCGTACGACTCGAGGGCATGCCGGTCATCTTCGGCGAGTGCCACCACAAAATTCAGCTGATGCGATTCATTGGGTCCAAGCTGGAGATCGAAAACGAGCATTCGCTTCTGCTCGATGCGATCCGGTGGTCTGCCGAACCCCTGCACCGCAGCCGCTTGAGAATGCTGCGCCTCGAACACGAGGCACCCTCGCCGCTCGTCCCAAGTCATTCGGTTGTCCGCCTCTCCCGGCGAGTTGACGAACCAGGGTTGGGTTTTCTTGGCGACCGCGCCACGAAGATCAAAGCTCATCGTGAACCGGCGAAACGATCCGCTCAGGTTCTGCACGTGGATGGTTTGCAGCGCGGCACGCTGTGTCGCGGGTAGACACATTCGCGTTGTAAAGCGCAGCTTCTCGACCGTCTGGTTCCGGACGACACAATGCGGGAACCATTGATATTCCACGGTGCCGTCCGGGGGAGCGGCGATCGCGACCAAACGGCCGTCCAGGAATAGTTCGCAGGTCAACAGATAGCCGGGGCTCCATTCCGTCTCGGGAGGCCCGCAGCAGGCGTAGGGTGGGAACGAGATGGCGGTGATTGCGGACACCGACTTTCCCACTTGAGCATAGCCGTACTCGTTCATCGCTGTGGGAGAGTTGAATAGATCTCTAAACTGGTAGGCCAGTCGATCGGATGCCAGATCGGCGAGAGTAGGCGGGCAGGCCAGACTCGTTCGAACAGGCGTGGTTTGTGCCGAATCAATGGCGGAGGTGCCTAAGGGTTTCACGGCCGCGAACGCGGTTCCCACCGCCCCAAGCTTCAGAAATGCGCGTCGATTTATATCGGAATCGGAAGGCATCGATCCAGCTCTATTCGATTGAGGATTAGTTCTTATCCGTCAATAACGGAACTTTATAACATCTGTTTTATCAATTTAATAGACGTTTTATGTGCTTTTCGCTACGATTCGTTCAATAACGGAAGGAAGATCAAGAGCATGGGGATCAACCGGCACCTGGCCAAGAGCACGTTCGTCAGCGCTCTTGGAGGATTGTTATTCGGATTTGACACAGCGGTGATCGCGGGGACGACCCATCAACTCACCGAGGTTTTCCACTTGAGCCCATCCCTGCTCGGGGTGACCGTATCGAGCGCACTTGTGGGTACGGTGGCCGGAGCGATGACCGCGGGCTATCCGGGACAGAAGATCGGGCGCCGTGACAGCCTGAGAATCATGGCGGTCTTCTATGTGCTATCGGCTCTAGGATGTGCCGCCGCCTGGAACTGGCCCTCCCTGTTGATCTTCCGCATCATCGGAGGCCTGGGCATTGGCGGATCTTCGGTGTTGGCGCCGATGTACATCGCCGAGCTCTCGCCTCCAAAATGGCGCGGACGGCTGGTCGGTTTCTTTCAAGTGAATATTGTGGTCGGGATCCTGGTAGCGTATCTCTCAAACTTCCTGATCGACAGAATGAACTTCGGGGCGGTCGAGTGGCGATGGATGTTGGGTATCGCTGCTGCACCTGCACTTCTATTCCTGGTCATGCTGTTCTTTATACCGCGCAGTCCGCGCTGGCTGGCAATGCAGGGCCGCACCACGGAAGCGCTCGACGTACTGCGGCTGACCGGGATCGACGATCCGGAGCAACAACTGGACGAGATCGTCCGTTCCATTCACCTCGAGCGATCCTCGGCAAGCGAACCGCTTTTTCAGAGGAAGTACCTCCTGCCGATTGTTCTCGCCATAACTGCGGGTGCCTTCAACCAGCTTACCGGCATCAACGCCTGCCTTTACTACCTGAACGACATCTTCGCCGCCGCCGGAGCCAGCAAGTATTCAGCGGGCATGCAATCGGTCATCATCGGATGCACCAACCTTTTCTTTACGCTCGTGGCCATGACGCTGATCGACAAGCTGGGCCGCAAAAAGCTCCTGCTCTCGGGGACCGCGGGGGTATGTATTTTTCTGACGGTCATTGGCCAGGTTTTTCGCAGCGGAAGTCACGGTACATGGTTGATCTGGCTCCTGATCGGTTTTATGGGGTGCTTCGCCATCTCTCAAGGTGCGGTGATCTGGGTGTACATGAGCGAAGTTTTCCCCACACGGGTTCGTGCGAAGGGCCAGGCCATCGGGACTTCCACACTCTGGGTCATGAACGCTCTGATCTCCGCGGTCTTCCCGGTACTCGCCGCCCGATCGACGGCGACGCCGTTCTTCTTCTTCGGGGCGATGATGTTTTTGGATGTACTGCTGATCGCGAGCATTTATCCCGACACAACCGGCGTCTCGCTGGAACTTCTGGAGCAGAAACTTGGAGTGGCGGATTAGCGCCTAGGGCTCGAAGCTGTGCCACAACGTGGAGAACCGCCCGGGGTCTGAGACCCACTGCACGCTCTCCGGATCGGCTACGAATTGTTCATACATCGGTTCCTGGGAGAGGCCCAACTCCTTATAGGGTCGCGGCTCTCGAACCGCAATCTTCGACGGGGAATATTTCGGATTCGGGTCCCAGTGAATGTTGTGCTCCGAATCCAAAAGAGGGAACCACGCCAGGCCACTATGTGCACGAACCTCATCGTAGAGAAATCCATATTGCCGGTCGCACCATGCCCCGAAAGTCATCCTGGCTTCTGGGTCGGCGTTGATAACGTAATGCGCCCAGCGCGGAGGGACGACGACCTTCTGCCCCGGATGCGCCAGAATCGCGACACAGCTTCCCGGATCGTCGGAAGCTCTTTCCTGGGCGTAGATGATGGCCTCGCCTTCCCAGACTTCAAAGATCTCCGGCGTGGACCAACCGCAGTGCGGGGCGACCGCGTGAATGTGTCCTTGACTGCGAATCGGTTCGTGTCCCAAGCGGCCCGCCGCATACGTGACGACACCGAAGAGCAGCATGCGACGCCTTAGTTCGTCGCAGTCCTGGTTGCGGCCCACATCCATCACAATGGAGTAAACCGGATCGGGGCCCTGACACTGTGGATCCCGCAAGCTGCGCCGGATGTCGTCGAGGCGTCGAAGCTCCGGCTGCGGACCGAAGACATCAGCGTCGTACGTGAAGCGCATGTCTTCCGTCCGATGCACGCCAAGTTTCGGATCAAACGTCATGGGCAAGTCAATCCCTGGTCATCTCGAAGACTGCTTCGCCATTACGCTGCAACACTCTCGCCCCCAGACCTTTGCCGCCGGCAATTTCGTAGTCGTGACCGGCATCACTCGGCCAACAGGCAACGAAGCGCAGCGGTACGCTCCCGGTATTCACCACACGATGCGCAACCCGACCGGGGATATAGTGCAAGCTGCCGGGCTTCATCTCCTCCGCCCAGATCCGCCCCGATTCGTCGCGGAGCACCAGCATGCCCCGTCCAACCGTCGTGCCGTAGAATTCCGCCCGATCGACGATGGCATGGCGATGACCGTGCGTCATGAAATACTCATTCCCGACGCAACCTGGCTGGATCTCGGTACCGCCCCAGAACAGGCCTCCTTCGGTCCCGGCGGGCACGGGTTCCCACCACCAGACGCGGTAGATGATGGTCTCGGCATCCATCCTTTGCCAGGATTCGTTGTCGTGAAATACTGCTTTCAGTTGTCCGAGCTTTTTTTCGGAAGTTCGCACGCCGGCTACTTGCAGGCTTCCTGTACTCCAGTCGATGGCGGCAAGGGTGGAGTTCACCCCGATAGGCTAGCCGACCATGGTTCCGAAATCAAATGAAAAGACCATAATTTTGTTCGTTTACTGTGATTACATGATGCTATTTCGTTCTATTCGCGGACGATAGCGCAACAGAGGCACTCTGCAGATCCTATGGATAAACCGACATTCTCGATTGATTTGGGAGGCAGCCACGCGACCATTGCCGTGGTCCAGGGTGCTGCTGTTCTCGCCAGCCGCGAACTGGCTATGGACCCTTCACGGAACCTTCGTCCTTTTCTCGATCAGTTCGCGGACGCGATACGCGAGCAGGCACGAAAACTGGACCTTGATCCTCAGCTATGCCTTGGAGTAGCGCTGGGCTTTTGCGGACTCGCGGACGCCCGTATCGGTCGGGTCATATCCACTAACAAGAAATATGACGATGCTCCCGAAATCGATTTCCGATCCTGGAGCCGCAAAGAGTTCGGATTGCCTTTTGCGATCGAGAACGATGCACGCATGGCTCTCCTGGGAGAGCGACACGTCGGCGCCGCGCGCGGCTGCGACAACCTAGTGATGATCACTCTCGGCACGGGCATCGGGGGAGCAGCCATGATCGAGGGCAAGCTGCTGCGAGGAAAGCACGCGCAGGCAGGCTGCCTGGGTGGACATCTACCCGCAAAGGTTGGCGGGCGGATCTGCACTTGTGGTGCGGTGGGCTGCATGGAGGCGGAAGCGTCGGGATGGGCATTGCCTATCATGGCGAAGGAGTGGAACGGGTTCCGCGAAAGCGAGTTGGCGCGGCGGGAGCGAATCGATTTCAGAGCTGTATTTGCACTTGCCCAGGCAGGCGACAGGGTTGCAACCGAAGTTCGAGACTACTGTTTGCAGGTTTGGGCAACGGCCTCGGTGGGCCTAATTCACGCCTACGATCCTGAGATTATCGTAATCGGAGGCGGGGTCATGCGTAGCGCTGGCGTGATACTTCCTTACATTCAGAAGTTTGTGCACGACCACGCCTGGACACCATGGGGAAAAGTACGGATTGTTGCTGCGGAACTCGGGAACAATGCGGGACTCTTCGGCGCGGTGCCCTTGCTCTCGGGCGAGGTGTAAGACAAAGAACCTGCGTTTCCAGCTGCTATCATCCATAAACGGTCATAACAGATACGAATGAATTTCTTTTCATGCTGAAACGATCATTTGAAGTTGCGCATCACAATCAACAGAGGTAGCATCTCCTCGCCCGGAGATTGCGTTAGAGACCCCACCTTAAATCTCTATGCCGAATTCAACCCATCGGCCCTTCGTTCGACCGGTTCGCTGCTTTCAGATCGCAGTTGTCGTTCTCCTGGTTTCAGCGGTCGCTCTGGCCGAATGCGAGCCGATTGGCAACCTGAAGCTGGCCGGAAGGAAAGCAAACGAGTTCACCTTCATCAACGCGCGAGTAACGGTCGTCATTAGAGTCCTCGCCCCGGATTTGATTCGCGTTCGAACCGTCCACGCAGCCTCACTTCCTCCCGATCACTCGTATGCCGTCGCAAAGCCCGATTGGCCGAGCGTCAAAGTAGATTTCTCGTCCGATGGAAAGTATCAGAGGATTCGGACCGAACAACTGGAGGTGCGCGTGCAATTGAGTCCCTTCCGCGTCGCGTTTTATGACGCGAAGGGCGAATTGATTTCGAAGGATTCTGACGGTCAGGGCATCAGTTGGAACGGTGACCGAGTACGAGTTTGGAAGTGGGAGCCCGCCGACGAGCACTATTTCGGGTTCGGCGAAAAGAGCACTCCACTGGACAAGCGCGGCCGGTCGCTCGTGATGTGGAACCAGGATCCCGAAGGTTTTGATGCTTCGTCGGAACCCCTCTATGAGTCAGTTCCCTTCTTCCTCGCACTCCGCCGGGGACGTGCTTATGGGATCTTTCTGGACAACACCTGGCGGACGTCGTTTGACATGGGATCAGAGTTCCCCGACGTCTATTCGTTCGGCGCGGAAGGAGGAGAGCTCAACTACTACTTTTTCGGTGGCCCCGGTCCCAAAGAGGTGGTCAGCCGCTTCACGGAACTGGTAGGCCGTATTGCTTTACCACCGCGCTGGGCCCTGGGCTATATCCAGAGCCGGTACAGCTACTATCCCGAGAGCACTGTTCGTTTTATTGCCGAGAACTTTCGGCATCGGGAGATTCCCTGCGACGGAATCCTTCTCGACATCGATTTCATGGATGGCTATCGCATTTTCACTTGGGACAAGACACGCTTCCCCGATCCGAAGCGTATGATGACCGACCTTCGCCAGCAAGGTTTTCATACCATCGCCATTGTTGATCCCATGGTGAAGGTGGACCCGAACTACTGGGTGTATAACCAGGGTCTCGACCATGACTACTTCGTAAAGAAGGCGGATGGCACGGTCTTCACCGGCAAGGGATGGGGCGACGTCAGTGCGTATCCGGATTTCGCGTCACCCAAGGTGCGCGACTGGTGGGCTGGGCTTTTCAAAGAGCAGTTAGAGCAGGGAGTGGCGGCTTATCTCACCGATATGAATGAACCGGTTGTAATCGCAGACCAGGGTCCGGCGCGGACATTTGACATGGATGCGGTGCATCACACCGAGGTGGGCCCCCGATCGCATGCTGAGATCCACAACGTCTACGGCATGCTGGAAACGCTCGCGACTCGCGAAGGCATGCTGCGCGTTCGACCCAATGAACGTCCCTTCATCATTACACGAGCAACTTTTGCGGGGGGACAACGGTATGCCGCTCAGTGGAGCGGCGACAACTTTGGCACATGGGACCATCTCCGGCTGAGCGTGCCGATGCTGAATGGGATGGGACTGTCGGGCCTTCAATTCGTTGGAGCCGACATCGGAGGCATCGTGCCCGTACCCAGCCCCGAACTCTACACCCGCTGGATGCAGACGGGGCTTCTCACTCCCTTTGCCTGGACACATTCTCTGGGCCCCGGAAACCTAGAGCCATGGGGCTTCGGGAACCGCATGGAAAGCATCAATCGCGAATCGATCAAGTTGCGCTACCGCCTGCTGCCCTACATCTATACGGCATTCCGGGAAGCAGCGCAGACTGGCCAGCCGGTCATGCGCCCTCTGTTGCTGGAATATCCTGACGACTCGACGGCAATTGGCACCAACGACGAATACTTGTTTGGGAACGACCTGCTGGTTGCGCCCATCGTGAAGGACTATGACGAAAGCCGTTCTGTCTATTTTCCTCGAGGAATTTGGTACGACTACTGGACGGATCGCCGCTACGTTGGCCCACTTACTGTCAATGTGAATGCTCCACTGGAGCGGATGCCCTTGTTCGTACGAGCCGGCGCAATCCTTCCGAGCCAGCAGGACATGCAGTACACCGATCAATCTCCGATCGATCCGCTCACCTTTGACGTCTATCCGGAGGGATCATCGTCCAGGGAGTACTACGAGGATGACGGCATCAGCTTCGCTTATCAGAAAGGCGTGTACCTGCGGCAGAGAATCAGCACCGAGAGTGCCGCAGACAGAGTGAGCGTCGAAATCTCGGACCGCGAGGGGAGTTTCCATCCGCTGAAGAGATCCATCGTTGTTAAAGTACATCTGCAAGCGAGCGAACCACGCGTGGTGACGGTAGGCGGCATCGAAGCCCCTCACGATGCCTCGGTTAAGGCCTTCCAGGAATCTGCGAAGGGCTGGATGCACGATGTTGATTCGAAGACCTCGTGGGTCAAGCTCCCAGACGAAGAAACCGGCATGAAAATCGTGCTGGTTCACTGATCCGAGCTCGCGAGGCTCGCGGCGATCCAGGCTTAACGATGGTCGTGGGGCTCGCTCGCAAGTACATTTCACATGGCAAGTCTATTCCCCAATGCGCAGCTCTCCGCTCCGATACCCGGGAATGAGAACCTGCGCTTCCTAAATTTCCGCGGAGAAGCTCTCCCCCAAAGAGCTGATGTTCTCCTTTACCTGCCGGCGGGGGCTGAGGCGCTGGAGCATTTGCCGTTGTTGCTTTTGCTGCACGGCGTGTATGGATGCCAATGGAATTGGTGGCTGAACGGCGGCATCGACAAAACCGCAACGGAAATGCTCCGCGCGGGCAACATGACTCGTATGATGATCGCCATGCCGTCGGATGGTTTGTGGGGTGATGGGACAGGATATGTGCCCCACGTGCACGGCAACTACGAGCAGTGGATCGTGGAGGATATACCGAAGTGCCTGGGAGAGTTGTTCCCGCAACTCTCGGCCGACAAATTTTTTCTCGCGGGGCTCTCGATGGGAGGCTTCGGCGCGATGCGCCTCGGCATGAAATATGCCGCGTGTGTGCTAGGGATCTCAGCACACTCCGCGGTCACACACGTTGAGCAGTTGTCCCGATTTATCCCCTACCCGCCCGCGACATTTCAATTTGCTGGAGAGCCAGACACCAGTCTTCTACATTGGGCCGAGGCAAATCGCAGCCATCTGCCGCCACTTCGTTTTGACTGCGGAACGGAAGATCCGCTGATTGAAGACAACCGGCAACTGCACCGGGAACTCACACTACGCGGGATTCCTCATCAGTACGAAGAGTTCCCCGGAAATCACGACTGGCCGTATTGGACGGAACACGTGCGCAGCACGCTCGCCTTCTGCAAGGGGATTCTGGAAAGGTAATTTATTTCTTCGCCGCCTCCGGCATCGGCATGCGCACTACCTGTGGGAAGTAGACGTTGGTCTCCGCCTCGAGTTTCTTTGGCTTCATCGAATTGCAGACATAGGTGAACAGCAGATCACCGGACCTCTCGAACTCGGGATGCTCTTTTCCCGCGTAGCAGAAGGTGTCTGCGTCGTAATTCGGATCGCTCTTCTGCAGGATCGGGATCTGGTAGATGACGTCGCCGTCCGTCCACGGACCAGTCATACTCGGCGCTGTCCGCAGGAGCACCTTGTCAGAAAAAATCTGAGGATCCACCAACACCGCCAGCCACTTCTTCAGTTCCGGGTGGTAGCATACCGACATCTCGGAGGCGCCCTTATTCATGACGACTTTCGCCTTGTCCGGCTCAAGGCCATCGTGCCACTTGTCGTCGCTGCCCAGGTACTGCAGGTTCTTCTTCGGATCGCCAAGCCCCTTGAGCGGAATGCGCGTGAGAATCTGTGGTCGATTCCCGCGCTCATACAAAGTGAAAATGTAGAGGTAGTCACCCTCAATCAGCGCGGAAGCCGATGGATTCGCGTGTACAGCCTCCTCTACAAGCGGATAGTAAGAAACCTCCCACTTCTGTGGATCCTCCTTGAGCCCGGTTACATGACCGAGATCGGTTCCACAAGTCTCAAAACCGAGCGCGAAGGCATCGGAATTCGGCTTGTTGCGCACGCAGATGAGCGTGATCCACAGGTCATGGTTGTACTCCGCGCCGTCGAGCGCCCAATAATACGTGCCGTCGTTTCGCTGCGGTTTAAAGAAGCTGTCGAATTCGACTTTCGTCGCGCGTTTGATCGCGTATTCGATCCTCCACTTTCCATTCACGCAGCTCGAAATCCCGAACGTGTTGTGCACCATTCGCGGATCGTTGCCGTCGACCTGCCGCTTATCTCCGTAGAGTGTGTCTCCGAAGATCCACACTACGCGGCCATCAGGCAACGGGATGGAATACGCTGCATCGGCACCCTGCCAAGGCGCCTGCGGCGGAAACGATGGGGTGCAGTCAAAGTGCTTGGGCTCAGCGGCCGCGAGCGCAGTAAAGAACACGAGCATGAGAACAACTTTGGACGCTATGCGCACGATAGATCCTTCGCAATAGGTTATGAAGTCGATGAGCTAATATCCCCTCTAACACGGTCCGCAATTTTTCCCACCCGTTCAATTTCGATCTCCACCAGATCCGCCTTCCTGAAGAAAACGCGGCGGCTTGCGTGAGAACCCGACACCCGGCGGCGCTGGCCGCGGCGGTCGCGACGTCTCCCACCCGTCCGCTCGGGCTCGATCCTTTGCCCTGTATTGCACAAACGCACGAATTTAATCTCCCCGGCCCCTGGCTGCTTGATTTCGGGCAGAAGAAAACTATATATGTCTTTTTACCCAATAAACAAGTACAGGATATATACTTTTCGCGCGATCTCGATCATGAGACCTATCCTCTCTCTCGATCGTTTTGAGGTCTTCGCCGAGGGGCTCGATCATCCCGAGGGACTTGCATTCGATGGAGACGGCAACCTCTGGGCAGGCGGGGAACTCGGCCAGGTCTACCGCATCAACTCGAAGCGACGAGTCAAAATCGTCACCACTCTTGGCGGCTTCAATCTTGGACTTACGTTTTCACCCCGGCAAGAACTGTACGTCTGTAACTTCAAACTCGGCGCCCTGATCCACCTTGACCGCTCCGGCAAGGTGCTGCGCTCGTGGGAAAGAGTCGGGCGATATCGACTGCGAACGCCAAACTTTGCCGTCTTTGACCGCGAAGGCAATCTTTATTTCAGCGACTCTGGTGAGTGGCAGGCTAACGATGGGTTGCTCTTCGTGTTGCGGCCGAACGGCAAGATCGAACAACTGCTCACCGGCTTGGCATTTCCCAACGGCCTGTCCCTGAGTTCCGATGAGAAGACGCTCTTCGTCGTTCAGAGCACGAAGGACGATGTTCTGGCCGTCCCCTTCCGATCGCCAGGTAAGATCGGAAAGCCTCGCGTCTATGCAAGCGGACTGCACAGTGTGCCTGACGGCGCTGCGCTCGATGCCGCCGGAAATCTCTACGTCACCTGTTACGCCTCACATAACATCTATCGCGTGGCGCCAAATGCAAAGGTCGCCCTCTTGGCCGTGGACCCCAAGGGAACGATGATCGCCAGTCCCACGAACATCGCTTTTGGCGGTCCTAACTTCGATGAAATGTACTTTGCTAACCTGAGCCGATGGCATATCTGTCGTACCAAGGCAGGCGCCAAGGGACAACTACTCGCGAACCAGCGCTAGCTGGCCGGAGTCTTCATGAAAATCACCGATATTCGCTGGACCCGTGCGTTTATCCCGATCGAAGCCCCGTTGCGTTATTCGATCGGGTCTCATCCCGGCTTCTCCCGCTACATCATCGAGGTCGACACCGATGAAGGAATCACGGGCTTGGGAGAGTGCTACACCGGCGCCAGCCGAGCCGGCCAATTGGCCGATCTGAAGCCGCAACTCATCGGCGAAGATCCCATGAACCTTGAGCGGATCCGCTGGAAGGTTGCGGCCCCCAGTTCGGTCAAACTCTTCGGATTTGCGCTCGGATTCGCGGGAATCGAGTTTGCTCTTCTCGACATTCAGGGAAAAGCCCTGAACCGCCCCGTGTGCGACCTGCTCGGCGGCCGCATTCGCGACGAAGTGTCGTTTGCCGCCTATCTGTTCTATCGGTATCCCAACGATAAGGGGACGGGCGAAATTTCGAACGCCGACCAAATGGTTGCGTTTGCCAAGAGTCTCGTGTCGCAGTACGGCTTCAAAACTCTGAAATACAAGAACGGCGTGCTGCCTCCAGACGAGGAGATTGCCACGTTCATCGCCCTGCGTAAGGCATTCCCCGCGCTCCGCATCCGGCTGGACCCGAACGCGGTCTGGACCGTAACCACGGCATTGGACGTGGCCCGACGGCTGCACGACTACAACATGGAGTACCTGGAAGACCCCGTCTGGGGGATGCGGGCCATGCAGCGCGTCAATGCGAAAGTTCCATGGGTTACGCTGGCTTCAAACATGTCGGTATTCGCCTTCGAAGATCTTGCGCCCGCGATCATGTCCGACTTGCTGGATGTCGTACTCCTCGATCCCCATTGGTACGGCGGCATCCACCGCGCCAAGCTGGCGGGGCAAATCTGCGAAGCGCTCGGCGTGGATGCTGGCATGCACAGCGGCGCGGAATTCGGGATATCACAAGCAGCCATGTTGCACTTGGCAGCTTGTCTTCCCAATCTGACGCTGGCCGCGGATTCGCATTACCACCACCTGACCGATGACATCCTGGAGGGCGGCAAGATGCAATTCAAGGACGGGGCGATGACGGTCCCGACTGGTCCCGGGCTGGGAGTTACTCTCGATCGCGACAAGCTCGCCCGCTACCACGAACTGTCAAAGCAACACGAAATGGGCGCGTGGACGGATGATCCACGGCGCTCAGGAACGATCATCACGCAACCTAAATGGTGACCCTCGTGATCCGGAAAGGATGTTTGGTCGCAGCGTTCATGATTGCGCTTTCACCGCTAGTCGCAAGGGCAGCGGAGCGCAGCATCTGGAAGATCGGAACTTTCAATCACTCATCCGGCGAGTTTCGTGCTCAGGACATCACCTACGCTGACCCGAAGAGTGATCCCACCTTCGTGGTGGGCAAAAGCAAGGATCAGGATTGGTATCGATTCCAGCCCGGCCCTGCGAATGGCATGACGGGCGGCCGATACCATCCTTTTACGGTGAAGTTTTCCCTGCCAGAGTCTCCGCAAGGAGTGTATTACCTCAGGATTGCCGTGCTGTATGAGACCCCGCGTTTGTCTTCCCTGAAGCTCGATGTAAACGGCAAAACGGGACTCTTCTACTTCCATCCGAAGTTGGATTTCCATGCCGGGGATTGGGAAGGAACGTTCGTTCCGCAAACCTCAACCGACGACAAGACCATCGCTATCCCGGCGGAATGGCTCCATCGCGGCGACAACCGCTTCGTGCTGACGGCCGTTGACGACCCGGCGAGCGCACAGAATTCGTTAGGGGCCATCGCTCCCGGCCACTCAGGATTAGTTTATGACGCCCTCGAACTGACGCAGGATGCGGCCGCCCACTATGACGAACACGCGTTCACGACGCGGGTGGAACCCACGATCTTCTATCGTGCCCTGCCCAGCGGCACGGCCGAGATCGTCGATGTCTTCATCCGAGCCGGCAATGTCGAGAAGATTGGGAGTGTCGAACTGAAGATTGGTTCGATCTCTCTGAAGAAAAAGTTTTCGACGGAGAGTAGCTTCGGAGAAGTCCGACTCAGCTTTGAGGTTCCGGAGTGGGAGGGCGCAGCACCGGCCTCGGTGAGCATGGGCAAGTTGCGGACAACCTCCACAGTAACAGCGGCGAAGAAATGGACGGTGGCGATCATTCCCCATGAGCACCTCGACGTCGGGTTCACAGACTACGCTGCAAAAGTAGCCGAGTTGCACTCGCAATCCGTGGACGCAGCGATGGATCTGATCCGCGAGACTCCTGATTTCCGCTGGACGCTGGACGGAAGCTGGGTGGCGAGCGAGTATCTGAAGGGGCGCACCCTCGAGGCGCGTGAGCGATTCCTGAAGCACGTGCGCGAGGGAAGCATCATGATCCCCCCGGAGTTTGCCAATCAGCACACCGGGAACGCTTCCTGGGAAGCTCTTGCCCGGTCTTTTTACAATCAGAAGAAGTTGAACGACGAGTTCAAGCTCCCGACCACCGATGCGGCACAGATCGTCGATGTGCCGTCCTACACCTGGGGGTATGCTTCCATCCTGCACGATGCAGGAATCAAGTACTTGATCGCAGCCAGCAACAGTTGGCGCGCTCCGGTGATGCTCCTCGGCCGCTGGAACCAGAAGTCGCCATTTTACTGGGAAGGCCCCGACGGAAGCCGCGTCCTCATGTGGTACTCGCGGGCCTACCTGCAATTGCAGACGCTATTCGGAAGCCCGTGGCGAATGGAAGCCATTCGCGATGCACTCCCTGTCTTTCTTCAGGCTTACACAAGGCCCGACTACACCGCCAACACGGTAATCGTTTTCGGAACGCAGTTGGAGAATACGCCCCTCGCTCGTGAACAAAGTGGAATCGTTGCGGCCGCGCAGCGCGAATATGCCTGGCCCAAACTCGAGTTCGCGACCGTGCAATCGGCGATGGCACGGATCGAGCAGGAGTGGAAGGGCAAGATCCCATTTTACCGCGGTGACTTTGGGCCGTACTGGGAAGACGGGTACGGTTCTGACGCCGCGCATACCGCGGTACACCGTCAAAATCAGCACCGTATCACTACCGCTGAGGTGATGGGCTCGGCGGCGTCTTCCCTCGACCCACAAGTGACTCCAGACAAGAGCAAGCTTCAAGACGCGTGGTGGAATGAGTTGATCTACGACGAACACACGTGGACGTATGTTGGCGCGACCACTCAGCCCGAACACCACCAGAGCATCGACCAGATCGCTTTGAAGGGGTCTCGAGTAAGGCGGGCACAGAATGACATTGATGAATCTCTCCAGCGTAGCTGGGCGCAGCTTGAGGCGTTGGTAAGGCCAAGGGAAGCTTCTGTCGCCGTATGGAACTCCCTCAACTGGCCACGCTCTGGGATTGTGGAAACGGACCTGCCGGAAGGGTCCACTCTGTTCGATCCGTCTACCGGGAAAGAGATTGCCATGGAGGTGCTGCGGAAGGGGAAAGGCATCTCGTTGCCGGGATTCGGGCCGGGCAATGTACGGATTCGTTTCCTCGCCGATGACGTACCTGCGGTCGGCTACAAGCTTTTCACGGTCAAACCAGCGAGTGCTCGATCGGATGAGGTTGCTGAGGTCAGAGACAACGTCCTCGAGAACCGGTTCTATCGGGTGACCATAGACCCCGTCGCCGGTGCCATCGGCGGCATCTTCGACAAAGAACTCGGTCGTGAATTGCTCGATCCTAAGAGTCCTTATAAGTTCGGAGCTTACCTTTATGTCTCTGGCGGCGACGAATATCCCAACAACTCTTTGTATCGGTTTGGGGCCGGGTTGAACCCCCCAAATTTGACGGTTCACCCAGCAGAGTCCGGCAGGCTGGTATCCGCGAAGGAAACAGCTTTGGGCACGGTCGCCTTGCTGCGCACCCGGGCGGTGAATACTCCCACGGTGGAGATGGAGATTCTGCTACCCAATAACGAAAAGCAAATCTTGCTCACCTATCACCTGACGAAGGAGCGAGTGCTGACACGGGAATCTGCATACATCGGGTTTCCCTTCTCGATAAGCGATCCACAGTTCTCTTACGGGTCGCAGACCGCCTGGGTCAACCCCGCGAAAGACGAACTTCCGGGGGGCAGTCGAGAATGGTACCTGCCGACCACATGGTCCGCCGTTTCTAACCGCGATGTGACAGCTGCGGTAGTAGCAATCGATGCTCCGCTAATGAATTTTGGCGACATCGTGCGCGCCACTTGGCCTGCTGACTTCAGCCCGAAGAGCAGCACAATTTTTTCGTGGCTCATGAACAACTACTGGGGAACAAATTTCCCTGCGTGGCAAGGGGGCGACTTCACCTTTCGTTACGCGATCACCAGTGGTGCCCGGTTCGAGCCCGCATCTCTGAACCGTTTCGGCTGGAATGCCCTCACTCCCCTGGAGAGAGACGATGTGGCGGGTTCAACGGATTCAGGCGTTCTTCCAAACAATCAAGCTAGCCTGCTGAGCATCAGCAATCCGAACATCAATGTGCTCACGTGGAAGACCGCAGAGGACGGAGATGGCACAATACTTCGTCTACAGGAGGCTGCGGGTGAGGCTTCCCAATTCACGATCTCAAGCAAATACCTCAAGCTGGAGGAGGCTTGGTCGTGCAATCTCCTGGAAGTGAATCAAGCGCCAATCCCGTCTTCTCCAAATGGAGTGGGCGTCTCGATTGGGCCTTTTCAGGTCGTCACCATCCGGATTCATACCAGCCCGCGTTTTGCGAAGGAGGTCCGGCCATGAACATTGATCTTTCCGGCAAGGTCGCGATCGTGACCGGAGGAGCCATGGGGATCGGAGGAGCCACTTCGGGAAAGCTCGCGCTGGCTGGAGCGGCGGTGGCCATCCTGGATCCCAACCAAGAGGCTGGCAGCAAGACTACCGACGAGATTCGGCGCCTGGGTTGCTCGTGCAACTACTATCGCTGCGATGTGAGCCAAAGCCATGAGGTCGAGCACGCCATCGGCGCGGTAATTGCACAAAGCGGCAGAGTTGACATCCTGGTTAGCAACGCCGGAATTCAGCACTACGGAGATGTCATCACGACCTCTGAGCACGATTGGGAACGCACCCTTGCGGTCAATCTCAAGGGCTGTTTCTTGGTGGCCAAGTTTTGCGTTCCCCATATGCTCAAGCATGGTGGCGCCATCGTGGTGCTCGGCTCAGTACAGAGCTTTACGGCGATCAAGAATTCGGTTGCGTATGTCACGTCGAAGCATGCCCTGTTAGGGCTAACCCGGGCCATGGCGCTCGATTACGCGTCGAACGGCATCCGGGTGAACTGTGTATGCCCGGGAACGATTGACACTCCCATGTTGCACTGGGCCGCGAGCTTGGCATCCGACCCGAAGGAAGTGATTCGTACCTGCGAACGTATGCATGCCCTCGGGCGCATTGGTAAGCCGGAAGAAGTAGCCGATGCCGTTCTTTATCTTGTCTCTCCCATGTCGTCATTCATAACGGGCGCGGCGTTGGTCGTGGATGGGGGAATGCTGGTCCCGGCTGGCGGAATGGGATTCCAGGAGGGCGGGACGGGAGCGGCTACGCACAAATGAACCTCCGGGGAAAGACCGCCAACATCACGGATGCTTCCGGCGGAATCGATCGATGGGGGGCTGGGCATCTTAATGGCAGTCTGTGAAGCCACTCCCATCGTATGGAAAGGACGCCGGGCCTACCGCCTTACCAATGGTTTGATCGAGCTGACGGTGCTACTCGGGGGCGGCCACATTGCGGACTTTCGCGCCTGTGGCTCGCCTTGCAATGTCCTGTTTGAATCACCCTGGAGCACGATCGAACCATGCGAGTACTCGCCCGAGCTTCATTCCGGAGAGTATGGCGAAGGTCCGGTTGGGAGGTTTTTGGCGAGTTTTACGGGTCACGCGTTAGTACTCGGCTACTTCGGCATGCCGAACCCCGAAGAGACGGCGCGCGGCCTGCCGCTTCACGGAGAGGCTGCATGCGCGGAGTGGCAAGTTCTCTTATCGGCAGCTGATGATGCGCGCGCGTATCTCTTGCTGGAAGCATCCCTTCCGGAATATCAGCTGCGGGTAAAACGGACTCTCTCCCTTTTAGCAGGCGCTTCCTCCACCCTAGTCGAAGAGCAAGTAACAAATTTCGGCCAAGCGGACGTGGATTATCAGTGGGTAGAACACGCCACTTTTGGTGAACCGTTCTTTGCCAGAGAGGAAGCACAACTTTTTATCTCGGCGAAGCAAGGCCGAACTTGGCCGGAGGGCTATGAAGGTAAGGCGTTGCTGATCTCCGATTCCAACTTTGATTGGCCATGGGCGCAAGCGCCCAGCGGCGGACGGGTGGATCTTTCGCGGGCTTTTTTGCGCAGCGGCACGGGCTGTGTCGCCGCGTTATTGACGGAGACGGAGCGGCGCCCTGGTTTTGTCGCGGTTCACAACCAGCGGCTCAAGACCGTCGCCGGATATTTCTTCGATTCTCGCCGGTTTCCGTGGATCGCTCTTTGGGAGGAAAACTGCGCCCGCCAATATGCTCCGTGGAACGGCAAAACACACGCCCGCGGCGTTGAATTTGGGACTAGCCCAATGCCGACCGGCTTACAGAAAGCTCGCCTGGCGAAGACCCTATTCCACACTCCCGTGTTCGCAACTCTCCCAGCCGGAGAGACAGTCACCACGTCCTACCAGCTTTTCACGACTCCCGTGCCCGGCGATTGGCGTGGGATCGCCGATCTGCACGAAGGAAGCACAGACGTCTTCCTCCGGGATACCCGTGGGCAAAGTTTAAGAATACGGGCGAGTGGGGTACGTCAGTTCGGCAGCAGTCCGTGCTCCCACAAGATTCATCGCTCCCAGAGCTGAATCTATGGATTGCTTCGAACGAACGCTTTGATGGTGGCGCAGCGCTTCCCTTCCGATTCTCCATGGGGGCGAATCATGTACTGGGCTACCGAGGCCGGAACGATGAACGTTTCAGCGTAATGCACGACTAGCGGAGGGAATTCCTGGGTCGGGCTCTCCACGATCGCCTCGCGCCCTTCGCAGAGATTCAGGACGTTCACACCTCCGTTGGTGGAGTGAAGAACCGGCCGGGTGAACCAGTGCCTTCGGGTTTCGATGAACTCGCGTTTGTGAAGTCCCGTCCGCTCCTCCGTCCAGCCATCCCCGCGACCGACCTCGCAAATGCGGTTCAGTAGGTTGGCTTCGACCCAGCGGGTGGCGCGGTCCCATTGCACATTGCGCAGTCCGTGCTCAAGATGAATCGGGCGAGGCGTTCCGTCTAGGCCCAACCGGCCCCAGTCCCACATCTTGAAGGTGAAGATGTAGGGCGTGGCGCTGATCTCGAGGACCATGCTGTTTTTGCCGGAACAATGGGGCGTTCCGGCAGGGATCAGGAAATGATCGTGCTTTTTGGCCGGGCATCGGTTCACGTATTTGTCGGCGTCGAAGAGAGACTCTCCCTCCTGCGCACGGTGAAGGTCCTCGATCATCTGGCCCCGATCGACGTTCTCCCTTAGGCCGAGATAGACGCAGCCGTCGTCGCCTGCGTCCAGCAAGTAATAGCTCTCGTCCTGGGTGTAGGCCATGCCGAACTTTTCGTGAATGTATTCGGTCAGCGGATGGACTTGAAACGAGAGATTGCCGCCATCCATGGTGTCGAGGAAGTCGAAACGAATCGGAAATTCGGTGCCGAAGCGGGCGTGGACCGCTTCTCCGAGCAACTCGTGGGGATGCGTAAACACCAGATCGATCGAGGGGATTTCCACTTGCACGTCGCCAAAACCGAGCAGCAGACTGTTTTCTTCGGGAACACAGTCGAAACACCACGCATAGTTCTCAACATCCCGCGGCAGATCGCAGATTTCCTTCATCCACTGTCCGCCCCACGGGCCGGGATCAAAAAACGGGACCACGCGAAATGGCTGCGATGCGGCTCGCCTCAATCCTTGGGAAAGCTGTGCTCCAGTGATCATCTTCGGTGTATCGCGCTGGTTCGAGTCGAGCAGGAAGTCGATCCGCGACAACAGCCGCTTCTTGTGGCGATCGGCCGCACGCCAATCAACAAAATAAGCGCGCTTGTATTTGATAGACGGACGCTCGTCTAGGTTACTCAACCCGAGATTGCCTATTTGGCCAGCACGTTGGCGCTGCTGAATCTCCCAGCGCGCCAGGTCGCTGTAGATCAGCAGGTCCCATTTTTCGGTCAGCAGGGCCGCTCCCGTGCCGATCACAACGACGAGCCCTGTCACCTTTTCCAGTTCCATGGCCTTTTGACCGAGTTTTCCCTCGTCCAGGAATTCGGGGAGTTCGTAGTTGTTCATGAACGCGAAGACCGGATCATCTCCCAGATCTCGGGCGGTCAATGCTGTAATGGCACTCTCGGGAAGATAACAATCACTGACACGAAGGATCGCTTGCGGACGGAGGGCCCGTGAAAGGTTGGACTCGATATCGTTTACATCGCATCCGGGATAGCACTCAACGCACACGACAAAGCGACCCTGTCGAATCTTGCTCCTCAGACGAAGAGCAATATCGTCCCAACCGACGTCGCATCTGGCATCCGAAACCGGGACAACGGGGAATTTGTCGTAATTTGAAACATATGGCTTGGGCATTGATCCTCAGACTTCACTGACCACCGGTTTCGTTGTCTGACGGTTGAGCGGCGAGTGCTGCCGCCTACTGCGGGAGTGCTCCCGACCCAATTTCCCGCGTCGCCAGGAGACAGCACCGAAACCTCGGCGACAGCGATTCCTCGCTGCCGCCGGATTGGAAAGCACTTTCAGGCTAGAAGATTACCTTTACTGCAAGTTGGATCTGCCGCGCCGTTCCAGTGCCGATCTGTGTACCCGTGTTGCTGGCGATGGTCTGACCAGTCCGTCCAAAGGAGGCGTTGGGCGTGCAACTTGCCGGCACAGCCGGCGTAGTAGGCGTTGCCGGCACAAACGGAGAGACTGCAGTACAAATTCCACCGTCCGGGTTCGCGAAGTTGGGATGGTTGAAGATGTTGAAGAAGTCCGCGCGGAGCTGAACCTTGAGGGCTTCTCTGATGGGAATGTTCTTTGCCAGCGAGAAATCCCACTGGAAAAATCCCGGGCCGCGAAGAGCATTGCGACCAACCGTGCCAAGATTCGCTCCCCAGGTTCCATCGAATCCCGGCGGTATCTCGAACGCGTTCGGGTTGTAATTGCCGATCGGCCACTTCGCACTACCGACGGTCGGACTCTGTCCGGCCACGTAGTTCGGCCGCATGGGGAGTCCGAAGAATCCACTAATGAGCTGGACGTTGGTCGGGAGAGCGCTGCGCGTTTGCAGGATGTTTGAAACCTGCCACCCCGAGAGGAAGCCTTTAGCGATAGCGTTCGTCCCTCTCCAATCAGGAAGGTCGTACACCACGCTGCCAGTGAGATTGTGACGCACGTCCCAATCACCGCTCCCACGGTCGACATTCGGGTCAAACGGATCCGACCACCCGCTGAAAACATTGACCAGATCGTCGATCTCGTGCGACCAGGTGTAGTTGACTTCGTAGTTCAAGCGACCGGCATTGTGGCGCACCTGTAGCTGAAGCGCATTGTAGGTTGAGTAGAGAATGTCAGCGTTCAGGTTCTCGTTGGCAAATCCGCTGAATTGGCGTGCCTGCGTCACCGTATTCGCAGGATTCAGGTTGAGTGCCGCAAAACTCACGCCCGCTTGCATATGTTGCGCCTTATTGCCAGTGTAATTCACGCTGAGCACGGTGCTGGGTAGGATCTCATGTTGCATCCCCAGCAACCAGTTTGTAGAGACTGGATCCCTCGGGTGCTGCGGGAATATGTTGACGTTCTGCGTTCCGGCTGGAAGTGGAGGGTTCGCCATGGGATAGGCGATCGGTACCTGGAACACATTTACGCTGTAACTCTGAAAAGCAGCATTGTTGCTGAGCAAACCAAACCCGAATTGCATCGGCATATAGAAGAGTCCACCGTAACCGTGGATGACGGTTTTCCCATTGCCGAAGGGATCCCAGGATAAGCCAACTCGCGGAGCGAAGTCTTTCCCCGGCGCACTATACAGGGCTTGATTCGCGGGCAAAATGGTTTGCGAAGCGAAATCAAAGTTCGCTGCCTGGTGAGTGCGTTCTTTCCATGCCGTGTTGTAGTCATATCGCAGGCCCAAGCTCAGCGTCAGCCGGCGAGCAAGCTTCCAGTCGTCTTGACCGTAAAAGCCCCAATTTGAATTCACGATCCCAGCTGGGCCAGGGAATCCGATTTTCTGGAGCACGAATGGGGCGTCGTTCAAGAAATCATGGAACATATTGGGCTGGAATATGTTTGCTCCACCGAAAAAGAACGTCTGCTGTGGTCTGAGGAATTCGTTCAACTGGTTATATCGGTATTGCAGTCCAAACTTTAGAGTGTGCTGCTTTACGGTCTTAGTTACGTTGTCGAAGACCTCGAACACATTGAACGGCGTGATCTGGTTGAAGGTATTCGGGCCGGGAAGCGCACCCAGGTTCGTAAAGAAACCGCCGAAACCAACAAGAGGCGTGGGCGTGTTCGAGTTGGTATCCGAGTAGAAACGGTTGATCGACACGCTGAACTGGTTCAGAAGCGTCGAGCTGAACGTGTGCGTCTCTTCAATCTTGCCCAGCTGGGTCCGCAGCTTTTGCGGAGACACCTGGCCTTGATTCAGACCAAACGTGTAATTCGTCAGCGAGTCGTTGATGTTGTAGCGGACGAAAGTGTGATCCCGCTCCGAGATGTTCCAATCAACTTTTACGGATCCAGTGTTTTCCGTGAGTCGGTTGGGCAGGACGGCCAAGGTGTAAATAAGTTGCGACCCGCCCGCGGGATCATTGGGATTCTCGAAGCCGGGCACGGCGCAAGAGGCAGGAGCGGGAATGGTGTTGCAGTTCGTCGGCAAGGGCGCAAACTGCGCAAACACGGGATCCATCCGGGGATCGTGAGCTTCAGAGCGCAGGTATGCACTGGGAATCTGGTACAACGCATTGAAATTGTTAATGATCGTTCGATCGCCCTCGTAATTCACAAAGAAGAAGAGCTTGTTCTTAATGAGCGGTCCGCCCAGATTTCCACCGAACTGATTGAGCCGCAGTGGCGCTACTTTTCCTGTGTTGAAGTAATCCTTGGCATCGAATGCATCGTTGCGCAGGAACTCAAACGCGGTTCCATGGAGGTTGTTGCTCCCGGACTTCGTAATGATGTTCATCTGCGGCCCGAGCGAGTAACCCTTCTCCGCGCTGTAGCCGCTGTTGGTGAAGTCGATTTCCTGGATGCTGTCGAGACTGGAGCGTGTGACGCGTGCGCCCTCTTGGCCCTCGGTGTCGAGGAAGCCATTGATATCTCCGCGGGAAGCATTCTGCCCGTCGACTGTAATGTTCAAACCGGTAAAGATGTTCTCCAGCCCATTCACGCTGCCCTGAAAGAAGCCCGTGGAGTCGATCGATCCGGGAGCGACCTCCAGGAATCCGCTAACGTCGCGGCCATTGACCGGAAGGTTCGCGACCTGGTCCGCGCTCAGAGTCGTGCCCGTCTGCGTGGTTTCGGTTTCTACCGTGGCCGCCGTTCCCGTCACCTCGATTTTCTGCTGCGCACCGGCGATCGCGAGAGCGAGGTTGACGCGCACGATGGCACCGACGTTGAGAACGATGGAGGGACTCTTGGCTTCGGCAAAACCAGTGGCGTTGGCTTTCACAACGTAGTTGCCGAACGGCAGAGCGGAGATCACGTAGTCTCCATTCGCATCGCTGGTCGTCGGTGTGTCAATGCCCGTTCCGACATTCGTCGCGGTGATCTGTGCTTTTGGAACGGCAGCACCCGAGGGATCGGTCACCGTTCCCTTGATCGTGCCCGTATCGAACTGGGCCAATAGGGGCATGGCACCAAGAAGTAAGAAGATTGCCAGTAAGCTTTGGCACACCCCTTTCGCCGTACCAACTGCCATCCGAAATCGCGCGCTGCACGTCATAGCGATGCTCCTCCGACCACCGTCTCTCAATGCGTTTCACGCAGTGGCTACTTTTTCTCGAAAACTGGACGAATCGTAATTCTCCTATACTGCCGTAGTCAATCGTTATTTTGATTGTTTTTATCGAAAGAATCATCTCTTTTGTCGCTTTTTGACCATAAACGACCATTGCGCCGACCATAGAATCGGCAGGACTACGCCGCCGGGTCCGTGGCAATCCAATTGATTCCATGACAATGTTGGCTCCCTAGACCCGAGTAAACTTGGCAGCGCTAGCCAACCAAAAAGGCCCGGGAGAAGAGGAGCCGATATGTTGATTATGGGAGCGGATTACCATCGGGCTTTCAACAAATCGCATATGTGGATACCGAAACCGGGGACCTACAAGAGCGGCGACTGGAGCATCCTAGGGAAGCGGAGAAGTTCCACGTGAGTGATCAGTTCGCCCCATGCATCTCTTCGGTCACAACCTCGATCATGATGTACCACTTCGAACTCCCCAGTGAAGGGGAACGGGATACCCAACTCCAGCAGATCGTGCCGTCGCCGGCTCGCCCACCAGATGTGGGAGGCGTATTTACCGCGACCCTAGAGAGCACGGAACGTGTTATCGAAGATCGACGAAGGCAGGTGCTCCGTGATTTGGCGCAGTGGGGAGATTTTGATTTCAAGAACCTGTACCGCGAACTTCGCAAGAAATGCGCGCAAACGATTGAAAAGATTTGGCGTCCCCATCAGCGACTTTTTTGAACACCTATCGGCGACCATGGCGGAAGCAACGCCCCTCTACGAACTGTGCGCCAGCGTGCTGGGCTCTACGACCGCTCAAGACATGGAATGCGGGCGTATGCAGCATTGTTGGTGAAATGGGGATGTTTCGCCCACTGACTCTCCGCCGAACCTGAGTAGAGTAGACATTGCCAGTGCGCCTCCTGCCGTCCAAGAATCTGGCGACTATTGCTTAAAAACCAACGGGGGCCCGCTCACTCGCTTCACCTGGAGGGCGACATTCACTTCGACGCGGTCGGCGATCGTGACGAAAGGAATGCCTTTATTCATCCCGTAGTCCTTACGGTCGAAGGCCATTGTCCCTTTAATATCACCCGAACCCGACCCTCGGGTGCCCGTAACGGTAAACGTCAGCGTCTCGGGCTTAGACACCCCGCGAATGGTAAACGTTCCCGGCAAATCAAAGGTGTTGGGTCCGGTCTGCACAATCTTGTCAGAGTGAAAGGTGATCAATGGGTTCTGCTTTACGTCGAAGAAATCTTTGCTCTTTAGCTTGCCGTCCTTCATGCCGCTTCCGGTATGCACGCTGTCGGCCTGTATCTTGATGTCCATCACGCCTGTCGAGACATCAGTAGAACCGAAGGTGAAAGTGGAATTCCAGTTTTCGAAAGTACCGACTAGCGCTACCGACGCCTTGACGTTGAACTTAATCGTGCTTTGTTCTGGTGTAACCCCGAAAACAGGGATCTGGTCCTGGCCAGGTGACACCATTGCGGCGAACATTACAAGGCAGAGGACGACTAAACGTGCGCTGCAGACAATTCGACTTTCAAACATAATAGTCCTTCCATGAAAGCGTTCCCGTGCATCGGAGCCTAACGCTTGCTGTTTTGCTGGCGGCACTGCTAAATGTGACAGGCACATTCGGCCTGTGCCAGCAAAACCATGATCGACAGTAGTTGCGCCACAACCGTCGAAATCAGCCTGCTTACATCAGTTGATGTAACGTGTCGCCCCGGCCGCTTAGGGATTTCCCTCGTTCTGCCCCCCGAAAATGAAAATCCATCAACCGGGAGGCAAGACCTAGCGCCTCCTGGCGACTGTTCGCCCGGACGCGCCTCCCGGTGAATTCATTTGGCTTCAGCAAAGCACAAGGTTCGCGGCCAGCCCGGCTTCGCTCGTCTCCTTGTACTTTGTGCTCATGTCCTTGCCGGTATCGGCGAGGGTCTTGATCGTCGTGTCGAGGTCAACACGATGCCGTGATGCGATCTCGTTCGTCGCAATCATGTAGGCGGTCCAGGCCTTGACCGCGCCGAACGCGCAACGTTCGATGCACGGGACTTGCACATAGCCGGCGACCGGATCGCACGTCATGCCCAGGTGATGTTCCAGCGCTGATTCGGCAGCGTTCTCCGTAACTAGAGGTGAGTCGTCCATCGCTGAAGCAATGAACGCAGCCGACATCGCTGAAGCGACGCCGATCTCAGACTGACAACCACCTTCGGCGCCGGAAAGAGTAGCATTGTGTTTGCACAAATAGCCAATGGCGGCGCCGCCGAGCAAACCTTGCCGAACCTTTTCCTGGGGCAGGGCTCGTTTGGTTTGGGTCAAGCCATAAACAATTGCGGGCATCACACCAGCCGAACCACCTGTCGGGGCAGTAATGACCAAATGGCCGCGCGCATTTTCTTCCGAAGCGGCCAGCGCGCACGCGGACAAGAGCGCCACTGCGCGATCAGCCTCGTATTTGTCATCTTGGGCGCGCTGCCAAACGGTCGCCGCCTTCGATTGTAGTTCGATCGGACCGGGCAAAACGCCTTCCTTCACCGCTAGCCCGGCCTTCACTGTCGCGAGCATCGCATTTGCGATTTTGTCCAGAAACGCGTTGATTTGCTCTTCCGTCTTGCCTGACACAGCAATCTCATTCGCCATGATGACTTGCGCGATCGAGAGATTGTTTTTCTCCGCGTGCTGCCGCAGTTCCTTCATCGTCCCGTACGGATATTTCGGCTGCCCCTTTTTCGGCGGCGTGTAGCCCTTCCACTCGTAGAATCCGCCGCCGGGCGAGTAGTACTCCAGTTCGTAGACGGACTTGTCTCCGCCTATGAGCTTACAGATCATGGTGTTGGGGTGCGGGAAATCGCCTTTGGGTGTGTCGTAGATGATGTCGGCCAGCGATAGAGTGAAGGTCTTATCGCCGAGCTTTACCGAATACGATTGGTCCGGCTTCGCTTTCATCTCGTCGAGGAACAGCGGGTCAACGGTGGCAGGCTCCTTGCCCAGCAGGCCCGCCAACGAGGCGCGCTCGGTGCCGTGGCCCTTACCCGTGGCGCTCAAGCTGCCAAACAGGTGAACCTTGAGACCAGTCGCCTGCGCGAGCTGGTCGGCCGGCAGCTTCGTGCACCGCTGATAGAAGTCGTACGTGATACGCATCGGCCCAATCGTGTGCGAACTCGAGGGACCCGGACCCACCTTATAGAATTCGTCGATCACAGTCATCACTGGACCGTTGGATCTTTTCACGACGTCCAAGTCTTGCGACATCGAGGTGGAATCTAGCGGAGGCAACGGAGACCTCGCCGCTGCTTCCTTTTCGGCCTGCTGGGCGCGCGCTTCGGGCGTCCAGACACGACCGGTCATTACTGCCGCCGCCCCGATGACGGCATTGCGCATGATGAAAGACCGGCGGTCGATCTTTGATGGGATTGCTGATTCCTCGGGCAACGCCGGGAACGACCCGTCTTGCTTGGCTGCTGCGGGTATGCTCATGTTTTATGCTCCTAGTTTTTTCTGTTTTCTGGTTTGGATCAGGTCGTCACGGTTTGTCTGTTATCCCTCGCTTTTGAATTCCATCCAATGTATCCGTTCTGTGCACTTGCCCGCTGGCTGCTGGCCCCGTGCCACGGACACGAAGCACGCACATAGAATCAGAATCGAGATACTGAGGCGTTTCACGACTGACATCTAAAAGATAAATTTGTAGGATGGGAAACCCATTTCCCGGAAACTCTGGTCGTTTCGCCTCAGGGGGTGCTGCGTCCCAGGATGGGAACTGCTCTTCGGAGATCATTCGCATCTGATTAATACGTCCCGTCTCTGGATTTTGGCGAACAAACGACGCAAGCTGGTGTCGGAACTGTTAATTTAGGCTGGCACGTGACTTAGAAACTTAAAGATCATTGGAGCCATTCCAATAGCCAAATTACGAACTGAATAGCGCGAAGACAAGCTCCCTCGCAAAATGCAAGTTAAGTGAGCAAGCGTCGCTTATCCCATCAAAATTCAAGTGTTTTTTTCCAGTCATACTTGAACGAAAACTGCATGCGATAGTCGTTTACAGTGAAGCCATCACTGAAGTTCACGCGCCTGCCAAACTGAAATTCGCCGCCAATCGTGACAGCTGGAACCGGATGGTAGAGGAGATTCGCGAGAGCATAGTGGCCTTGATGGAAATCTGATGGCTTCTGCGCGTTGGAGTTCTCGATGTTCAGCATGGAGTAGCCGACCGAACTGCTAAAGCGATCACTCCAATTGTGGTCAAGAAAGGAGACCACACCCAGCACCGGCAGCGGCACGCCTTTGATCGGCGTGACCGGGTTCTGGAAATTGTTCTTGATCCCAACATCAACCGGTGCATCGTTCATGTAGTTCTCTATGCCGTCGCCATAGACAAACGCGAACTTTCCGATGTCATTTCTCCCGAACTTCACGTTCGACGTCAGATTCAGGCCCCAACCGAAAGCAGTGCCACTGAGATTGAAAGCATCGGCGTTAGTGTCGACCCACCCGATTTTCCTGAATATCCCAGCGAGCTGAACATAACCCCAGTTCCTGATCACGCGCGCCTGCCAGGAGAAGTCCGGCAGATTGAACCTGGGCTTGACGCCCTGCAACTCGATACGGTCGGAATAAATGCCCTGGTCGGCGCTGGCGCCGGGTCGTTCCAGAGCAAAAGTGAGCCGGGTGGTGTCACTGCGGATCGGCATCCATCGAATTTGAATATTGCGGAAGAACACCATCCCGTTCGGGCCCCAATACTCCACGGAATTGGGGAACACATCGATGTCCATGAAGGGACTCCAGGTTTGCCCAGCGCCGAACGCGCCTAACTCGCCGTAAGCGTGTCGCAAACGGAAGGTCGTCTGACCTGCGTCGACTCCTGTTCCGAACAGCTCGAATTCAAACTGTGTTTTCAAGTCGCCCAAACCCGTAGGCGTAGACGTCTTCACACCGAAGCGAGTCTGCCGCACGCTGAAATAGGCGTTCCCGTTTCCTCCAAACTCGTTTGGGAATGCAGGTAGCTTGGTCGGACGGATGACATCAAACCAATTCGGGTCTGTTTGCGCGAAATCGTACCCGGTATCAGCCATAACGAATCCATACAGATCGAGGCTGCTCTTATGCTCCTCCTCGCGCTCTGCTTTTGGTGGACTCGCTGTTGCGCCCTGGGTGGAGCCGGTAGGAGAAGGAGGCGGGGCCTTGGCTGTCGCACTCGTCGCTCGCTCCTGTTCCACTGCGCTAATCTGCCCTTTGAGTTCTTGCATCTCCAGCTCCAATCGTTGGAGCTTGTCTTTCAACTCACGCAGGTCTTGGCTCTGTGGAGGTTGTGACTGCCCTCTGGACCCGGTTGCGCAAAGTAGAGCGAGCAATAGCGCAGCGCAACTCGCTCTTAAACATCGCGGCGGAGCAGGTGGCCTCATAAGCGCCTCCCTTATTGTGATTGTCTTGTAAGCATCTTCGGATTGGCTACTGTCAGCGTTGCCAGAACACACGTATCAATAGACTGCGAGGTCCCATTTTGGGAAATGCACTATGCATTTCCCCGCTTAAAGATTCAACTGGATGCATAGTGGGTTTTTCCAAAATTGCCCGTGACATCACCCAGCGCAAACGGGCGGAAGAAGCACTGCGCGAAAGTGAAGAACGGTTTGACTTGGCCGCTCAGGCGGGAAAAGTGTATGCCTATGAGAATCACCTACCGACAGAAACGGTTGTGAGGTCCTCGGAATATGCCAAGATCCTCGGGCTGACGGAACCTGAGCGTTTTACTTATCAGCAGTTCCTTGACGGAATCCACCCAGCAGACCGCGCAACATTCCTTGAGGCGGTTGCCGCACTGACTCCGGAGAACCCGACAAGTGAAGTTACCTATCGTTTTCTCCGGCCTACTGGGGGAGTCGTTTGGTTGATCCGATCGGAATCCGGAAACGTCCATCTCCAAACGGTGGGTGACAAAGGAACCACACTTAGTGCCCCATCGGATGTCGCGGCCCGCGAACCCGCCGGCGTCAGTGTCCTGCTTAGGCACGAAAGGATTGTCATCATGGGTACATGCAAACTGTCTTCGAGGCAGCGGGTGGCAACGAAGGACTGTGGCGTCTTGCTTACGCTTGGCATAAGCGGGTGATGGCCGACGACGTCGTGGCCCATGCGTTCAGCCATGGCTTCCACCCCCAGCATGTCGAGCGACTCGCCGCTTATTGGGCCGAGGCACTCGGTGGCCCGACTACGTATTCCGATTCCTATGGTGACGAAACCACGGTCGTGAAGATGCACAGCGGAAACGGGGAGCACGATGAAATGAATCGCCGTGCAATTGCCTGCTTCGACCGGGCTCTGGCCGATGTGGGACTAGCCAACGACGATAGTTTGCGACAAGTGCTGCACGACTATTTCGCCTGGGCGACCACGACAACGATGTCCCACTACCACCAGTCCGCTGATGATGTGCCCCACGGCCTCAGCATCCCACACTGGTCATGGGACGGACTCCATGAGTAACACTCCACCGCCCAAATATTGAACGGTTCTCAAACGGCGGCGAAGTGGTCGCCATTCTTCAGCCCGCTTTCGCCTCAGCGTCGCGCTTTCGGAAGGCGGCTTCTCCAGCCTCAGACACCTCGACCCACTTCAGGTCAGGCGAGGCCTCCGCGTCGTAGTTGTCGTGCCAGTTCCACCACTTGTACGGCGGGGTCTGGGGATAACCCTCTGGCGAGTCCTCCCACGTCTCCTGACGGCCGAGCGGCGTGATGTCGAGGTAGCTCCAGGTGGTCCCCATTGCCTCGTCGCCGCGGCCGTTGATGAAGTATGTGCGGAACAGCCGCTCGCCGTTGCGGAAGAACACGTTGTGGCCGTGCCATTCATTGACGCGGAAGTCGGTGTCGAAGCTGTCGGTGATGGTGTACCAGGGCATCTCCCAGCCCATTTGCGCCTTCAGGCGCGCGATGTCCGCCTGCGGCGCGCGTGAGGCGTAGGCGAGGGTGGTGTCGCGGGCGTTCAGATGGGCCAGGTGGGCGACCTGATCGGCGCCCAGGGAGCAGCCGCGGCAGGCGTGCTCGGGCCAGCCGAACACCCCGGGCTCGAAGAAGGCGCGATAAACGATCAACTGACGGCGGCCCTCGAACAAATCGAGCAGGCTTACCTTGCCCTTGGGTCCGTCGAACTCGTACTTCTTGTCCACTGCCAGCCAAGGCATCCGCCGGCGTTCGGCGGCCAGCGCGTCACGGGAGCGGGTCAATGCCTTCTCCTTCACGAGGAGCTGCTGGCGAGCAGCCTCCCACTCCTGCTGCGACACGATCGGGGGTGTGTTCATCGCGAGATTCGGGTTCTCAATCGTTCTGGTCGACATTTTGATTTTTCCTTTCATCTGAGTTCGGCAGGACTTCTCCTGTCCGGTTCTTGCCAGGTACTTTCACGGCCAACGCTGCCAGCCCGCCGGTGGAAACCGCGCCGGCAACGACTAATCCCATGGTTGCGAAACAGAATGGACACATCGTGCACCTCCTTGTTGGCGAAGCGCTGCCTGTTAAGTCGCTTCTATAGGGGTGACGGGCAGGGAGTGTTGATTTCGACAGAGAAAAAGAGGAAAAACAGGTCCCGCGCCTGGAGCAGGAACTGTGCAAAGCCGGATCTCGACTAGACCAACCAGGTCTACTGGGCGATGAATGCAATCATACTGCGCAGGCTCACCGCAGCGTCCGCGATCAATACCTACAGGATCGGCGCAGACGACCGCATCACCGCCCCAATATGATTCACCTGGTTTCTTAATCATGAGAAGCCCTTTCCCATCCGGTTATTCTCTCTTGACGTCAGGCAACTTTCGTTGCGATACCCGGCACGAAAGCTGCGAACTGACGCTCGAGCGCCTTGAGTACTCCAATGCGCCAGCCCTCCGCGATAGACAGGGACGCGGGGTCGGGAAAGATCTCCTCTTCGCCTTTTTCCAAGCCATCGAAGATGCCCTGCGCCGCGGACTCGGGCGAGGCCTTCGGTATCTCGAAGCCGCGGTTCATATCTGTGTCAATGGGGCCGAGAACGACGGCATGGACGCTTACGCCTTGGCTGGCCAGAAGGGCCCTCAGTGACTGCGTCATGTTGAACACGGCCGCCTTCGACATGGAGTAAGCAGGTATTACCGGCAAGGCAGCAAGCCCCGCCAATGACACATTGTTGACGATAGCTCCTTTGGAGCGTTTCAGCAGCGGCAAGAACGCGTGCGTTACTTTGAGCAAACCCAGGAAGTTGACCGCGAAGTGCCGTTCGATCACGTCGAGATTGCTCAGATCGTCATAGATGGCGATGCCGGCGTTGTTGATCAGGACATCGAGATATTCGACTCTCTCGACTGCTTCCTGAATTTGCGCAGCATTGGTCACGTCCAAGGCCAGGGGCGTGACGCGCTTATCTAAGTGGGTCAAGGGCTGGCGCGTACCGGCATAGACCCGCTTCGCGCCTTTCCTCAAGGCTTCCTCGACCAGTGCCTGTCCGATACCGCGATTGGCCCCGGTCACCAGAACTGCTTTGTCTTTGATTGTCATATACCCTCCTATCGTTCATCTCTCGGGTGGCAAAAGCCTGATTGCTAAGCCGCCTCTATAGGGGTGACGGGTGAGGAGAGCCGATTTCGACAGAGGAAAATAGGAAAAATTAGCCCCGCCGTTGGAGCAGGAACTGTCTCACTGCCGGGTCCTCGGCGAGACCAATGGAGCGGTCGAAAGCATCTGCGGCCTCAGATGTTTTCCCTAGCCGTTGCAGCAGGTGAGCGCGAACCGCCCAGTAGGGCTGATAAGCGGAGACATCCTGCGGGTCAATCCCATCCAACACCGCCAGGCCCGCTTCAGGTCCCTTTGCTTCGGCTACCGCGGAGGCGTATGCAGTCTGTGTGCCGAGCGTCGGCGATATCCGGATCAGCTGTTCGTAGAACAGCATGATCGCAACCCACTCAGTCCGGCCGCTGCGCGCCCGCTCAGCGTGCACCGACTGGATCGCGGCTTCAAGTTGAAAGCGGCCGGCGCGACTATGCTTCGACGCCTCAACGAGATGACGTTCCGCTTCTTCGATTAGAGGAAGCGACCACTGCCTCGGGTCCTGCTCCGAGAGCGGAACGTAACGACCATCTGGCCCCCGCCGAGCTGGACGCCTGGCTTCGCAGTGGAGCATGAGAGCCAGCAAACCGCGAACCTCGGAGTCGCTGGACATCAACTCGAGAAGGACCCGAGCGAGCCAGATTGCTTCCTCGGCTAGATCCCGTCCGCGCTGGTCGACACCAATCATGTCATCCCAGCCGATCCCGAAGGCGGCATAAATCGCTTCCAGCACCGCGTCGAGGCGCGGCGGCAGTTCACGCTGTTGCGGGACTTCAAATTGAATACCTCCGTCACGGATCTTCGTTTTGGCACGCACCAGGCGCTGGCCCATCGTCGTTGGTGAAACCAGGAAGGCCTGGGCAATGCGCACGGCATCAAGGCCCAGAACGGTCTGGAGCATGAGCGGCGTGTGCATCGCTGGATCGATTGCCGGGTGGGCACATACGAATAGCAGTTTCAATCTTTCATCTGGGAACTCTGTCGATAAGGTCATGTTGAGCTCCTTGGACTCCTCGCTGAGGAGCAGCAGAGTGGGCTCGCTTGCTTCGGCTACTAGCTGATGACGAATAAGGTCGATAATCGAGTGGCGAGCCGTCGTCAGCAGCCAGGCCTCTGGATTCCCTGGCACGCCGTCTCGCGGCCAAGTCGTGAGCGCTCGTACCAACGCATTACTGAGGGCGTCCTCCGCGCTGGCCACGTCACGCGTGTGCGAGGAAAGGTATGCCACCAGGCGCCCATAGGACTCGCGAGCCACCCGTTCGATGGTCCGATGAGTGCTCTCCTGACCGCTTCCACTCATCCCGTGACCCGGCGCAGGTATTCAGGTGAAACCGGACGGACCTCCACTGCACCGACCGAGGCGGCAGGACAGCGCGCAGCCCAATCGAGCGCCGCGTCAAGCGAGGGGAGTTCCAGGATCGTGAATCCTCCCAATTGCTCCTTGGTATCGGCGAAGGGGCCATCCTGTACGCGCCGCTTTCCGCCCTTAAGTCGCACCGTGGTCCCAGTCTCCGGCGCTTGAAGTGGATTGCCACCAACGTAGACGCCGGCTTCTACGAGCGCCTTGTAGTACGCCCGCCAAGCACCGAGGTAGGGATCGGATTCGTCGCTACTCCGTGCTGCAAAAGCTTCTGGTGATTCGAAGATCAGCAGTGCGAATTGCATCACCTTTTCTCCTTTGGGAACAATTGTGAGCGCCTTTGTGCTCCTGCATGTATGACGCATGAGACGCAGCCTATTCGACAGATTCAGGAAATTTCGAAAAATTTCAAGCGGGCAGATGCGAATTGACGCACTCACCCCAAAGGACTAGAGCCGGACAGGTGCGCTCGCTATTGAGGAACACCGTTCGAATGCGTTCGGTTCGGTACCCCGCGGCATAAAACGTTGGTTCCTGGGTCAGCGTGAGCGGTGGATTTGCCGTACCGATTGCAATGATTCTAGTATTACTCACGTATAACTTTCACTTTCTCTTCAAAAGCTCTTCCTGAATCACGGAATCATGATTGCCACCAACCGAGGTCTGAGAACCGGTCTGACAAGAAGGAATGGGTAGTCCCACCAACTCGAATCACCTCTGCCCATCCAGTCTTGTCCGACCGATGTGGTGCTACTGCTCCGCTCCCATTTGATCCCCAACCGTGCGGTTAGCAGCTGACTCCTTCTCACGAGCTCCGGGAATCAGTTCGTAGCCTTCCGCGTCACCCATGAACCAGACCTGAGCGGCGAACTGCTCGTTTCCGTAACGATGAAAAACCAGACGCTCGTGGCTCCCTGTCTTATTGGTTTCGACGGGCACCGCGAACACGATTTGCCGAGCGCTTCCGTCTTCGGACCTAAACAGGAAAGCCCCGTCTCCGGGTGTTCTCAGAGTTCGCGCTGAACGAGCACGGTGCCGGTGCTTATATTTGCCCCCCCGAGAGCGCGAAACGCCAGTATGGCAAACCATGGTTTCCGCTAGTCCTTGATTCGAATTTCGCAAGGGACGCTTCGCAGAATGGACACCAGATATTGGAAATGCTGGGAGGCTAGAAGGTACGGTGACAGGGAGACGAGATCTTAGCTGTCTTAAGTTCTTGATTGTAAGTTGCTTACATCAAAGTGATGGTTAGGAAGGAGCGTTCTAACCGGCTGAACTACGCTCCCGCTTGACGACTCCATGTGATTCGCTGCTTCCTTCGCTTCCCCTTTGTGCCACCCTGTTCCGATAGGCACGTCTCAAGTTAGATGTGCCATTTACGCCCACAGGCAGGAGATAGGTACCGCGAACATGCGCTCGCCGAAAGGCACCGTCTGCTCAGCGTCGTAGAGAACGACACCGAGTTTGAAATCCTTGCCGCTGGCAGCGGACAGCTTTCGAAGCCCCTTGAAATCGGCGGCAGTGACGGTTGCGGCCCCTTTGACCTTAATACCAAGTACCTCTCCACCCTCACCTTCCACGATGATGTCTACTTCGTCCTGATCCTTATCTCGGTAGTGGTAAAGCCTGCACGTCTCGGCCAGCCAATCCATCTGTTTCATGACCTCCGCAAAAGCGAAAGTCTCCAGCAGCGGGCCAAAGACCGATCGATCCTTACCGATTCGTTCCTCGGTGGTACCCAAGATCGCAGCCAGCAAACCCGAATCAAGAAAGTGCAGCTTGGGAGTCTTCACCAGTCGCTTGAGCCGATTGCGGAACCAAGGTTCTAGGCGACGAACCAAGAAGAGTTGCTCGAGAACGGCTACGTACTTTCTCGTCGTTTTGTCATCGAGACCAATTTGACCCCCGATCTGCGTGAAGTTGGTCAGTTGACCGGAGTGATGAGCAAGAACTTTAAGTAGGCGCGGCATCTGGTCCATCTTCTCTAGCTCGGCGATATCGCGCACGTCGCGCTGCACGATTGCGTTGACGTAACCGCGAGCCCACGCTCGGCGCCGTTGTCGATCGCTTCGTTGAATCATCTCTGGGTAACCGCCGGTGAACACTGCATCTACCAGATCGTCTCCAATCAAGCATTCGGTTGCTTTGGCGACTCTGCCCGCCATCGCTTTCTGCAAGAATGTAGGTTTCTTCTCTCCGATCTCAGCTCGTGAGAGCGGCAAAAGATTCACGACTTGCATTCGTCCAGCAAGGCTGTCGGAGACTCGGGGTAGGGTGAGCACGTTGGCGGAACCCGTCAGAAGGAAGCGGCCTGGGCGGCGGTCGACGTCGATGGTTTTCTTGATGGCACGCAATAGATCTGGAGCGCGTTGCACTTCATCGACAATGGCTTGATCAAGTCCACGTACGAATCCGCTCGGATCGCCCCGAGCAGCTTCCAGCACTGTATCGTCGTCCAAGGTGATGTACCGATGACTAGTAAATCCCCGTACCAGCGTAGTCTTGCCACACTGGCGCGGCCCGGTAACCATGACGGCGGGCGTATCGATAAGGGCGGCCTTCACCTGATCGACGGAGAACCTAGGAAATAGCTTGGTGTTCGATTCGTCCAATTCGGATCACTACTCCGTCCATCCCGGATTATATTAACGTCCATCTCGGATTATATCTACGTCCAGTTCGGCTTACAAGTCCGTCCAGACCGGATCCTACATCCTTTTGAACTTGCTCTACGCGCCGGTGTAGGAGATGATCGGATGCAAAAGGTACATGGAAATTGCGGAATTGAACGCAATCGTGAGGAAGCGCATATGGACCTTAAGACTCTGCTCGATACCCCCCCATGGGACTGGCCAGGAGATGCCGGGAGAACATTTTGGAGGATTCTGACTGATCCGCGATCCAAAGAATCCGACCGCCTGCTCGCCGCCGAACTGGCGGGCGATTTTACGGTCATCAACGACGAATTGGCCGATACGTTAGTGACGATCGCAAGTAGTGCCGACGAACCAGAGCAACTACGCGCACGGGCGGCAATTTCCCTTGGGC
>CAZXKO010000069.1:0-35427 GCA_964641665.1 uncultured Acidobacteriaceae bacterium
TTTCCCCCAAGGTTAAAGTGCCATTGTTCAGGCCCGTCGTTTACAAGCCGACATTAACCATCCTGAGTCTGGAGCGCCGGCAGCGCCACACTCAGCTTCAATTTTCTGAAGCGGGGCGTTCTTTCATAATGCATGGACCGGTCGGGTGTCAGTTCTGGTGTCAGTTCGTTTTGGGATTTCCTGCGTTTCGCTGCACTGCGCGTGATGGCTAAGCCTTTGTGTTACACGTCAATGCAAGTTGGTGCGCTCAGGTGCGCGGCTAGCGGATGAGATTAAGAGTCAGTTGCTCTGCTAATTGAGCTACGCGCCCTCTTCGGGATGGTTGGAGCCACACGCAGGAACCGTGCTGAATCTGCACACCTGCTTTGCGAAAACCTTCACTCAACCAGCTGGAAATCTGTGTGGTGAGCAATTATTTATAGTAACCTACCTGCGCGAAAAGTCGCAACCCGCCGCCGCGCATCGCGGAGCCGCATTTCATTGGCAACTTTCGCGGTCGGCTTGGGTTTTGACTCCCCGGAGGTTCTCGTGCCAACTTCCTCTTCGCTCAACCGCCTTACTTTGGTCGGTGTCGTCACGTTTCTGCTGGCCGCATCGCCCGCGCATTCGCAAATGGCCGCTCCGAAACCCGCAGCCCCGCCGCTCCGAACCACCGGTTCGACGCCCCACCAGCAACCGTGTTGGCAGCAAGCGGGGATTTCGAAGGGAGTCATTGAGCAGCGTCGCTCCATCGAGCAGAACACGCGCGCGCAGGTCGAGTCCGTCTGTGCCGATTCGTCTCTCACCCCGCAACAGAAGCATCAGAAAATCAAGGAACTTCGCGAAGGGGCCCGTCAGCAAATCGACGCCATCATTACGCCGCAGCAGCAGGAAGAACTAAAAGCCTGCAACGCCCAGCGCGCAACCAGTCTTCCGGCCCCGCTGCCTCACCACGGCACGGGCGGCCGCGGCCCGTGCGGTGAAATGGCTGCGAACCCAACGCCCGCTCCCACCGAAGGCGACCACGCTTCGGGCACACCGGCACCCCCGCAACCCTGACGCCGGGTCGCGTTCCTGGAGTTGTTCAGGAAGGACGGAAGAAAGCACCGCGCCCCAGCTGTTTGCTGCCGCTCGGAATCGTCTTTGCGACAGGCAATAAAGCTCCGCCAGCTTACGGTCTCTGCTGCAGGTCCGCCACCAGGGGCGAAGCCGCGCCCGCATCTGCGACACTGCCCGCAGGACGCTTCGGTGGCAACTCCTCTTCAATTTGTTTCAGTGGGACGCGTTCCAGAGTTCCAATGATCGGAGCTGTATTCCCCCGCAACGACAAGGTGATGTAGCGTTGCTCCACGCACAGCGCATCAATCACCCGCTGCTCGCGCGCGCTCAGCACCTGTTGCGGAATCTTATCGAAGTGGCGGAAGATCCAAAGAAAATACACTCGTTGCCAGAAGGTGAGTTCTATATAGCGAGGGCCGATCGGCGTGATGATCCGCACCACCCCGTCGGTGAGAGTGTCGATCCGCATAACCGTGGCCCACCTGGTACTAGTTTCTTATCGACTGCCAAAGCACTTAAAAGGCCGCCCATTATTGCACCCCGAACGATGCATTGAAAACCAAAATTTTACATCTGGACGCTCGGAGGGGCAGTCCACCCCCGCGGCACCTCAAATCGTTGAGCAAATTGAGACAAAAGCCGGCCTGAACCACCACTGATTGCACTACAAATGGTGCAAACTTGACCTCACTTTTACCCTCAGCACTCCACCCGCCCTTACAGATTCCCACAGTGTGTAAATTGGACTATGTCGGAATCTCTGGCAAGACATCCAGCCGATCGATAGTCGCAGCCACTCCAAACTTGCTGCCGCCGCTATCTTCTACCCGGACCACCGACGCCTGGCAACACGCCCACTGTTTCCCTCCCAACCCTAGCTCGGCCGGCAGGATAAGAACAATTTCGAGCTTGCTACCTTCGGTGAAGTTCTGCTCGGTATACAAGAAGATGCCGCCCATGCTCAGATCGCGCGTGAGCGCCGGCGACTCGAGCGCAGGCTCCTTGCTCGTTACAGTTGCCGGCAGGCTGACCTGAACCCGAGGCTGCAGGCGCTTGTCCGCTTTGGAATCCAGCATGGGAGACAGAGCCTACCACGAAGAACAGAAATTTGCGAAGAGCGGGATGGGATCCTCAACCTACGGCTTAGAAATGAAAGAGAGAGAAAGTCTCGTGTGGCGAGTATGAGGTTCGCACCCACCAACCATCACACCCAGAGCGGTGCCAGGGCGGTGGACTTGCCTGAGACCTGAAACCTAACACTGACCCGAGACGCCAACACCAGTTCCTAGGTCGTCGACGGCTTCTGCGACCGCACCGCGGGCACCACGACCGCCTGTTCGATCGTCGGAACATTCGTGCCTCGCAGTCGCGCTTCGACTTCGTGCATCTTGTCGCTGGCCCCGGCCACGTAGTAGGCCCGCGATAGGAGCTGCATCGAGAAAGGATCGTCCCGATCCTCTTCGAGGTGTGCAATCGCGTCCTGCCACTTCTCTTGCGCCGCCAGCAACGCGCCCGCTGCTCCGTGATAGGAGCCTTGGATCACCAGGTTGCGGCTGCTCGATGCCATGCCTTCGAGCTCTTGCATGGTCTTCTGTGCGAGTTCTGTGTTTCCGGCGTGAGAGGCCCGCACCGTGCGGTAGCGCAGGATGCGCGACAATTCCTCATCGTGGTCGAGCGGCGAAATGTCCGGGCGATGACCCAGTGCGTCTTCCGCAGCCTCCAGGTGTTTCAAGGCCACCGCGTCGTCGCTCTGGTAGGCCGCCATGCTCTGGCGCGCTTGCGCTTCCTGCAGGTCGAGTCCCAGAGCGTGCGCCTTCTGTGCTGTCTCGGCAAAGGCCTTGTCAGCCTCCGTCGGATTCGCTTCGCGCACCCAGGTCGTCGCTTTCTGCATCATGTAGTCGATGCGGTCCCCATCGTTGTGTGCCTGTGCGATGGCCTTGTCGTACTCGATGCGCGCCTGGACTTGGTTCCCCATCAACGCATAGGTGTCAGCAATCCCCACCTGGGACGACGCAAATGTGGGATCGATCGCCAACGCCTTGCGGTAGTGTTCGAGCGACTCATCGAAGTGCCCAGCCATCCGCAGAAGTTCCCCGTAGGAGTCGTTGGGGTTCGGCTCCTTGGGCAAAAGAGCGACATAACGGTCCATTGCGGCAAAAGCTTTTGCAAACTGCCGGTTGCGGGCGTGCACATAGGCCGCGTCATTCAGCGCCGGCGGAAAGTTCTTGTCCAACGCCAATGCCCGCTCGAACATCTTGAGAGCCGGCTCGTTGCCGTTCTCCAGCATCAGCCAGTTGCCTGCCAGATAGAGTAGATGCTTATCCTTCGGGAACATGGCCAGCATGTCGTTCATGGCCGAGATGCCAGCCAGGTAATCGCCCGCCTGAACGTTGGCAATCCAGCGAACCATGAGTTGTTCGCCCGGTGTTATTTTCGAGACCAGCGCTTTCGCCTGGTTGCGCGCCGCAGTTACTTCCGCAGGGTTCCGGCTGTTGAACGCGATCCACGCCCAGGCCAGCGCGATTCCCGGGTCTTCTTTTACGGCGGCCCGCCAGTCTCCGTTGCAACGCTCGAGGTAGAGGTTTTCGTAATCCTCGATTCCCTTCAGGTAGAGTTCGCGCGCCTTGGGAGACGATGCTGTAACTGGCATCGACCCCGCCACCGGTTTCGTTTTGGCCGTCTTGTCGTTGGAAGCCTTGTCCCCAGCCCAAACCATCCCGCTCAAAGCCAGGCAGATTACCAGCACAGCACAAACGCGGCGATGCATCGTGGTCTCTCTCTAACCGACAGATTTTGCTACCTATCGGGCAGAAGCGTAACACTCTGATTATCCCCTACCAAGGTGACCGAAGCGCTACGACGGTCGGGGCACAGCCGGCGGAGTCGCCCGAAAGTCCGCGTTCTCAAGGGTTTGAAGTAGAGCGACGGCGTCCCGCCACGCTGGCGGGCTTGAGCCGGCCGCGGGCTTCCCGCCCCCTAAAACACGCCGCTTAGGACGGCATCGACCGTTTGGAATGACTTAGAAACTCATTCGCTTCGTGCTATGCTCCCCACCCAACGGACACGGTGCGTGTCGCGCTTGCTTTATGCGTCAGTTCCCGTCCTTGAGCCTTCAGCACTCCCACACTGCTTTGGGAACGGGCGAGACCGATCTGCGCTAGCCAGCACCTTAATCCGTGGTTCCACAACATTGCTGACGTTCGCTTTGGGAGGCTTGTGAGGATGAACCACCGGCGTTCTTCGTCATGCCGTCTCGATCTTCTCTTGACCCCGGTTTGCTGCGCCCTGCTCACCGCTTGTGTCGGAGCCACGCGCCTTCTGGCCAGTACACGTGGCCCAGCCGGGTCTCAGATTCAAAAGAAGGAACTCGACATGACTTTCCTCGAGGCCCCCTCTGTCCATCGCGAAGACGTCACCAGCAAGCTCGCGAGCATCGACACCTGCTACAAACATCCCCACCTCTTCTGGGGACGCTGGGCTGATTCCAGGTGGGGATACTGGTGGTTCCTGGCCGACGGGAAAGGCGGAGCCGGAGACGCCAAGCGCGTCTGGCACGTGAAGAATTTGCTCGTCGCCTTCGACGACAACGGGGTGCATGCAAAAACGCGAAGTCATCGACAACGACCACGTACTTTGGCGGGAATTGCGCACCTATGTCGCCCCGATGCCTGCGCTCGATCTTTTCAAGCCCCACTACCTCGCGCTAACTTCGGCCTCCTACTCCGTCATTTTGCATCAGGACTACCTGGAGGTCACGGGCAAGAAGAAAGGCCCGGCCCATGTCTCGTCCTCCTCGATCATTCGCTTCGACCACGAGTCCTCCAAGGACAACCGCCAATACTCCGGCGTGACCTGCCACACTCTGCACTTCTCCGAAAAGACTGCCTTCGGACGCAAATTGATCCTCTGCGGCAACGCCGAGATGGTCGTTTACCCTGTTCGAATACCTGCAGCAGACCGCGCCCAAAACCATGCTGTGGGAATAACGCGCCTGAGTGGTCATGAGAGAGCCCGGTGGATCCGAAAAAAAGCCCCTCTCGCCGAAGCAAGAGGAGCGTCAAGAACTTAGCTAGAACCTTGAAACTCTGAAACCTCGAAACTTGCCTTTTAGAACGTAACCTTCGCCGCCAGCTGAATCCCCCGTGGCCCGCCTCCACCGAGGAACGGATTCCCGATGCCGACGTCGCCGGTGGTCGCGAGCTGGTATTGGCCATTCCCGACCTCCCGCGTCTTAGCGCCATTGAGTACGAATCCGCACCCGCAGGTCTGTTGGTTAACGTTCGAAGCCGGATCGGCAATAAAATTAGGCAAAAGCGGACTCGAGAAGTTCGGATGGTTCAGCAGATTGAAGAACTCGGCCCGAAGCTGTAACTTCACTCGCTCTCCTAACATCGTGTCCTTGTAAATCGCCAAATCCCATTGCTTGTAGGTCGGTCCTACGAGAGAGTTGCGGCGCATGTTTCCGTAGTGCCGGGTTCCCGGTATGCAATCGCTCGCACCACCACTGGGCGCGGTCACATTCACCGTACAAGGCATGGCGAACGAGGTCAGGTCCAGGAAGTTCCGGGGATCATTTTTGTGATACACGATCGGCCCCACCACGTCCGGCCGGTCGAACCCGCCGCCACCACCACTGTAATCGTCTTCACCGTTGTAGTTCAGCGTGAATGGCTGCCCACCTTGCAGCGATACCGTGCTGTCGAAACCCCACCCGTTCTTCAGCTTCTGCAGTCCCCCGCCCATCTTCGGCACTTCGTAGCTGAATACCCAAGTGAAGCGATTCCCGATATGGAAGTTCGAAGGGCCGTACTCCAGCTGTGGATTGTTGCTGTCCTGCGGCTGCGCCGCATTCACCACAAAATCCTCTCCGTCGCTCGAGTTGTCCAGCGACTTCGACCACACATAATTCACGGCTGATGTAATGCCGCGCCAGCCCGTCACCCGGTAGCTTGCCTGCAGCGAGTTGTAATTCGACTTGCCCGTCGACTTCTCCTGGAAAATGTAATAAGCCCCTGCCGGACCACCGAAGACACGCGGTACACCGAAGTCAGCGATACAAGGTGCCGGCGTACACGCGAGGTCTGCAGCTGTGATCGCCGCTTGCGTCGGCTGGTTAAGGTCGTAGAACCGGAACAGCCGGTGCCCCTGAGAGCCCACATACCCCAACTGCAGCACCGTCTTGTTCGTGATCTGCTGCTGGATGTTCAGGTTGTAGTTCTCCATGTAGGGCGTCTTGATGTGGCGATCCACCGCGAAAATATCACATTCTTGCGACTGGCAGTCGGACGGAGTGTACACGGGCTGCCCCGGCGTGATGCTTGAGACCCCGGCCGCCGCACCCGTGATCGCAGCCCCCGGCCCGCCAAAGTTCCCGTACGCCGGACCCGGCGCGTAGTAAGCCGGGTACGGTAGGTGGCCCAGGAAAAAGTCCTGTGAGAAGGCATCGTAAAAGAGTCCATACCCTGCACGCACCACCGTCCGGCCCTTCCCGGTCACGTCCCACGCAATACTAGCCCGCGGCGAAAAATTCTTGTAGTCCGGTTCGTACAGTCGGCTCAACCCGGCGGATCCCACTTGCGTCAGCGTGCCCGTCCCCGTGTCGGTCGCCGCATCGAAACTGCTCACCAGGAAGTTCGCGAACAGGTTATTCTTCTCTTTGATCACTCCATAGTAGTCCCAACGCAATCCATAGTTCAGCGTGATCCGCGGGTTCAGACGGAGGCTATCCTGGACGTAAAGACCTAGACCGTTTTCGTAAGTGTGCCGAATCGAGTTCCCCGAGTACTGCAGCCCGTTCTTTAGATTACCCTCCAGGAAATTCGACAAATCCGCAAACCGCAGTCGCCCGCGGAAGTACTTGTTGAAGTATTGCTGAATACTCGTACGCCGGAACTCAAAACCCACCTTCACGTCGTGCTTGCCGGTTTTCCACGAGAAGTTGTCGATAAATTGGTTGTTGCTGTCCACCCGGTGCCGCGGGTCGCCCGAGGTTGCGCCTGGCTGCGCAAAGAAACTGGCACCCGTCGGCGTCAACGAAAGCAGAATGACCGGCAGACCCGAGTCATGCGGGCCTGACCCTTGGCAGTCTGCTTGCGAACTCGCCGCGCACAGCCCGATCGAACTCGGATGAAAACTCTGGTCCTGCGGGAAAAATCCTTCCGCAAACCGATTCCATCCGTACCTCACCTCATTCACCTTGTTCGACCCGATCGTATGCACGTAAGAGAGTGAAATTAACTGCACTCGAGTCGGCGTCACAGTGTTGAAGCCAGGCAACTGGCCCCCGGAAGCCGTCAGCGCCAGGGGAAACGACTGGGTGCTGTCGCCGAAGAAATAGCGCCCGGTCAGGATGTTGTTGGTATTGAAATTGTGGTCGACCTTCCCGATCACGCTGCTCAAATTGTTGTACGACGGCGTGATGAGTGATGCATTGTTACCGTTCGGGCAGCCCGTGTCGAATGCCGCCCAATTTGGGTCCGCCGCCGTCGGTCGTGTCCCGATGTTCGGTTGCGGCCAGAACTTCAGTATGGCCGCCGTCACCGAATTCGGTGTACCGTTGTGCGCTACGTCATACGCGATTCGGTTCGGTTCCGGCACGCACGCCAACGTCACCGTACCCACCGTCTCGCGCTGCCCTTCATAGTTCAAATAGAAGAAAGTCTTGTCCTTCGCAATCGGTCCACCCAGCGATCCGCCAAACTGGTTGTTGTGGAATGGCGCGCGGCCTTGGTCCGTCGTGTTGAAATAGTTCCGTGCGCCCAGTGCATCGTTGCGGAAGTACTCGAACAAGCTGCCGTGCAAAACGTTCGACCCGCTTTTGGTCACGATGTTCACCACCGCACCCGCATTCCTTCCGTACTCCGGTTCGAAGTTCGAGAGCACGTGCATTTCTGCAATCGAGTCAATCGGCAGAATCGCCGACGGCACCGCAAATACCCCCCCCTGGTTAATCGCTGGATCGTTCCGGTACCCGTCATTCATATCGGTACCGTCCAGGAGATAGTTGTTCGACCGCCCGCGCGCCCCATTCATCGAGAACTCGCCGAACGATCCCGGCGAATCCGTAATCTGGTCGGGCGACCCTGCCACTCCCGGGTTCAGAAAAATCAGCTTCGTATAATCGCGCCCGTTGATCGCCAGATTCTCCACGTTCTGGCTGGTCAGGACTCCCCCCAGATCATTCGTCGTGGTCTCCACCAGCGGCAACTCGTCCGCCGACACCTCCACTCTCGTCGATACCTCGCCCGGCTTCAGCGCCGCATCTACGCGTCGCTCCGTCGCCACGTCCACCGTCACGCCATTGGCTACAAACGTCTGAAAGCCCGCCTGCGAGATGGTCACGTTGTAGGTTCCAATCGGCAATTCCGGAACGCTGTAGCTTCCGTCGCCGCTGGCCTCGGTCGCACGCTCCAAACCGGTGGCGGTGTTCCTGACCACCACTTTCGCTCCCGAGACCACCGCCCCGGTGGCGTCCGTGACAGTTCCGAGGATCGTCCCGCGAAAGGTTTGCGCCGCCAGAGTGGTCGCCGCCAAAACTACAAAGCCCAGAATCATCCGTAATTTCATATTTATGTCTCCCCTGTGTCCCGACCGACACGCGCTGCATAAAACCCGGGTTAACTATATTTGCAACATACACTTACGCGAGGTCTGGAGCGATCCGGAAGGCCGATTCGCCGACCTACTGAAAGGAAGATTCGTTGGTTTGAAGCATCCCACCTGCCAGACAAAGCCGAGGAGCAATGACTCATTTGTGTTCGAGAATTCGTACTGACCACTGTCTCGACCGCGCTTAACGACAAGCCGAGGTGTCATCAAAGAGGGGGACCACCCTACCCAACCCCCTCCCTCGCGTCAATCGAAACCATTCCCGTTCCCAACGCACCTCAGGGTACAATGGCCCAACGCAGGCCGAGCCCCTTGTTTGGCCTATCCCGGGAGTTCCCCCCATGGTTCATTGGATCGCGTTCGACGACGACACGGCCGAGGCCCTGGTCAGCCGCATGCGAAGAGGTGCTGCAGAAATCCAGCACGACACGCCGGTGGACGCAGCTTTACACGTCAAAGGCGCATGCGTCATGGTTCTTCCCTCGCCCACGCCAGGCAAGCTTCTGATTGCGCGTTTCAACCCGAAGAAGGACGCGCACTTCCGAAGTGCGTCCGCTCCGAGAATTCGCGTGCGCAGCGTTCCCGCGGCTACCGTCTCCGCGCCGTCGCAGAAGAAACCTTGGTGGCGGAATATCGTCGCGTAGTTCGTGAAGCGCGGATCTCCCCTTACTTATTCCTGATCCGGCTTCGCTCCAGGCAACCGCTTCGCCAGAAACTTGATCTGCCCGTTGTGGTTTGACTCGTGCTCGCACACATGAAACCACTCGCAGTAATTGTTGGTCGGACCCCAGCCCCATGCCTTGTCCACCGACAGCAGCCACGCATCATCGCGCTTCTTGAATTCCGCCAGTGACCGCTCCCGGGTCTCCTCCAAGATGTTCACGTAGTAGTCGAGATTGTCTCCCTTGATGGCTTTCCGCGCAGGCTCCCCAAGATTCATCGGGACATCCCACTTCTGCTTCACCGCATCCGGCCAACTGTCCCAGGCCTTTCCTTCGAAGGTGTTCATCTGAATAGTAGGTCTCGGTTGCCGCCAAGTGTAGCAGCAGCGAACCGATCGTATTCGCGTTGCTGTTGGACCACCCGACCTCGGGCAGCAACACGATTCCAGAAAGGCCCCCGGCGGCAGCCGCTGTCGCTTTCAGAAAGTCCCGGCGACCGGATAAAAGTTTCGACAAAGTCATGGCTCGAATCTCGATTCTTCGGTAAATTCTCGTACTGAGCGCACGATGAGATCAGACGCGAGATTCGGAGTCAAGCGGCCCGGACCCACGAAACTAAAAGCCAGGAAGGAGAAACGAACCCGCCACCAAATCAAACCCCACGGTCCTCAGGAAGCCTCAGCACCGCCGCGGACGCCAACCCAACGCACCTTGCAGTTGGGCTACTCACTATTGACCCTCGTACTTTCGGTGTTTTGCGCAGTTGCTTCCCGTGACTCCGCTGCTCAAGCCACTAATCGGGAATCCCGCTCCTGGACAGCACAATGGATCAGCCTGCCGGGCCTGCCCGCACGGGCCCCCGCGGTCGTTCATTTCCGCAAGGTTCTGGATTTGCCAGCGAAGCCCGCCCAGTTCATGGTGCACGTGAGCGCCGACAATGCATTCCTACTTCATGTCAACCAGCAGCGCGTGGGCGAAGGCCCGAGCCGTGGAGATCTCCAGCACTGGCGATATGAGACCTACGACCTCGCTCCCTTCCTACAGACGGGAGCGAACGTCATCGCAGCCACCGTCTGGAATTTCGGAGAGTATGCCGCGGTCGCCCAGATCAGTGACCGCCTCGGCTTTATGCTGCAAGGCGCAAGCGCTGCCGAAGCGGCCGTCAACACTAACGAGAACTGGGACGTAGAAAAAGAGGACGGCATGACCGCCCTCTCCACCCCGTGGAACTTTCTCCCCGGCTCGTACTACGCGGCCGAGCCCATCGAACGACTCGACGCATCGCTCTTCGACTGGTTCTGGGATGCTGCCACTCCCGGTCCCCGCTCGCAATGGGCGAAGGCCCGCTCCGAAGGCACCGCCACGCTTCGTGGCAGCGAACTCATCCTCAACAACTGGCAGCTGATCGCGGACCCATTGCCGGCAATGGAACACCGTGTCCTGCCCGCGATGCGCATTGTCCGTACGTCTGGCGTGTCGGGCGCCGACGCCTTTCCCCAACGCCCGCTGGTCGTCGCACCACACTCCCACGCCAGCATTCTTTTCGATAACGGCGAACTCACGACCGCCTACCCGGAACTCACGACCAACGGTGGCCGGCAGGCCTTGATACGCGCTACGTATGCCGAAGCTCTGAAAAACACAAAGGGTGAAAAAGGAAACCGCAACGATATCCAGGGGAAGGAAATCAGCGGCGTCTATGATGACTTTCTGCCCGATGGCTTGGCAAGCACGGTATTTTCGCCGCTGGTGTGGAGAACCTGGCGCTATCTTCAATTCGATGTCACGACCCAGGACAACCCGCTCGAGATCACCGGCTTTCGCAGTTGGTTTACTGATTTTCCCTTCGAGGAGCGCGCGAAATTCGCGGCGGATGATCCGGACCTCTCCGCCATCTGGTCGATCGGCTGGAGAACGGCCCGTCTCGATGCACACGACACCTACATGGACACGCCTTATTGGGAGCGGCTTCAGTACATCGGCGATACCCGCATCCAGGCTCTGATCTCGTACACGGTTGCCGGCGATGACCGGCTCGCGCGCCAGGCCATCGATGCTTTTGACGACTCCCGCATTCCAGACGGCATCACCCTCAGCCGGTATCCCACGGCCCTTTTCCAAGCGATCCCAACTTTTTCCCTGCTGTGGGTCGGCATGTTGAAAGACTTCGCTCTCTACCACGACGATCCTGAATTCATCCGCCAGCATCTGCCCGGCATGCGCGCCACGCTCGATTGGTTCGTAGCGCGGCAAAATTCGAACGGATTGATGGGCAAGGCACCTTGGTGGGCTTTCGTCGATTGGACTGATGACTTCCCTTTCGGCGTTCCTCCCCAGACCGCCACCGGCGACTCGGCTGCCATCACGCTGCAGCTTGTCGAAGCCCTGCTGGATGGTTCACAGCTCGAAGCCGCCTACGGTGACACAACCCGTGCCGCGCTTTACAAGCAGACTGCTCTGCGGGCTTCCGACGCATTGCGAAAGTTGTGCTGGAACGAACAGCTGGGCCTGCTCGCAGACACTCCGGAACACAAGCACTACAGCCAGCAGGCCAACATCCTCGCCGTCTGGCTCGACGTAATACCGCCCGATAAGCAGCAGGCTGTTCTCACCAAGTTGCTGGCAGCCAGCGATTCAGGCTTCAAGACAGATTCACCCCCGCCTCCGATGTCGCGAGCCAGTTACTATTTCCGCTTTTATCTTGCCCGGGCGCTCGATCACGCCGGTCTCGCCAACCGATACCTCGACACGCTCCAACCCTGGCGTGGCATGGTGGCCCTAGGCTTGACCACATGGGCAGAGGTTCCCGAGCCCACCCGCTCCGACTCCCACGCGTGGAGCGCTCATCCCAACTACGACCTTCTCACGCTGGTAGCTGGCATACGCTCCAGCGCATTCGGTTTCAAAAGCGTCACGATTGAGCCACATCTGGGCTCATTGCAGCATGTCGCCGCGGTTTTCCCCCATCCTCTGGGAACGATTCAAGCCGACTACACCACAAACGGCGGGGCCGTTGACGCGAACATCATCTTGCCTTCTGGCCTGGCGGGCAAACTAGTCTGGAAGGGCCGCGACTATCCCCTGCACGAAGGAATGCAGCATCTGACCCTGAGCCGTTAACTGAGGCAGACTCGTTCCATAACGGATTTACTCGAAGGGCCAGCACCTCTTGCCCGGGTCCCCATGCGCAGGAAGACCTACAATGAAGATGTGCGATATTACACAACCAAAGCACTGAACGGCGGCATCACTTTCAAATGCGTCTTCTGCGAGCATTCCGTCACTACCCGCGACTTTGACCGCACCCAAGGTAACAACCGTACGCAGGCAGCCGCAGCCATGAATCAGCACGCCCGGGAACTGCACGTCTCGCAAATGCGGACGGCAGGATCTGCGAAGGCGGGCTCACGTGGCGCATTTTGAAGTCCGTATCGCTAAGACAAATCTTGTCGGTGCGTTGCCCGGTGTGCGGAGCGAAGCCGAGAGAAAAGTGCACGCTCAGCACGGGTAAGCCCTGTGTGAAGACGCATCTTGCCCGCAGCCTGGCTGCTGCCAGCACTGGCGCCGAGAATCGTGGGCAAGTCGCGTTGCGAACCCTGATGGCCGCCACCACCCGTGGCTTGCGCATCCTGTTCCACCGGAGCTAGCAACGCGTTCGAAGAAACCAAACCGGAGACTCTGATGTTCTTTCAAATCCATAAAGATGGCCAGGCGGTCGATGGCGGAAGCTACTCTACCCTCGAGGAGGCTTCTTCAGCCTTGGAGAGAGCACAACAAGGCGGTCAAGTTGCCGAAGTCGATGCCTCGGACAAGATCGTCCGCCGCTACACTCTGCAGGAGTGCCGTGCCGCCACCAAAGGTCGCCATGCACCGGATGGCTAGGCAGTCTTCAAGGCACTCCTGCATTTTGCGCACATAGCTTGTGTTTTGCCACGCGCACCTCGCGCCTGCCACCCGCGGCCTAAGGCCAGACTTGCACTTCGGAGCTATTCAGCATCGGGCCCGGCAAGGCTAGTCTTCCTTCGAACAAGCACTTTCAATGGGGGAGTGTTGTTCAACGGGCGTCCCGAGCCTCGGCCGAGGTTCTGGGACGTTTCGTTCACCCACGACAGGGTTCGCCCGCCGAAAGAAAAGGCCCGGCGGACGGCCGGGCATTTTGCGAAGCCTCTGTTTTGATTGTTTCAACCTTGCGCGCTACGTCTCGCTGCAAGGCCAGTGATAGACTCCGAAAAAAGTGAAGAACTGGTTGACGCCCTTGGAAGGAACATCGCCCGAGAAGTACGACAACAGAGCCAGATCTTGTGGGTGATAGGTGAAGCCATGGTGTGGTACGGGTATATCCACCAGGACTAGCGGATCACCGACTTCCAGGTAACCGGTTATCCCGCAAGCAGTGATGTTATCAATGAATGGATCGTCGATCCATTCTCCTACCTCGTGCGACAGGGCTGCGATGTCTTCCGAGAATGTGGGGTAGGGGCCTGTCACAAAAGTGAAATGGGCATACGTCTGCGGCGCGCTGGCAGCTGTTCTCTCCCATCTTGGGGCACGAGCATCCCGCAGCCTCGCTAGATGTTCGCGGCGAAAAGTCTGCATTACCAAGAGAACGGATCTAGCCGACGAGGAATTCTTTCATTATCCGAAGGATACTCAACCCCATCGGGGCTCGAATTCCAGGACTGCAGATACTGGTTCACAGGACACAACAGACAAATCGGGTAGCCGACCAAAGCAAAAGCGCCCGGCCAAAGCCGAGCGCCCCAAACACCTAAGACCTAACACCCAACCTCTGATTCTAGAAAGTGAACGCTACTCCGCCCCGCACCGAGCGCGCCGACTGCACCAGATATACCGTCCGCCCATCCTGACCCATGACTGGCACGTACCCTTGTGCCATGAGGTTGCGCAGATCGAGCATGGCCTCCATATGCACCGGCAACAGGAAGCTGAAGCCTGGCAGGGGCTGCCGCAGGAACACGTTCAAGTATGGATCGGATTGTCCCGCCGACGCATTGAACATATCGACCTGTGTCAATGCTGGCCCGCTCACCCAGCCATATGAAGTCGTCCAGTGCGTCTTGCAGCCGGGCACCTTGCCACTCAGTTTGCCCGATAAGGCGTGCCGCCGTTCGGTGGTCAGCACCTCGCGCGCCTCGTGCAACTCCACATCGGGACGGCCTAGGTCGAGGACACCACCGTAGCCGTAGTCCAGCGTTGCCGTCAGGTCGGCGGTTAGTTTGCGCTGCAACACCAGTCGCAACCCGTTGGTGTCCAGGTTGCGCCCTTGGTAGGAGAAGGTCCCCGAAATCACGTCCGGCAACAGTTCCCCGCTGCCAGCATTCACGACGCCCACGCCCGTCAAAACCGTATTCGTCACCCGATCGGTATAATACGCGGCCTGCAGATTCGTTTTGCCGATGCGCCGCGACAGCGAGACTTCCTGGTGATGCGCCCGCTCCAGCGCCGGGGAGAAGCTAGCAATACTAACGCGGGGCCCATCGTCACCCAGAGTCGTGGTCTCCACGTCCGTGTCTCTTGCAAGGGCGCCCGAGGGCCGCGAACTCGCGTAGCGATACTCCACTACCGTATTGGGCGACAAATGCAGATCGGCAGTCCCAAATGGGCGAAACGCCGTGAACCGCCCCATGAACTGGACTGTCTGCAGTTCGCTGCCGAACTTCAGCTCCAATACATTCCCAACCGTGAACTCATCGGTCGTGGTCAAGCCAATTGCCTGCAACCCCGGAGTGTGCAACCCACCCAGGGGAGCTGCCAGCCGTCTTACCGTCAGGGCCACTGCTGGCTCCGAACCATCGGCACTCTTGTGCTTGTAAGCCGTGCGCAGAATCGCTGCGCCAGCGCCGTCCCCGTATCCCACGTTCCCTTCCAGGCTCAACGTGTCGTCGGTGAACACGTGGTGCTCCAGGGAGAAGCCCGTGCTCATGTCCGAAACTCCGCTGTACCCTTCTGACGGAGAACCCGCAAGGAACGACAGACTCGCCTTCAGATCGCGATCACCAGCCTCCGTCGTCTTGGCGGTGAGCGTTGATCCGTCGTCCAGCACCCGCAGGATCGGCCTGTTCGCCATGGACCGCAGCGTCCATTTCCAGTCGTCGTCGTCCGCCACGCCTCGCAGCGGACCCAGTTGCATTGCCTCAAACAGCGTGTTCAGCGTGACGTTCACCGTCAGTGCCGAACCAGCCCGAAGCCCGATGCGCTCGCGCAAGGCGGGAAGAAACGAGGGCGCCGAAACTCGAATGCTGTATACGCCTGGGATCAGTGTGCGGATGGAATAGAACCCGTTCTCATCGGTAAAAACTTTCAGATCGCGAGCCGCCACACTCAGCACTTCCACCATCGCCCCAATTTGCGGAACTCCACTGTTGCTGCGCACGTAGCCCGAGATCGTTCCCGGTTTGTCCGCGGCCAGCGCCGGCAACGCCAGGCCGAAAACTACCACCAAGCTCGAAAGTTTTCGGAACATCACAAACCACCTCTGGGGGGTTAAGCCCGACCTACTCCACGGCAAATGTCGCCGATGGGTCCAGTGTCTGCTTCGAGATGTTGTCGTTCACTTTGATATCGATCTTGTATACGCCCGGTTCCAGGTTGGCCGCTGATAAGCTTTTCTGCAGCGTCACCTGCTCGCCTACGTTCCCCATTTGCTCGGTCGATTCCGTCGCGTGCACCACGTTTTTGTTGGTTGCGACGTTGACCACATCGTACTCGATCGTGGCCGACGGCTTGTGCGTTTTTTCGTCCACGGTCAGGTTGTAGACCTGCATCCAGAAGTTCATCTTCTGGCCTCGCTTGAAACTGATCGGCTTGCCATCCGCGGGTGCAACCCGCGGCCGGACTTTCATGGTCCCGATCACGAAACTGCCTGTCCCGATGTCCTTGGTCGCCACAGGATACATCTGATCGGCGACGATCAGCGAAGAGTTCGACAGCCGGTCCTCGCCGAAATCCGGCACCATCAGGCTCTTGCTCCAGTTTCCGGTCCGATCTCCGCTTACGTCTTTCACTACCACGTCCAGCCGATAGTGCCCCGGCTTCAGCGGCAGCGCTTTCCAATACACCTGCGAGTTCTCCGCCGTCTTGGGCAGCAATTCCGCAGGAACATCCACCTGCACTGTGTCCTCGAACGTCTGGGCGATTCGCCCACTCAGCGTCGTTACTCGTCCAAAGATGTTTACGGTTCCGCGTTCCACCCCGTCCTTGTTGACAAACGTGATGTCCCGGTTCTTGATCTGGATCGTGATCGGAGTAAGCACCGTATCGCTGGTCACCTTCACAAAATCCGCTCGCACGTCGAACGGCATCAGGTTCACAGTGATTTTGTGCGAAACGATCTCCTCCAGGTCCTTGAATTTCACCGCCGGCGGCTTGTTCAACTTGGCGAACTGTTCCAGTCGGTCGAACTGCTTGGTTTGCAAAGTTGAGGACATTGGCCCGGCGCCAAGCCGCTCCAACCCACCCCCGGTGAACCGATCCGCCTTGTTCGCCATTCCCATCTGCTCGTACAACGTCAGCCCGGCGTTGGGGGTTTCCATCAGCGCATCTTTTTCCGACCGGTCCATCGTCATGTGGTACTCCCCGCACATGCAGGTGTCCACAAACTCGATGATCACCTCCTGCCCGATCCCTTCGATGTAGCGATAACGCCAGTCCTCAAACGGATAGGTCGAGGTCTCTCCTCCACCCTCTTCCATCGGCCGCTCGTAGGAGCCCCCTGAAGGATGAGACTCGGTCTCGTCGGGCGGCCCATACATGATGTACATCCGGCCACGATCGGTCTTCCACCCCGGGATGCCTGCCGGGAAGTGCTCGTTCGCGTAAGCGATCCGCCGGTAATGCTCTTCCTTAAACTCGTTCTCGATCGTGTCGGGAGTAGGGTCGCGGCGCTGCCAGAAGGCTTCGATGAACTGGTCCCGTTCCTCGTCGTTCGACAGCTGCTTGAAGGCCGACCGTTCCTCGTCGGTTATGATCCAGGCGACGTCTTCACTCAACCATTTCTTGTATCCGCCGCTCACCTCTTGCTTAAAGCGCTTCTCGTTGGCCTTCTTCTCTTTGTCGCTCAGGGGTCGCTTGAGCGGATCGACCTGGGGTGTGCCTGCGGCCGCCGCATCGCCCGATTTTTCCTTGTCATCTTGTCCGAACGCGGTCAACACCCCTGCCAGACACAGAACGAGGGGGACCAAATAGACCAAGCAACGGTGACGTAGAGCAACCTGGTACATGACGGGGGCACTCCTCACTGACACACTTGGATTTGATTGTACTTTCTTGGGCCCGGCAAGGCAAGGCTAAGTCTTGCCTCTAGAGTGTATTGTGAAGCTTTCCGGCCCAATCCGGGTTGCCTGGCAACCACCTCTGCCGGGATTTCCGGGGTCGCAGAGCCGCCCTTCACCATTTATAATTCAGGAGTTTACCCAGCGTGCTCCGGTTTCAGATTCTCCGCAGTGGTGCGTCACTTCTGCAAGACCGGTCGGGAACTTTCCTGTCCCGGAAGTCGTATCTGCTGATGTGCGACCTGTCGCTCTGAGCCCCCTGGGATAGTTATCATTCAACCACGCTCGTGCGAGGCGTGCGGAATGACGCCTGCGGTACACGGCTACGGGTCGTGTGACAGGAACGCATGAAGACCTGGAAAAAAGTACTCCTGATAAGTGGCGGCGGTCTGCTTTTGCTCATCATGGTGGCCGTTGGCATCCACCAGAGCAACAAAGGCCTGGTCACGGTGCAGACGGGAAAGGCGCAGCGGCAGGATCTGGCGTCGGTGGTGAGCGCCTCCGGCGAGATCAAACCCAAGACCTACGTCAACATCGGGGCCAACGCGTTTGGAAAAATCACCCACTTGTACGTGAAAGAGGGCGACCGCGTGAAGAAGGGCCAGCTTCTGGCGCAACTGGAGAACGTGCAGTCAGCCGCCGACGTCGCGGCGACAAAGGCATCGCTTGACGCGTCGCGAACAGACGCCGTTGCGGCAGAAGCGAATCTGAATACGGCAAAGGCGGATTTGAATCGCGCCATGGCGGACGCCGACAGGAATCGACTGGACTGGAAGCGGGCTGAAGGGTTGTTTCAGGACGCGCTGATCTCCCGTGCGGAGTACGAATCGAGGAAGATGACCTGGCAGACATCGGAGGCGGGTCTGGCGCAGGCCGAGGCAAGGGTGGCGCAAGCTCAGGCTCAGGTGGAGTCGGCGCAAAGACACATCGTCCAGACCGATGCAACCCTCACCCGCGCTTCCGATGTTCTGCAGAAAACGGTGTACGCCGCTCCCTACGCCGGCGTCATCACCAATCTGCCCGTCCGGGAAGGCGAGACGGTCGTCATCGGGATACAGAACGCTCCCGGCAGCACTCTGATGACCCTGGCCGACATGTCGGTCATCACGGCGGAAGTTAAGGTCGATGAGACCGACATCGTGAATGTGAAACTCGGCCAACCCGCCGACGTGACCATCGATGCCATCCCGAAGAAGGTGTTTCACGCCGTCGTGACTGAGATCGGGAATAACGCCATCGTACGCTCCACGGGGGTGGCGACTTCCCAGTCGACGTCAGCGAGTCAGGAAGCTAAGGATTTCAAGGTTGTGGTCACGTTATCGGACCCGCCCGAGGATTTGCGGCCGGGACTGTCAACCACTGCCAAGATCACGACCGCAACTCGCAACAGCGTGGTCACCATCCCGATTCAGGCGCTCACTGTAAGGCAGCAATCGGATCTGGAAGCCGCCTCTGAAAAGGGCTCGGTACAGGCAGCGGCTCCCCAGAAGGATGCGTCCAAGGACAAGAAGAACGAAGAAATCCAAGGCGTCTTTGCTATCCGTAACAAGAAGGCTGAGTTCATCCCGGTGCAAACGGGCGTGGCGGGAACTACCGATATCGAAGTGCTAGGTGGGCTGAAAGAAGGCGACGAAATTGTCACCGGGACTTACAAGGTGTTGCGCACGATGAAGCCGGGCACCAGCGTGAAGGTGGACAATTCTGCGCCGAAGAAAGAGGAAAATAGCTAAGCTTCAGGTTCTCGAGGACTTGGGCTAACTATGGTTAAGGTGGAGCGTCCAACTGGAAGCCGGCCAGACTGGAGAGAGTAAGTGTCCCCAGAGGACCAGGAGAAAAAGACGATGGCGACCGCAGAAGTCATGAGTTTCTCGCAGCCCGTGGTGTTGGCGCCTCCCGACCAGTGCATGATCGCGACGGAGGACCTATGGAAGACCTACGACATGGGTTCCGAACAGCAAGTGCACGCGTTGCGCGGAGTGAACTTGCGCATTCAGCGGAGCGAGTACGTCGCCATCATGGGGCCGTCGGGGTCAGGCAAGTCGACCTTGATGAACCTGATCGGGTGCCTCGATTCTCCTTCCAAAGGGAACTACTGGCTGAATAACCAACTGGTGAGCGAACTCGACGATGACGAACTCGCCCGCATTCGGAATAAAGAGATCGGGTTCGTGTTCCAGACTTTCAATTTGCTCGCACGCGCCACAGCCCTGCACAATGTCGAGTTGCCCCTCATCTACGCCGGCATTCCGGCTGAGGAACGGCTCGCCCGGGCTGAGTCCGCCTTGGCCGCAGTGGGCATGGAAAAGCGCATGTCGCACAAGCCCAATGAACTCTCGGGCGGACAGCGCCAGCGCGTAGCCATCGCCAGAGCACTGGTGAACAAGCCCTCCATTATTCTGGCTGACGAACCAACCGGCAACCTGGACTCGCAGACCGGCAACGAGATCATGGCCCTTTTTGACCGACTGCAGGCCGAAGGCAATACCATTGTTCTGGTAACGCACGAGCACGACATCGCCGAATACGCCCATCGGGTCATCTTTATCAAAGACGGTGTGATAGCCGGCGACGAGAGAAAACGGTAGAACTCATCGGTTCTTACCTGAGAAAACGCCTGGTCTCTACGCCAGGCGTTCCCTTTTGTGGGGATGACATTCTTCGCAGGATCCCTGTCCCAGCTACTCCGGGCTCTCGTGCACTTCCGGGTGTTACTCGCGGGGAGCGAGTTCTTGACCGTAACGCGGCTGTCCGATATCAGTCGATGCAGGCACCCACTACCGACTATGGCTGTCTACAGAACCACATTCAAAAGAGCCGCCCGCAGGGCGGCACACTCCGTTTGGTGTCCCACCTGCCGTGTAAAGCCTGGGGAAAGATGCGAACTCAGTCCTGGCAAACCGCGCCGGGACCCACACCGCGACCGGCGGCGTCTCGCTGGCGAAAGGGGGAAGAAGGCAACCTGAACGCACAAACACTCAGTTTTGAGGAGTCCTAGCTGTCGGTCGCAAATTGCGCCGTCTTATCCTCCGGATACTCGAACACACCCCGCCCCGCTTTGCGCCCCAGCCGGCCTGCTTTCACATACTGCACCAGCAAAGGCGCGGGGCGGAATTTCTCTCCCAGCGTTTTATGCAGGTATTCGAGGATGTGGAGGCGCGTATCGAGGCCAACCAGATCCACCAGTTCAAACGGACCCATGGGATGGTTCAGGCCTAGCTTCAGGGCCTTGTCGATATCCTCCGCGGTCGCCACGCCTTCCTGCAGCATGTAGAAGGCTTCGTTACCGATCATGGCGTTTATCCGGCTGGTCACAAATCCGGGCGATTCCTTGATTACCACGACTTCTTTGCCCATACGACGGCCGACATCCACCGCCGTCGCGAGGGTGTCGTCGTCGGTTTCGAGAGCACGCACGATCTCGAGCAGCTTCATCTTGTGCACCGGGTTGAAGAAATGCATGCCGACGATTTTTTTTGCCCGGTAGGTGACGCTAGCAATCTCGGTGAGGCTGAGTGAACTGGTGTTCGAGGCGAGAACCGTGGTCGGACGGCAGATCTTGTCGAGCAAGGTGAAAATCTCGATCTTCGACTCCAGTTCCTCGGGGACCGCTTCGATCACAAGGTCGGCCTCGCGCGCCGCCTCTTGCACCGAACTGGCGTATTCCAGGCGGGCAAACGCAGCATCGGCGTCGCCGGCCGACACCTTACCAATTTCGACTGCTTTGTCCAGATTGGCACGGATCTCGGATTCAGCCCGCCGCAGGGCATTCGGCAGGATATCTTCCAGGATGGTGCGGTAGCCGCCCAGGGCCGCCGCGTGGGCGATGCCCCGGCCCATGGTTCCCGCGCCGATGACCGCGATGGTCTTGACCTGCACTTACCGCGCGCCCTTTTCAAGCTGCTGGAGCACTTCCTTGAGACCGCCGACCGCCGAGCCCATATACTCGGAAAGCCGCTTGCGCTCCTCGTCGGTCATCGTGCCGATGGTCGAGCTGATGCGGCGCAAGGTTGCATTGATGTCGTCCACGTAGTTCATGAGGCGGATAAGTTCCCCGGTTGCTGGCATATGAGGGCTCCTGCGCATGCGGCTCAAGCATTCTGCCGCCCGTCCGTGCACGCACGGAGACCGACACCTACCGCAAGCGAACTTCTCATTCTCAATGGTGAAGGGAAATTAGTAAAGCGGCGGACGCCATTCGCCAGTCCTCAGTCGTCAGACACACATCGGCCTTCCTGACGACTGATGACTGACGACTTGCCGCTGATGTTAGATAATCAGTCATGCTCCGCGACAAGAATCTCGTCCCCCTGTCCCGCCAGCACCAGCACGCGCTCGCCCTATGCGTGCGCATCAATCGCGCGACCTTGTCCACACGGCGTGAACTCGACGCTTGGCAAGCGGAAATCCAGCAGCACTTCGAGCAGGAGATTCAATACCACTTCGCCGCGGAAGAGGCCGGGATATTCCCAGCTGCCCGGCGATTTCCCGAACTCAGCTCGCTAGTGGAAGAACTGGTCGCCGACCACGCACAGCTGCGCAACTACTTCACGAGGGCAACGAATCGTACGCTGGATAGCGAGGCCCTGCGTCAATTCGCGGAATTGCTCTCCACCCACATCCGCAAGGAAGAACGCCAGCTATTCGAGAAAATGCAGGAGCGACTGACCCAAGATGAGCTCCAGAAAATCGGCGTTGGCCTCGACGCGAAACTCGCCGCCGCGCCGCAAACTTGCATCGTTCCAACCGAAACGACGCTCAACAAGTCTGGTTCCTAAGCCAGGCCATGATGGCGCCGAAAACTAGCTAAGCCTTCTCGCCCCATGTAGCGCTCCAGCACGACGCGCTCGGTGTGGCGCAGGTCCACTACTACCAGCCCATCCAGCACATCCGAGAACTTCCGGTCCACGTTGAAGCCCAGCAGCTTGCCGCCAACCTTGGCGTACTGCTTCAACAAGATCGGAAGGCCCTTGCCATCGGTTTCCACATCGGCGATGGGTTCGGAAAGTTCATCGAGATCGCGCAGAATGCGCGATACGGCGCGACAGTCCCATCGTCCGATCCTGCCCGGACGGAAAGGTCTCCGAGGAACCACCAGCCCGGCCAGTTCGTCGCCCTGCTTGCGGGCCTCGAAGAACGAGTAGATCAGTTCCCGCGAGGCGCGGTTGTAGCTGTTGCTGATGCTGACCGCGCCGAACAGAACCGGCGTTTCGGGTCGCAGAGTGACAAAACGCGTGATGGCCTTCCAAAGCAGCAACAGCGGAGCGTATTCGCGCTGGTACTCGGGCCGTACAAACGACCGCCCCAGTTCGAGAGCGGTCCCCATTTTTTCGAACAGCCGCTCATCGTAGCGGAAGAGCGTGCTGGTGTAGAGCCCGTTGACTCCATGCTCGGCGATGATTTCGGCCGTAGCGCCCGCCCGATATCCGCCGACTAGCTCGTTCTTGGTTTTGTTCCAGAGCAGCAAGTGCCAGTAGTGGCGGTCGAAGCGGTCCAGGTCCCAGCGCTTGCCGGTCCCCTCCCCCGCCTCACGGAATGTGATCTCGCGTAACCGGCCTACCTCCTGCAACAGGTGGGGAATCTCGGATGCTTGCGCCGCATACACGGCGAACTCTACGTTCTCGACGAGGCACCGCCGCTCGGGCAGAGCCTGGATATCGCAAAGCAGAAGTTCCCGCGGCAAAGCGGGCATGATCGGTTCTTCCCCCGTATGTGGGAGCACCGACCGCAACGCCGCGGGAAGCTGAATCTGCTTCTTCCCTCTCTGCGCCAGCAGATAAGTTCGCCAGCGCAGGTATTCCGTAGCTTCGCGATCGTTCGCGATGCTGGCAATCGAATCCGCCGGAACCGCGCTGCCCACGCGCAAGGCCACTGACTTCCCCGACTGCTGCAGAAATTCCTGCAACAGAAACGCCATGCGCACCCGGGGATGAATCATCCCGACCACCTGGAATCCGAGGCTATTACGTCCACAGAAATACACCGGGAGAGCCGCCGCACCGGTCAGCCGGATCAGCCGAGCCGCGGTGCAGTTCCACTGCGGATCAGCGATCGCGCCTTGCGGCATCTGCCAATGCGACACTTCGCCGGCGGGGAACATTGCCAGCATCCCGCCCTGCCGTAGCCATTTCACTGCTTGCTTCAGCGCGCGCCGGTTGCGGTCGGAGGACCCGGTCGTGTGCAGCGGATCCACAAAGATGCAGTGCTGTTCCAGTTCGGGCACGCCCTCCAGCAGGAAATTCGTCATTACCTTGACGTCGAGGCGCACCCGCGACAGCAACACCGCAAGCACCGCACCATCCAGCATTCCATAAGGATGGTTCGCCACCACCACCACCGGCCCTCTTTTAGGGATGCGCTCCACGTCTGCCGCACCAACCCACAGGGCAACGTTCATCTCGCGTAGCAGGTTCTCGAGCACGAAGCCGTCTGGCGACTTTCGCACTCGATCGTAGAGTTGGTGAGCCTGTTCGAGAGGTAATAGCTTTTCAGCGAAGCGCGGCAGGCCCGCGAGCGCAGGAGCATTCGCGAGGACACCTGGGTCTCGGAACTGATCTTCGATGGAACGCAAGATGGGCATGGTCGCATTGTTAACGCAGCCACTTGGCAGTCGGATGAACCCCAAGTTAAATGTTGGTGAATCGCGTCAGGAAGGAAGCACGAAAGTAACTAGCATGCCCGGATCACCTACGTTTCGAGACGAAACCGGCTCTCCGCCAGCCGGTACATGCGTCTCCACAGCAACCGGTTTACCGTGACCACGCCGGCTGCCATCAAGATCGTTGCGGCCAGCAGTTCATCAAAATTCCCACTGTCTGTAGCCTTGCTGATGATCGCTCCGAGCCCCACGGTAGTGTAGGTCTGCCCCTTGAAGTGAAAGTACTCGGCGACAATGCTCGCGTTCCAGGCGCCACCCGACGCCGTCACCATGCCAGTCACCAGGTAAGGGAAGATTCCCGGAAGGATCAGCTTTTTCCAGCGCTCCCAGCCATGAATCCCGAACGTGGCGCAGCACTCTTTCAGGTCAGTCGGGATCGCCATCGCGCCCGCGATCACGTTGAACAGAACATACCATTGCGTTCCCAAGAGCAACAGCACGATGGACCCCAACCCCAATCCCCCACCGACCTTGATCAACAGCAGAAGTACCACCGGAAATAGCGCTGTGGCGGGCACAGATGCTGCGATTTGCGCCAACGGCTGCGCGACTCTCGCCAGTTTCGGATTGAAACCGATGGCCACGCCCGCCGGAATCGTCCACGCCGCCCCGATCACCAGCGCCACCGTCACTCGCAGAAAAGTCGCCACGAACCCTTGGCCCAACTCGAGCAGTTCCGGGCGTTGCAGTCCCACCAGGATGACCGTCACCCTGGATACGGCATATGCGACGAGTGCGAGCACCACGATCACCGCCACGCGCGGCAACCACGTCTTCCAGGCATTGGATTTACGCGGTTCTTCCTGCGCAAAGTTCCGTCGCGAGAAAAACATCGTGATCCTCTCGCGCAGAGGACGTATCGCTTTCTTCTTGATCCCGGCTAGCGCCCGCGAATGCTCGAACATGTCCAGCACCCAGGAGCGGGGCACATTCGTGCTCTCCACCTGCTCAACTTTGAATTTCTCCGCCCACGCAATCACCGGGCGCCACACAAACTGGTCGAGGAGCACGATCACCGCAATCATGGTGGCCACGCCCCACAAAATCGAGGCTGTGTCGCCTGCGCTGGCCGCGGTCTGCAGATACGAACCCAGTCCGGGTAGGCGGAAGTCGCGGGCACCCAGCACGAACATCTCGCACGCCATCAAAAAGAACCAGCCACCCGCCACCGACATCATCGAGTTCCACACCAGTCCAATCGCGGCAAACGGCAACTCCATCTCCGTGAATCGCTGCCACCAACTGAACCGGTAAATCCGGGCCGCTTCTCGCATCTCGCGCGGGATGCTTTTGAGTGAAGCGTAGAAGCTGAATGCCATATTCCACACTTGCCCGGTAAAGATCAGCAATATGGCCCCGCACTCCACCCCCAGTTGCCGCCCAGGAAACAACGCCACCATCGCCAGCATTACGCCGGGCAGGAAGCTCAGCACCGGGATGGACTGCAACACATCGAGAAGCGGGATCATGAATTTCTCAGCCCGCGGGTTGTACGCAGCGATGTATCCGTAGACCAGCGTAAAGATGAGGCTGAAGAAATAGGCGACTGAGATACGCAACAACGAGTAGGCAGCGTATACCGGGAGAGCAAGCGGGCTGCGCGAGATCTCTACTTCGGCGGTGAGAGGTCCGAGCCAGCTCCGCCCGACCACCAGCACGCCGTAGAAAATCGCCAGCCCGCCGGCGAACATCAATAGGTCGGGGAGATGCGAGGCCTCAAATCGCGGCAGCTGGGACCAGAGACGATAGGCCGAGAACGCGCCGAGTCCTTCCGGCTTCTTCATGGCTTGGCAACGGGCGCAGGCTGCGCTTCGGCGGAGGGCTCGGCCAGGACAAGGCGCCCAGTCTCTGAGTCGTAGTCGAAAATCTCGGCGTAGCGTCCCCAGTTCATGGCGGTATCGAGCTGGCGCTCGACTTCATCCTGGCTGAAGTGTTCATCCAGAATGTCGTGGAAAAATTCCTCGGGAATCGAGTGATCGGTCTTGGCCTTCAGAATGCTTTCGATCTGCTGGAGAATGGTTACGTTTCGCACCGCCGCTTCGCGGAACAACACTTTCCGGCTCTGGATGTCCGCGTCCGCGAAAGCAACTCCCTGCGGCGCGATTTTGACCTCACCCTCGGTCAAGGTGGCAAATCCCAGCGTTACACTGGCCTCGACGATGGGCAGCAGGTCTTCCACGTCCATTACCAGTTCCTCGGAAAGTTTCGACAGGTCCTCGCTTCCGCCCCGGTCATGCAATAGCTCCAGCAGGCCAGCGATGCCCCCTACCCGCGCGTGCGGAAGCATCTGGTATTTCTGGCGCACGCGGGCAGTCGGAGCGGGCGCCACCCGCAATACGTGCTCGATTTCCGGCTGTGTCATGACTTTGTAAATGTAGTCGACCAGCTCGACAAACCGATCGCCCTTGCGATCCCGCCATTGCGGGATATCCACCTCGAAGTCGGCGCGAATCCGCGCAGGATTCCTTCCCAGCACAATGATGCGGTCGGCCAGCAACACCGCCTCTTCGATATTGTGAGTCACGCTGAAGATGGCGCTGGTCGTCATCTTCTTGTTGATCCACAGTTCCAGCAGCTCGTTGCGCAGGTTCTCGGCGGTCAGGACGTCGAGCGCGGAGAAAGGCTCGTCCATAAACAGCACTTCCGGCTCCACCACCAGGGCGCGCGCGAACCCCACACGCTGCTTCATTCCGCCAGAAAGCTCTTTGGGGTAAGCGGTTTCGAATCCGTCGAGACCAACGGTGTCCAACGTCTTCAGCGCCCGCTTCCGCCGTTCGACCGCACCGATACCCCGCGCCTCAAGCGGCGCCTCCACGTTCTCGAGCACCGTGAGCCAGGGGAACAGTGCGAAACTCTGGAAAACGATCGCAACATTGGGGCTCTGCCCGTCCAGGGATTTACCATGCCAGAGCAATTCACCGGACGACGGTTTCGATAGACCGCTCAGAATCCTGAGCAGCGTCGACTTCCCGCACCCCGACGGCCCCAGGAGCGCAATAATCCTCCCTGGTTCAATCGACAGGTCGGTCGGCGCCACCACCTGAATGCGGTTGCCGTCCGGCTGCGGATAGAACTTCTCAACACCTCGGGCCTCAATGATCGGTTCGCTCAAACGTGCAATCCTCACTAGACCTATACATGATCCGCCCCGCTGGCCGAAAGCTTCTTAGCCGATCTGTAACCGGATGTTAACAATCAGGCGGATGGGGCAACGGCAGCTAGAGCGGAGGTGATGTGACGTACGGGACCATCCATTCGCCGATAGGATGGACTGCGCCGCACTCGAGACACCTGGTTCCGGCAAACTGTGCGGCGCAATATGGACAAACGGCGTTGGTTTGGAAGGTATCGATGGATTGTCTACACTGCCCACACTTCCAACAAGCCCCGATAGGTGGCGCGGTCTGGCAGTTGGGACACACGAACCCGGCACGGCGCGGCAACTTTGCCACCCGTGCCAGGGCTAAGGCGTGTTGCAATCCGCCCCAACAGTTCAAGAAGAGAAAGACAGCCAGAACCCCGAACCAGGGGGACTGCATCCAGACGGCCAGGATGACAAAGCCCACCAGACCGACGAAACCTATGATGGTGGCAACCAGCAGGCTGCGGGCACGTCCTAGCACGAACCAGAGCAACGAACGAAGAATCTGGCCGCCGTCCAGGGGATAGACAGGCAACATATTGAAGACCAGAAGGCCGACGTCGATGACCCAGACGGCGTGCAACAGCACACCGAAGTCGTGAATCTGCGCCAATCCACTCGCTCGCGCAAATACGCCAAGCGTGAACAGGAGAGGAATGAGCGCTACATTCACCAGGGGACCGGCCGCGATGCTCCAGAGCGTCGCACCTGGCCTTGGAGGCGGATCGACAAACGCGACTCCTCCGAACGGCCACAGTACGATCCGGTTTGCCGTTCCCCCGACCTGCCGGCACGCGAGCGCGTGGCCAAACTCATGCAGAGTCACGATCAGAAACAGCGACAGGTATTCCGCCACGTTCCAGGCCAGCGAAGAGTATCTCCCCGCCTTGGTATTGATTTCGTACAGAGCAATCAAGAACCAGGACCAGTGAAGAAACAAATCGATTCCGGCAAACCGGAACAGTCGAATGGATGAGCGGAAAGTCGGCATTCTCCAGAATTCCCGGCATAGGTCGCGCTTGACTTATGCCCTTGCCACCTACGCTACGAACTCTTCCGCCGCCGGCCCTGGCAACGGCTCGGGCAGCCGGTCTGCCACCTCCGCCAAGTGCGCCAGCTTTGCTCCCAGTTCCTTCGTGAGCGCCCCTGGTTGCACCCGCCACTTCCAGTTCCCCCCGTACAGGCTTGGGGTGTTCATCCGTGCCTCGCTGCCCAGTCCTAGCACGTCTTGCAACGGCACCACCGCCAGGCTCGCGACTGAGGCTTGCGCGCCGCGAATGAAGGCCCAGTGGATCCCGTCGTCCGGCCGCCCGAAGTAGGCCTCTGCGTTCCGCTTTTCCTCTGCCGAGGCCCCGCTGTTCCACCAGCCCAGGAGCGTGTCGTTGTCGTGCGTGCCAGTGTAGACCACCTTGTCGGGCGTGAAGCGCTGGGGCAGGTAGATGTGCGCGCCGGCATCTCCGAAGCCAAACTGCAGCACAGCGACCCCGGGAATCTGCAACCGCTCCCGGAGGGCGTACACCTCAGGCGTGATGTAGCCAAGATCCTCGGCGAAAAACGGGAGTCCCCCAAGCGCTTCCCGCACCTTCACGAACAGGTCGTCCTTGGGACCGTCGACCCAGCGCCCGTGGATGGCGGTCGGTTCGCTGGCCGCAATCTCCCAGAACTGTTCGAAGCCACGGAAGTGGTCGAGGCGGATGTAGTCACAGTTCTGCGTGGCCCAGCGCAAACGTTCCACCCACCACGCGTATCCCTCTTCCTTCATCACGTCCCACCGGTACAACGGGTTCCCCCAGCGCTGCCCGGTGGCGCTGAAGAAATCTGGCGGTACGCCTGAAACAACTTCGGGATTACGATTCTCGTCAAGCCGGAACAATTCCGGATTGGTCCACACGTCGGCGCTGTCGTAGTTCACGAAAATCGCCAGGTCGCCCACCACTCTCACGGAGCTCTCCGCGCAGTAATGGCGCAGGGCGCGCCATTGTTCGTAGAAGGCAAATTGAATCGCGCGTCGCGTCGCCAGCGCGCCGGCACGTTTCTGGCGCACCTTCGCGATAGCCGCCGGGTCACGATGGGCCAACTCTCGTGGCCACTGGTTCCAGTTCGCCAGGAGGAAGCGCGACCGCAATTCGTCAAACAATACGAAGTCGTCGAGCCAGCCTTGATTCTCCACGCAAAAGCGGTCGAAGCGGGAGCGGGGGTTGCCGGTGGCCGTCCTTACGAAATGATCGGCGGCCTCCGCAATCAACGGCATCTTGCGATGGAATACCGCTTCGTACTCGACCGGGCCCACCTGGTCTGGCAAGTCCGCGATGCGCGACCGGTCGATCCAGCCGTGGTCGGCAAGCCGCTCCAGGCTGATCAAGAGTGGATTCCCGGCGAACGCCGAGGTTGAGGAGTAGGGGGAATTTCCGTATCCCAGTGCCCCGAGGGGCAGCACCTGCCACAAACCTTGGTGGGCAGACGCAAGAAAGTCCACGAACTGGTAAGCGGCGGGGCCGAAATCTCCAATTCCCCCGCGCGCAGGCAGCGAAGTTGGATGCAGAAGAATGCCTGTGGCGCGGGGAAATGGCATGGGACTTAAATCATCTTAAGTGTGAGCGGGCCAGTTCGCTCTCAGTACCCCTCGTCGCTCAGGCCGCCCTTGGTCAGGTTTTGCATTTCCTTCTCGTTGATTCGGATCTCTCCCGACTTCTCCATTCGCTGGCGAAGGTTCGACAGGAACAGTCCGAACAGATCCTGCTGCTTGTTTCGGAGAAGGCCGTCGCGAATCTGGTCTTTCTTCGTGGCGAACTCCTGCTCCGTCGGTTCCTGTTTTTCCAGCACCGACAGCACCACGCCGTTGTTCGCGTTGGTAATGGGCCCGCTGGTGTCCCCCGGCTTCAGCGTAAACGCCACCGCCGCCTGCCCCGTCATGCTGCCAACGTCCGGCACCTGCCCGTCCGGCAGGACGAAGTCGCTGGTCTTAACCGTCGCCCCAAGTTCCTTGGCCGCCCGCTTCAGATCATGCTCCGACTTGGCGCGGTCGGAAAGCTCCTGCGTCTTCTGGGACAGCAGGATGCTGGCGCGCTCGTTCTTGAATTCGTTCTCCACCCGGCTACGGATCTCTTCAAAGGTTGGCGTGGCCGGGGGACGGATTGCGAGCACCTCGAAAACCACCGAACCCTGCGACAACTGGGCCAGATCCGGCGGCGCCTTTTCTCGCTCGGTAAACACGGCGTCCATGAACTGCGGAGTCACTCCAATACCTGGCAGGACGTCCGCGCGGCTGACGAAGTCGGTGTTCACCACACTCAATCCCTTCGCCGCGGCGGCTCTTTCCAGCCCCTGGCTGCGCGCCTGTTCGAGCAGCGCGTTGCCCGCGTTCTCCATCAACCGCCCGGCTTTCTGCTGGCGGATCAGAGGTTCGATCTCGCCCTTTACTTCGTCGAGCGTCTTGACGTGCGGGTCGTGTTTGTCCTCCACGCGGATAATATGGAACCCGAACGAACTCTTCACCAGATCACTGGTTTGTCCTTTCGCCAGCGAGAAGGCGGCCTTTTCGAACTCGGGCACGGTGCGTCCGCGGCCGATCCATCCCAGGTCCCCGCCCTGCTTGCCGCTGCCCGGGTCCTCGGAGTATTTCTTGGCGAGGTCCTCGAATTTGCCGCCCGTTTTCACCTGCTTGAGTACGTCTTCAGCTTTCTTCCGGGCTGCCTCGACGGCCTTGTCATCGACTTTGCCGTCGGGTCCCGGCGAGGGGGTTTTGATCAGGATGTGCCTGACCCTCACTTCTTCGGGTACCCGGTACTGATCCTTGTGATTCTCGTAGTAGGCGCGCAAATCGTCGTTTGTGACCTGCACCTCGGCGAGCATCTTGCTTTTGTCGAGCAGGGCGTATTCGATCTTGCGCTTTTCCGGAATCGAGTTGTTGTAACTCGCCTTGTTGCGGTTGTAGAAGGCTTTCAACTCGTCGTCGGTGGGACGCAGCCCCTTCCGGATATCAGCCTGCGACAACACGGCGTATTCAAACTTCACTTTGGTGCTGCTCTTCACGAACTGCTGGCGGATCTCCACGTCTGACACCGAGGCGCTGCCCGTCACCAGAGTGACCAGTTTCTGCTGCAGGACCTCATTTCTCACATCCTGCTCGAATCCTTCCACGGTCAAGTTATTCTGTTCGAGCAGGCCCTCGTAGGCTGTCTGGCCGATGAACTTGCCGCCCGGAAAGAACGTCGACGCGTAGCGTCCGTGCTCCAGTTCGTCGCGTACATCCGCTTCAGTGGCCTTCAGGCCCAGCCGTTGGGCCTCGGCAACGATCGCCTTGCCGGTAATGAGCTGTTGCGCCGCCTGGGGCAAGAACATGGGCATTAGCCGGTTAGCCATTGCCGCGTACTGGGGGCCCTGCTGCTGCACCAGAACCTTGGCTCGCGCTTGTACGTCCTGGGTCGTGACATTTTGACCGGCAACCTTGGCAACTACGCCTTGGCTGGGCTGTCCCATCAGGTCCGAGCCCAGACCGCCAGGAATCAGCGTTATGACCATGGCGCCGCAGAAAATCAGCAAGATTGCGCTCAGAATGATCTTCTTGATCGGGCCAGGGGTTTGCAGAAATCGAATCATTGGCTTATCACTCCAGAATGTTCGGGGGCGGAATTAATTATTATAAACTACGGGCAGGGCCGACTCCGGGTTGGGGAGACAGGTCCGACCCAGAGGCGCCAATCCCGGCAGAGGAGGAACGCGCCGTCACACGAGCACCCAAAGACGCTGGGAAATCAGCTATTGAAACGAATCAATAAAACGTGTTATCCAGTTGGCGGCTCTTTTCACGTTTATCGCCGCGTTTTCCCTCTGCCCGGACCGCCGTGCAGCCGCTGCTCGCTTTTCCTAGTATCTCGACGAGGCCTCGAGCATGAAGATGCGCAACCTGTATTGGGTCGTCGCCCTGCTGTTCGGCGCAACCGCCCTCGCGCAGCCGGCGCCTGGCACTAAGGCCACGTCGACCAGCCAACCGTCCAAACTCCGCCTGGCCGATGGCTGGGATCTGCAAAGCTCTTGCAAGGTCGAGCAGTCGGGCGAGGCCATCTCCAAGGTGGGCTTCCAGACTCGAAACTGGTATGAGGTCACGGTGCCCACCACCGTGGTCAGCGCCCTGGTGAAACACAAAGTCCTTCCAGACCCTTTCTTCGGGATGAACCTTCGCCAGTTTCCCGGGGTGAGCTACCCCATCGGCGCCAACTTCTCCAACCTGCCGATGGACCCCGATAGTCCCTACGCGCATTCCTGGTGGTATCGCAAGGCCTTCACCCTTCCTGCTGCGGACAAGGGTAAGACCATCTGGCTACATTTCGGCGGCATCAGCTACCGGGCGAATATCTGGCTGAACGGGAAACAGGTTGCGAAATCTGACGACGTGGCCGGCGCCTGGCGCACCTACGAATTCGACATTACCACCGCTGCTAAGACCGGCGCGGAGAACGTCCTCGCAGTGCAGGTGTACGCGCCCACTGAAAACGACCTTGCCATCACCTTTGTCGACTGGAACCCGGCGCCACCCGACCGCAACATGGGCCTGTGGCGGGAAGTTTATGTCACCACTAGCGGTTCCACGGCACTGCGCTACCCGACGGTCGTCTCCCACGTCGACGCCTCGAACCACGCGCAACTCACCGTGACCGCGCTCCTCAAGAACGCCACCGCTCAGGTCGTCAAGGGCACGCTGAAGGGCAAGATCGAAAACGTCGAGTTCTCCCAAGACGTGGAACTCGGCTCCAACGAGAACAAAGACGTCACCTTCGATCCCGAGAAGTTCTCGCAACTCAACTTCGCGAATCCGCGTCTTTGGTGGCCGGCGCAGATGGGCAAGCCGGAACTCTACCCACTGACCATGGAGTTCGACGTCAACGGTAAAGTCTCGGACCATACCGAAACGCGCTTTGGCATTCGTGAAGTAACGTCCGAACTGAACGAGCAGAAGGCGCGGGCCTTCTCCATCAACGGCAAGAGGATCCTGATCCGCGGTGGCGGCTGGTCGCCCGACATGATGCTGCGCGAGAACTCGCAGCGCTTGGGCGACGAATTCGCCTACGTCCGCGACATGGGACTCAACACCATCCGCCTCGAAGGCAAACTCGAGACCGAAGAATTCTTCGATCGCGCCGACCGTGAAGGCATCCTCGTGATGGCCGGATGGTGCTGCTGCGATCACTGGGAGCATTGGAGCAAGTGGAAGCCGCAGGACTTCGACATCGCCAAAGCCTCGCTCGAAGCCCAACTCTACCGCTTGCGCAGCCATCCCAGCCTGGTGATGTGGCTGAACGGCAGCGACGGTCCCCCGCCACCGGATGTTGAGCAAACGTATCTCGATGTCGAAAAGAAACTATTGTTCCCCAACCCTGTAGTCTCTTCCGCGTCCGGCGAATCCACCACCGTCACGGGAAATAGCGGTGTGAAGATGAGCGGCCCTTACGAGTACGTCGCGCCCTCGTACTGGACCGAAGACAACGTCAACAGCGCCTATCACTGCAAGCTCGGCCAGTGTGGCGGCGCCCACGGTTTCAACACCGAAACCAGCCCCGGCCCGGCCGTGCCGCCCATCGAAAGCCTTCGTGCCATGCTCCCCAAAGAACATCTCTGGCCCATCGACGATTGGTGGAACTTCCACGCTGGCGGCGGCGAGTTCAAAGATCTTCATGTCTATACCGAGGCCCTCACCGCCCGCTACGGCCCGGCCAGCACCCTCGAAGACTACACGCTGAAAGCCCAGCTCATGAACTACGAGGGCATCCGCGCCATGTTCGAGGCCTACAGCCGCAACAAGTACACCTCGACCGGCGTGATCCAATGGATGCTGAACAATGCTTGGCCCTCGCTGATCTGGCACCTCTACGATTTCTACCTGCGCCCCGCCGGAGGTTATTTCGGCGCCAAACGAGCCATGGAGCCGCTGCACCCCGTGTACGGCTACGACGATCGCTCGGTCTGGGTAGTCAGCAGTCAGTACACCGACGCCAAGGGCCTGAAACTCATCACCAAGCTCTTCAGTCTCGACATGTCGGAACAATGGTCGCAGGAATCCCCGGTCGACGCCCCCGCAGACAGCACCAGCAAAGTCCTTACCCTTCCCGACTTGCCCGTACCGAGTCCGGTGTCCTTTCTCGTGTTGCGACTTCAGGACGCGAAAGGAAAACTGGTAGGCTCGAACTTTTACTGGCTTTCTGCCAAACCCGAAACCCTCGATTGGGAAAAGTCCAACTGGTACACCACGCCGACCTCACAATTTGCCGACTTCACCGCGTTAAGCCAACTGCCTAAGGTGAAGTTGCAGGTCACAAGCCATTCCGAAAAGGAGGGCAACGACTCCATTACGCACGTCACCGTCGAAAACCCCAGTCAGAACCTGGCTTTCTTCGTTCGCTTGAAAGTCGACAAGGGCAAAGGTGGGGACGAAATCCTTCCCGTGATCTGGCAGGACAACTACATCTCACTGCTCCCGGGCGAGAGGCGGGAAGTCACGGCCACCTTCCGCACCAGCGCTCTCGGCGTCGCCAAGCCTGCGGTTGAAGTGAGTGGATGGAATGTGCAATGAGGTACGCGGCGGGGGATGCACGGAGTGCGCGGAATACGGACCGTGCGGCAGTGTCACCCTTCGGCGTGGAGTCAGCGAGGTTACCGCGCAGGAGTGGTGAATCAAGCAAGGCAGTTGAGAGTAGTTCCCTGTTCGTGAGAAACATCTTGCGCCCGCCGCAAACGTTTGCTATCGTTCGCGGAATCTCAAATCAGTTCATCGAACACTGTCTTACTGCTCCGCCTGGAGCAGCTCTCCCCCAAGGCCCCATCACCACATCGGTGATGGGGTTTTTCGTTAATCGCTGCGACTAAGGAGCCGAATGGCCACCAACCCGACCAGCACCAGCGCGCCGCGCCTGCGCCGCACCCTCACGTTGTGGGACCTCATTCTTTACGGCGTAATCGTCATCCAGCCGGTCGCGCCAATGTCGGTGTTCGGCGTCCTCAGCGATCGCGGCCGCGGCCACGTGGTCACGGCGGTCC